>NZ_JBVIZF010000042.1:0-48097 GCF_055591805.1 Streptomyces sp. NPDC041200 | reverse complement strand
CTGCACCAGTCCGTAGGCGGGCTGATGGGTCTTCTGCCGGGGCACAAACCCCGACTCGGTGTCCTTGCCGGTCTCGTAGTCGTACACCGTGTCGGCGGCCACCACATCGCCCAGCGCGACATCCTTGACGCCGCCCGCCACCCCGACGAACAGCACGGCCCGCGGCGCGAAGAGCGCCGCCGCCCGCTCGACCAGGGCCGCCGCGCCGGGATTTCCCGGACCCGTCATGTGGATCGCCACCTGACGCCCGCCGGGCTCCGACCCGGAGCGGAAGACGCCCGTCTCGAACAGGGAGCCGCGCTCCGCCCGGACGGGGCGCGGATCGTCCAGATGCGCCCGTACGGCCCGGTACTCGATCTCCAGCGCGGTCAGCACGACGACATCCGCCCGCCCCGCTCCCCCGGTGCCGCCAGCCCCCATGGTCCCCCCCTTGAACGACGCGCGCAGGACAACCTCAGAGCCTACGTCGAACACAGGGCGGTCGTCGTGACTGTGCTGGGCCCCTCCACGCAGGCCCAGGCGACTGCGCCAGCGACGACAGCGGCCGCTTGGGCGGGAAGATCGACACGGTGGGCGACACCTGCTGATCGCCGACGACACCGTCGCGGCGCCCACACCACCGCCCGGCCCGGAATTCTTCACCGGCCTGCGCGGCCCGCTCCGCCGGGGACATCACCTGGACCGGCGAGATCCCGCCCCGGTGCGACACGGTGGTCGGCGTGTCCCAGTCCGGTGGCACCGCCGCGACCTGCTCGCGCTCCGGGCGGCCCGGGAGGCGGGCCGTCATACCGTCGCGCTCACCACCCACGGCACCTCACCCCTGGCGGAAGCGGCCCACCGGACCCTCACCGTGCCACTGCCACCGGTCCGGGAAACCATCCCGGCGGGCGGATACCTCACCCTCGCGGCCGGAGTGCTCGACCTGTGCGGCGCCCGCGATCCGGACGGGTTCGGCCACCACGTGGGCACCCTGCTGACGTCGTTCGCCCAGGTCTACGAGCGGGCGCCGCTGACATGGCCCGACGCGGCCCCGTCCGCCCTCTCGGTGCTGACCCTGCCGGACCTGCGCAGCGCCGGTGACTTCTGGATGCTCAAGCTCATCGACGCCACGGGCGTGGCCACCCGCGCGGTGGCCCTCGAAGAGAGCGGTCATGTGGACTACTTCGTCGGACCCCAGCCGCACGGCGTCCTCCACCTCACCAGCGGCACCGGACGGGAACGCCACGACCGGCTCGCGAGCGCCCTGCGCGACAACCGCCACCATGTCGTCATCCTCGACACCCGGGAGTTCTTCACCGGTACGGCCCCCGCGCACAGCGTCGACGTGGCGCTGGGCGCGGTGGGGGCGGCAGTCTCGTACGACGACGCGCGCCACTGGGGCCGTCTGCCCTTCCGGGGTGGCGAGGTCATCATGGACGCCCCGCACATCAAGGTCGGTGAGCCCGGGGCGTGAAGCGCCGTCAGGAGGGCTGGTCCGCGCCCAGGGCGCGCAGTTTGCGGTACAGGGTGGCCCGGCCGATGCCCAGCGACTCGGCCGCGCGGGCCTTGTTGCCGCCGTGGCGGCGCAGCGCCTCCAGGATCGCGGTGCGCTCGGCCCGTTCCATCCCGCTGAGCCGCCGCGCTGCGGGCGGCACCCGCAGACCCGGTGGCAGTTCCCCGCGCCGCACCGGGCCGGTGGCGCGGCGGTGCTCGGACACCTCCCGCACCACCTGGGACAGTTCGGCCACGTTGCCCGGCCAGCCGTGCTGTTCCAGGGCCCGCCGCGCGTCCAGGCTCCAGGACAGTGGCGGGTGGCCGGGGGAGGGGCGCCCGGCGAGGTCCGGCAGCAGTACGGGGATGTCCTCGACCCGCTCGCGCAGCGGCGGCAGGGTGACGGAACGGGCGCTCAGGAGGTCCAGCAGCCGCCGCAGACACGGGCCGACCCGGGTGCCCGGCGTGTGCGTCGCCGTCAGCGGCACCCCGGGCCGCCGGGCCAGCAGCGACAGCAGCGCGGCGACATCGGGCTGGTCCAGCCGCTCGGCGTGGAGCAGGAGCAGCGGGGGCGCGCCCACCCCCTCCGCCACGGCGTGACACCAGCGCGGTACGTCACCAGGCGCGCCCTCGGCGGCGTCCACCACCAGGGGCGCGGTGGCGCCGCGCCACGCGAACAGGGCGCGGGCCAGCGAGGACTTGCCGACGCCCGCCTCCCCGGTCAGCAGCAGCGGCTCCGCCGCCCGGGCCAGCCCGGTCGCCCGCGCGACGGCCACCCGCCACGGCCCCGACGTACCGGCCAGCCCCGGCAGCCGCTCCCGGCCACCGCCCCGCTCCTCCGTACGCGCCGTACGCGCCGGATCGGCCGCCGGGCCCGGGCGGGCCACCGCGACCGCGCCGATGACCTCGTCCTCGTGCACGACCGGGGTCATACGGACGACGAGCCCGGCACCGTCCGGCACCGGGAACTCCCGCGTCCGCCGCCCGTCCGCCGCCCCCGCGTCCCGCAGCAGCGCCGTGGCCCGGCGCTCCAGCCGGGTCAGCGTCTCGTCCGACAGCAGCCGCGCGGCCCCGGAGCTGACGATGCGGCTGCTGCCGTCGAGCGCCACCACCGCGCGCCCCTCCGGCGCCTCGCGCAGATACGCGTCCAGCAGCAGCCGCTCCGGGGGCCGGGCCCGGCCCAGCAGCTCCCTCTCGACCGCGAGCGCGGTGGCCTCGGCGAGCGCCGTGCCCGGGTGGGGCGCGCGGTCCTCGCGGACCCGGGCCAGCGCCGTGACGGTCCCGGCCGGGCGGCCCGCCCCCGGCTCGTACACCGGGACGCTGACCGCCGCCAGCTCCTGCCACAGGTCCAGGACGTGTTCCGGGCCGTGCGTCTCCGCCCGGCGGCCGAGGCGCAGCGCGAGCACCGCGCTGTGGTGTCCCACCGCCCGCTCGGACACGTCGTGGCCCGCCTCCGGCACCGGGCCGCTGTCCGATGGGCCGCCGCCCGACCACAGCACCCGGCAGCGGGCATCGGCGAGCACCAGCGCCGTGTCGCCGCCGTCCAGCGTGGGCAGGATGCGGTCGAGCACCGGGCGGGCGGCGGCCAGCAGCGGGGAGTGCGCGGGCACGGGGGCGTACGGCGGCGTCACCTCCCGCCGTACGCCGAGGAACCGGGCGCGCCGCCACGCCTCGGCGAGGTCGTCGGGGACGTCCTCGCCCGGCGGCCGCCCGCTCAGGAACCGCTCACGGGCCCGCCGCAGCGGGGCGAGAGCCGGGGCGGCCGGGGTGTCGTTGTCGCTCGTCACAGCGACCTCACCGTATACGGCGGAGGTGTCTCGTATTGAGACACCTCCGCCGCCCTCTCCTGGATCAAGATCATCAACGCTGGCCGGAGAGCGGCGAACCGCGCCCTCGTAACGTGTCCGGCCGCCAGGAGAGGAGCCCTACGCAGTGGACACCGTCGAGACCGACGTGCTGATCGTCGGCAGCGGCCCGGCCGGAGCCGCGACGGCGCTCGCTCTGAGCACCTACGGCGTGCCCAACATGGTGGTCACCCGGTACGGACGCCTCGCGGACACGCCCCGCGCGCACATCACCAACCAGCGCACCATGGAGGTGCTGCGCGACCTCGGTGTCGAGGAGCGGGTACGGGAGCGGGCCACCCCGCAGCACCTGATGGGGAACACCGTCTTCTGCACCAGCCTCGCGGGCGAGGAGCTGGGGCGGCTGCGTTCCTGGGGCAACGACCCGCGCGTGCAGGCCGAACACGAACTGGCCGGACCCAGCGCCATGTGCGACATGCCGCAGCACCTCATGGAACCGATCCTGGTGGACGCCGCCGTCGCCCGGGGCACGGCACTGCGCTTCGCCACCGAATACCTCGCGCACGAGCAGGACGCCGAGGGCGTCACCGTGACCGTACGGGACCGGTTGCGCGGAGACGACTACCGCATCCGGGCCCGCTACCTGGTCGGTGCGGACGGCGGTCGCAGCCGCGTCGCCGAGAACGCCGGGCTGCCCACCGTCGGGCGGATGGGCGTCGCGGGCAGCCTCAACATCGTCTTCGAGGCGGACCTGGCCGCCCTCACCGCCCACCGCCCCTCCACCCTCTACTGGGTGCTCGCCCCCGGCGCCACCGTCGGCGGCATCGGCGCCGGGCTCGTGCGCTGCGTACGCCCCTGGACCGAGTGGATGGTGGTGTGGGGGTACGACCTGGAGGCCGGTCCGCCGGACCTCACCGAGGAGTTCGCGCTGTCCGTGGTGCGGCAGTTGCTCGGCGACGACCGGATCCCGGTCCGTATCACCTCCACCTCGGCCTGGACCGTCAACCACCTGTACGCCGAGACCTACGCCGACCGGCGGGTGCTGTGCGCGGGCGACGCCGTCCACCGCCACCCGCCGTCCAACGGCCTCGGCTCCAACACCTCCATCCAGGACGCGTACAACCTCGCCTGGAAACTCCGCCACGTCCTCGACGGCACCGCCGCGCCCGCCCTCCTGGACAGCTACTCCGCCGAGCGGGCCCCGGTCGGGCGGCAGACCGTGGAGCGCGCCAACAAGAGCATCGGCGAGACCGCGCCCGTCTTCGAGGCGCTGAACGTGCTGTCCACCTCCGACCCCGACCAGATGTGGCGCAACGTCGCCGCCCGCAAGGACGCCACCGCCGAGGCCGAGAAGCAGCGGCAGCGGCTGCGGGAAGCCATCGCCGCCAAGGTGTACGAGTTCAACGCGCACGGCGTGGAGATGAACCAGCGGTACACCTCGGACGCCGTCGTCCCCGACGGCACCCCCGACCCCGGCTTCGCCCGCGACCCGGAGCTGTACCACCAGCCCTCCACCCGGCCCGGCGCCAAGCTGCCGCACGCCTGGGTCACCCGCGGCCCAGACCGCCTCTCGACCCTCGACCTCGGCGGCCAGGGCCGGTTCACCCTCTTCACCGGCATCGGCGGCGACTGCTGGCGGCAGGCGGCCGAGACCGCGCGCCGCGAGCTGGGCATCGAGGTCGCCACCGTCGTCATCGGGCCCGGCCAGGAGTACGAGGACCCCTACGGCGACTGGGCGAGCTTGCGCGAAACCGGCGACGGCGGCGCCCTGCTGGCCCGCCCCGACAACTACATCGGCTTCCGCCACGCCACGGCCACGCCGGACGCCACCGAGCTGCTGACCGGCGCGCTGAGGCAGATCCTCGGCCACGCGCGCCCGGCCCCCGAGGCGGCCGACTGACGGTACGGGTGCGGAGGGGAGCGACGGAGTCTGGTGCACGATCGGTGCACGACTGGTGAACGACGTCACCCTGACCGACGCTCCCGAGCCCGCCACCCGTTACGGTGTCAGCAACCCCTTCCATCTCGTTCCAGCACGCCGACTTCGACTTGGTGCTGTCACGCGCCGCCGTATGAGTGGTGGCGTGAACGAGGCTGTTGGCTGATACAACCACCCCTGATGGGTGACGTCCCCCAGCGCCCTCCATCATGGGGAGACCCCGTTACCGAGAGAAACCTTAGAGAGATGACTGCAACGCCCCTCGCACTGCTCCGGCGCATGCGCCCCAAGCGCCCGAACCGTGGACCGGGTCTCCGCCTCCCCATGCCCGTCGGCGCCGGTGCGTTCAGCTGCGAGGTCCTGGACCCCGTCGGCGAGCCGCTGGGCGGCGTCGAGGTCACCATCACCGCGACCCGCGGCGCGGGCAAGCAGGCGGTCAAGGCCACCACCGACCCCCACGGGCTCTTCGTCGCCACCCTGGAGCCGGGCGAGTACTCCGTACTGTTCACCGGCAGCGGCCTGACCCCCCATCGCCTCACCACCGAGGTCAGGCCGGGCGAATGCGGCGAACCCCACCGCATCCCGATGCAGCCCTCGCAGCAGCTCGAACTTCCCCCGCCCGGCACGTGGCTGTTCGACCCCCCGCACACCGCCATCCGCTTCATCGCCCGCCACGTCGGCATGGCCAATGTGCACGGCCGCTTCACCCGCTTCCGGGGCGGCATCCACGTCGCCGAGCGCATGGAGGACTCCCGCGTCGAGGTCCTCATCGACGCCTCCAGCATCTCCACCGGCAACGCCACCCGCGACAACCACCTGCGCTCGGCCGACTTCCTCGACGTCGAGAACTTCCCGGACATCCACTTCGCCAGCTCCCGCTTCACCTGGCGCAGCGGCGCGAAGTGGAGCCTCCAGGGCCCCCTGACGATGCACGGCGTCAGCCGCTCCGTCACCCTCGACACCACTTACCTCGGCGCGGTGAACGGCGGCTACGAACAGGAACTCCGCTGCGCCGCCCACGCCAGCGCCGAACTCCACCGCGAGGACTACACGCTGAACTGGCGAAACATGCTCGCCCGCGGCATCGCGGTCGTCGGCCCGACGGTCAAGCTGGAACTCGACATCCAGGCGATGTACCGCAACCACGACACCCCGACCCCGCCGGAGTAACCCCTCGCACCCCCCCCAGCGGGGCGCGCCCCACGGCGCGCCCCGCTGCCGTGTCACCGGTAGAAGACGGCAACCCCGCCGTGATGCGAGCAGGCGCCCTGATGATGCGCGGCGTACGAAAGCGTCCCGTCCTCACACAACGCCGTAGCGCCACTCCCCGCCCCGCCCGAACTTCCGGTGCCCCCGGAGGCCGAATCCCCGGCCCCCGAGCCGGATCCGGTGCCGGATCCGGTGCCGGACCCGGTGCCGGATCCGGATGACGACGCGTCGGCGGGCGCCTCGGCGCTCCTCGTCACCTTCGGCTTCCGCGTGGCCCTGGGCTTGGCCGTGACGGTCTTCGTGACCGTGACGGTGGGCCTCGGCTCGGCCTTGTGCTTGACCTGGGCGGGCTTCGCGGTGACGGTCACCGTCACCGTAGGCGCGGGTGTGGCCCGGCCTGCCGCCTTGGCGTCCTCACCGTCCGCCGCGCCCATGCCGATACCGACGAACAGCAGCGCGGCCGCGGCCGGTATGGCGACCCGCTTACGGGCCCACCTGGGGCGGTTGGGCGTTGTGCTTGGAGTCGGCGGCGTTGGGATGTTATTCCCGTACATAGTCCCCCCTTGAGTGAAACTCGAGGAGCTGACCATAACCACGGTAATTGAAGAGTGAAGAGTTTGTGTGTGATCCGTGGTCAAGTTGTGATCCGGGTCCGGGGCTCCGTGATCGCATAGATTGGGCGCATCGGCGAACGATGACGATGGGATCCGCTATGAGTCTGTACGACATTCCTCTGCGCACTCTGTCCGGCGAGCCGACCACGCTCGGTGTGCATCAGGGTGCCGCGGTACTGGTGGTCAACGTGGCGTCTAAGTGTGGGCTGACGCCGCAGTATGAGGGGCTGGAGCGGTTGCAGCAGCGGTATGCCGGTCGGGGGTTCACCGTGCTGGGGGTTCCGTGCAACCAGTTCGCGGGGCAGGAGCCGGGGACGGCGGAGGAGATCGGGACGTTCTGCTCGGCCACGTACGGGGTGTCCTTCCCGCTGCTGGAGAAGACCGATGTGAACGGTGAGCAGCGGCATCCGCTCTACGCCGAGCTGACCCGGACCGCGGACGCGGCGGGGGAGGCCGGGGACGTGCAGTGGAACTTCGAGAAGTTCCTGGTCTCGCCGCAGGGTGAGGTGGTCGGGCGCTTCCGGCCGCGGACCGAGCCGGAGGCCGCCGAGGTCGTCGGGGCGATCGAGGCCCAGCTGCCCAGCTGAGCCGCAGCTCGCGGGGGCCGCGGAAGTGGCGCACGCAGGTGGAGAGCGAGGGACCGCCCCCGGCCGGGCGGCCAGGGGCGAGGGGAATGTGCCCCTCGCCCGGCCGCCTCAGCGTTCGGCGGCGAATGCCACCAGCCATGCCAGCTGTGCGTTCCAGTTGATGGCCACCTCGTTGGTGGAGTACGAGCCGATGTCATCGATGTAGCACCTCGCGGGCGCGCACCCCGCCAGCTTCTCCTGCGCCACCGGGTCCTGCAGTGCCGCGTTCGGGCCGCCCGCGAAGGAGCCGGAGGGCGGGTTCGGGAGGGACGCGTCGTACTGGTGGGCCCAGAAGCGGTGGTGCTGGTTGAGCGCGGCGCGGTCGCCGTAGCCGGTGACGTAGGACTGGCCCAGGGCGTTGCGGCCGAGGAGGTAGTCCAGGGCTTCCAGGGCCCCGGTGCGGTAGCGGGGCTGCTTCGTGAGTTCGTGGGCGACGGCGATGACGCTCGCGTTGTTGGCCACCTGGCCGTTGGAGCCCCAGACGTAGCCGTCGGTGGGCAGCGGGACCGCGTAGCCCTGGCGGCCCATGGTGGCCAGGTAGCGGTCGGCGGCGGACACCACCGAGGCGCGGACCCGGGTGAGGTCGGTGGCGGGCAGGGCGTTCGGGACGGTGGCCAGGGTGATCCGGCCGAGGGCGGCGGTGTCGGGCCAGGCGAAACCGCCCGCCGTGAAGACATCGTCCGCGGTGTGGAAGGGCGAGGAGGTCACCGCGTCCCGGTAGCGGCTCTCCTTGGTGGTGGCGAACAGCTCGGTGGCCGCCCAGTAGAACTCGTCGCCGACCCGGGTGTCCCCGTACGCGCCGCCGCCCGTGCCGTCGGAGTCGGGGGCGAGCAGGGCGGGGTGGGCGGTGGCGGCGGCCCAGGCGCGGCGGGCGGAGGCCAGGCAGCGGGCGGCGAAGGCCGCGTCATAGGGGGCGTAGACCCGTGCGCACTGTGCCGCCGCGGCCGCCAGGTTGAGGGTGGCGGCGGTGGACGGCGGGTGGAGTTCGCGCGGCTGGGAGTCCTGTTCGGGACGGGTCGGCAGACCGGTCCAGGCCGCGTCATGAATCTTGTGGAAGGCCATGCCCGCGAGCGGTTTCCCGTCCGGGATCTGCATCCGCATCAGGAACTCCAGCTCCCAGCGCGCCTCGTCGAGGACGTCGGGCACCTTGTTGCCCCGTTCGGGCACACGCAGGGTGGAGTCGCCGAGCGCGGCGGCGTGGCCGGACCGCTTGGCGCGCTCGAAGGAGTTCACCAGCTGCCAGGTCGCGATGCCCCCGTTGACGACGTATTTCCCCTGGTCACCGGCGTCGTACCAGCCGCCGCGGACATCGCGCGCGTAGTCGCACACACCGGGCTGGCACGGCACGCTGGTGTCGCCGGTGTTGGGCGCGACACCGAGGTGTCCGGCCGGGCGCGCGTACGCCGCACCGGCGAGCCGCGCCTCGATGGGGGTGCCGCTGCGCTGCTGGTAGAAGAACGACATGGCGTCCGCGCGCAGCCCGTCGTACAGGCCCGCGCGGATGTCGAACGGATGGCTGGTCCGTCCGTCGACGGTGAGGGTGTAGCCGGTGCCCGTCCCCTGGTACGAGGAGAAGTCCGCCAGTTGGGTGGAGTCGCCGGAGGCGGCGTCGGTGCCGTGCGCGGTGGTGGTGCCGGAGGCGGCCGTTCTGCCGGAGGCGTCGCGCAGTTGCCAGGGCAGGGCGGTGGTGCTCGCGCTGACGACGGTGGCGCGCTTGGGGCCGTCCGGCAGATAGCCGAGCTGGTTGACGTGGACGGCCGAGGGGGCGGCCACCGCCGCTTGGGTGGTGGGCGCCGTGATGAGCAGCAGCGCTCCGGCCAGCAGGGCGGCGGCGGTGCGTGGAAGGGGGGACTTGGCCATGGTTGGTGGAGGCCCTTCTTGTCTGGGAGTTGTGGGCTAGGAGCGGTAGACCGTGGCTTCTCTGGACGTCTGACCGATGCCGTTCGCACCCTTGAAGATCCGCTGCCCCCAGCTGGTGAGCGCCGCGGCGTTGAATCCGGTGGCCATGTCGAGGTATTCGACTCCGCCGCTGTTGCCGCTCCAGGACCAGCCCAGATAGCCGACGCCGAGCGTCTGCGCGTTCGCCATGATGGCGTCCTCATCGGGGTTGCCGTCGGAGTGGTTGTGGCCGAACTCGCCTACGACGAGCGGGAGTTTAGCGTTGACGAAACGGGTGAGGTAGTCCTTGATCTCGGCCGCGGTGTCGAAGACTCCGTACATGTGGACGGAGAAGACGGTGTTGCGGTCCGGGTCGGCGGCCAGCACCGCGGCCGCGTTGTCGCGCATGGTGAAGCTCCAGTCCTGGCCCCAGTTGGGCGCGTCGGCCATCAGGGCGTGGTGGATTCCGGCGGTGCGGAGCTTCCGGATGGCGGCGGTGGTGTCGGCGGTCCACGCGGTGGCGTTGGTGTTGCCGTACGGCTCGTTGCCGAGGTTGACGACGACGTAGCTCTCCTGGCCCGTGAGGGCGGCGCGCACGCTGACCCAGTAGTCGGCTGCACGGGCGAGGGAGACGGCGCCGCCCTGCTCGCCGTAGCCGGTGGTGTCATGGGCTTCGAGCACGCAGATGAGGCGGTTGCGCTTGCACTGCGCGACGACGTTCGCCACGTCGGCGGTGTCGTTCTTGGCCCAGCGGTCCCCGGTGGCCAGCACCACCCGGACGGTGTTGGCGCCCAGCGCCTTGATGTCGGCGAGCGCCTGGGTGGTCCGGGTGGCGTACCAGGTGTGGGCGTGGTTCACGCCGCGCATCACGAAGGGGGTGCCGTTGCCCTCGACCAGTTTGCCGCCCGCCACGTGTAACCCGCCCGCCACGTGTAACCCGCCCGCGACGGGTAATCCCGCCGCCGCGGCGCGGGCGGGTGGCGTGAGGGCGGGCAGGGACGGCAGCAGGGCGGCGACGGCGGCGAACACGACGGCCACGAGGCGGCGGGGGGTTGCGGTGGGGGCGGTCGTACGCATGGGCGACTCCTGGTGGGGAGCGGTCGGCCCGGGTGGGGTTGCCCGGGTCATGACAACGATGTCTGGGGTGCGAACGGTTTGGGAGCGCTCCCAAGTTATGTAGTGAGGGGGCCGCGGCGCGTCAAGGGCTGCGGGGCTGAACGGCGTACCGGCCGGTCGTGTCACACCTCCCTCGGCCCGTACGTCAGTGTTCTGAGGACAGACGACGAGGAGAGAGGCCCGATGGGCGGAAACGCGTTCCTGGCGGAGAACTTCGAGGCACACCGCGGCCATCTGCGGGCGGTGGCCTACCGCATGCTCGGCTCGCTCAGCGAGGCCGACGACGCCGTGCAGGAGGCCTGGCTGCGGCTCAGCCGTTCCGACACCAGCGAGGTGACGAACCTGGGTGGATGGCTGACGACGGTCGTCGGCCGCGTATGCCTCGACATGCTGCGCTCGCGCACGGCGCGGCGGGAGGAACCCCTCGGCGCGCGGGTGCCGGACCCGGTCCTCAGCGGTACGGGCGGGGTCGACCCGGAGGACCAGGCGCTGCTCGCCGACTCGGTCGGCCTCGCCCTGCTGGTCGTCCTCGACGCGCTGGGCCCGGCCGAGCGGCTGGCGTTCGTCCTGCACGATCTGTTCGGCGTGCCGTTCGACGAGATCGCGCCCATCATCGACCGCACCCCGGCGGCGGCCCGTCAGCTCGCCAGCCGCGCCCGCCGCCGGGTCCGGGGCGCGGCGCCCCTCCCCGACCCGGACCTGGCCCGGCAGCGCGCGGTGGTCGACGCGTTCCTCGCCGCCGCGCGTGAGGGTGACTTCGACGGGCTCATCGCCCTCCTCGCCCCGGACGTCGTGTTGCGCACCGACCAGGGCGCCGCCACCCCGCTCGGGTACCGCGAGCTGCGCGGCGCGGAGAGCGTGGCGAACCAGGCGCTCACCTTCGCCCGCTCCGGCGGCGAGGACTCCGTCCCCCGGCCGGTCCTGGTCAACGGGGCCGTCGGCGTGGTCGGCACCCGGGCGGGCAGGCCCGCCTCGGTGCTGGGCTTCACGGTCACGGACGGAAAGATCGCCGCGATCGACATCCTCGCCGACCCGGACCGGGTGGCCCGTCTCGACCTGACGATGCTGGACTGAGGGCGCTGGGGTGCCCCCGCCCGACCGGCCGGGGGCACCGCGCCGCGGTAGCGGAGGTCTGGGGGCGCGAGTCGGGCCCGTCATGACACCGCCCCGGCGCCGCTACCGCCCCAGGATCCGGTCGACGTCGGCCATCTGCCCGGCGCTGAGCGGCCCCTTCGCGATCGCGCCCGCGTTCTCCTCGGCCTGGACGACCGTGCGGAAGCCGGGGATGGGGATCGTCCGCGGGGCGCGGGCCCACATCCAGGCGAGGGCGCCCTGCGCGAGGGTGCGGCCGTCGCTGGTGAGGATGTCCCGCAGGGCATCGACCCGCCGGAGCCAGTCCGGATCGGCCCCGGCGTTCGCGGTGAACCCCGGCAGCCAGGCGGGCGGCGCGTTGCGGATGTCGCCGCTCTCCAGGGTGCGCCCGGCGGTGTGCTTGCCGGTGAGCAGTCCCATGGCGAGCGGGCTGCGGTTGACGCTGGCGAGGTCCGACTCCGCGCAGAGGGCGAGGAGCTCGGGCGCGTCCTGGAGGATGTTCAGACGGTGCTGGACGGCCGTACAGTGCGGGCCCTCGGCGAAGACGGCGGCCCGGGCGGGATCGTCGGTGCTCCAGGCGTACGCGCGAATCAGCCCCTCGCGCACGAACTCCTCACAGGTCTCGCGGAGCCGGGCGGCGCGCTCCGGGGCGGCGTCGGAGATGTGGAGCTGGTACAGGTCGACATGGTCGGTGTCCAGGCGCCGCAGGGAGGCGGTCAGGGCTCGGCGTGCGTGCTCCGGGGAGTCGTCCTGCCCGTGGCGGGTCCGGGTCCCCTCGTCGAATACATTGCCCCACTTCGTGGCGACGACGACGTCGGCGCGGTGCCTGCCGAGGGCACGGCCGAGCAGGCGTTCGCTGTGGCCGGTGCCGTACACGTCGGCGGTGTCGAAGAAGGTGACGCCGAGGTCGAGTGCGCGCCGGATCGCGCGCACGGACTCGGCGTCGTCGACCGTGCCCCAGCCCAGCGGCTGCCCGTCGGCGGACTGCCACTCACCGCCGATGGCCCAGCAGCCGAAGCCGAGGGCGCTCACCTCGATGCCACTGCGGCCCAGGGTTCTGTTGTGCGCCATGGTTTCCATGACCGGGGACATTAGGAGTTGGAGCGCACGCCAAGGCAAGCCCCCGGGGCACGAGAATCAGCCGCCGTGCAGGGCGAGTGTGTGGCGGGCCGTGGCCGCCATCGCCTCGTCCACCATCCGCCCCTCGAACCGCACCGCCCCGGCTCCCCGCGCCTGGGCCTCCTCCACCGCCGCGATCAGCCGCGCGCACCGGGCCAGCTCGTCGGGGCCGGGGGAGAACACCTCGTTGACGACCGGCACATGGGAGGGGTGGATCACCGCCATCCCCTCGTAGCCCAGCGCGCGGTTCTGTTCGGCGAAGTGGCGCAGTCCGTCGAGGTCCGCGATGTCGGTCCACAGCCCGGCCACCGGGTGGGGGCGGTCCGCGGCGCGGGCGTCGAGCAGGACCCGGGCGCGCAGGTCGCGGGTCTCCTCGCCGCCCGCGCTCCAGCGGTAGCCCACCGCGCGTTCCACGTCCCCGCCGGGGCCGGTGAGGGCGCCCAGGTGGGCGACGCGGTCGGCGGCGCGGCCGATGGCGTACGCCTCGCGCAGTCCGCGAGCTGTCTCCAGCAGGGGTACGAGCGCGAAGTGGCCCTCGGGCAGTCCGTGGTGGCGCTCGCACCACGCCATCATCCGGTCGGCGGCGCGTACGTCGTCGGCGTGGGCGACCTTGGGCAGAACGACCCCGTACAGGCCCGGACGGGCCACGGCGCGCAGTTCGTCGGCGGCCTGCCAGCCCGCCGCGCGGTCGAGCGAGTTGATACGGACGAACAGCCGCATGCGCGAGGTTGCCCGGTCGATGGCATCGGTCACGGCGTCGAGCGCCGCCGCCTTGCCGTCGTCGGGGACCGCGTCCTCCAGGTCGAGGATCGCGGCGTCGGCGCCCGCCGCCTCGGCCTTGGGCAGCCAGTCGGTTCTGCCGCCCGGGACGAAGAGCAGGGAGCGCAGGGGGATCCGGACCGGTGCGGATCGTGGAGAAGACTCAGATGACACCGTCGTCCTCCAGGTTCGCCAGCCGCTTGTCGTCGATGCCGAGCCACTCGCCGTAGACGACGGAGTTGTCCTCGCCGAGCGCCGGGCCGGTGCGCCACACCGCGCCGGGGGCCTGGCGGAAGTGCGGGATGACGGCCTGCATCCGGACCGGGCCGAGGTCCGGATCGTCGACGGTGATGATGTCCTCGCGCTCCGCGTAGACGGGGTCGGCCGCGATGTCGGCGGCGGTGAAGACGCGGGAGGCCACCACCTCGGCGCGTTCGAACTCCGCCAGGCACTCGGCCGAGGGGCGCCCGGCGACCCACTCGCGCAGCGCCGTATCCAGCCGGTCGCGGCCCGCGTGCTGCTGCTCGACGGTGGCGAATTCGGCGTCGGGCAGCCCGAGCAGCCGGACCACGTTGCGCACCGAGCGGGTGGTGGCGGAGGTGACGGTGAGCCAGTCGTCGTCGGCGCTGCGGTAGGTGTTGATGACGGCGGCGGGCGCCACCGCGAGCTGGTTGCCCGCCCGCTCGGGGGCCGTGCCGAGCTGGTCGTACGCGATGATCTGCCACTCCACCAGGCGGTAGAGGGGCTCGAAGAGGGCCAGGTCGATCCACTCGCCGTCGAAGTCCGGGTCGGTGTTACGGCGGTGCAGCGCGGCGAGCACCGCGAACGCGCCCATCAGCCCGGTGACGGCGTCGCCGTGCGAGAAGCCGGTGTGCACGGGCGGGCCGTCGGGGAAGCCGGTGAGGTGGACGACTCCGCTGCGGGCCTCGCCCATCTTGCCGAAACCGGGGGCGTCCGCGCGGGAGGAGGTGGCGCCGAAGCCGGAGATCTGGAGCAGGATGGCCCGGGGGTTGAGCGCGTGGACGGCCTCCCAGTCCAGCCCCCAGGCGCGCAGCCGCCCGGCGCGCAGCGTCACGATCACCACGTCGGCCCAGGCGACCAGTTCCCGGGCGACTTCCCGGCCCGTCTCATGGTGCAGATCGAGCGTCACGGAGCGCTTGTTGCGGCCCGCGACCTTGAACCAGAGCGGGACGCCGTCCCGGCGGGGCCCCATGGCCCGGGCGGCGTCCCCGTCGCCCGGCGGCTCGACGTGGACGACGTCGGCGCCCTGGTCGGCGAGCATGCCCCCGGCCAGCGGGCCCGCCACGACGTGGGCGAACTCCACCACCTTGAGCCCCGCGAGCTGTCCCTGCCGTGTGCTGCTGTGGTCGTCCATGCGGTTCAGGCTGCGGGGTGGGGGATATGCGGGTCCAGCATTGAACGAGCATCAATTCATGCGGATACCGCAAGAGAGTCCGCCGGGCGTCAGCCCGCGGCCGCCTCCTCCCACACCACGCCCTCCGGGAGCTGGTGGCCCGCCGTCCGGAACGCCTCCAGTTCCTCCAGGAAGCGCCCCGCGCCCGGCGGCAGCGCCCGGTGCGCCGGGAGGACCACGTACAGACGGCGCTCCAGCACCGGGGCGACCAGCGGGCGGCGGACCAGCGGGCCGGGCGGGATCAGGGGGTGGACCAGGGCGGGGAGGGCGGAGACGCCGAGGCCCGCCGCCACCAGGCCACCCACCGTGGCCACGCTCGACGCCTCGGCCGCCGGGGCGGTGTCCCGGCCCGCCTGGGCGAACGCGGCGTCCGTCATGCGGCGGACGCTGGAGTCCGTACCGACCGCGAGGAACGGCTCCCGGCCGAGCTGCTCCCAGGTGACCTCGTCCCCCTCGGCGAGCGGATGGTGTTCGGGGAGCACCGCGTGGAAGCGGTCGCGCACCAGGGGCCGCAGCCGTATGCCGCCGTTCGCCTGGTGGCGGGGGACCGTGCTCACGGCGAAGTCGGCGTCGCCGTCCACGACCCGCTGGAGCACCGAGCGCTCCAGACCGTCCAGGAGCCGCACGGTCATCTCGGGGCGCCGGGCACGGAAGGCGGAGATGACCGGGGGCAGGAGGACGGCCGCCACCGAGGGCAGGGTGGCCAGCGACACGGCGCCGCGCTCGCCCGCCACGTAGCGGCCCAGCTGGGCGAGGCCCGCCCGGTGTGCGGAGAGGATCTGGTCGGCGATCCGCAGCGCCTCCGCCCCGGCCGGGGTGAGTTCGACGTTGCGCGTGTCGCGTTCCAGCAGCCGCATGCCGAGCGTGCGTTCCAGGTCGGCGACCGCACGGCTCAAGGAGGACTGGGAAACGTGCAGTTCGGCGGCGGCCGCGGTGAAGCTGACCGCGCGGGCGACCGCGGAGTACGCCGTGAGCTGGCGCAGGGTGACGTCCATGGTCGGCGAGCGTATGCGGGAGCGCCGCCCGGGGGAACTGTTGCGCAGAACGCATGGATAGATCTGTGTTCGATGCTGGACGCGGATCTTTCGCCGCTCCGACACTCATCGGCAACACCTGACCGGACGAGGAAGCGAGCGGCCCATGCTGGCAGCCCTGGGATTCTGCACGATCGGCGGCTTCCTGCTGCTCACCATGTTCAAACGGGTCTCGGTGCTGGTCGCCCTCGTGCTGACGCCGGTGGTCACCGCGGTCATCGGCGGCTACGGGGACGACCTCGGCCCGATGGCGCTCGACGGGCTGTCCCAGGTCGCCCCCACCGGCATCATGATCGCCTTCGCGGTGCTCTACTTCAGCCTGATGATCGACGCGGGGCTCTTCGAGCCGCTGATCCGCGCCATCCTGCGCGTCGCGAAGAACGACCCGCTCCGCGTCACGGTCGGCACCGCGGTCCTCACCATGTGCGTCGGGCTCGACGGTGACGGCGCCTCGACCTTTCTCATCTCCATCTCCGCCCTGCTGCCGGTCTACCGGCGGCTCGGCATGAGCCGCCTGGTGCTGGCCGGGGTCGTCGCCCTCGGCGCGGGCGTCATGAACCTCATCCCGTGGGGCGGTCCGACCGCGCGGGCCGCCGCCGCCCTCAAGCTGGAAACCTCCGACATCATCACGCCGCTGCTGCCCGCGTTCGCCGCGGGCATCGCCTGGGTGCTGTTCGCCTCGTACGCCATCGGGCGCCGGGAGCGCACCCGCCTCGGTGGCCTTGCCACGCCCGAGCCGGAGGCGGCCCCGGCGGCGGCCGTCGGCGACGGTCCCGGTACGCCCCGGGTGGCCCGGCGCGCGGGCACCGCGCTCACCGTCTTCAACCTGCTGCTCACCGTGGCCCTGCTGATCGCACTGGTGCTGGAGGTCATGCCGCTGCCGGTGCTGTTCGTGCTCGCCTTCGCCGTCGCGCTGCTGGTCAATTACCCGCGCTGGGACGACCAGCAGGCCCTGCTGGAGAAGCACGGCAACAGCGTCGTCCTCGTCACCACCATGATCTTCGCCGCCGGTGTGTTCACCGGCATCCTCACCGGAACCGGCATGATCGGGAAGATGGCCCAAGCGATCGTCGAGGTCATCCCCGACAGTCTCGGCGGGCATCTGCCCGCGCTGGTCGCCATCACCAGCATGCCGCTCAGCCTCGTCTTCACCCCCGACGCCTACTACTTCGGCATTCTGCCCGTTCTCGCCGGAACCGCCGACTCCTTCGGCACCGACCCCGCCGAGGTCGCCCGCGCCGCCGTCCTCGGCCAGATGACCACCGGATTCCCGCTCTCCCCGCTCACCGCCGCGACGTTCATCCTGCTCGGTATGAGCGGGGTGCAGCTCGGCGAGCACCAGCGGTTCATCTTCCGCTGGGCGTTCGGCACGACGCTGGTGATGACCGCGGTCGCCATGGCGACGGGCGCGGTGCCGCTGTGACCCGCGCGCCCCGTCCGTGCCGCCACCACGCCCCGAGGAGGAGTCCCCGCGATGCCATCCGTACGCCACGGCCACAGCGACAGCCAGCGCCAGCGCCACTGCCGGCGCCGTACGTCCGTGAGCCTGCTGGCCGTCGCCCTGACCGCGGCGTCCCTCACCCCCGCCGCCTCCGCCGAGAGGGCCCTGCCGCCGCCCGGGTTCCACCACCTCACCTCCGTCCGCTACGACGGCTCGGGCGACGATCTGCTCACCGCCGGGCTCGGCTTCGAGGGCTTGCGCGGCCCGCGGCCCGCCCCCGCCGACCCAGACCGGCCCACCGCCGCCGAACTGCGCCGCCAGGCGATCTGGGCGTCCGCCGGGATGGCGGCCGGATCCGGCGGCGGGCTCGGGCGGCTGTACGGGGCGAACGTCGACCGGGGCCGCCCGCTGCCCGGCGACGGCCGGATCGCGGGCACCGAGTACCGGGCGGTGGCGGGGCGCGGCGCGGCCAGTGTGAGCTTCGTCGTCCAGGTGCCGGACACCTTCGACCGCGCCCGGCCCTGCGTGGTGGCCGCGCCCGCGACCGGACTCGGCGGCGTCTACAGCATGGTCGGCACGGCCGGGGCGTGGGGACTGCACCGCCGGTGCGCCGTCGCCTACACCGACAAGGGCATGGGCCCGGCCTTCGACGATCTGCACTCCGGCACGGTCATGGGGTACGACGGAACCACCGGCCCGCGCACGGCGGTTGGCGGCCGCAGCGCCTTCGACCCCGGGCTCACCGACGCCGAGCGGGCCCGCTTCGACGCCGAGCGTCCGTATCGCGTGGCGTACAAGATGGCGCACTCCCGGACCGATCCGCAGGCCACCTGGGGGCGCGACGTACTGCGCTCGGTGCGGCTCGCCCTCGCCCTCCTGAACCGCGACCGGCGAAGTGGCGCGCCCCACGGCGGTTACACCGCCGCCACCACCACGGTCCTGGCCACCGGCGTCTCCAACGGTGGCGGCGCGGCCGTCGCCGCGGGCGAGGACGACCGTACGGGGCTCATCGACGCCGTCGTCGCCTCCGAACCGCAGATGAACCTCGCTCCGCTGAACGGCATCCGGGTCCGGCAGGGCGGGCGCGCCGTCCCCGCCGCGGGGCTGCCGCTGATCCGGTACAACTCCCTGGCCTCGCTGCTCCAGCCGTGCGCCGCGCTCACCGAACCCACCGCGCCGGGTTACGCCACCCTGGACGTCCCCGCCGCGCGCCGCCGGTGCGCGGCGCTGGTCGGCGACGACCCCCGGCTCATCACGCGCCGCGACGCGGAGCGCGCGGGGGAGGGCGGACTGCCGCGGCTCGCCGCGCGGGCCCTCGTACGCGCCGGATTCCAGCCGCAGTCCGGGTACCTGCAGCTCTCGCACTACGATCCGCAGACCCCGGCCTCGTACGCCATGAGCTACGCGCGGGCCTCCGTGGACGACGCGCTGTGCGGATACGGGTGGGCGCGGACCGACGACTCCGGCACCCCGGTGCCCTACCGCCGCTCCGAGCTGGCCGCCGCCTTCGGCACCAGCCCCGGACGGGCGCCCGCCCCCGGGGTGCTGATCGACGAGAACGCGCCCGGCGGGCCCGTCGCGGACAGCGCGTCCCCTGGGGCGGACGGCCGCCACGACTACAACCTGCGTGGCGAGCGCTGTGTGTACCGGCTCGCCTTCCCGCGCGCGGGCGCGGAGCGCGCCGAGCGGACGTGGGCGGCGCGGCTGGCCTCCGGGCTCGACGCCACGCGCCGCAGCGGCGATCTGCACGGCAAACCGGCGCTCGTCGTGCATGGCCGGGACGACACGCGGGTCCCCGTGAACCACAGCTCGCGGCCGTACCTGGGACTCAACGCGCGTGCTCAGCACGGGAATTCGACGGTCAGTTACGTCGAGGTCGCCCACGCCCACCACAGCGACGCGCAGACACCGGGGCTGGACAACCGGTACGTCCCACTGGGGTACTACTACCAGCAGGCCCTCGACGTGATGTGGCAGCGGCTGCGGGACCGGGGCGGGGAGCTGCCGCCCAGCCAGGTGGTGCGGACGGTGCCACGCGGCGGCGAGCCGGGTCACGCCCCCGAGCTGACGCCCGCCAACGTCCCGCCGATCGCGGCCCATCCGGCGGCGGGGGACCGGGTGAGGGTGGCGCGGGACACCGTAAGCGTGCCGTAGGGCCCGGTGCGATCCATCCCGGCACGGGCCCGGCCGCTCGTCGGCGTTACGGGGCGAGCACGGAGTACACGTGCTCGACCTGCGGCGGAGCGGCGAAGTGGGGCCCGGCGAGGGCCCGCCACCGGGTGAAGTCCTCGGAGCCGCGGAAGGTGACGGTGTGGTGCTCCAGCGTTTCCCACTGGACGATGAGCCGGTAGCGCGTGGGGTGTTCGACACTGCGGTGCAGGTCGATGCCGTGGCAGCCGTCGGCCGCGAGGAAGAGGGGCCGTGCCTCGGCCACGGCCTGCTCGAACTCCTCCTCCTGGCCGGGGAGGATCTCGATCTGGGCGATCTCGGTGATCACGGTGGTGACTCCTGCCGTTCGACGAGGGTGCGGGGGCGCCCATGAAGCGTAGATCGTTCGCCCTCCCCGCCGGGCAACCTCCCCCGTAATCTGACGCGTCGGCGCCGCTCGCCGCCGAAACCGCGAAAGGGCCTGGCGACCAGCGCGCTGTACCGGGTGGCGCCGGAGGAGCCCGGCAGCGGGCCAGCCGGGTCGAGGCCGTACGGCGGCACACGCCCGAGGTGGCGCTGCTTGGCCCGGCGCCTGGTGGAGCAGTACACCCGCCCGGCCGCCCGGTCACGGCGGCCCGATCCTCGCCTGAACGCGTTGACCGGGCGGGAGCGGGAGACGCTGCTGCTGCTCGCGCGGGGCCTGTCGAACGCCGAGATGGCGGCGGAGCTGGTCGTCGGCGACCGCTGGACGACGGCACGACCGGCCTGGGCGACGTTTCGGTGTGTGTGGGAGACCGGCGGCCGCTGGGGCTACGACACGGCCGCCTTCGGCACGCCCTAGTCACGTGTCCGACGGCGTCGGGGACCACACTCCGGCGGCCGTTCCGTCGCGGACGTGCCGCTCGTAGACGGTCACCTTGGTGTGGATGACCTCCAGGCAGGCACCGAGTTCGTCGATCTTGGTCCGCACGTTCTCCTCGTGCTCACGGAGCAGTTCGAGCCGGTCGGGCTCGTTGCCCGGACCGTGGCGGACCAGCTCGGCGAACTTCCGGATCGTCGCGATCGGCATACCGGAAGCGCGGAGCCGTTCGCACAGCGCGAGCCAGTCCACGTCCGCCTGTTCGTAGATCCGCTGGTTGCCGCCGGAACGGGGGATCTCCCGCAGGAACAGCCCCTCACGCTCGAAGAACCGCAGCGCGTGCACGCTCATCCCGGTCGCCTCGGAGACCTTGCCGATGCTCAGGCCATGCTCGTCGCCCATCGGGGAACCGTACCTTGACCTAGCGCGCACTCCAGGTTTTAGCGTCCTCCGCATGATCACGAAACAGCGGAGGCTCCCTTCCGGATTCGGCGCGCACAGCACCGCCGACGACGTTCTCGCCGGGGTCGACCTCACCGGCGCCACGGCCCTGGTCACCGGCGGATACTCCGGGCTCGGCCTGGAGACCACCCGCGCCCTGGCCCGCGCCGGGGCGCGCGTCGTCGTCCCGGCCCGGCGGCCCGACGCCGCCGGGGAAGCCCTGCGGGGCACATCGGGGACGGAGGTCGCCGCGCTCGACCTGGGCGACCTGGAGAGCGTGCGCGCCTTCTCCGACCGCTTCCTGGCCACCGGCCGCATGCTTGACATCGTCATCAACGGGGCCGGTGTGATGGCGTGTCCGGAGACCCGCGTCGGCCCCGGCTGGGAAGCCCACTTCGCCATCAACCACCTCGGACACTTCGCGCTCCTGGGCCGCCTCCGCCCCGCCCTCGCCCCCGGCGCCCGCGTGGTGTCCGTGGCGTCGTCCGGCCACTTCCTGAGCGATATCCGCTGGGAGGACCCGCACTTCCGCACCGGCTACGACCGCTGGCTCGCCTACGCCCAGTCCAAGACCGCCAACGCCCTCTTCGCCCTGCACCTCGACCGCCTCGGCGCCGAGAGCGGCCTGCGCGCCTACGCCGCGCACCCCGGCAGCATCCTCACTCCGCTGCAGCGCCACATTCCGCGCGAGGAGTGGCGCGGGCTGGGCTGGCTGACGCCGGACGGCGGGCCCGCCGACGGCTTCAAGACGCCGCGGCAAGGTGCGGCGACAGCCGTCTGGGCCGCGACCTCCCCGCTGCTCGACGCCCACGGCGGTGCGTATTGCCAGGACTGCGACATCGCCGAACCGGCCACCACCGACGACATGCTCATCGGCGGGGTGAAGCCCTGGGCCACCGACCCCCGCGCCGCCTCGCGCCTGTGGGACCTGTCCAGCGAACTCACCGGCGTGGACGCGTTCTGAGCCCACACGGCAGACATGGATGAAAGAGCAGAGTGAGTGCTCACTCATTGACGGAGTGAGCACTCACTCCGTACTCTTCGGAGGTATGACAGAGACTTCTCCTACGCCGCCCCGGCGTCGCGCGCCCGCCATGGACCCCGATCAGCGCCGCAAGATGATCGTCGCTGCGGCGCTTCCCCTGGTCGTCGAATACGGCGCCTCCGTGACCACCGCGAAAATCGCCCGGGCCGCGGGCATCGGTGAGGGCACGATCTTCCGCGTCTTCCCCGACAAGGACGCCCTGCTCGCCGCCTGCGTGGCCGAGGCCACGCGCCCGGACGACGCCGTCGCCCACCTGGAGGCGATCGCGCTGGACCAGCCGCTCACGGCCCGGCTCACCGAGGCGGCCGAGGTGATGCGCGGGCACATGACCCGTATCGGCGCCGTCGTCGGGGCCCTGGCCGCGACCGGCCGGATGGAGCGCAGGGCGCCCGGCCAGTCGGCCGAGGGCGGCGGGCTGCCGGACCGTGAGGCGGGGCTCGCCGCACCGCGTGCGGCGCTGGCCGCCCTGTTCGAGCCGGACCAGGAGACCCTGCGGCTCGCCCCCGAACGGCTCGCGGAAGCCTTCCAGTTGCTGCTCATGTTCGCGGGGCGGCAGGGCGCGAACGACCCGCTGACCACGGACGAAATGGTGGACCTCTTCCTGCACGGCGCGCTCACCGGGCCGGGGGAGGACGGGTGACCGCATCCGACGCGTACGCGCAGCTCACGTCCCGCCGCCGGACCCTGATCACCCTGGCCCTGCTGGCGTGTGCGTTCCTGGCCATGCTCGACGGCACCGTGGTCGGCACCGCCCTGCCCCGCATCGTCGAGCAGATCGGCGGCAGTGGCAGCGGCAGCTGGTACGTCTGGCTCGTCACCGCCTACCTGCTGACCTCCTCGATCAGCGTGCCGGTCTACGGCCGCTTCTCCGACCTGTACGGCCGCCGCAGGCTGCTGCTGAGCGGGCTGGCTCTGTTCCTGGCGGGCTCGCTCGCGTGCAGCCTGGCCGGTTCGATGGAGGTGCTGATCGTCTGCCGCGCCGGGCAGGGGCTGGGTGCCGGAGCCCTGCTCACCCTCGGCATGGCCCTGATCCGTGACCTCAACCCGCCCTCCCGTACGGCGGGGTTGATCCGCATGCAGACGGCGATGGGCACGATGCTGCTGCTCGGCCTGGTCGGCGGTCCGATCGTCGGCGGTCTGCTGGCCGACCACGTCGGCTGGCGCTGGGCGTTCTGGCTCAACCTCCCCATCGGCCTCGCCGCCGCGACCGTTCTCATCCTGGTCCTGCCGGACCGCCGCCCCGCCGTGGCGCCGTCCGGACGGCTCGACATCGCGGGGGTCCTCCTCCTCACGGCCGGTCTCTCACTGGCCCTGACCGGTCTGAGTCTGAAGGGCACCCCGGCGGAGGGCGGGGGCACCCCGCCCTGGACGGACCCCACCGTCGCGGGGTGCCTGCTCGGCGGTCTGGCCCTGCTCGCCCTGCTCGTTCCCGTCGAGCGCCGCGCGTCCGTCCCCGTGCTGCCGCTCCGTCTCTTCCGGAACCGCACCTACAGCGCGCTGCTGACCGGTGGGTTCTTCTTCCAGGCCGCCGCCATGCCGGCCGGCATCCTGCTGCCGCTCTACTTCCAGCACGTACGGGGCCACTCCGCGACCACCTCCGGTCTGCTGCTCCTTCCCCTGATGGCCGGCATGGCGCTGAGCAACCGGCTCACCGCCGCCGCCATTTTGCGCAGCGGCCGCGCCAAACCGGCGCTCCTGACCGGCGCCGGGCTGCTCACCGCCGGGACCGCGGCGTTCTTCGCCCTGGACGCGACGACACCGACCGCGCTGATCTGCGGATGGCTGCTGATCGCCGGACTCGGTACGGGGCCCGCGATGGGCGGCATCACCATCGCGACCCAGAACGCCGTACCCGCCGCCGACATGGGCACCGCCACGGCGGGCTCGGCCCTCGCCAAGCAGATCGGCAGCACCTTCGGGCTGGCCTGCGCACAGACCCTGATGGGCCGTCACGGCATGGCCGCGGCGGGCGCCTCGGCGATCGGCTCCACGGTCGCCTGGGGAGGGGCCGCCGCGGGGGCTCTCGCTCTCGCGGCGGTCGTCGCGATGCGGGACATCACCCTCCCGCGGGGCCGCGGCCCCGCGCCCGCCCCGCGAGCCGGTGCCCGGGCGACGCCCGGCGAACCCGCCGCAGGTCCAACGGGCCGGTGAATCGCCGGAGTTCGGCGCCCGTCAGCGGTCGGACGACGGGCCGCGGTGGGGCTCTATCACCGTCACCCCGCCCTTGGCCGCCGACGGCAGCGCGGTCAGGGCCTCGGGTACGGCGTCCAGGCCTATGACGTCGGTGACCAGCAGATCCGGGCGCAGCGTTCCGGCGTCGACCATCTCCATCATCGGCCCGTACGCGTGGGCGGCCATGCCGTGGCTGCCCAGCAGCTGGAGTTCGAGGGCGATGACCCGGTCCATCGGGAGCATCGGGTTTCCGGCGGCGGGTGGCAGCAGGCCGATCTGGACGTGGCGGCCGTGGCGGCGGAGGCTGCTCACGGAGGCCGCGCAGGTGCGGGGCGAGCCCAGCGCGTCCACCGAGACATGGGCGCCGCCGCCCGTCGCGTCCGCGACGGCCTCGGCTACCGAGCCCAGGGTCGAGGACGCGTCCACGCAGACCGCCGCGCCGAAGCGGGACGCCAGGGCGAGCGCCCGGGCCGAGATGTCGACCGCGACGACCCGCGCCCCGCAGGCCGCCGCGATCATGATGGCGGACAGTCCGACCCCGCCACATCCGTGCACCGCGACCCATTCGCCCGGGGTGACCCGGCCCTGGGTCACCACCGCGCGGAAGGCGGTCGCGAAACGGCAGCCGAGCGAGGCGGCGGTGGTGAACGGCAGCTCGTTGCGGATGCCGACGAGGTTGACGTCGGCGTTCTCGACCGCGACGTACTCGGCGAACGAGCCCCAGTGGGTGAAGCCCGGCTGCGTCTGCCGCTCGCACACCTGCTGGGCGCCGTCCGCGCACGCGGCGCAGCGTCCGCAGGCGCAGACGAAGGGCACGGTGACCCGCCGCCCGGGGCGCCAGTTCGCGACGTCGGGGCCGATCTCCTCGATCGTGCCCGCGAGTTCATGGCCGGGTACGTGCGGCAGCCGGATGTCCGGTTCGTGGCCCATCCAGCCGTGCCAGTCGCTGCGGCACAGCCCGGTGGCCTCGACGCGGATCACCGCGCCGCGCCGGGACGGGGTGGGATCGTCGACGGTCCGTACCTCTGGCCTGCGTCCGAAGTCGTCGAACACCACAGCACGCATGAACCCGCTCCCTCGCTCGCCCACCGGTCGGGTCGACCGAACCTACACCACGGTGTGCTCAGCGCTTGTCGCGCTGTCCGTCGGCGAGTTGCCGGGAGGTGGTCCCGGCACCGGCCTGGCGCTGGGCGCGCTCGGCGAGGGTGGGGAAGAGACCGCCGAGCGCGCTTCCGAAGCGCAGCTCCAGCGGGGCCACGTTCACCTCGCCCCGGTTCCGTTCGATCGCGCGGACGGTGGCGGCCGCGACCCGGCGGGTGGTGATCGTCCGTACTCCGGGCGGGGTGCTGGCGCCGGAGTCGGCGAACATCCCGGCGTCGCCGACGAACCCCGGCTGCACCAGCGTGACCCCGACGCCCGTGCCGTGCAGGTCCTGCCGCAGCCCGAGCGCGAACCCGCGCAGCCCGAACTTGGCCGCGTTGTAGAGCGCGGCGCCGGGGGAGGCGGTACGGCCCGACAGCGAGCCGATCATCACCAGCTGCCCGGACCCGGCGGCCACCATCCGCGGTGCCATCAGCCGGGACAGCAGCAGCGGGGCGCGGAGGTTGACGTCGAGGGCTCGGTCGAGGTGCTCGGTGTCGTAGCCGAGGACCTCACCGCTGGAGGGCAGCGCGGCGTTGGCTATGAGGATGCGGGCGTCCGCCGCCTCCGCTTCCTCGACGAGCCGCTCCAGATCGGACCGGTCGGCCAGGTCGGCCACGAGCGGACGGGCGCCGAGCCGCTCGGCCAGCGGCCGCAGCACCTCCTCGCGGCGTCCGGTGAGCAGCAGCTTGGCGCCCTTGGCGGCGAGGGCCCGGGCGAGGGTCTGCCCGATGCCCCCGGTCGCTCCGGTGAGCAGGACGGTGGTGCCGCTGATCCGCATGCGTTCTCCTCCGGGGACGGTGGTGTGAGGGGCGGACGGTGATACGCGCGATCCTCGGCACGCCCCGTCGCCCCAGCCCGAACCGTACCCGCCGGTACACCATCACGCGCCCCCGGGATCCATGCCGCTGGCTCGGGCTATCGCCTCGACCTCGCGCCGGTCGCGCTCCTGCTGGTTGCCCAGCTCGACGACCAACTGCAGCCCGTGCGGCCCCAGCAGACTGGTCAGCTTCGCCAGCTCCCGCCCGAGCGCGGGAGTGAACAGGTCCCGGTCGAGCGCGGTGAACGGTACGTCGATACCGGTGGCGCCCGAGGACCGCCCCACGATGGCGTCGTTGATGCCGTGCAGGATGCGCAGCAACAGATCGTACGAGGCGGGGTCGAGGCGCGACTGAAGCTCGGCCAGGTGGAGCGCGAAGTCCTTCGCGCGCTCCAGGAAGTGCTCTTCGTCCATCCCACCATCGTGGCGAAAACCGTGGCCCGGCGCCCCGGGAACCGTGGATTCTGCGGCCAAGGCTAATGATCACGGGTGATCGTACTGCCGAGCCCGTACACTCGGCGCGCGTTGTCCGCGCCGAGGAGCGCCGCCACGCGCCCCGCGTCGCCGCCCGACCACGCGCCCTCGCGCACCCACTGGTCCAGCAGCCCGGCCAGCGCCTCCCGGAACAGCCGCGCGCCCACCACGTACAGCTCGGGCAGCCCGTAGGCGTCGGTGGAGAAGAGCACCTTGCCGAACGGGGCCAGCTCCAGCATCTCGGCGAGCACCGCCCCGGCCCGCGCCCCGGTGTGGGTCAGGGACAGGCCGACGTCGGCGTAGACATGCGGGAAGACGGCGGCGAGATAGGCCGCGCCGCGGTGGTACGGATAGCCGTGCAGCAGGATCAGCGAGCAGCCGGTGGGGCGTACCGCGCGGATGAAGTCGGTGAGCGCGAGCGGATCGCAGCGGTCCAGCCGCAGGTCCGGATCGCCGAAGCCGGTGTGCAACTGGAGCGGCAGCCCGGTGCGGGCCGCGGACCACAGCAGATGGCGCAGCAGCACCGGGTCGGTCACCCGGGCGGCGGGCGCGCCGCCCTCGGCGCGGTGGGCGAGCCAGCGCTCGGTCGCGGTGTGCACGGCGGCGGGGGCCGGGGGGTCGGGATCGAAGTGGAGGCCGTAGCGGTAGGCGGCCACCGACTTGAAGCCCGCGGCGGTACGGGCGGCCTCCCGGATCCCGTCGGCCAGCCCGGCCAGGAAGTCGTCGGCGCTGCGCGAGGTGTCGGCGGTGCGCTCCGCGAGGTGTTCCAGCCGGACGATCTCGTGCGCGGTGCCCCCGGCCGCCGCGGCCAGCTCGTCCGGGGTGGTGAGGTCGCCGGGGAGGCCGGTGTCGACGAGGAATTCGGTGATCCCGGCGGCGGTCAGCAGCCGCCGGTTGACCTCGCGGGCCCCCAGCTCCCGCCGCCGGGCGAGATAGCGGGCGGGCGGGCAGTGCGGTTCCAGACCGAGCAGCGGCGGGCACCAGCGGCGCAGCGCGAAACCCAGCTGGCTGTCGAAGAAGGTGGTGCCGAGCGCGGCGGGCGCGTCGGACTCGGTCAGGAACGCCTCGAACGCGGCGGGGTCCAGTTCGCGGCGGGCCACCCCATGACAGTGGTGGTCCACCAGCGGCGGCAGAGACGGTCCGGTCGGTGCCGTCCCCTCGGCGGAGCGCATCGTTCAGTACCGTCCCCGGGTCGCGGCCGCGATGTCCTGCGGAGTGGCCTTCTCGAACAGCGCCGCCTCGGCGCGGCGTACGGCGGCGATGGACTCGAAGAGCGGATCGCCCAGCGCCTCGCGCAGTACGCCTGATGCCTCGAAGTGTTCCAGCGAGCCGAGCAGCGAGGTGGGCAGCCGCCGCTCCCGGCCCGTGTGCGCCGGGTCGCCGGAGACCGGCGGCGGCAGGGTGAGCCCGGCGTCGAGCCCGGCGAGTCCGGCGGCGATGACCGCGCCCGTCGCCAGATAGGGGTTGGCGGCCGAATCGAAGCACTTGACCTCGGCGTTGGCCGCGCCCGGGTCGTCCGGGGCACCGGTGATGAAGCGCAGCGCGGCCTCGCGGTTCTCCAGCCCCCAGCACTGGTACGCCCCGGCCCAGCGGGAGGGTTCGAGCCGCAGGTAGCTCGCGGGGGAGGGGGCGCCGATGGCGAGCAGGGCGGGCAGGGCGCGCAGCACTCCGGCGAGGAACGCCTCACTCGTCGCGGTCATGCCGTGCGGTCCGTCCCCGTCCCGGCACAGATTGCGGTGGCCCTGCCACAGACTCAGGTGCAGATGGCCGCCGTTGCCGACCGTTCCCGCCTCGGCCACCGGCCCGAACAGCGGGGTCAGCCCGTGCCGCGCCGACACACCGCGGACCGTCTCGCGGACGAGGACGGCGAGATCGGCGGCGCCCACCGGGTCCGCGGGCGCCACGGACACCTCGAACTGCCCGGCCGCGTACTCCGGGTGCAGCTGCAGCACCTCCACGCCCTGGGCGTGCAGCGTGTCGAGCAGGTCGGCGAGGTAGCCGGAGAGATCGACCAGACGCGCCATGCCGTAGGCCGGGCCCGCTCCGGCGTAGGCCGCCGCGCCGTCCGGTCCGGGCGTGTCGCCCGTGGTGACGACCCACTCCGTCTCGAACCCCATGCGCACCGCGATCCCGCGCCCGTGCGCCCGCTCGGTCATCCGGCGGGCGAACAGCCGCTGGCAGGCGGGGTGTTCCAGGCCGGACTGGGCGTAACGGTCGGCCGGGGCCCACGCCCAGCCGGGCTGGGCGGCCAGCGGGGTGAGCCGCCCCAGATCGGGGAAGAGCCGCAGATCGCCGTCGGGCCCGCCGATATGAGGGCTCGTCGTCATGGAGTCGTCCACGAGGTACACGTCGAAGACCGGGGACATGCCGACGCCACGCCGGGCGCTCTGGGCGAGCCGCCCGGTGGGCACGGACTTGACCCGGGTGATTCCCGCGTTGTCCACCCAGGTCAGCGCGATGCCATGGATGCCCTGCGCGGTGAGCCGGTCGGCTTCCTGCCGCGCCTGTGCCTGTGCCTGTTCGCGATCGCCCGTCCCCATGGGCTACCTCCTCCGCCGCGGCCTGTACGCCGAGACTATTGCCTGCGGAGGGCATTATGGTGACGGATTGTCCCGAACGCATACGGGGCGTGACGGTGGGATATGCCTTCCCCATAACCGTCGCGAATGTCCCATGGCCGTCTCAGCGCCCCAGGTGCCCGGTGATGTCGCGCAGGACGACACGCGCGGCGGTCGGCCCGGCGTTGAGGTACCAAGGGTCGTCGTCCACGGTGACGGTGTGTCCGGCGCGCACGGCGCCGAGCTTCTTCCACAGCGGATTGGAGAGATAGGCGCCCGCGTCCGTCCTTCCGGGACGGCCCTGGACGGAGTAGAAGATCCAGTCGCCGTCCATCTCGGGGATCCGCTCACCGCTCAGATCCTGGGAGATGTCGTCGAAGCGCTGCGACGCGGGGCGGCCGAGCCCCATGTCGCCGGCGATGGTGCCGGTGAAGGACTTCGCGCCGAACATCCGGACCCGGTCCGGGTTGAACCGCACCATGGACAGCTCCGTGTCCTCACCCCCCAGTTTCCCGCCCTGCCGCGCGGCGTCCTTCTCGAAGCGGCTGACGATCGTACGCGCCCGGTCGCGCCGGCCGACCGCGTCCGCGACGGTCAGCAGGTCCTTCTTCCAGTTGACCCCGCGGCCCTTGGTGACGACGGTCGGGGCGATGGCCGACAGGGTCGGGTAGAGGTCGCCCTGGGTGCTGTTGACCAGGATCAGATCGGGCTTGGCCGCAGCGAGCTTCTCTATGGCGGGGGAGGAGCGGGTGCCGATGTCCGTCATCGCCGCGAGCGCCTTCGCCTTGCCGGGGAAGGCGTCGCGCAGATAGTCCGGGACCAGACCGGCGTTGTCTGCGCGGGTGGTGGCGGCGGGCACGAGGCCGAGGGTGAGCAGATCGTCGAGCTGTCCGGTGCTGATGACCGCGACGCGCCGCGGCTTCGCCTTGACCGGTGTGCTGCCGCGTTCATGGACGACGGTACGGGGGAAGGCGCCGTCCGCCTGCCGGGCGCCCGGCTGCCGCGTGGACGCCGACGACGAGTCCGCGGACTCCGCGGGGCCGCAGCCGGTGAGGACGGTCGCGGCCAGGGCGGCGGCGAGCAGGGGAAACAGGCGGTGGGTGCGCACGAACGACTCCAAAGACTTAGGTATGCCTTACCTTATCTTGGTCGTGCGGTCAGGTTCCCTCGCGGGTCGAGTGTTCTCCTGGAGGACGTCGGTCAGGGAGGCGAGATGCATCTCGATGAGCGCCGCCGGGCTGCGGGTCACCGTCCTGGAACGCGACCGGCTGGGCAGCGGTGCCTCCCGCGGCAACGCCGGTGAGGTCTGCCCCGACCTGGTGGAACCGCTCGCCGCCCCCGGGGTCATCGGCGCCGCGCTGCGCGGACTGCACCGCCCGGACAGCGCCCTGGCGGTCCATTCGTCGACCAGCGCCGCGCTGCTGCGCTTCCTGGTCCGGTTCGGGCTGCGGGCCACCGCACGCCACTACGGCCGCGGGGCGAGCGCGCTCGGCGCCCTCGCCGAGGGCACCTTCGGGCTCTTCGAGGATCGCCACCGGCGGGCTGCTCACGGGGACCGCCCTCGCGGACACCGAGCCCGCGCTCACCGAGGGGGCCCGGGCGGGGTTCGTGGTGGACGACCAGTGGTCGCTGGACCCCGGGCTCTTCGTGGACCGGCTCGCCGAGCGGCTGCGCCGCCAGGGCGTCGAACTGGTCGAGGGCGCCCGGGTGTCGGCCCGTGACGGACCGGGCCGGGCGCGCCGAGGTGCGGACCTCGGCGGGGACGTACCGGAGCGACGCGGTGGTCGTCGCCGCGGGCATCTGGTCCCGCGAACTGGTCCGGGGGCTCGGCGTGGATGTCGACCTGGTGGCGGGCGAGGGCTACCGCTTCTCGGTGGCGGCCGAGCCACCTCCCTCCCGGCTGGTCCACCTCGGCGTGGCCAAGGTGGTGCTCACGCCTCTGGGCAAGCGGGTCCGGGTCGCCGGGACGAGGGAGTTCGAGCGCGCCCCCGACCGGTTCCGGCGGCGGCGTATCGAGGCCATCGTGGCGGTCGCGCGCCCGTATCCGCGCCACGCCGACTGGGACGACCTCCAGGAGGAGTGGGTGGGCCCGCGCCCGATGGCCCCCGACGGGCTGCCGCTGATCGGCCGGGTGCCCGGCCACTCCCGGGTGCTTCTGGCGACCGGCCACAACATGCTCGCCCCCGCCACCGGACGGCTGGTGGCCGGACTGCTGACGGGGGATGCGGATCCGGCCCTTTCCTCCGCGTTTGCCCCGGTACGGTGCGCTCGGCGGTAACCTTGGCGTGTGCATGGCAATTTGCCTGTCAAGAGGAGAGTCCAGTGATGAGACGCAGGACCGTACTCGCGAGCGCGTTAGGCATCGGCGGCGGCCTTCTGCTGCCGGGAACCGGGATGGCCCACGCGGCCCGGGCGGACTGGTCGCGGGCGGTGGTGGAGTCCACCATCGCCCGCTACCCCGACCCGGCCTCGCTCGGCGGCTGGGGCTACACCCGGGGGCTGTTCCTGCTGGGCGCGTACCGCGTCTACCAGCGGGTGGGCGAGCCCTCGTACCTGGCGTACATCAAGCGCTGGGTGGACAACCACGTGGGCGCCGACGGCCATATGAGCCGCACCTTCGACAACCTCGACGCCATGCAGTCCGGGAACCTGCTGCTGGTCCTCCACAAGGAGACCGGCGACGCGCGCTACCGGACCGCCGCCGACCAGATCCGCGACCGCTTCGCCAGCTATCCGCGCACCGCGGACGGCGGCATGTGGCACGCCACCGGCAAGACCAACGAACTGTGGGCCGACGGTGTCTTCATGGCCCAGCCGTTCCTGCTGCGGTACGGCATCGCGTACGGGGACAAGGCGTTCGCGTACGACGAGGTCACCCGGAACCTCTCGGTGTACTTCCGCCACCTCAAGGCGTCGAACGGGCTGCTCTACCACGCCTATGACGCGGACGGCGACGCCCCCTGGAACCCGGACGACACCACCGGCACCTCCGCCCACTTCTGGGCCCGCGCCATCGGCTGGACCGCGATGACGCACATCGAGGTGCTGGAGATGCTGCCCGCCCGCCATCCGCGCCGCGCCGAACTCATCGGCAACGTACGGCACTTGGCCAAGGGGTTCCTGCGCTACCAGGACCGGGCGACCGGCCGCTGGTTCCAGGTCGTCGACCGGGCGGACGAGCCGGGCAACTGGCTGGAGACCTCGGCCTCCAGCATGTACACCCTGATGCTGCACGCCGCCCTGGACCACGGCTGGATACACGGGGGCGGCTACGCGGCGGCGGCGCGCCGGGGCTACCGGGGCGTCCTGGACAAGGTGACGGTCGACCCGGACGGGCTGACCAGCATCGCCGACATCAGCGAGGGCACCAACGTCGGTGACCTGGCGTACTACTTCGGGCGCAAGCGCAACACGAACGACCTGCACGGGCTGGGCGCCTTCCTGCTGATGAACGAGCGGCTCGCGCGCTGACGCGCGCATGCGGCCGCGCTCGGCGGAGCGCGGCCGCACCCACACCTGGCTCGGAGCGGGCTACTTCAGCTCGACCTGGAACACCTTGTCCGCACCGGCCGCCTCGCCGCCGTTGTTGTCGGCGTTCGTCGTGGACAGCCACAGCGTGTTCTTGCCGGGCACCGTCTCAACGGTGCGCAGCCGCCCGTACGAGCTGGTGTAGTACGCCTTCGGGGTGCCCGCGCTCGTCCCGTCGACCGGGATTCGCCACAGCCGCTCGCCCCGGAGCGCCGCCATGTAGAGCGCGCCGTCGGCGTAGGTGACCCCGCTGGGCGAGGCCTCGCCGACCGACCACTGGCGCTTGGGACTGGTCATCCCGGAGGTGGAGCAACTGCCCTCACAGGTGGGCCAGCCGTAGTTCTTGCCCGCTTCGATGAGGTTGAGTTCGTCGTACGTGCTGTTGCCCAGCTCCGCTTCCCACAACCGGCCCTGCGCGTCCCAGGTAAGGCCCTGCGGGTTGCGGTGGCCGAGGGAGTAGACGAGGGTGCCGAACGGGTTGCCGGGGGCGGCCTTGCCGTCGGTGGTCATCCGCAGGATCTTGCCGTTGAGCGAGTTCTTGTCCTGCGCGTTGCCGGAGGTCTGCGCGTCCCCGGTGGTGGCGTACAGATAGCCGTCCGGGCCGAACTTGAGGCGCCCGCCGTTGTGGTACTTGTTCTTCTGGATGCCGGTGACGATCGCCTTGTAGCCGCTCAATCCGGAACCGTCGTAGGTCATGCGGGCGATCCGGTTGCCGTCCGACGCCGTGTGCATGATGTAGACGTAGTGATCGGTGTTCCAGTTCGGCGAGACCGCGAGGCCCATCAGCCCGCCCTCGCCACTGGTGCTCACCACGTTGGGCACCGTGCCCACCGACGTTTTGGTGCCCGACTGGGTGAGCTTGAAGAGTTTGAACGAGTCCCGCTCGCTGATCAGCGCCGAGCCGTCCGGCAGCCAGCTCAGCCCCCAGGGGATCGACCAGCCGGACGAGACGGTCTTGATGGCCGAGGGAGCGGAATCGGCCCCGGCCGGTGCGGCGTTGCCCGCACCCGCCTGGGCGAGCAGCAGCCCGGCGGTGAGCGCGGTGGTGGCGGCCGCGGCCGCCAGGGTGTTCCGAGGGCTCTTCATCGCGTCTCCTCCTACTGGAGCTTGTACGCCTTGAAGTTGCGGGTGAGCAGGTATGTGGTCTGCAGGCCGCCGCTGTTCAGGCTCCGGTAGATGCCCCACTTGGGCCGCAGATAGTTCTTGCCACGCCACAGGTCCAGGCCGGTGCGCTTGTGTGCGGCGACCTTCTTGCCGTCGGTGGTGGTCACCGACCAGTCGGCGTACGCGCCCGAGTCGGCCGCCTTGACCTCGACCGACACATCGCTCCAGGCGCCCTGGAGCGGCGACATGTTCGCGGCCCCGGCCTCGGTCAGGTTCTCCTCGTCGTCCGAGGTCCGGATCTCGACCTTCGGGCCGTCGCCGTGCTGGTGCAGCGACATGGTGAACAGCGGGGCGGCCACGTCCCCGACCTTGATCTGCATGATGTGGGTGAAGCTTGTCGTCGCGTCCAGCGTGTCCGGTACGTACATCTGGTACTGGATGCGCCAGGTCTCGTTCTTGAGGATCTTGACGGCGGAGCCGTCCTGCTTCATGCCCCGGACCTCGTTGCGCTGGCGGTCGGTGCTGGTGTCGACGTCCTTGGGGTAGTGCATGTCCGTCCGGAAACCGCCCTGGGAGGGGTAGATATGGGTGGTCCCGGGGTGGGAGTCGGCGCGGTCGTCCTCGGCGCCTTCGAAGGCGCTCGCGACGCTGGCTCCGGCCGCCGGGTTCCACTTCAGGCTCCAGGACGCGGCCGGTGCCTGCGGGGAGCGCTCGGTGCCGTAGGCGACCGCGGCCGGAGCGATGAGCGCGGCGGTGGCCGCGAGGGTGAGGGCGGTGCGCGGTAAGAGCGGTGGGCGCTCCATCAAGGATTCTCCTGTCTGATCCTTGTTCACATCGGGGGACTGTGAAGGTAGGAGGTGTGCCCTCATGAGTCAAGGAATGGTGTGGACCAAGAAGGTGGTCACCTCGGGTTCCCGCTGCCTGAACCCCGCAACTACCTGCACATTCCGCTTGTTTAGCTGATTCGTGCACCGCATGTACCTCCCAAGAGATCGGAGGATTTTGACTGCACGCTTATTGACCGGACACCGACAGACCGTGACGCTGCATCAGGAACACCACCCCGCGCCGTACCCCGCCGTACCCCGCCGCACCCGAGAAGGAGACGCCCATGACCCGCCGACCGCGTCGGCGATGGACGCGCCTGCGCCTCGCCGCCACCACCGCGGCCGGGGCGTGTGCGCTCGCCACGCTTCCCTCCGTGGCCACCGCGGCCCCCCGGACGTACGACGTGCGCGACTACGGGGCCACCGGCGACGGCACGACCCTGGACGACGACGCCATCGACCGGGCCATCGACGCGGCCGCCGCCGGGCCCGGCCGTGGCACCGTGCTGTTCCCGGCGGGCACCTACAAGTCCCGCACCCTCCACCTCAAGAGCGACATCACCCTGCACCTGGCCAAGGGCGCGACGCTGCTCGCCGCCCCCGGCGGCATGGACGAGGCCGAGCCCAACCCCTGGGACGCGTACCAGGACTTCGGCCACAGCCACTTCCGCAACGCGCTGCTGACGGGCGAGAACATCCACCACCTCGCCATCACCGGAACCGGCACCCTCGACGGGGAGGGACTGGGCACCAGCAACACCCTGGAGCCCGGCGTCGGCGACAAGATCCTCTCCCTCAAGCGCTGCTCCGACCTGGACATCAAGGACGTCACCTTCACCCGGGGCGGCCACTTCGCGCTGCTGCTCAACGGCTGCGACGGGGTACGGATGACCCGTACCAAGGTGCTCACCAGCACCGACCGGGACGCCGTCAACCTCATCAACAGCCGCCATGTCGACATCGGCCACTCCCGCATCGAGGGCCGGGACGACGGTGTCGTCCTCAAGAGCGACTACGCGCTGGGCCGGACGTACACCAGCCATGACATCCGGGTCCATGACTCCGATGTGCTCTCCACCGAGAACAACGCCCTCCAGTTCGGCTCGGAGACCTGCGGCGACTTCCGCGACATCCGCTTCGACCGGCTCCGGATCGGTGGCGGGGGCAAGGCCGCCATCGGCATCGTCTCCATGGACGGCGCCGACATCAGCGACGTCCGCTACGCGGACATCACCATGACCAAGGGCGCCACCCCCGTCTTCATCAAGATCGGCGATCGTAAGCGCTGCCCCGGCGCCCCGCCCGCCGGGCGCATCCGCGACATCGCCTTCACCAACGTCACCGGCACCGCACTGACCCACCCGGTGACCGGCGTCGACTACACCAGCACCATCACCGGAGCGCCCGGCGCGGACGTCGAGGACATCACCTTCAACCGGGTGCGGCTGACCGTGCCCGGCGGCCACCCCGCCTCCGACGCGGAGCTGGTCCCCGGCGAATACCTCACCGACTACGTCCCCAAGACCTATGGAGTGCGCCCCTCCTACGGCTGGTGGATCCGGCACGCCAAGGACATCACCTTCACCGACAGCGCCGTCCGGACCGACACGGGCGACGACCGGCCCGCGTTCATCGCGGACGACGGGGCGAGGGTCACCCTGGACCGGGTCACCGCCCAGCGCGGCACCGCCAGCCCGTACGACGTGGGCTTCAGCGCGGTCACCGGCCCCGTGGTCCGGAACAGCGCCACCACCGACGGCGAGGCGCTGCGGATCAGAACCACCCCCTGACCGCGCCCGTCCCTTTACGGCGCCTCCTCGCGACCGACCGACCCACCCATCGGAAACCGGAAGGCAGGTCACCACCATGAACGAGACCGTGCGGCAGACCCCCACCACGGCGGACCGGACCCCGCCCGCACCGGAAGCGACCGCCTGGCAGACCCCCGACTACGTGGTCGTCGAGACCGCGCTGGAGGTCACCGCCTACTCACTGAACGCCCGCTGACGCGAAGCGCGACGGCGTACCCCAGTGGAACCGCGTGCCCCGGACGCTCCGGGGCACGCGCCCACCCGGAGCCGACGGGATGGTGATCGAGTGATGACCCCAAGCCTCGAAGAGCGGCTGCGCGCCGTCGCCCAGGAGCGCTACCACGACCGGCACCCCTTCAACCTCCGTATGCACGCGGGCGACCTCACCCCCGCCGAACTGCGCCGCTGGATCCTCAACCGTTTCCACTACCAGCGCCACATCCCCGTCAAGGACGCGCTCATCACCGCCAAGCTGGACACCCCGCGGCTGCGCCGGATGTGGCTGCGCCGCATCCAGGACCACGACGGCGCGGCCGACGGCGAGGGCGGCATCGAGCGGTGGCTACGGCTCGGCGAGGCCGCGGGCATCGGCCGGGAACGGCTGCTGACCGGCGCCGACGTGCTGCCCGGCGTACGGCTCGCGGTCGACGGCTACGTCAACTTCTGCCGCCTGGGCAGCCCGCTGGAGGCCGTCGCCGCCTCGCTGACCGAACTGTCCGCGCCCGGCATCATGCGCACCCGCATCGAGGCGTTCGAACGCCACTACCCGTGGATCGAGCGCGACGGCCTCCGCTACTTCCGGGACCGGGTGAGCCAGGGCAGCCGGGACAGCGCCGAAGCCCTCGATCTCGTACTGACCTGGGCCCACACCCCCGAGGACGAGGAACGGGCGGTCGCGGCGCTGACCTTCAAATGCGATGTGCTGTGGTCCCTGCTGGACGCGGTGGATCACGCCGACACCAAAGACACCAAAGACACCAAGGACACCACGGGAGACACCGGGGGCCCGGGGGAGCGGACATGAGCGCCCCGGCCGTCTGGCGGCCCGCCCTGGCCCGCGCGGTGCGGCTGCGCCACGACCGGGTGCGGGACGTGGACCTGCTGGTGCTGCCCGAGCGCGTCGTCGTCCTGCGCGGCACCGCCGGAACCGTACTGCGGCTGTGCGACGGCGCCCGCGACCTCGACGCCATCGTGGCCGAACTCGCCGAGCGCTTCCCCGGCGCCCCCGTGGACACCGAAGTCCCCGCGTTCCTGGACCGGATGCACGAGGAGGGCTGGCTACGGTGACCACCCCGCCGCCGGACACGGCGACCGCCCGCCCCCGCCCCTGGGCGCTGCTCGCCGAGCTGACCCACGGCTGCCCGCTGCACTGCCCCTACTGCTCCAACCCGCTCCAACTGGTGCGCCGCTCCCGCGAACTGAGCTGCGAGGAGTGGGGCCGGGTGCTGCGCCAAGCGGCGGATCTCGGCGTCGTTCACACCCATCTGTCCGGCGGCGAACCGCTGCTGCGCCGGGACCTGGAGGTGATCGTCGCCGCCGCCGTGTCCGCCGGGCTCTACACCCAGGTCGTCACCAGCGGCGTCGGGCTGGACGAGGCCCGGCTGACGACGCTGACCGGGGCCGGGCTGCACAGCGTCCAGCTCTCGGTCCAGCACGCCGACCCCGAGGCGTCGGACCGGATCGCCGGATACCGCTCGTTCGCCGCCAAGGAGCGGGCCGCCGCCCTGGTACGGGAGGCGGGGCTGCCGCTGGGCGTCAACGTCGTCCTGCACCGCGACAACCTCGACGCGCTCGACGCCCTCATCGAACTGGCGGTGTCCTGGGGCGCCGACCGTGTCGAACTCGCCAACACCCAGTTCTACGGCTGGGCCCTGCTCAACCGCGCCGCCCTGCTACCCACCCGCGACCAGCTCGCCCGGGCCCGGGAGAGCGTCGCGCGCTGGCGCGAGAGGCTCGGACGCCGCACCGAGCTGGTGTGGGTCCTCCCGGACTACTTCGAGGGCGTCGCCAAGCCCTGCATGGGCGGCTGGGGCGCGGTCTCGCTCACCGTCGCGCCCGACGGCACCGTCCTGCCCTGTCCCGCCGCGGCCGCCCTCCCCGGTCTCGACCCGCCGAACGTCCGCGACCACGCGCTGGAGTGGATCTGGGACCACTCCGCCGCCTTCAACCGCTACCGCGGCGAGGAGTGGATGGCCGAACCCTGTCGTAGCTGCTCCCACCGCGCCGAGGACTTCGGTGGCTGCCGCTGCCAGGCGTACGCGCTCACCGGGGACGCCGCCCGCACCGACCCGGCCTGCGCCCTCTCACCCGATCATGGCCTGATCCGTACGCTCACCGGCCCCGCCGCGGCCGCGGAACCCCCGCCCGCGGGCTATACGTACCGCGGGTACGGGAGGGGGTGAGACCGCCCGGGTTTGGCGCAACCGTCCCCGCTTCCGTACAGTTCGGCCGTTAACCAGGGAAAACAGAACCAGAAAGCGGCAGCGGCGAATGACGGTGACTGACGACGGCCGGGTCCAGCAGACGGAGGCCGGGCAGCCGGGGGCCGACGAGCCCGGTATGGATGAGCCCGGCACCGACGAGCCCGGTATCGACCCCGAGCGCCTGGCGACCTGCCTGAGCGTCCTGGAGGAGCTGGACCGGCTGCCGGTCGACCACCCCGACGCCATCACGGTGCGCCGGGCCACCGCCGGTATCTACCGCACCGTGAAGCAGCGCAGGCGCTCGGAGCGGCGGGCCGCCAAGACCGCCAACGACAAGGCGGTGACCGAGGCCACCGCCACCGGCGCCGCCGACCGCATCGACGACGAGACGCTGGGCCGTGCCCTCTCCAGCTCGGTCACCACCGAGATCGCGGGCATCCTGGACCGCCCCCGCTCCTGCTACGTCTGCAAGACCCGGTACGTCGAGGTCGACGCGTTCTACCACCAGCTCTGCCGCGGCTGCGCCGCCGAGAACCGGGCCCGCCGCGACGCCCGCGCCGACCTCACCGGACGCCGGGCGCTGCTCACCGGCGGCCGCGCCAAGATCGGCATGTACATCGCGCTGCGGCTGCTGCGCGACGGCGCCCACACCACCGTCACCACCCGCTTCCCGAACGACGCCATCCGCCGCTTCACGGCCATGCCGGACAGCGCCGAGTGGCTGCACCGGCTGAAGATCGTCGGCATTGATCTGCGCGACCCCGCCCAGGTCATCGCGCTGACCGACGAGGTGAGCGCCGCGGGGCCGCTGGACATCCTGATCAACAACGCCGCGCAGACCGTGCGCCGCACCCCGCAGGCCTACGCGGAGCTGATAGCGGGCGAGTCGGCGCCGCTGCCCGCCGGGGAGCTGCCCGAGGCCGTCGTCCTCGGCGCCTTCGGCAGCGGCTCCCAGACCGCCCTGCCCGGACCGCGCGCGGAGCGGGACGGCGCGCTGACCGCCCAGGACCTCACCGCCCTCGCCCTCACCAGCGGCTCCGCCTCGCCCGCCCGGATCGAGGCGGGCACCGCGATCGACGCGGGCGGGCTCGTCCCGGACCTGGACCCCACCAACACCTGGATCCAGCGGGTCCACGAGGTGGACCCGGTCGAGATGCTGGAGGTGCAGCTGTGCAACGAGACGGCGCCCTTCATCCTGGTCAGCAGGCTGCGCCCGGCGATGGCCGCCGCGCCCGCCCGGCGGAAGTACGTGGTCAACGTGTCCGCGATGGAGGGCAAGTTCGGCCGCGGCTACAAGGGCGCGGGCCATCCGCACACCAACATGGCCAAGGCCTCGCTCAACATGCTCACCCGCACCAGCGCCCGTGAGATGTTCGAGTCCGACGCCATCCTCATGACCAGCGTCGACACCGGCTGGATCACCGACGAGCGCCCGCACCCGGACAAGATGCGGCTCGCGGCCGACGGTTTCCACGCCCCGCTCGACCTGGTCGACGGCGCGGCCCGGGTCTACGACCCGATCGTCCGCGGTGAGCAGGGCGAGGACCTGTTCGGCTGCTTCCTCAAGGACTACGCGCCGACCACCTGGTAGGCGCGGCGGTCCTCAGGCGTTCGCGCTCGTCCCGCCCGCCGCCGGGAGGCGGCGGCGGACGGCGCGCTTCCAGCGGCGGACCGTACGGCGGTAGCGGGCCCGCAGCCGGACCCGGGTGCGCTCCCAGGAGCGCGCGAACCGGCTCGACGCCAGCTCCTCGAAGAGCCGCTCGTAGCGCTCGGCGATCGGCTCCGGGTCGTACATCCGCGCGCTCTCCAGCGCCGCCGCCGCCATCGCGCGGCGGCCCGGCGCGTCGTCGATCAGATCCAGCAGCGCCTGCGCCATCGCCTGCTTGTCGCCCACGGGCACGAGCCGGCCGGTGACCCCGTCCTCGATGATCTCGGCGGGGCCGAGCGGGCAGTCCGTGCTCACCACCGGCACCCCGCAGCGCATCGCCTCCACGATCGTCATCCCGAACGACTCGGCGTCCGAGGCGACCGCGACGATCGACGCCTTCGCGAACTCCTCCTCGATCGGCGAGTACGGCCCCATCAGCTCGGCGCTCCCGGTCAGCCCCAGCTCCTCGATGCGCTGCTGCAGCCCGTCCTTCCGGGCGCCGCCGCCGTAGATCCGCAGCCGCCAGTCCGGATGCTTCGGCGCGACCTCCGCGAAGGCGTCGATCAGCAGGTCGAAGCGCTTGCCGCGGACCAGCCGCCCGGCCGCCGCGATCACCGGCGCGGTGCCCTGGGAAGGCTCGGCCGCCGGTTCGGGGACGCTGTTGGGTATCGCGAGCGTCCGCGCCCCCGGCAGCGGCATCTTCTTCCGGTACACCGCCGCGTCCGCCTCCGTCGTGGTGACGACGGCGTCCAGCGTGCGGTAGTACGGCGTCAGCTCGGTCCGCAGCTGCTTGCTGTGCGCCTCGTACCGCAGATGCTCCTGCGCGATGCGCAGCGCCTTTCGCGGGCCGAAGCGGGCGAGGTAGACATTGATGCCCGGCCGGGTGCCGACGATCACATCGGCGTCGCAGCCCTCCAGATACCGGGCGATCCGCACATCCATCAGCCGGTTGTACTGGTGGTTCCGCTTCTCGTGGACGGGAAAGTCCCGGGTCGGCTCGGCGAACAGCGGATCCCGCGCGTCGAGGCCGCCCGGGCGGGTGTCGACCAGCGGCACCAGCTTCACCCGCGGGTCGAGGGCGAAGCGCGCCTTCCCGCGGTGGCGCATCATCGACACGATCTCCACCTCGTGGCGCTCCGCGAGCGCCGCGGCGAGGTTCAGCGTGGTGCGTATCGTTCCGCCGATCCCATAGGCGTTGTGCAGCAGGAATACGATCTTCATGCGGTGTCTCTCCGGCCGGTGGCAACACCGGGGCGCGATCCCCCCGGAACGTACTGGGTACCCTGTCCCGGCTCGGTAAGCCCGTCGCGTGGATAAGGTGAGAACCGGGTAAGAACCGCAGCTCCGGGGGGACGCAGGTGATCGCTCCCGGGGCCTTGGCAGACTCGTCGTGTGACCAACACCGTGCTGCTCGCCGAGGACGACCGTGCCATCCGCCACGCGCTGGAGCGTGCCCTGACGCTGGAGGGCTACCGGGTGACCGCGGTGTCCGACGGCGTCGAGGCCTTGGCGGCCATCCACCGTGAGCATCCGGAGGTGATCGTGCTCGATGTGATGATGCCGGGCGTGGACGGCATCCAGGTGTGCCGGGTGCTGCGCGCCGAGGGCGACCGCACCCCGATCCTCATGCTCACCGCGCGAGTGGAGACCGCCGACCGGATCGAGGGACTGGACGCGGGCGCCGACGACTACGTGGCCAAGCCGTTCGAGGTCGAGGAGGTCTTCGCCCGGCTGCGCGCCCTGCTGCGCCGCGCCGCGCCCATACCGGAGCCCGCGGCGGAGGGCGCCGCCTTCGACGCCGCCCTGGCGGTCGCCGACCTGCGGCTCGACCCCTCGGCGCGCCGGGTGTGGCGGGGTACGGCGGAGCTGGAGCTGACCCGCACCGAATTCGACCTGCTGGAGCTGCTGGCCCGCAACGCGGGCATCGTCCTCGACCATGCCACGATCTACTCTCGCATCTGGGGCTACGACTTCGGCCCCGGATCGAAGAACCTGGCCGTCTACATCGGCTACCTGCGCCGCAAGGTCGACCAGGAGGGGCGCACCCCGCTCATCCACACGGTGCGCGGCGTCGGCTACACCCTGCGGGAGGAGTGAACGGTGCGCCTCGGCCTCCGCCGTAACCCACGGCCCAGCCTCCACACCACCTTCGCGCTCTCCTTCGCGGCGCTGGCGTCCGTGGTGACGCTCCTGGTGGGCTTCCTCAGCTACGACGCCGCGGCCGGGCTGGTGCGGGTCGACCAGAAGTCCGCGTTCACCGACGTCATCCGCGATCTGCGCACCCAGGTCCAGGGCCAGAAGGTGATCCTGCGGCAGTACCCCTCCGAGGTCCCGGTGCCCTACGGGCTGCGCGACGACCTGCGCCGGATCAGCCGCATGGACGTCCAGGTGCTGGGCGGCCGGGGCGCCGTCTACGACGAGGGCAAGCCCGCGCTGCCGGTCGGCGAGGAGGACAAGGAGATGGCCGCGGCCACCACCGCGGGCATCCTGCGGCAGCGCAACATCGCCATCGGCGAGGACGAGTACCGGATGGCCACCGTCGCGCTCGGCGACCACCGGGGCGCCGTGCAGGTGGCCCAGCAGATCAGCGACACCGAGGATCTGCTGCGCGAACTCCAGAAGCGCACCGCGCTGTTCGTCGTCGCGATCATCGGGGCCGCCGGGGTGGCGGGGTGGTGGCTCGCCGGACGCATCACCCGGCGGCTGGTACGGCTCACCCGGGTCGCCGAAAGCGTGGCGGCCACCGGCCGGATGGAGGTGGCGGTCCCGGTCACCGGAGACGACGAGGTGGGGCGGCTGGGCCGGGCGTTCGACGGCATGCTCGGGCGGCTCGCCCGCTCCAAGGACGACCAGCGGCGACTCGTCCAGGACGCCGGACACGAACTGCGCACCCCGCTCACCTCGTTGCGCACCAACATCTCGCTGCTGAGCCACTTCGAGAAGCTGCCGCCCGCCGCGCGCGACGAACTGCTCGCCGATCTGGCGGGGGAGACCCGGGAGCTGACCGACCTCGTCAACGAACTGGTGGACCTGGCGGCCGGTCAGCGGGACGACGAACCGCGCACGGAGGTGTCCCTGGACGAGGTCGCCGCCAAGGCCGCCTCCCTCGCCCGCCGCCGCACCGGCCGGGAGATCACCGTACGGGTCAAGGGCGACACCCTCGTCGAGGGGCACCCGGCCGCCCTGCTGCGCGCGGTCTCCAACCTGGTGGAGAACGCCGCCAAGTTCGACCAGGACGGCACCGGGCCCGTCGAGGTCGTGGTGAGCGGGCACCGCGTCGAAGTACGCGACCGGGGGCCCGGCATCGCGGAGGAGGACCGGATGCGGCTCTTCGACCGCTTCTACCGCGCCCCCGGCGCGCGCAGCCTGCCCGGCTCCGGACTGGGGCTGGCCATCGTGCACGAGGTCGCCCTCGCGCACGGCGGCACGGTCTTCGCCCGCCCGCGCCCCGGCGGCGGCGCGGTGCTGGGCTTCACGGTGGACGGCCCCGAGGAGCCGTAATTATCTGGGGATCGAAGGCGCTGAGGCTCGGAGGCGCTACGGCTTGCGGGCCACCCCGGCCCACATGTTGATGTCCGCGCTGCGGATCTCGTCCGGCCGGTCGCCGGGGTCCGGCTTCCAGGCGTGCGGCTCCGAGACGCCCGGCTCGACCAGCTCCAGTCCGTCGAAGAACGCCGCCACCTCGCTCTGGCCGCGGGTGGTGAAGGATATGCCGCTCTCCTTGTACACGGCGATCACCTTCTGCCACGTCTCCGCGTGGAAGTCGGCCGTGGAGTGCGTCAGCATCAGATAGCTGCCCGGGGCGAGGGCGCTCATCAGCTCACCGACGATCTCGTACGGCTTCTCCTCCTCCGGAATGAAGTGGAAGAGCGCGTTCACCGACAGCGCGACCGGCTTGCTCAGGTCGAGCGTCTCGTGCAGCTCGGTCGCCGTCATGATCCGCCGCGGTTCGCGCACATCGGCCTGGACGTACGCGGTGCGCCCCTCGGGGGTGCCGCGCAGCAGGGCCTGGGCGTAGGCGAGCACGATGGGGTCGTAGTCGGTGTAGACGACCCGGGCCTCCGGGGCCACGCTCTGGGCGACCTGGTGCAGGTTCGGTTCGGTGGGGATGCCGGTCCCGATGTCCAGGAACTGCCGGATGCCCGCCTCGGCGGCCAGCCAGCGCGTCGCCCGGTGGATGAAGCCGCGGTTGACGGTGGCGTTGAGCCGGACGGTCGGGTAGACCGACAGGACCTTTCCGGCGGCTTCCGCGTCGACCTCGTAGTGGTCCTTGCCGTTGAGATAGAAGTCGTACATCCGAGCCGGGTGCGGCTTGGTGGTGTCGATCTGCTGGTCCGGGGCGAGTCCGTAGTCGGTCACGCCGCCCTCCGTTCCGGTGCGGTACCCGCCGAGGTGGTCAGGTTGGGGTCGGGTCGGGTGAGAAGGAAGTCCGCGGCACCGGCCTTGGCGCCCTGGATGAACTTCTCCATTTCGTGGTGCGTGTAGATCAGGGCGGGGCCGTCGGGGTCCGTCGACTGACGCAGGGCGATCCGCCCGTCGTGCAGCCGCAGGGCCTCCACGCACGCACCGCCGTTGGGTCCGCTCCAGGGCTTGCGCCAGCCTTCCGTCGCCAGACGGGTGGCGGGTATGCCGTTGTAAACGTGTTCCTGATCCACAGTCACAGCTCCTTGCGAATCTCACGGAGAAAGTTCTCCGTGCGCCGCGCCGGTGTGGCCTGGGTGCCCATCCGGTCCAGTGCCTCCAGATAGGCGGCCACGTCGGTGCGCTGGTCGAGATAGCCGGCGCCGGTCAGGCCCTCGGCGTAGACGATGTCCGGCAGTTCCGGGATCTGGAACCGGAACAGCTGGAAGGGACCGCCCATGCCCGGATGCGGCCCGGAGGCGAACGGCACGACCTGCAGGGTCACGTTGGGCATGTGGGTGGCCTCGATGAGGTGGTCGATCTGGGCGCGCATGATCTGCGGTCCGCCGATGTGCAGACGGAGCACCGTCTCGTCCATGACGGCCCACAGATGCGGCCCGCCGGGTCTGGAGAGCAGGTCCTGACGCTCCATCCGCAGGGCGACCCGGCGGTCGATCTCCTGCTCGGTGCCCTGGGGGAAGCCGATGCGCAGCAGCGCGCGGGCGTAGTCCTCCGTCTGCAGCAGGCCGGGGATGAAGTGCGGTTCGTACGCGCGGATCCGGCTGGCGGCGCCCTCCAGGCTCACGTACAGGCTGAACCAGTCCGGCAGCACATCGCGGAACCGGTGCCACCAGCCGGGCCGGTTGGCCTCCTCGACGAGTCCGAGGAAGGACTCCACCTCGTCCTGGCCGACGCCGTAGGTCCGCAGGAGCTTCTCCACATACGGGAGCTTCAGGCCGACCTCGGCCTTCTCCATCCGGCGCACCGTGGTCTGGTTGACGTGCAGCGCCTTGGCGGCCGCGTCATAGCTGACCCCGGCCTGCTCACGGAGGTGCCGCAGCCGCATGCCGAGGACCATCTGCCCGACGGTCGGGGCAGACCGCGCTTCACCCACGTCGTCACCTCCTCCGACGGTGTTGTGCGTCTCAGTGTGCCATGCTCGATATGGGGGAGACAGAGTGCGTTGGCCATTCTGCATTTTGCAGAACGCGTCTTGCCAACTGATGCTCGCAGGAACGATAGTGGCCTCGTGACCGGTCCCAACGTGGCTGCCCTGTCGCGCACTTGCGGCATTCACGTACGGCATTCACGCCCCCACAGGTAGACGGACGGAAGGCACATGGCCGTGGCATTGCGTCAGCGCTCGACGATGGTTCCTCACATGACCTCCGCTGGCGTTGACACGGCCCTCCGCCAGGAGAGTTTGCAGCTGCCCGCCCGGGGCGCCTCGGTCGCCGCCGCGCGACGGCTCGTCCGGAGCCTGGTGCCCTGCTGGGGCTTCGACGAGGACGTGTGCGGCGCGGCGGAGCTGGTGATGTCCGAGCTGTTCACCAACGCCCTCGTGCACACCGGGAGCGAGCAGATCCTCTGTGTGCTGCGCGCCCAGGAGCGTCGCTCGCTCTACGTCGAGGTCGCCGACCAGGGCGGTGGCCCGCTCGGGCCCATGCCCCGGGAGGCGGGCGTGGAGGACGAGAGCGGCCGGGGCCTGGCCCTCGTCCGCGCCCTGACCGAGGCCTGGGGCGACCGCCCGGGTGCGGCGGGCGGCCGCGTGGTCTGGGCCCAGCTCAGCGCGACGGCCCGCTGACCACTACGTCCCCGTCTCGCATCGAGGCGGTTAGCATCGCCGGGTGCACACCGTCCCACGCCGCCTGCTGCTGGCGTTCGCCGCGGGCGGGCTCGCCGGGTGTTCGGACCCCGGGCCCTCCGCCCGGGTGCGGCTGGCCACCGGCCCCCGGGGCGGGCCCTACGCCACCTTCGGCAGCAGGCTGGCCACCGAGGCGCACCGGGCACACCACGGGCTCACCGTGCGGGTGCTCACCACGGCGGCGAGCGTGGAGAACCTGCGCATGCTCGGCGACGGCCGGGCCGACACCGCCCTCACCCTCGCCGACAGCGCCGCGGACGCCGCAGCGGGGCGCGGCACCTTCCCCCGCCGCATACCGGTCACCGCCCTGGCCCGGCTGTACCTCAACTACCTCCACCTGGTCGTCCCCGCCGACTCCCCGCTCGAGCACCCCGCCCAGCTGGCCGGGCGCACGGTCTCCCTCGGCGCCGCCGCGTCCGGTACCTCCACGACCGCCGGACGAGTGCTCGACGCCGCCGGAGTGCGCGACGTCCGTGCCGTACGCCTCGGGCTCGGCGCCTCCGCCGACGCACTCACCCGGGGCGACGTGGACGCCTTCTTCTGGTCCGGCGGCGCCCCCACCTGGGCCATCACCCAACTCGCCCACCGCCGCCCGCTGCGCCTGATCCCCCTCGGCGGGCTCGCCCGCGCGCTGCGCCGGGAGCACGGCCCGGTCTACGAGGAGGCCTCCATCCCGGCCGGGGTGTACGGGCTGCGCGGGCCGACCCCCACCGTGGGCACGCCCAGCTATCTGGTCTGCCGCTCCGGGCTCGCGGACGGCACGGCCCGCGCGCTCACCGCCGTGCTGTTCGAACGCCGCGACCGGCTGGCGGTGCCGGACGCGCCGGGCAGCCGCCTGGACGAGCGCTACGCCATAGCCACCGGCACGGTCCCCCTCCACCCAGGCGCGGCCGCCTACTACCGCGCCGCCTACGGCTGACCCCCAGCCCGCCGCCGATGGTGGGCTCCGGCGTGCGCGAGGGGCGGGGAGGCAGCGGCGCGCCCCTCCGGCGAGCCCGCGCCCCGCCGCGCCACCCGCGCCGCCGGGGTCGGAGCGGCCGGGGGCGCTCGACGTCTCTCCTGCCGGTGCCGGTGCCGCTGCCCCTGCCGCTGCCGGTGCCGAGGCGTGGTGGGCTCCGGCGTGTGCGAGGAGCGGTGAGCCAGCGGCTCGCGCCCCCGGCGGACACGCGCCCCCGCCGCCCCGCGCCGCCGATTCGCCTCGCTCCGACCCGCGCCGCCCCGACCCGCCGCCGACCCGCGCCGCCCCGACCCGCCGCCCCGCGCCGCCGCGCCGCCGGGGCCGGGGGTGTCCCCCGTTTCGGGGAGGGGCGGGGTGGGG
>NZ_JBVIZF010000041.1:0-49018 GCF_055591805.1 Streptomyces sp. NPDC041200 | reverse complement strand
GCCTCCACCGCCCTGGCGGACGCGGGCGACAAGGACATCGAGAGGGTCACGGTGACCGGTGTGTCGGTGGCGGACAACAGGCCCGGCAACGCCCGGGCCGGTGACTCCTGGACGACGTATCTGAAGCTGTACACCCTCAAGCGGAAGTACGCCGGTGACGGCACCTCCCAGTGCACCGCCGTCGAGGTCACCGCCCGCAAGCGGCTCGTCCAGTGCACCCGCGTGCTGCGCCTCAAGAAGGGCTCGCTTGTCCTCGCCGACCTGATCACCCATCAGGGCCGCGCCACGGTCACCGCCAAGACCGCCATCCTCGGCGGCACCGGCCACTACAACGACGCCGAGGGCCAGGGCACCGTCACCGTGCGGCGGGACCGGATCCGCTTCTCCCTCGCCGTCGACGACTGACCCGAGCCCCATCCGCCCGCCGGTCACACCCCCACTCCTGAGCCTGGAGGTTCCATGATTCCGTCCGCAGTCCGTGGCATCGTCACCACCGCCGCCCTGGCCACCGCCCTGACCCTGCTCCCGTCGTCCGCCGCGGGGGCCGCCGCGGGCGGGGACATCGAGAAGGTCGATCTGCTCGGCGTCACCGTGGTCACCACCAAGCCGCACCGGGTCGAGCCCGGCGACAGCTGGAAGACCCGGCTGAAGCTGTACACCGAGAAGGGCAAGAAGTACGCCGGTAACGGCACTTCGCGGTGCGATACCGTCACAGTCACCGCCAGCAAACTGGTCGTCCAGTGCACCCGGGTGCTGCGGCTGAAGAAGGGCTCGCTGGTGCTCAGCGACCAGGTCACCCACAAGGGCCGTGCGACGGTCACCGCCAAGACGGCGATCGTCGGCGGCACCGGCAGCTACCACTCCGCCTACGGCCACGGCACCATCACCCTCGCGGGCCCGCTCCTCCACTTCAAGCTCAGGGTCGACGAGTGACCACCGCGGCCTGACACCTCCGGGCGGGACGACGCGCAAGCGGCGACGCCCCGCCCGGAACACACGCTGTCCGGCTATCCGGCGCACTCCATCGACGCCGGGTCCTGTGCCGCGCGGATCAGGGACCGGTGCGCCTCGCGCAGCCGCTCCACATCGGGTTTGATCTTCTTGCGGTCATAGGTGATGAGCCCGTTCAGCTCGCCCTCCACATCCGTGATCTGGGTGTAGACCGCGCCGCTGTTCCCATGGCACGCGACCTGCTGCCGCACCTTGTCGAGCAGCTTCAGATATTCCGCCGTGTACTGCTCCTGGTCCACGCCCACATAGGTGTGCTGCACCGGCCAGGCGTGCCCCGGTACGGCCAGCCCCAGTCCGCCGTACTCGCCGATGACGCCCGCCCGCTTCGCGTCGGGGCGGGGTTCGCCGGGGCCCGGGTAGGCGTGGATGTCGGCGAGGTCGCCGTTGCCGGTGTCGTTCCACCCGCTGGCGCCGTCGATGAGCCGCGTCGGGTCCCAGCCCTTGGCGAGCGCGGGTACCTTCGGTCCGCCGTACTGGCCCCAGCCCTCGTTGAAGGTGACCCAGATGCCGATCGACGGGCTGCTGACGTGCTGGTCGATCATGGCCTTCATCTCACGCTCGTACTGGCCCTGGGCCTTCTCCGAGGGCGCGATGGTGTTCATGGACGGCATGTCCTGCCACACCAGCAGCCCGAGCCGGTCGGCCCAGTAGTACCAGCGGTCGGGCTCGACCTTGATGTGCTTGCGCACGGAGTTGAACCCCATCCGCTTGTGCGCCTTCAGGTCGTACGCGAGGGCCTCGTCCGTCGGCGCGGTGTGCAGGCCGTCCGGCCAGAAGCCCTGGTCGAGGGTGGCCATGGAGAAGAACGGCTTCCCGTTGAGCACGATGCGCTTCTTGCCGTCGACCTCCTCGACGGCGATGCCGCGCATGCCGAAGTAGCTTTCGGTCCGGTCGGCCTTCGCGCCCCGCCCGACGGTCACCTTCAGCCGGTACAGATGCGGATCGTCGGGGGACCACAGCCGGGGCGAGGGCACCGGGACGGTCAGGGCCGAGCCGGTGCGCCCGCTCGCCTTGCCGACCACGCGCTTCCCGTCGTACGCGGTCGCGGTGACCGGCACCCCGTCCCGTACGCCGCGGACCTCCGCGGTGACCGCCCTGCCCGGCACGTCCGGGGTCAGCTTGAGGCTGTCGGCGTGGTCGGCGGCCACCGGCTCCATCCAGACGGTCTGCCAGATCCCGGAGGAGGGGGTGTAGAAGATGCCGCTGGGGTCCAGCCGCTGCTTGCCCATCGGCGGGTTCTCGCCGTCCTTGGTGTCGGTCGGGTCGTACACCCCGACCAGCAGCTCCTGGGTGCGGCCGGGGCGCAGGGCGTCGGTGACGTCGGCGCTGAACCGGTCGTAGCCGCCGCGGTGTTCGGCGACGCGGGTGCCGTTGACGTAGACCTGGGCCTGCCAGTCCACGGCGTCGAAGTTCAGTTTGAGCCGCTGTCCGTCGCCGACGTTCCAGTTCTCGGGGACGGTGAAGGTGCGCCGGTACCACATGCGGTCCTCATGGCGCTCCAGCCCGGACAGTTTGGACTCCACCGGGTAGGGCACCAGGACGCGTTCCCGCAGCCGCTGCCCGAACGGGGGCGCCTGGCCCTCCGTCGCGGCGGCGAACTGCCAGCTGCCGTTGAGGTTCTTCCACCGGTCGCGGGTCAGCTGCGGGCGCGGGTACTCGGGGTGGGCGTTGTCCGGGCCGACGTCCTTGGCCCAGGGAGTGCTGAGCTGATATGTCGACTTGTTGCCGCCGAAGGCGAGGAACTGGCCGACGGTGCTCTTGTCGCTCTCCAGGCCGCCCTCGCCGTCGTAGCGCACGATCGCCTCGCCGCCGCGGCCCACCACCGGTTCCTTGAGCGTGAGCAGCAGCCGCGAGGGGTCGGCCGGGTCCAGCCGGGCCGGGCCCAGCGGCCAGGCCGCGCCGCCGATGACGGCGGTGAGGTGGCCGGTCAGCCCGGCCGGGGGAGCGGCGAGCGGGCGGGCGAAGTCCATCCGCAGCGTCCGGCCGTCCGGCTGGACGGCGCTGCTCACCGGGCCCTCGTAGCCGAAGTCCGGGGGCAGCCGGAACGCCGACGCCGGTACCGGCTCCTTGGCCGTGCCGGGCGGGGTCCAGGCGAGGTGGAAGTTGGAGCCGCCGTAGTGCTCGAAGTACTCGACCTTGATGTCGTACGCGCGGCCCGCGGTCAGCTCGACCGGCCCGGACACCTGTTCCTTGTCCCAGTCGTCGACCCAGTGGTCTATGACAGGCTTGCCGTCGATCCACAGCCGGAAGCCGTTGTCGCCGGTGATCGAGAAGGTGTGCGCCCCGGAGCGCTCGGGGACGAGGCTCCCGGTCCACCGGACGCTGACGTCGTCGGACCGCCCGGTGGCGGTCTGCAGCCGTGGCTCCAGGTTGTCGAAGTCGAGGGACGGATCGAGGGTGGTCGCCTTGAGTTCATGGAAGTCGAAGGCTCCCGGGGCGGACTGGAGGTAGTAGTCGCCGCGCAGGCCGTTGATGACGGGGCCGGGTTCGCGGTCGTCCGGTGCGGCGGCAGCGGCGGGGCCGGGGCCGGTCAGCAGACCGAGTACGCCGAGCGCCAGGACGAGCGCGGCAATGATGGGTCTGCCGGATCTGGCGAGGGCCGAACGTAAACGCACATGTCCTCCTTGCCGGAACAGCTGTTGGAACACGGTGGGGCGCCGATCATTCGGCCATTGGTGACAGAACCTGTCAATACTGAACGCAAGCCAACACCCTTGACGAGAAAGCGCTTTCTGCTTAGCGTCAATTCACGCATATGATCGAGATTCAATGATTTGCACGATGGAGGCCGTAATGGGGCGACGGATCGTGGTGTCGGGCGGCGGTACGGGCATCGGGCTGGCGACCGCGGAGTCCTTCGCCGCGGACGGCGACCGGGTCGTCATCGTGGGACGCCGCACCGAGGTGCTGCGCGCGGCGGCCGAGAAGCTGAACGCCGCCCACGGCGACGGCCTCGTCACCTGGACCGGTGCCGACCTGAGCGACCCCGGGCAGACCCGGCGCGCCGCCGGGGAAATCGCCGCCGACGGCCCCGTCGACGTGATTGTCACCAACGCCGGGGGCAATGTCGCACCCGGCAACGACGGCACCCTGGAAGGCATCGCCGAGCAGTACCAGCGCAACTTCGAGGCCAACGTCCTCACCGCCGTGCTGTTGACCGAAGCCCTCATTCCGCATATCGCCCGCCCCGGTGGCCGGATCGTGCACCTTTCCTCGGTCGCGGCGCTGCGCGGTCCCGGTTCGTACGGCGGCACCAAGGCCGCCCTGCACACCTACACCTTCGACCTGGCCAAGCGGCTGGGCGCGGAGGGCGTCACCGCCAACGCGGTGGCTCCCGGCTATGTCGAGGACACCGAGTTCTTCGGCGAGCGCGGCACTCCCGAGTTCATCGCCCAGCAGATCGGGCAGACGCTCACCGGGCAGCCGGGCGTGCCAGCCGAGATAGCCGCCGCGATCCGCTATCTCGCCTCCCCGGAGGCCGCGTACGTCACCGGGCAGGTGCTGCACATCAACGGCGGGGCGCAGTACGGCCGCTGACGCGCCCCCGCACCAACTCTCCCCCCGCGCAAGGGCCGGACGGCCCCTGATCAGGGGCCGCGCAGCCCTGCCGCCACGGAGCCCCGCGGTCCACTCTGGTTGCCCACACAGGTGGGGGAAGACGGACGGACGGCCGCACCGAGGGAGTCACCTCGTGACTCCCAAACCATCTCGGGCGCGGCCGTCCGTCCGTCTGTGTGCGCACCACCGCGACGCCAGGGGAGAGACGTCATGTTCCGTACGACCGCCAGGGTCAGCGCCGCCATCGCGGCGGGCTGTGCCATCGCGCTGCTGTATCCCGCGGCGCCCGCCGGGGCCGCGGGCTCCGTGCATCTGCGCAAGATCTACTACGACTCTCCCGGTTCGGACACCCGGAGCAACAGCAGCCTCAACGCCGAGTATGTGCAGATCAAGAACTCCACCACGCGCGGAGTGAGCCTCAAGGGGTGGGTGCTGGTGGACGCGAGCCGCCACGCGTACACCTTCCCCTCGTACACCCTCGGCGCGGGCAAGACCGTGACGGTGCGGACCGGCACCGGCTCGGACACCTCCGCCACCAAGTACCAGGACCGCCGCGCCTACGTCTGGAACAACACCAGCGACAAGGCCACGCTCCGCAAGAGCGGCGGCAGCACGGTCGACACCTGCTCGTACAACAGCAGCCGGGCCGACTACAAGATGTGCTAGCCCGGGGGCCCGGGGCTCGGCTAGAGGAGCCCCGGGACCACCATCGTCAGCCAGACGGCGGCGGGGACGGCGACCACCATGATGCCCCCGTAGATCATCAGCTGTCGGAAGAACCGGTCCCGGTCGACATCGGGAGCCGCCGCCAGCACCAGCGCGCCGTTCGTCGAGAAGGGGCTGATGTCGACGACCGTCGCCGAGACGGTGAGCGCCGCGATCATGCCCACGGCGCCGATGTCCCCCTGGGAGAGAAAGGGGACGGCGAGCGGTATGAGCGCGCCCATGATGCCCACGGAGGAGGCGAAGGCGGAGATGATCGCGCCGATGTAGCACAGCAGCAGCGCCGCGAGCAGCGGGACGCCGATGTCGGTGACCGCGTTGCCCGCGTAGGTGATGGTGCCCATCTCGTCCAGCACCCCGACATAGGTGAGCACACCGCAGATCAGCAGCACGGTCGGCCAGGTGACCTCGTTCACCGCCCGCTTGCCGTGGTCCGGCCAGACGACGCTGAGCGCGACCGCGAGGGTGATCGCGGTGAGCCCGGCGTCCTGGTCGAAGGCGAGGACCGCGACCACCAGCGCCACCAGCGCGACCAGGGTCGCGCCACGGGCGGGAGTGAGCCGGGTGTCCGCGTCCGCCGCCTTCCCCGCCTCTGCCTCCCCCTCCTCCGACGAGGCCGCAGCCGTGGCCGTGGCGTCGGTACGGGGCAGCTTCAGCCCGCCGCAGACGACGAACACGACGGCCGCGATGAGCAGGTTGACGACGAGGCTGGCCAGGAACAGGGTCACCTCGCTGCCCGGCAGCTTCTCCCGCTCCACGATCCCGTTGACGATCGAGCCGTAGATGCTGATGGGGGAGAAGCCGCCGCCCTGGGCGCCGTGCACCACCATGGCCCCCATCAGCAGCGGGCTGATCTTGTAGCGCGCCGCGAAGCTCAGCGCGAGGGGCGCCACGATCGCGACCGCCGCCGGGCTCACCGCGCCGATCGCGGTCAGCACACCGCTGATCGCGAACATCACCCAGGGGATCAGCGCGACCCGCCCGCGCACCAGCCGGATCGCGGCGTGCACCAGCCAGTCGGTGGTCCCGTTGGCCCGCGCGAGCGCGAACAGATACGTCACGCCCACCAGCACCACGAACAGATCGCCCGGGAATCCGGCGAAGATCTGGTCCGCGTCGAAGCCCGCGACCAGCTCCCCCACGCCGAAGGCGGCGGCGAAGGAGAGCGCGCCCATGTTGATCGATCTGGTGGTGGCGATCACGAAGACCGCCACCAGCACGAGTATCGAGATCAGTTCGTCGGACATCGAGCGCGCTCCCGTCACAAGTGGCCCAGCCGCGACTCACGTTGCGGGCGCGGTGGTGCGAGAGTCAATACATGCGTGGCACATTGGCTGAGCCACTCGACCACTCCTCCAGGCGCCCGGTGCTACGCTGCGAATCGGAGCCGTCACCAACCGCAGCGGCCGGCTGCAGCAGGGGGAAGCTCGGATGGCCGACGACGCACTGCGCCCGATGAACCGTCAGCGCCTGTACGAGCAGGTGCTGGAGCGGCTGCGGGTCTACGTCGAGGAGGGCGGGCTGCGCGCGGGCGACAAGCTGCCCACCGAGCGGGAACTCGCCGAGCGGCTCGGCATCAGCCGCGCCTCCGTCAAGCAGGCCATCGTCGTCCTGGAGGTGCAGGGCCTGGTCGAGGTGCGCCAGGGCGGCGGCATGCGGCTGCTCCGCGACAGTCTCGACACCGAGCCCGTGGAGCGGCTGATGGAGCGCCGTCGCCGACTGCCCGATGTGCTCGACGCCCGTGAGGCGCTGGAGACCAAGCTCGCCGAACTCGCCGCCGAGCGCCGCACCGACGACGACCTCGCCGCCCTGGAGCAGGCGCTCCACTGGATGGAGGACGAGATCGCGACGGGCCGCCCCGGCGTCGAGGGGGACCGCCGCTTCCACGCCGCGGTCACCGCGGCCGCCCACAGTCCGCTGCTGGCCGAGTTCATGCGCTCCATCGCCGAGCAGATCGGCGAGAGCCGCGCGGAGTCGCTGCGTCAGCCGGGCCGTCCCAAGCGGTCGTTCGCCCAGCACCGGAAGATCCTGGACGCCATCGCCGAGGGCCGCTCCCGGGCCGCGGCCGCCGCCATGCGCCGCCACGTCCGCACCGTCGCCCAGGTGCGCCTGCTCAACTGGGACCCGGACGACCCCTCCTGAGCGCGGGCCGCCTTCACGCGGCGCCCGCAGCGCCTCCCCGACCGGAATCGGTCGCTCAGCCGTCCTTTCCGGCCTATGGCGCACCACGCGGCGCGCACGGCACAACGGCCGCCCATAGCATCAACCCGGCTCTCGGGAGCCCCCGAGGGCATGAGGCAGGGAGACGTTTCTATGCGCGTCAAGAGAGCCATTGGTGTCGTCGCCCCCGCACTACTGGGCATGGTCCTCGCCTTCCCCGCAAGCGCGTCCGCCGCCGACTCGGGCTTGCGGGCCAATCCGTTCAGCGGGTTCGTCCTGCAGACCGGCACCCCCCTCCATGAAACCGACGACACGTTCGCGAGCCTGGTCGCCGACTGGGACCGGGACGGCCGTCCGGACCTCATCGAGGTCAAGAAGAGCGCGACGGGTACGAACTCGACCGAGGTCCACATTCTCTCGGGTGCGAGTAATTTCCAGCGGTTTGTGCTGCAGACGGGTACGGCGCTGCATGAGACCGATGGGTCGTTTGATTTCGCGGTGACGGACTGGGACCGGGACGGCCGTCCGGATCTGGCCGCCATCAAGAAGAGCGTGACGGGTACGAACTCGACCGAGGTCCACGTCCTCTCGGGCGCGAGCAACTTCCAGCGGTTCGTGCTGCAGACGGGTACGGCGCTCCACGAGACCGGCGCCACCTTCGACTTCGGGGTGGCGGACTGGGACAAGGACGGCCGTCAGGACCTGGTGGCCCTCAAGAAGAGCGCCACGGGTACGAACTCCACCGAGGTGCACGTGCTGTCGGCGGCGAGCAACTTCCAGCGGTTCGTGCTGCAGACCGGTACGGCGCTCCACGAGACCGACGCCACCTTCGACTTCGGCCTGGCGGACTGGAACCGCGACGGCACCTCCGACCTGTTCGCGGTGAAGAAGAGCAACACCGGCACCAACTCCACCGAAGTGCACGTCCTCGGCGGCTGACGCACCGGCGCGTGAGCTATGACCCGTGCCCCGCGGACAGGTGGTGCGGGTCGTAGCCCGGAATCGTGCCGTCCGGCTTGGCCACCAGGAAGAGTCCCGCCATCCCCATGTCGGAGTGGCTCTGGACGTGGCAGTGGTACATCCACGCGCCCGCGCCGGTGTTCTCCCCGGCGATGATCTGGAAGCCGAACGAGTCGGCCGGGCCGGTGATCTTGTTGTCGATGACCCGGCTCGGGTCGTCCGGCCCCTCCAGGAGGCCCGTGCGGTTGTCCGCCCAGCGATGACCGTGCATGTGGAACGTGTGGTAGTACTCGCCGTGCGTGATCATGATGATCTCGACGCGTTCGCCCACCGTCGCCCGGAACTCGGGCGCGTCATGGCCTGACTTGTTGTTGATCGTCATGTCGTTGAAGACGATGGTGAACTGCTTCTGCGGCAGGATGTCCCCCGCGCGGCGCACCACCACCGGCCCGTACAGCCCCTTGCGGAGGCCGATGGTGCCGTGCGGGGTGCCGACCGCGTGGTCGTGGTAGTGCCAGTAGCCCGCGCTGCCCGGCCGCCAGGTGCCGTCCGCGCGGGTGCCCGGGGCGTGGGTGCGCCAGGTGTACGTACGCGTCCCGCCCGGTTCCACGGCGCTCCGGTTGAGCTGGGTGCCGTCGCTGGCGGTGTCGTAGTCCAGGCCGTGCACATGGAGGCTCGCGGTGACGTCCATGGTGTTCTCGAACTCGATGTGCAGGGTGTCGCCCTCGGTCAGCTCGATCAGCGGGCCGGGGATGGACGCCTTGCCCTTCTCCAGGCCGTAGCCCATCTGCCCGTCCGGCAGTTCCTCCGCGTACAGCTTGATGCGGCGGACCGTGCCACCGGCCGCCGCCGTGGCCACGCGGCGCTTCGGGGCCTGCGCGGAGGCGGTGGAGGAGGAGAGGGGGCCGCCGATCGCGGCGGCGGCCGCGCCACCGGCGAGTAGCCGGCGGCTGAAGCCGCGTCTGGGAATGGTGCCGGGTGCGTCGCTCATCGCTCTCCCAACTCGGTGCGGCCGTTCTGGCGTTGCCATGCACACGTCCCCCGGGGATGGCATCACGGTAGCCGGACAAACCTCGTTCATCCACACTCAGGACAAAGTTCGTCGAGTTGCGGTCATAGCTATTGGCGGAGTGCGAAAAGGCGTCTAGCTTCCTTCGCGGTGTATCCGGTACCGGAGAGGGATGGGTTACTCATGCGGGATGAACCGTACCAAAAGCCCTCGGAAAGGCGTCGGCTGACGAAGCGTCGGCCGCGGAGGAGACGCGCGGCGTTGGCTGCCCTGCTGTTCGGGGCCGTCACCGCGACCATGCTCGGCGGCACCCCGGCCGCCGCCCGCCCCGATGAGCGCCCCCGGCTGGCGCTACCGTCCCCGCCGGGCGGCGACGACGTCAAGGTACTGGTGTTCCACGGCTCGGCCGGGGACGAGGCGCCGACCGTGGACGCCGGTATCGAGGCCATCGAACGCATCGGCAACCAGGGCCCGGCGGCGACCCGTTTCACGGTCGACGCCACCGCCGACCCCTCCGTCTTCACGGCCTCGAAGCTCGGCACGTACAACGCGGTCGTCTTCCTGACCGGCGCGGGCGATGTGCTCGACCCGGAGCAGGAAGCCGGGCTCGAAACGTACATGGAGGCGGGCGGCGGCTTCCTCGGCATCCATGACGCGGCCCGCAACGAGCCGTTCTCGGACTGGTTCACCGGTCTGATCGGCGCCCGCCCCGCCGACACCAGTCCGGCCACCGTGCAGCGGGCGGTCGTCGAGGTCGGCGACCGCGCCCACCCGGCCACCAAGGACCTGCCGCTGGAGTGGAAGCGTCCCGACACCTGGCTCAACTGGAAGACGAACCCCTCCGGCCAGGTGCACACCGTCGCCCGGGTCCGGGAGAGCAGCTACCAGCCGGGCAGCGGCGCCAACGGCTGGGACCACCCCGTCTCCTGGTGCCGCGACTACGACGGCGGCCGGTCCTTCTACACCGGAATGGGCGGCACCGCGGCCGGGTTCCGGGAGGCGGACTTCCGCACCCATCTGCGCGGCGCGCTGCTGTGGACCACCCGCCTCGTGCGCGCCGACTGCCAGGCCACCATCACCGCCAACTACAAGGCCGAGCGGGTCACCAAGCCCAACCAGCCCGGTCAGTCGGACCAGATCGGCGAGCCGCACGGCCTGGTCACCGCCCCGGACGGCCGGGTGCTCTACATCGGCCGCGGCGGCGGCGACAACAGCGCGCCCGTCGTCACCGACTGGAACGACCCCGACATCGGCAAGGGTCAGGGCCAGATCCATGTCTATGACCCCAAGACCGGCAAGGTGACGCTCGCGGGCGCGCTCACCGTCTTCGGCAACAAGGGAGGCGGCGATGAGCTGATCAAGAACGAGGAGGGGCTGCTCGGCATCGAGCTGGACCCCGACTTCCTCACCAACGGCTGGGTGTATCTGCACTACACGCCGCACTCCAAGATCAACCGTGATACCCGCATGGCCGAGCGCCGGGTCTCCCGCTTCACCCTGAACCTCAAGACCGACCGGCTCGACCTCGGCTCCGAGAAGGTGCTGCTGTCCTGGCCGGTGCAGATCCACAGCTGCTGCCACGCGGGCGGCGGCATGGCCTGGGACTCCCGGCGCAACCTCTACATCGCCACCGGTGACAACAACTCCTCCCAGTTCAGCGGGGGTTACTCGGGCAACAACCCGCAGCCGAACTACAAGGGCGTGTCCTTCGCCGATGCCCGCCGCACCGCCGGGAACACCAACAACCTCAACGGCAAGATCCTGCGGATCCACCCCGAGGCCGACGGCACCTCCACCCTCCCCGAGGGCAATCTCTTCACCGGCAAGGAACCCGACGAGGGCGGCGGCAAGACCCGCGGCGAGATCTACGTGATGGGGGTGCGCAACCCGGCCCGGATCTTCGTCGACAAGCAGACCGACACCCTCTACGCGGGCTGGGTCGGCCCCGACGCGGGTGAGCCCAGCACCACCTGGGGCCCCGCCAAGTACGACACGTTCGCCGCCATCACCAAGGCGGGCAACCACGGGTGGCCGTACTGCATGGGCAACAAGCAGCCGTACCGCGACCGCAATCTCCCCGATCCCAGCAAGCCGCTGGGCTGGTACGACTGCGACGCCCCCAAGAACGAGTCGCCCAACAACAACGGCCTGGTGAACCTGCCGCCGGTCACCGGGAACACCATCTGGTACTCGCCCCAGGGCGGAGCCCCCGACTATCCGCGCGACGCCGACGGCATCCCCAGCTACAAGGCCTCGGAGGCCAAGCTCCTGCTGCCCTGGCTCAAGGGCGGTGGCCAGGCCACCATGAACGGACCGGTCTACCGGTTCGACGAGACCAGCAACAGCGCCACCAAGTGGCCCGCGTACTGGGACGGCAAGTGGTTCGTCGGCGACTTCTACGACGCCGACCAGCCGCGCCACGCGGTGGTGACCGACCCGAAGACCGTCGGCAAGGGCGGGCTGCCCGTACACGCCGAATCCCTCAAGAAGATCATCCCGGTCGGCGCCGACGGCATTCGCAACCTCATGGACTGGAAGTTCGCCCGGGACGGCTCGCTCTACGTCCTCGACTACGGGCGCGGCTTCTTCACCTCCGACGCCAAGTCGGCGCTGTGGCACATCACCTACAAGGGCGGCGAGCCCACCCCGCTCGCCAAGGACGTGGCCAGGAAGGCGGAGCAGCGGTGAGACGACGGCGATCCAAACCCTCCAGACCGTGGACGGCGCTGTTCGCCGCGCTGCTCATGGCCCTCGGCCTGACCTCGGGACTCTCCACGGCCACGGCCGCGTCCGGCAAGGACACCGGCAAGCAGGCGGTCCAGCAGACCCTGACCTGGACCGCGGGTGACGACATCACCAAGTACGTCTCGGCGCCCGCCACGGCGGTGGCCGGGAAGACCACCATCGTCTTCGAGAACAGCACCGCCACCGGCAACACCATGGGCATGCCGCACACCCTCACCTTCGATGTGTCGGATCCCGAGTACAACAACGACGTCCCGCTGAACATCCTCGCCAACCCCTCCGACGACAGCGGCGGCAAGCACACCGCCGAGGTCACCCTCACCCCCGGCCGCTACCGCTACTACTGCACCATCCCCGGACACGGCCAGATGCAGGGCATCCTCGTGGTCACCGAGGACGGCGGGGGCGAGGACACCACGCCGCCCGCGACCTCGGCGAAGGTCGAGGGCGAGCAGGACGCGGACGGCGCGTACATCGGCATGGCCACGGTCGCGGTGTCCGCCACCGACGCGGACTCGGGCGTGGACCGGATCGAGTACGCGGTGGGGGACGGGGCGTTCCAGCCGTACACCGCCCCGGTGATGGTGCACGAGGTGGGCACGCACACCGTCCGCTACCGGGCCACCGACAAGGCGGGGAACACCTCCGAGGTGAAGTCGGCGGAGTTCCGTGTGGTGGCCCCGCCGACGGACGACAAGACACCGCCCGAGACCTCCGCGACGGTGTCCGGAAAGCAGGGCCCGAACGGTGACTACTACGACACGGCCACCGTCACCATTTCGGCATCCGACACCGGATCCGGCGTCAACACCATCGAATACGCCCTGGACGGCGGCGACTTCACGAAGTACACCGCCCCGGTGACGGTGAACACCCGCGGTTCCCACACGGTGCGCTACCGCGCCACCGACCGGGCGGGGAACACCTCCGAGGCGAAGTCGGTGGCCTTCTCCGTGGTCGCGCCGCCGAGTACGGACACCACCCCGCCCGAGACCACCGCGAAGGCGGAAGGCACCAAGAACTCGGACGGCAACTACCTCGGCAGCGCCAAGGTGACCATCACCGCCACCGACACCGGGTCCGGAGTGGCGAAGACCGAGTACTCCCTCGACGGCGGCCCCTACCTCGCGTACTCCACCCCCGTCGTCGTCGACCGGGTCGGCCGCCACACCATCGCCCACCGCGCGACCGACAAGGCCGGAAACACCTCGGCGCCCCGGCAGCTCGCGTTCACCGTGGACCAGGGCGGGGGCGTGCCCGCCCCCGTGTGCCCCGAGTGGGACGAGCGGCTCACCGTGATCGTCGGTACGGTCGACACCGGCGTCCCCAACCGCATGACCCGCGGCCGCTGCACCATCAACGAGCTGATCGAGGACGAGAAGGACTGGTCTTCGCACGCCCTCTTCCTGAAGCACGTCGCCTCGGTGACCGGCAAGCTGCTCTCCGACGGTGTCATCGACCAGCGCGAGAACGAGGCCATCAAGGCGGCCGCCGATGAGTCCGGGATCGGCAAGCCCGGCCAGAGCGCGGGCTACCGCGACCTCTTCGACGGTACGAAGGAGTCGTTCGAGAAGTGGCAGCACGTGGGCGGCGGCGCCTTCGGGCTGAACGCTGATGGCACCATGACCAGCAGCTCCACGGTTGACGGCATGGGCATGCTGTGGTTCCCGCGGCGCACCTACGACGACTTCTCGCTGAAGCTGCAGTTCCGTGACGACGCCCCGGGGACCGGCAACGCCAACAGCGGCGTCTTCGTCCGCTTCCCCGATGTCAACGGCCACCCCGAGGAGTCCCGCCCGGAGTGGGTCGCCATCAAATACGGGCACGAGGTGCAGATCAACGACCGCCCCGACGGCGACATGTACAAGACGGGCTCGATCTACGGCTTCGACCGCGTCGGGCTGGGCGGCGCGGGTGTGACGCCCAAGGGCAGCTGGAACGACTACGAGATCCGGGTGGTCGGCCAGCACTACTCGATCTACCGCAACGGCGTGCTGATCAACGAGTTCGAGAACGCCGGGGGCCAGGACTTCACCCCGCCGCGCTCGGACGACCCGGGCACCGACGGCCGCCGGTTCGCCTCCGGATACATCGGTCTGCAGACCCACAGCACCGGCGATGTGGTCTCGTTCCGCAACATCCGGATCCAGGAGCTGTAGCCGGGCCCCGGGACGGTCCGGAGGAAGGTAAGTGGCCGCCGGAGTACCCCAGTCCCCGGCGGCCACCGTCACCCCGAGGTTACCCGAGGTAATACTCGGCGGTAACCCTTGTACTCACGACATGCCAAAGCCCTGCCCCGACCAGCGGGGCAGGGCTTCGGCTTCCGGCGTCAGGACGCGAGGGTGTCCAGGATCTGCTGCCCGTACTTGAGCAGCTTGTTCTCGCCGACCCCGTTCACCGCGCCCAGTTCGTCCAGCGTCGAGGGAACGGCGGTCGCGATCTCGCGCAGCGTCGCGTCGTGGAAGATCACGTACGCGGGCACACCCTGCTCCTTCGCGGTCGCCGCCCGCCAGGCGCGCAGCCCCTCGAAGACCGGCACCGCCTCCTCGGGGAGATCGACCGCGGCCTTGCGGGACTTCGACGACCCGGACGCACCCGCCTTCGCCGACTTCCCGGCGCGAACCTTCTCGGGCTCGCGCCGCAGCCGTACCTCGCGCTCCCGCCCCAGTACCTCGGCACTCGCGTCGGTGAGCACCAGCGTGCCGTAGTCGCCCTCGACGCCGATCAGCCCCTGGGCCAGCAGCTGCCGCACCACACCGCGCCATTCGGCCTCGCGCAGCTCGGTGCCGATGCCGAACACCGAGAGCGCGTCATGGTCGAACTGGATGACCTTGGCCGTCTTCTTGCCGAGCAGGATGTCGATCACCTGTCCGGCGCCGAACTTCTGGTTCCGCTCCCGCTTGAGCCGGACCACCGTCGACAGCAGCTTCTGCGCGGGGATGGTGCCGTCCCAGGACTCCGGGGGCGTCAGACACGTATCGCAGTTGCCGCACGCGGTGCTCTGCTGGCCGAAGTAGGCGAGCAGCTGGATCCGGCGGCATTCGACGGTCTCGCACAGCGCGAGCATCGCCTCCAGGTGCTGGCCCAGCCGCCGCCGGTGGGCGTCGTCGCCCTCGGACGTGTCGATCATCTTCCGCTGCTGGATGACGTCCTGCAGCCCGTAGGCCAGCCAGGCGGTGGACGGCAGCCCGTCGCGCCCGGCGCGGCCCGTCTCCTGGTAGTAGCCCTCGACGGACTTCGGCAGATCCAGATGAGCGACGAAGCGCACGTCCGGCTTGTCGATGCCCATGCCGAACGCGATCGTCGCCACCACGACCAGACCGTCCTCCCGCAGGAAGCGCGCCTGGTGCTCGGCGCGGGTCGCGGCGTCCAGGCCCGCGTGGTACGGGACCGCCTCGATTCCGTTGCTCACCAGGAACTCGGCCGTCTTCTCCACCGAGGCGCGGGAGAGGCAGTAGACGATTCCGGCGTCGCCCGGGTGCTCGGCGCGCAACAGCTCCAGCAACTGCTTCTTCGGCTCGTTCTTCGGGGCGATCCGGTACTGGATGTTGGGGCGGTCGAAGCTCGCCACGAAGTGGTGGGCGTCCTGGAGCTTCAGCCGGGACGCGATCTCGCCGTGGGTGGCCTCGGTGGCGGTCGCGGTCAGCGCGATCCGGGGCACGGTGGGCCAGCGCTCGTGCAGTTCGGACAGGGCCAGGTAGTCGGGCCGGAAGTCGTGCCCCCACTGGGCCACACAGTGCGCCTCGTCGATGGCGAACAGCGAGACCGTGCCCCGGTCCAGCAGCCGCAGCGTGGACTCCACGCGCAGCCGCTCGGGAGCGAGATACAGCAGGTCCAGCTCGCCCGCGAGGAACTCGGCCTCGACCAGCCGCCGCTCGTCCAGGTCCTGGGTGGAGTTGAGGAACCCGGCCCGCACGCCGAGGTTCCGCAGGGCGTCGACCTGGTCCTGCATCAGCGCGATCAGCGGTGAGATGACGACCCCGACGCCCTTCCGGACGAGCGCGGGGATCTGGTAGCACAGCGACTTGCCGCCGCCGGTCGGCATCAGGACCAGTGCGTCACCACCGGCTATGACATGCTCGATGATCTCCTGCTGGCCTCCCCGGAACGCGTCATAGCCGAAGACGCGGTGCAGCACGCGCAGGGCTTCGCTGCCATCGGGGCCGTTAACGACATCGGGTCCGTTTTCGGGAAGAGCCATTCGGCGATTCTAGGGGGCCCGCGAGGGGCCCTGGTCAACGGCGGGTGAACCGCGCGGTGACGGCCAGCGCGGCGGGGCCCGGCATCATCCCCAGCCGGTTGAGGCCCATGCCGAAGTCGCCGCGGTTGATCTCGACGTCGGCGGTGAGGGTGGCCGCGTCGGCGGTGGCCTCGGTGAGCCGCGCCGGGAAGGACAGGGGGCGGGTGTTGCCCAGGATGGTCATCTCACCGTCGATCCGGACGGCGGCGCCCTCGCCGGGCACCGCGCCCGAGACCACGAAGACGATCTCGGGGTGGCGGTCCGCGTCGAGGAAGTCCTTGCTGCGCAGATGGGTGTCGCGCTTGGCGTTCTGGGTGTCCAGCGACGTGGCGTCGATGGTCAGGGTGCCCCGTGCGGAGCCGTCTGCTAATACCTCGCCCTCCCCGGTGACGCCCGTGAAGACGCCGTTCACGGTGGTCAGTCCCCAGAACGTCTTGTGCCGGACGCGGACCGTCGTTCCGGCCGGGTCCAGGACCCAGCGGCCCGCCCCGACGGCGGAGGGGGAGACAGGGGTGCGGGTGGTGTCGGCGGCGTCCGCCATGGCGATCACGTCCTCGAAGAGTGTGGGCACGTTGCCCAGCAGCTTACGGAGAAGACACGGCGCGGCGGGAGAGCCCGGACGGCCAGATCTGCGAACCGCCGCCGTGTGCCCCGATGGACCGATGCCCTGCCCCGATGGGCCGACCTCGATGGGCCGGACCCCGGTGTGACGTGGCGACAGGGGAGCGGGTTGGATAGAGGCGGGCGTGGGCACAGTGGCGATGGAGACATGACGGTTCGTCATGCCCGCGTCCAAATGGATCCTTTCCCCACGAGGAGGCCCATGTGACATCCAGAAGGCTCGTCCGCGCTCTGCCCGCCGCCGTCGCGGCGGTGTTCGCCCTGGCAGGTGGTCAGGCGGTGGCCGCTCCGGCGTCCGCCGCCACCGCGCCCACTGCCACCGCCGCGCGCGTGGTCACCTATGACGCGGGCGGAGCCGCCGAGTTCAAGGACGCCGTGACCAAGGGCGCGGCGGTCTGGAATCAGAGCGTGAAGAACGTTCAGCTCAAGCCGGTCGCCTCCGGTCAGCGGGCCAACCTGCGCATCGTCGCCGACAACGGCTGGCCCCGCGCCTCGGTCACCGCCCTGGGCAGCGGCACGATCTACTTCGGACGGCAGGCCGTGAACGAGGGCCACAACACCGTGCGGATCGCTTCGCACGAGATGGGCCACATCCTGGGCCTGCCCGATGTGAAGCCGGGGCCCTGCTCCAGCCTGATGTCCGGCGCCAGCGCCGGTACGTCCTGCACCAACGCCAACCCCAACGCGGCCGAGAAGGCGGAGGTCGAGGACGCCTTCGCGCTCCTCGAGGCGTCCGGCGCGACGGCGGGTACGTACAAGGACTGACCGGTAGGGACTGACCGGTCAGGACTGACCGGGAACGGGTGGGCCGGGAGCGTACTCCCGGTCCACCCGTTCGCCGTCCTCACACGGTGATGACCTCCGTGTCGGGGAGGGCGCGGAACGGTGCCAGCTGGTCATCGGTGGCGCCGCTGTCGGTGACCAGCGTCCACGGCCGGTCCAGCGGGGCCCACGCGGAGAACGGGGACTCGCCGAGCTTGCTGCTGTCGGCGAGTACGTACACCTCCCGGCCGCGGTCGGCCATCATCTCCTTCAGCGAGGTCTGCTGCAGACTGGCCTCGCAGATCCCGCGCCGCGCGTCGAGCCCGTCGGCGCCCAGGAAGACCTTGTCCGCGGTGAGCCGGGACAGGGTGAGTTCGGCGAGCGGCCCGACGAAGCCCTGGCTGACGTGGCGCAGCGTCCCGGCGAGCGTGATCAGCTCGATGCCGTCGACCTCCGCCAGTGCGCGCAGCGCGGTCAACCCGCTGGTGATCACGGTGAGTTCGGTACGGGCCCGCAGGTGGTGGGCGAGCCGTCCGGTGGTGGTGCCCGCGTCCAGGATGACGGTGTCGCCCTGCGCGATCCGCGCGGCCGCCCACCGTCCGATGCGGTCCTTCTCGGCGACCGCGAGCCCGCTGCGCTGCCCGAGCGTCGGCTCGGGGGTGTGCCCCGCGTTCATCGCGCCGCCGTAGGTGCGGGCGATGGTGCCCTGCTCGGTGAGCAGGGCGAGGTCCCGCCGGATGGTGGAGGGGGTCACCTCCAGTGAGCGCGCCAGTTCCTCGACGACGACCGTGCCATCGGTCCGGATCGTGCGGGCGATCAGTTCCCGGCGGTCAGCGGCGCGCAGCCGCCGCTGACCTTCCCCGTTGGACGTCATTTTCGCCTGCCATCCTCTCCGCGACTCTCCGCGACTCTGCGTGATTGGTGGAGCACCCTATCAGTCTGCGCATTCCGCGCTGTTTCATCGCGGACATTGCCCAGACTCTTGCGCGTTACGTGCATGCATGCGAGCGTTCCGCTCACAACGCGCATGTAACGGGAGGGTCCATGAAGGCCGAGAGTGTGCCGGTCGACGTCGGAACGGCGGACAGCGAACCCGCGTCCGACGATCCGTACGCACTGCGGGCGGGCGACGTCCTGGAGCCGCCGAGCGACCTCAAGGGCACCGCCAAACGCCTCGGGCCCGGCATGATCCTCTCTGCGGCGGTGGTCGGCTCCGGTGAGCTGATCACCACCACCTCGCTCGGCGCCAAGGCCGGATTCGTCCTGCTGTGGCTGGTGATCGCGAGCGCGCTGGTCAAGGTGTGGGTGCAGATGGAACTGGCCCGCTGGACCATCCTCACCGGCAAGACCGCGCTGGCCGGATACAGCCAGGTCGGCCCCAAGGTCGGCCGGGTCGGCTGGATCAATGTGCTGTGGATCCTGATGGACTTCGCCAAGATGCTCCAGCGCGGCGGCATGATCGGCGGCACCGCGGCGGCGTTCAGCATCCTCGCCCCGATCGGCGGCGGCGATGCGCTCGGCCACACCTCGCTCACGGCGTGGACCGTGATCGTGGTCGTCTCCGTCGTCGCGCTGATGTACACCAACCGCTACGGGTTGGTGGAGAAGGCCGGGTTCATCACCGTCGTGATCTTCACGCTCTCCACGGTCGCCCTCGCCGTCGGACTGCCCTGGACCGAATTCCCGTACAGCGGTGGGGACTTGGGCTCCGGACTGACCCTCTCCATCCCGGCGGGCACGCTCGGCTTCGCCGTCGCCATGTTCGGCATCACCGGCGTCGGCGCCGACGAGATGACCACGTACACGTACTGGTGTCTGGAGAAGGGCTACGCGCGCTGGACCGGCCCGGACGACGGCACCGAGGCGCGGGCCAAGCGCGCCGAGGGCTGGATCCGGGTCATGCGGACCGACGCCCTCGTCTCCTGGCTGATCTGCACCCTGTGCACGCTGTCCTTCTACATCATCGGCGCGGCCATCCTGCACCGGCAGGGCCTGGTGCCCGAGGGCAACGAGATGATCAGCACGCTGTCCCGGATGTACACGGACACCCTCGGGCCCTGGGGCAAGTACCTCTTCCTGGCCGGAGCCATCGCCGTCCTCTACTCGACGATCATCGCCTCCACCGCGAGCGTGCCCCGGCTGTGGACCAACACCCTCGGCCTGCTCGGGCTGCTCGACTGGAAGAACGTCACGACCCGGCAGCGCACCATCCGGGTGCTCACCGTCGTGCTGCCGCCGCTGTGGGCCGCCTGCTACCTCTTCGTCCAGGAGCCGGTGCTGATGGTGCAGGCCGGTGGCATCGCGGGCGGCATCTTCCTGGTCGCGGTCGTCATCGCCGTATGGCATCTGCGCACCGCCGAAGTGGCGCCGCGCTTCCGCCGCAACGCCGCGCTGAACTGCGCGCTCGTGCTGAGCAGCGCGGCCATCGGCGCACTCGGAATCTATTCGGTCCTCGATGTCTTCGGCCTCGGGGTGGGGAGTTGAGCCAGACCATGGGACACGACGTCCTGGTGACCACGCCGAGCTTCGGCCAGCACGCCCGAGCGCCCTGGGAGGTGTTCGAGCAGGCCGGAGTCCCGGTGCGCACCGCGCGCGCCGCCCATCCGCTGCGGGAGGCGCAGCTGATCGACGAGGCGGCGGGCGCGGACGCCCTCGTCGTCGGACTCGACCCCGTGACGGCGGCCGTCCTGGACGCCGCCCCCGGGCTGAAGGTCATCGCCAAGCACGGGGTCGGCACCGACAACATCGACCTCACCGCGGCCGCCGCGCACGGTGTCCGCGTGGTCAACGCGCCCGGCACCAACACCACCGCCGTCGCCGACATGGCCATGGCACTGCTGCTGGCCGCCGTACGCCGGATCGTGCCCGCGCACGCCTCCGTCACCGGCGGCGGCTGGGACCGCTTCTTCGGCCCCGAGCTGGCCGGGCGTACGCTCGGCATCGTCGGCTTCGGCCGGATCGGGCAGGCCGTCGCCCGGCGCGCCCGGGGCTTCGACATGGAGATCGTCGCGTACGACCCGCATCTGCCGGAGGCAGTCTTCGCCGAGCAGGGCGTGCCGTCCGTGACCTTCGACCAGCTCCTCGCCGGGGCCGACGCCATCACCCTGCACCTGCCGATGCCCACCGGCGGGCCGCTGCTCGGCCGTGCGCAGCTGGAAGCCATGAAACCCGGCTGCTGCGTGATCAATACGGCCCGGGGCGGGCTCGTCGACGAGGCCGCCCTCGCCGAGCTGCTGCACAGCGGACACATCGCGGCGGCCGGTATCGACGTGTTCGCCACCGAGCCCCCCGCCGGGAACCCGCTGCTCACGGCGCCGAACACGGTGCTCACCCCGCACTGCTCCGCCTTCACCCACCAGGCCAACGAGGCGATGGGCAGCGCCGTGGCCGCGGACGTGGTGCGGGTGCTGCGCGGCGAGGACCCGGTGAACGCCGTGGTGTGAGCCTCTTCGGAACGCCCTTCCCGTACGCCCCATCGACCCCACGAGAGAAAACGAGAGAAGCTTAAGAACATGAACACTTCCCCCGCCGACTTCGCGTCCCGCCTCCGCGCACGCCAGCGGATCCTCGGCTACTGGGTCGTCCTCGACAACCCCGTCGGCACCGAGCGGCTGGCCGGGCTGGGGTACGACTACGTCTGCGTCGACGCCCAGCACGGGCTGCTCGACTACAAGGGCACCCTCGGTGCGATGACCGCCATCGACGCGCGCGGCACCGCCGCCGGGATGGTGCGCGTCCCCGCCAACGACGGCTTCTGGATCGGCCAGGCCCTGGACGCGGGCGCCCGCGGCGTCATCGTCCCGCTGGTCAACACCGCCGAGCAGGCCGCCGCCGCGGTGAGCGCCTGCCGCTACCCTCCGCTCGGCGTCCGCAGCTACGGCCCGATGCGCTCCGGCCTGCGCGTGGGCCCCACCCCGGCCGAGGCGAACGAGCAGGTCGCCTGCATCGTGATGATCGAAACGGCGGAGGCGCTGGGCAACACGGCCGAGATCTGCGCGGCGGAGGGGCTGGACGGCGTCTACATCGGCCCCTCCGACCTCACGATCGCCCTCGGCGGGCGGACGTCCACGGACTCCGCGGTGGCGGAACGGTTCGACGCGGCCCTGGCCAAGGTCGCGCAGGCTGCGGAGGCGGCCGGGATCGCGGCCGGGATCCACTGCCCGGACGGCGCCACGGCGGCCAAGCGGCTGGCCCAGGGCTTTACGTTCGCCACGGTCAGCAGTGATTTGGTCCACCTGGAGCAGGCCGCCGCGGCCCACTTCCGCGACGCCAACGCTGGCTAGGCGCGGGGCTGTTTCCCCCACCCCGCCCCTCCCCGAAACCGGGGCCCCGCCCCGGCCCCCGGCCCCTGCCGACAGGGCCGGGGCACCACCGCACGCGGGGCGACGGCGGGGGACACCAGGCATGACGACGCCGAGCGGGCCCCGCGCGGTCAGGGGACGGGTGTGCTGAACCGGCGTGGCGTCGGGGTGGCGGCGACGAGCGGGCCGCGCCGGTTTCGGGGCGCAGTCGTGTGGTCAGGCGGCGGGGCTGCCGGACTAGCGTGGTGTGGGGACGGGCGGTGGCGGACTGGCACCCCGCCCGGTCGGACGTCAGCTGTGCGGTTGGCCGACCGGGGGCGGGACGGCGCGACGAACGGGCCCCGGTCGGGGCGCCAGCCGCGTGGTCGGTCGGCGGGGGCGCCCGGGCCGACTTTGGGGGCCGGGGTCAGGCGACCGGGGTGCCGAACCAGCGGGGCAGGTGGCTGAGCAGGTCCGTCTGGTCCTCGCCTGCCCAGGCCACGTGGCCGTCCGGGCGGAGTAGTACGGCCGGGGCGGTCAGTTCCTCGCTGATGTCGGCGACGTGGTCGATGCGGTCCGCCCAGCCTGCCACCGACAGGCGGCCGGTCTGGTCGAGGAGCAGGCCGCGGCCGTCGTGCATCAGCTCGTACAGGCGCCCCCGCTTCAGCGTCACGTCCCGCAGCCGCCTGCCGAGCAGTTCGTGGCCCTCGCCGAGGTCGTAGCGGACCGAGAGCGCACTGATCTTCTCGATCAGGTAGCGGTTGACGTCCTCGAAGTCCATCAGCTCCGCCACCAGGCGGCGCACTGCCTGGGCGCCCGGCTCGATGGACAGCAGTTCGGTCTGCGCGCGGGTGTTGTCCAGCACGGCGGCGGCCACCGGGTGCCGTTCGGTGTGGTAGCTGTCGAGCAGTCCGTCCGGCGCCCAGCCGTTGACCTCGGCGGCCAGCTTCCAGCCGAGGTTGAACGCGTCCTGGATGCCGAGGTTGAGGCCCATTCCGCCGGTCGGCGGGTGGATGTGTGCCGCGTCGCCCGCCAGCAGCACCCGGCCGACGCGGTAGCGCTCGGCCTGCCGGGTGGCGTCGCCGAAGCGGGAGAGCCAGCGCGGTGAGTGGGCGCCGAAGTCGGTGCCCGCGAGCGCGTGCACCCGTTGCTTCAGTTCGTCGAGGGCCAGTGGGGCCGTGCGGTCCTCGGCCAGCCCTTCGGCGGGCACGATGAGCCGGTACACCCCGTCGCCCATGGGCATGGTGCCGAACCGCTTGTGGGTCTTGCGGACTTCGGCCACCACGGCGGCCAGTTCCTCCGGCGGCACGGCCACTTCCACCTCGCCGAGCAGCGTCTCGGTCCTGCTGGGCTCGCCGGGGAAGCCGACGCCGAGCAGCTTGCGCACCGTGCTGCGGCCGCCGTCGCAGCCGACGAGGTAGCGCGAGCGCAGCCGGGTGCCGTCGGCCAGCTCGGCGGTCACCCCGTGCTCGTCCTGGCTCAGCCCGACCAGTTCGCGACCGCGCCGGATCTCGGCGCCGAGCCCGGTGGCGTGCTCGGCCAGCAGCCGTTCGGTGGTGCTCTGCGGGATGCCGAGGACGTAGGAATGCGCGGTGTCCAGCCGCTCGGGCCACGGCTTGTCGATGCCCGCGAAGAAGCCGCCGGTCGCGTATCGCGTGCCGAGCGCCAGGAACCGGTCCAGCAGACCGCGCTGGTCCATCATCTCGACGCTGCGCGCGTGGATGCCGAGCGCGCGGGACTGGCCGGTCGGCTCCGGCAGCTTCTCCAGCACGAGCACCCGCACACCGTGCAGCCGCAACTCGCCCGCCAGCATCAAACCGGCCGGTCCGCCGCCGGCCACGATCACGTCAATCATGAAACCCCCTACGTAGACACGTCGAACGATCGGCAATTCTGCGGGGGGACGGGGGCCTTGCCGCAAGGCCCCCGGTGCGCTATACGTTAAGAGTGGCGGGGAGTGGCTACGCCCCCCGCGCTCGCGACCAACGGTGATGGCCCAGGCCCCGTGGTGCGGGCCTGGGCCATCCATCGCGTTTACGGTTACGGCTCGACCACGATCTTGCGGCCCTGGCCGGACCGGAACTGCTCCAGCGCCTCGGGGTACTCGGCGAGCGGCATCCGGTGGCTGATGAAGATCTTCGGGTCGAGGACACCGGAGGCGAAGAGCCCGGCGGCGCGTTCGTAGCTGTGCAGTACCGCCATGGAGCCCGTGATGGTGATCTCCTGGTTGTAGATCTTGTACGGCTCGATGGTGGCCCGGGTCGCGTAGTCGGAGACCCCGAACTGCAGGAACGTGCCCGCCTTGGCGACGCGGCCCAGCCCGTCCTGGATGGCGGCCTGGTTGCCGGTGGCGTCGATGACCACGTCCCAGCCGCGCGGCTGGTCGAGTTCCTCGGCCGAGCCCGCGGCCCGGGAGCAGCCGAGGGTGGTGGCGGTGGACAGCCGCTCGGGGTTGATGTCGAGGACGTCGACGCTGGTGGCGCCGGTCCGCTTGGCCAGCTCCAGCATCATCAGCCCCATCGTGCCGGAACCGTAGATGAGCACTTCGGCGCCCAGGTTGCCGCTGAGGACGTCATAGCCGCGCACCGCGCAGGACAGCGGTTCGATGAGGGCCGCGTCGGCGGTGTCCACGTGCTCGGGGAGCTTGACGCAGTTGGCCACCGGCGCCACGGCGAACTCGGCGGCGCCACCGGGGACGCTGACCCCGATGGCGTTCCAGTTGTCGCACAGGTTGCCCCGGCCGATGCGGCAGTAGCGGCATTCGTGGCAGTGCAGGGAGGGGTCGACCGCGACCCGGTCGCCGACCGCCACCTCGGTGACGTCCTTGCCGATCCCCACGACCTCTCCGGCGAACTCATGGCCGGGCACGATCGGCAGAGTCGGTGCGAACTCCCCCTGCAGGATGTGCAGATCGGTTCCGCACAGCCCGCAGGCCGCCACGTCGACGACGACCTCGCGGGGCCCCGGGGCCGGATCCGCGACCGTGGCGACGGTGACCTTGCCGGGGGCTTCGATGACGGCGGCCCTCATTTGACTGCTCCTAGCGACAGGCCCTGGACCAGTTTGTCCTGGGCGGCGAACCCCGCGGCGAGCACCGGCAGGGAGATGACGATCGACGCGGCGCACACCTGGGCCAGGAACAGCCCCTGGCTGGTGACGAAGCCGGTCAGGAAGGCCGGTGCGGTCTGGGCGACCACGCCGGTGAGCACCTGGGCGAACAGCATTTCGTTCCAGCTGAAGATGAAGCAGATCAGCGAGGTGGCGGCGATGCCGGGACCGGCGATCGGGGCGACGACCCGCCACAGGATGGTCGTCAGCCGGGCTCCGTCCATCTGGGCGGCCTCGATGATGGACACGGGGATGTCGGCGAGGAAGGACTGCATCATCCACACGGCGATCGGCAGGTTCATCGACGTGTAGAGGATGACGAGCAGCCACACGTTGTCCAGGAAGCCGGTGTCCTTCGCGAACAAGTACACCGGCAGCAGCCCGGCCACCACCGGCAGCATCTTGGTGGACAGGAAGAAGAACATGACATCGGTCCACTTGCGTACCGGCCGGATCGACAGCGCGTACGCGGCCGGAAGCGCCAGCACCAGCACGAAGAGGGTCGAGAAGAGCGACGTTCCCACCGAGTTGAGCAGCGCGGGCCAGGGGCTGGCGCCGCCGTCCACGCCGAAGAACGCCTTGTAGCCGTCGAGGGTCAACGGGGCGGCCAGCGAGGGCGGGTTGGTGGCGGCGTCGCTCTCGGAGTGGAACGAGGTGAGCAGCATCCACAGCACCGGCAGGACGAACAGGATGCCGATGAACCAGGCCAGCAGGCCGAGCGCGGCACCGCGCCGCTTGGCCCGGCGGGCGCCCGGGGGAACCGCGGTGATGGTAGCGGGGGCGGTCAGGGTGGTCATGCGCGGGACGCCTCCTCACGGAAGAGGGACGACACCACGCGCAGCGCGAAGGTGGCGATGATGATCGTGCCGATCACGACCAGCACACCCGCCGCCGATGCCAGCCCGTACTCGTGGGCGTTGTAGAAGGTTTCGTAGATGGTGTAGGGGAGGTTGGCGGTGTCGAGCCCGCCACGGGTGAGGGTGAACACCGCGTCGAAGTTCTGCACGATGTAGATCGACCCCAGCAGGGTGCCCAGCTCAAGATAGCGCCGCAGATGGGGCAGGGTCAGAAAGCGGAAGATCTGCCAGGCGCCCGCGCCGTCCAGCCGGGCCGCCTCGATCATGTCCAGCGGGCGGCTCTGCAGCCCGGCCAGCAGGATGAGCATCATGAACGGGGTCCACTGCCAGATCAGAGACATCTCCACGGCCATCAGCGGCATGTCACTGAGCCATTCCGGCTGGGGCCCGCCCAGCCAGTTGAGGACACCGTTGAACAGCCCGTACTCGGGGTTGTACAGCGCATGCTTCCACAGCAGCGCCGAGGCCACCGGCACCAGCAGGAACGGCGCGATGAGCATCGTACGGACGAGCCCCCGGCCGCGGAACTTGCGGTCCAGCAGCAGCGCCAGCGCCAGCCCCAGCACCACGCTGAGGATGACCACCGTAGCGGTCAGCAGCACCGTGGTCAGGATCGACTCGCGCAGCGCCGGGTCGCTCGCCACCGTCTGATAGTTCTCCAGCCCCGCGAATTCACGATTGTCGGGGCGGAACGAGTTCCAGTCGAAGAGGGAGATCACCAGCGTCGCCACGAACGGCAGCTGGGTGACCACGATCAGGAAGATCAGCGCGGGCATCAGCGGTGCCCGGGTGGCCCACTCCCGCGCCCGGTTCCTCGCCGGCCGGGAGGCGTTACGGGACGAGGCGGCCACGGTCGGCGGGCGCTCGCCACGGACGGGGACCGCCGTTGTCGGATTACTCATCTCGGTACTCCTCGCCCACCTTCTCGGCCAGCTTCTGCGACTTCTTCAATGCCTCGTCGACGGACTGTTTCCCGGCGATGGCGGCGCTGATCTCCTGGGCCACCTTGGTGCCGAGATCGGCGAATTCGGGAATGTCGACGAACTGGATGCCGATGGTCGGCCGCTCCTGCACCCCGGGATCGCGCGGCTTGGCGCTGGTGATGGCCTTCCGGGTGACCTCGGAGAAGGCACCGGCGGAGTCGCGGTATTCCTGATTGGCGTAGGTGGAGGCCCGCTTGCCCGCGGGCACATTGGACCAGCCGAAGGTCTTGCCCACCAGCTTCTCGTACTCCTTGCTGGAGGCCCAGGAGATGAACTTCCACGCCTTGTCGGAGTTGCGTGAGGCCTTCTGGACGCCCCAGGCCCAGGTGTAGAGCCAGCCCGAGCTGTCGGTCTTCTCCACCGGCGCCTGGACGTACCCGATCTTGCCCTTGACGGGGGACTTGGCGCCCTCCAGCGAACCGGCGGCCGAGGTGGCGTCGTACCACATGGCGCTCTTGCCCTGGGTGAGGTTGTTGAGGCACTCGGCGAAACCGGACTGGGAGGCGCCCGCCTCGCCGTGCTTGCGCACCAAGTCGACATAGAACTTGGTCGCCTTGACGAACTCCGGCGAGGTCAGCTGGGCCTTCCAGTCCTTGGTGAACCAGGTGCCGCCGAAGGTGTTGACGACCGTCGTGAGCGGGGCCATCAGCTCGCCCCAGCCGGGCAGCCCGCGCAGACAGATGCCGTTCATGCCCTTGCGGGCGCCGTCGGCCTTGGCCGCGAGATCCGCCACCTGATTCCAGGTGGGCCGCGCGGGCATCTTCAGGTTCTTCTCGGCGAAAATGTCCTTGCGGTACATCAGGAACGACGACTCGCCGTAGAAGGGCTGGGCGTACAACTGGCCGTCACCGGCGGTCAGCGACTCCCGCATCGGCGGGAGAATGTCCTTCTGGTCGAATGCCTTGTCCTTGGCGACATGGTCGTCCAGCGGCATCAGCCAGCTGTTCTCGGCGTAGAACGGCACCTCGAAATTGCTGATGGTGGCGACGTCGTACTGCCCGGCCTGATTGGAGAAGTCCTGACTGATCTTGTCGCGGACATCGTTCTCCGGCAGCACCGTGAACTTGACCTTGATGCCCGTTTCCTTGGTGAAATGCTTAGCGGTCAGCTTCTGAAGATCCATCATCTGCGGGTTGTTCACCATCAGAACGTTGATGGTGTTGCCGCCGGAGCTGCCGCCGCCCATACCGGCGCACCCGGCGAGGAGCGCGCCCGCGGTCAGGGCCACGACCGGTATCCGGGCAGCACGAAGTGTCAGGACTGGCATGACGGGTCCAATCGGAGGGACGAGGGGAGGAGAGAAGGGGAGGGGGACGAAGGGAGGGGAAAAGAGGGGGACTTCGGGGTCAGACCCGGAGTATCTGCGGGCCCAGCAGCGAATACCGGTGGGCTTCGGTCACGGGCAGCCCGGTGTCGGTCACGATCGTCTCGAAGTCGGACACGTCCGCGAACCGGCAGAAGCTGACGGCGCCGAACTTGGTGTGCACCCCGGAGAACACCTTGCGCCGCGACACCCGGACCACCTGCGCCTTGACCTCGCTGACCGCCGGGTCGGGGGTGGTGAGCCCGTACTGCCGGGAGATGCCGTTGGCGCCGATGAACGCCAGGTCGATGACGAAGCCGGAGAGCATGTGGGTCGCCCAGTGGTCGACGGTGGCCATCGTGCCGCCGCGGACCCGGCCGCCCAGCAGCAGCACGGTGGTGTTCTCGCGACCGGCGAGCCCGCTCGCGGTCGCGAGGGACGCGGTGATCACGGTGAGCGGCCGGTCCCGGGGCAGGGCCTCGGCGATCAGCTGTGGGGTGAAGCCCTCGTCGATGTAGACCGTCTCGGCGTCGCCCAGCAGCTCGGCGGCCGCGGTCGCGATCCGCGACTTCTCCGGGACGTGCATGGTGGTGCGGAAGGCCAGGGTGGTCTCGAAACCGGCGCTCTCCACGGGGTACGCGCCGCCATGGGTGCGCCGGACCAGCCCGTGCTGCTCCAGCACCCGCAGGTCGCGGCGCACCGTCTCCTTGGACACCCCGAGGTCCGCGGCGAGCTTGCCGACGTCGACGACCCCGGCACGCCGCGCCATGTCGAGGATCTCCCGACGGCGTTCCTCCGCGTCCACACCGCATCACCTGCTTCTTTTCGGGCTTGGCGAGAAGTTTTACAAGCACGCGACGGGAGAGACCAGGCTTGACACGAGACGGATCATGACCGGATGTGCCCGTTTCACGAACGTTATCTCAGCAGGTCAGCCCGGGTGAGCCCAGGCTGGGTGAGGATCGCGGACGCCTGGATCGGCGCAGGTCGGGCCCGTTTCGTGCCCGATTCCGAAAACGTGGCCGAAACGGAGCCCGTTCGGGCGTGATCAAGGTCTAGGGAAAGCCCGTTCGGACAGGTGCTACGCGGTCGCGGGCACGCCCGCGGCGTCCAGGATGCGGCTGGCCACATTGACCGAGTCGACCAGCGGATGCAGCGCGAGGGCGCGCAGCGCCGCGCCCCGGGCGGCGGCGGGCCCGGCGGCCGTGGCCGCCTCCGCCGCCTCGATCACCGAGCGCTCGACCGCCTTCAGCGACAGCATCAGCCCGAGCTGGTCCGGGGCCACCGCGCCGGTGGCCATGGGGCGCGCCCCGCCCGCGTCCACCAGGCAGGGCACCTCCACCACCGCGTCCGCGTCCAGCCCGGGGACGGCCGTGCGGTTGCCGACGTTGAGGATCAGCGTGGTGCGCTCGTCGCGGGCGATGGCCCGCATGATGGCCAGCGCGATCCGGTCGTACCCACCGCCGTCCAGATCGCAGGAGTCGCGCTCCCAGCCGCCGCTCGCCTCCCGGCTCGCGGCCAGGTACGTGGTCTCGCGCTCCAGCCGGGTCCGCTCCCAGGCCGCGAGCGCCCCGCCGTCGGCGGTGCGGGCGCTCTCGTAGAAACGGGCCTGCTGCTCGCGCAGGAACTCGCCCCGGGTGGTCGTGGCCTGCTGGATGGAGGCCACCGCCTCGCGGTTGAAGTAGTAGTAGTGCAGGTATTCGTTGGGCAGCGCGCCCAGGGTCCGCAGCCAGTCCGCCCCGAACAGCTTGCCCTCCTCGAAGGACTCCAGCGCTCCGGCGTCGGCCAGCAGTTCGGGCATCCGGTCCCGGCCGTCCACCACCACGCCCCGCAGCCAGCCGAGGTGGTTGAGGCCCACGTAGTCGTAGACCGCCCGGTCCGGGTCCGTGCCCAGCGCCCGCGCCGCCCGGCGGCACAGCCCGACGGGCGAGTCGCAGATGCCGATCACCCGGTCTCCCAGCACCCGCCGCATCGCCTCGGTGACCATGCCCGCGGGGTTGGTGAAGTTGATGACCCAGGCGTCCGGGGCCACGGCCGCGATCCGCTCGGCGATCCGGGTCGCCACCGGCAGCGTGCGCAGCCCGTACAGCACCCCGCCCGCGCCGACCGTCTCCTGCCCGAGGACGCCCTCGCCCAGCGGAATCCGCTCATCGCGGGCGCGGCCCTCCAGACCGCCGACCCGGATCGCCGAGAACACGAAGTCGGTGCCGCGCAAGGCGTCGTCGAGGTCGGTGGTGGCCCGCACCACGGGGGCGGCGGGCAGGCCTCCGGAGCGGTCCTCCGCCCGCTCGGCCAGGGCCGCCGCCTGCTCGGCCAGGACCGCGCCGATCGCGTCCAGCCGGTGCCGGTCGGTGTCGTACAGCACCAGCTCGGTGCAGCGCCCGGCGTCGTCCCCGGTGTCCTCCAGCAGGGCCCGGTACACCAGCGGCATCCGGAAACCGCCGCCTCCCAGCACAGTCAGCCTCATACGGTCACTACCTCCACATCGGCCTCGCGGAAAGCGTCGAGCGTCGCCGGATCGGCGGTCTCGTTGGTGATCAGGGTGTCGATCTCCCGTGGGCCGCAGATCCGGGCCAGCCCGGTGTCGCCCGGGAACTTGCCCGCGGTGACCAGCAGCACCACCTCCCGGGCCGAGGCCAGCATGGCCCGCTTGACCGGCACCTCCACATGCGTGCTGTCCAGCACGCTGCCGTCGGACAGCACCCCGCTCGCACCGAGGAAGAGCCGCCCCACCCGCAGTTGGCGCAGGTTGGACTCGGTGAGGAAGCCGACCACGGAACGGTAGTTGGCGCGCACCTGACCGCCGAGCAGGATCAGCGTCACCTCGGGGTCGTCGCGCAGTTCGTCGTAGACCGCCAGGTTGCTGGTCACGATGGTGACCGGACGGCCGCGCAGCAGTCTGGCGAGGTGGAGGGTGGTGGTGCCGATGTCCAGCAGCAGCACATCGCCGTCCGCGACCAGCCCCGCCGCGCGTCGGGCCACCGCCGCCTTCTCCGCCGGTTCGTCGACCGCCACCTCGCCGAACGGGCGCTCCTCGTCCGGGGTGGGGGCGGCCACCGCTCCGCCGTAGACCCGGGTCAGCCGGCCGGCCCGGCCCAGTTCGGCGAGATCCCGGCGGGCCGTCGCCTCGCTGATCTCCAGACGCTTGGCGATCTCCCCGATCGGCAGCACGCCCTGCTCGCCGAGGATGCTCAGCAGCTTCTCGTGGCGGGTCTCTCGCAGCATGGGGGCAACGTACTCCACCTGAGCGACTCTGCGCGAGTATGACCGACCTCTTGCATAAAGCCCCTCTGAGGTGCAGGGTGTCGCTCATCCGACGTCACGACGAACAAGGAAGGGCGCGCCGGTGAGCCCCACGTCCGCAGCCCCCGGTCCGATACAGCCGATCGATCCGCTCGCCGCGCTGCGCACCGCCGCCGATCCCGACCACGACGTCTACCTCACCGGCACCGTCTTCCTGGACATCATCTTCACCGGTCTCGACCACGCCCCGGTGCGCGGCACCGAGACCTGGGCCCGCGGCATGGGCTCCAGCCCGGGTGGCATCGCCAACATGGCCACCGCCCTCGCCCGGCTCGGCCTGCACACCACCCTCGCCGCGGCCTTCGGCGCCGATGTCTACGGGGACTACTGCTGGGAGAGCCTGGCGCACGCCGAGGGCGTCGACCTCACCCACTCCCGGCGCGTCCCCGGCTGGCACTCACCGGTCACCGTGTCCATGGCGTACGAGGGCGAACGCACCATGGTCACCCACGAGCACCCCGCCCCGCCGCCCGCCACCAGGCCCGCGCCGCCCCGCTCCCGGGCCTGTGTGACCGCCTACGAACCGGGCCGCCAGGAGGACTGGGTGCGTCAGGCGCACGACCAGGGCGCCAAGATCTTCGCCGATGTCGGCTGGGACGAGTCCGGCCGCTGGGACCTCGCCACCCTGCCCGACCTGCCGTACACCCACGCCTTCCTGCCCAACGCCACCGAGGCCCAGCGCTACACCCGCACCGACACGCCCGAGCGGGCCGTGCGCGCGCTGGCCGAGCGGGTGCCGATCGCGGTGGTCACCCGGGGCGCCGAGGGCGCCATCGGCATCGACTCCCTCACCGGGGAGAGCGCCGAGGTGCCGGGCCTCGCCGTGGAAGCGCTCGACCCGACCGGGGCGGGCGATGTGTTCGTCGCCGGTTTCATGACCGGAACACTCGCGGGCTGGCCGCTCGCCGACCGGCTCGCCTTCGCCAACCTCACCGCCGCCCTCTCCGTCCAGCACTTCGGCGGCTCGCTCGCCGCGCCCGGCTGGGCCGAGGTGGCCGCGTGGTGGGACCGTACGGCCCGCTCGGCGGACCGCGAGCTGGTGGCGCGCTACCGCTTCCTGGACCGCCTGATCCCGCCCGGGGTGGGCGACTGGCCACGGCTGCGGGCGCTGCCCACCATCGGCTTCCGGGCGGCCGACGCCCGAGGGGCCTGACCGTCGCAGAAGGGGCCTGACTCCCGCACGTCGCAGCCCCGACGTCCGGCCTCGACGCCCGCACGTCGCCCGCAGAAAGGGAGAACCGCATGGGATGTCCCCGCCGGGCCTTACCGGCCGCCCTCGCCCTCGGCGCCACCCTGCTCGCCGCGGGCTGTGTGCCCGGCACCGACGGCTCGGGGGCCGTCGGACCCGGGACCGGCGCGGCCACCGCCGTCCCCGATCCGGCCAAGGCCGGAAAGACCACGCTGACCGTGTGGGACCAGGAGATCCGCGGCGGTACGAACGGCGAAATCGCCCAGCTGAACCGGGAGTTCGAGAAGAAGTACCCCAATGTGCGGATCAAGCGGGTGGCGCGGAGCTTCACCGATCTGAAGACCACCCTCAAGCTCGCCGTCTCCGGCAACAACCCGCCCGACGTCATCCAGGCCAACCAGGGCTACCCGGACATGGTCTCCTTCGTCCGCGCCGGGCTGCTCACCCCGCTGGACAACTACGCCGGGATCTACGACTGGAACACCCGCTACCCGAACACCCTCCTGAACCTCAACCGGGTCTCCGTCGACGGCACCGACTTCGGTCGCGGACGGCTCTACGGCATTTCCCAGACCGGTGAGTTCGTCGGCCTCTACTACAACAAGGACGTGCTGCGGAAGGCGGGCCTGAAGCCCCCGGAGACCTGGGGCGAGTTCACCGCCGGGCTCGCCCGTCTCAAGGAGCGGGGCGAACTGCCCGTCCAGTTCGGCAACCTCGACAAGTACCCCGCGATCCACACCTTCGGGGTGCTCCAGGACCAGTACGCCGCCACCGCGGCCCGCGACACGGTGCTCGGCCGCGGTCCCGGTTTCGGCACCGCGGCCACCAAAGACGCGGCCGCGACCCTGCGCGACTGGATGAAGCGCGGCTATCTGCCGAAGGGCGCGGGCGGCCTCGGATACGACGACGCGGCCAAGAAGTTCGCCTCGGGCGACGGCGCGTACCTGATGACCGGAAACTGGCTGCTGGCCGACCTCAAGAAGACGATGGGCGACAAGCTCGGCCTCATGCCGCCACCGCCCGCGAAACCCGGCGGCGCCCCCGTCACCACCGGTGGCCAGGGCCTCGCCTGGTCCATCACCTCCCGCTCCCGCCACCCCGAAGTGGCCGCCGCCTACCTCGACTTCCTCACCAGCGCCCACGCCTCCGACGTCATGACCCGGCACGGAGTGCTGCCCGCCGTCCCCGGTCCGGCCGCGGACAGGGCCGCCCCGGACACCGTGGACGGTCAGATGATCGACGGCTGGAAGCGGCTCAGCGCCGCCGACGGGCTCGTCCCGTACCTCGACTACGCCACCCCCACCTTCTACGACACCCTCTCGGCCGCCCTCCAGGGCGTCGTCAGCGGCAAGACCTCCCCCGATCAACTGGCCGCCACCCTGCAGCGGGACTACGGCGCCTTCCTGCGCACACAGCGGCAGCGCCACGCGGCGGAGTCGCGATGAAGCCCACCGCCCTGACCGGGGGACACCGCCGCCGGGCGCCCGGTGAGCCGCGCGCCGTCGGCTATCTCTACATCCTGCCCGCGCTGCTCGTGTACGGGGTGTTCCTGCTCTACCCCTTCGGGCAGTCGGTGTGGCTGTCGTTCGTCCACTGGGACGGGCTGACCGCCGCCACCCCGGCCGGATTCGACAACTACCGCGACCTGTTCGGCGATCCCGCGCTGCGCGCCCCGTTCGCCCACGCCCTGCTGCTGCTCGTGTTCTACTCGGCGCTGCCGGTGGCCATCGGGCTGCTGCTGGCGGCCGCGATGTCCCGGGTCCGCATCCACGGCATGACCTTCTTCCGCACCGTCCTGTTCCTGCCGCAGGTGCTGGCGCTCATCGTGGTCGCCGTGGCCTGGCGGTCCATCCTGGCCCCCGACGGACTGCTCAACGACACCCTGCGCGCGGTCGGTCTCGGCTCCCTCGCCCGCCCCTGGCTCGGCGACTACACCTGGGCGCTGCCCGCCGTCGGGATCGTCGGCACCTGGGTGGGCACCGGGCTGTGCATGGTCCTCTTCCTCGCCGGGGTCCAGCGCATCCCGCGCGAGCTGTACGAGGCGGCGCGGATGGATGGCGCCGGGCCGGTCCGCGAGTTCTTCGCCGTCACCCTCCCGGCCTTGAGGCCGCACATCGCGGTGGCGCTGACCCTGACCATCGTCGCGGGCCTGCGCAACTTCGACCTGATCTACGTCACCACCAGCGGCGGCCCCGGGAACGCCACCTCCGTACCCGCCTACGAGGTGTACCACCGGGCCTTCGAGACCAACCAGGTCGGCTCGGCCGCCGCCGTCGGCGTGGCCCTCACGGTCCTGACCTTCGCCCTGACCGTCACGGTATCCCGGCTCGTGGAAGGGCGGCGGACATGACCACACGCCGGGAACGCGCCGTCACCTACGCCCTCCTCACCCTCTTCGCCGTCCTCTCGCTCACCCCGGTCATCGGCATCCTCTCCACCGCCTTCGGCTCGCAGGGCTCCCTGGACACCGGGTTCTCACTGCCACGCGGCGGGCCGCACTGGGGCAACTTCGCCGACGCCTGGAGCCGCGGCCACTTCGGCACCTACCTCGGCAACTCGGTGCTGGTCACCACGGCCGTGGTCGCGGCCACCACCGTGCTGGCCGTGCTCGCCGCGTACGCCTTCGGCGTGATGCGCTTCCCCGGCTCCACCCCGCTGTTCTACCTCTTCGTGATCGGGCTGACCCTGCCCCAGGAGGCCCTGGTCGTCCCGCTCTACTTCGATCTGCGGTACGCCGGACTCACCGACACCTACTGGGCGCTGATCCTTCCGCAGACCGCCCAGTCGCTGGCGTTCGGCGTGTTCTGGATGCGGACGTACTTCCGGGGCAGCGCGCGGGCGGTGATCGAGGCGGCCCGGATCGACGGGGCGAACAGCTGGACCACGCTGTGGCGGGTGCTCGTCCCGATGGGCCGCCCGGCGATCTCCACCATGGTCGTCATCACCTTCATGTGGACCTGGAACGAGTTCCTGATGGCGCTGGTGATGATCAGCGACGAGGCCCATCGCACCGTCCCCCTCGGCCTCGCCTTCTTCCAGGGGCAGCACAGCTCGGACGCGTCGCTGCTCGCGGCGGCGTCGGTGCTGATCGCGCTGCCGGTGGTGGTGGTCTACGTGGCGCTCCAGCGCCGGTTCATCGAGGGCATGCTGGGCGGCGCGGTGAAGGAGTAGCCGCCCCCGCCGCCCATCGCGTTCACAGCTCGGGCGTACGGCTGACCGCGCGGCCCAGCCGCGCCACGGCACGGGCGAAGGCGACGGAATCGTGGACCGCCGCCCCGCCCGTGTCGTTGTTGAAGTACGTGTAGACGTCGGCCTCGCCGGGCCAGGTGTCATGGACCCGGCGCGCCCAGGTGGCGAGCGCCTGGCGGCCGTAGCGCGGTGCGGGCTCGGCCCGGCCGCCGTGGAAGCGTACGTACCCCCACCCGGCGGTCCGCCACAGCGGGGCGGCCGGGCGCGAGCCCACGTCCGCCCAGCACAGCGCGGCGCCGTGGTCCTCCAGCAGGGTGCGGATCTCCCCGGTCCACCACGAGTCATGGCGCGGCTCGACCGCCACCCGGGTACCGGCCGGGAAGCAGGACAGACAGGTGTCCAGCAGCCCGGGGTCGGCCCGCAGGGTCGGCGGGAGCTGGAGCAGGACCGGGCCCAGCCGGTCGCCGAGTCCTTCCGCGTGGGACATCAGCCGCGCCACTGGTTCCTTCGGGTCGCGCAGCCGCTTGATGTGGGTGAGATAGCGGCTGGCCTTGAGCGCCATCACGAATCCGCCGGGCGTACGGTCCCGCCAGACCGCGAACTGATCGTGCTCGGGGAGCCGGTAGAACGCGTTATTGCTCTCGACCGTGGTGAAGCCCCTGGCATACTCCTCCAGCCACAGCCGCTGCGGGCAGTCGGCGGGGTAGAGGACGCCGCGCCAGTCCTTGTACTGCCACCCCGATGTGCCGACCAGGACGCCCATGCGCGCTCACGCCTCGCCCGGATGCCACGTCGGCCACTGTCCGGGCCGGTCGGCCCAGTGGACCTGGTCCGGGTCGTCGAGGTCGATGCCGGGGAAGACCTGCCGGACGCGCGGCGCGAACTCCTCCCTTTCGAGGGGTTCACACCCCACCCCCCGAAGCCGCACCCGCCGGTAGCGGCTGTCGGAGTCGAATGATTCGACGTAGACGGGGTAACCGGAATCGTCCCGGTTTGTGGTGTGCTCCATGCCTCCAGGGTGCCGGAGCCGCCGCCGATGTGCGGCCGGTGTGCCGTCGGTTTGCGGCCCGGAGAAATGTCGGCTTGATTCGAAGGAGGAGGAATGTGTGCCGGGGGTGAGCGATGATCTTCACTGACCGGGTGGACGCCGGACGGCGTCTCGCCCAGCGGCTGGGGCCGCTGGCCGAGGAGGACCCCGTGGTGCTGGGGCTGCCGCGGGGCGGGGTGCCCGTGGCCTTCGAGGTGGCCCGGGCGCTGCACGCGCCGCTGGACGTGATCATCGTCCGTAAGCTCGGCGTCCCCTTCCACCGCGAGCTGGGCTTCGGCGCCATCGGCGAAGGCGGGGTACGTGTCGTCCACGAGGCGATCATCCGGATGAGCCAGGCGGACGAGGAAGAGATCGCCGAGGTCGAGCGGACCGAGCAGGCCGAGCTGACCCGCCAGGCGCGCCGGTTCCGCGGCGACCGGCCGCGGATCCCGGTGGAGGGCCGTACGGCGATCATCGTGGACGACGGGATCGCGACCGGTGCCACGGCCCGCGCCGCCTGCCGGGTCGCGCGGGCCCAGGGGGCGGCCCGGTCCGTCCTGGCCGTCCCTGTGGCGCCGCCGGACGCGGTCGCGTCGCTGCGTGAGGACGCGGACGAGGTGGTGTGCCTGTCCACGCCCCCGGACTTCTCCGCGGTCGGCGAGTGGTACGAGGACTTCTCCCAGACCGGCGACGCCGAGGTGATGGAACTGCTGACCAGGTCGACCGGACAGCACGGGGAGGCGCATCCTGGAAGGTGACGCAGGAGGTGATCGTGATGGAGACGATCGTGGGATGCGACATCCAGATGGAATTCCGCGAGATCGGTCCGCTGACTGAGGCGGTCGTCCGGCTGCGGATGCACGACGGCACCGAGATGCTCGCCCAGGGCCGCGCGAACCGCAACCCCGATGACCCGGCACAGCCGCGGGTCGGCGAGGAGATCGCGGCGGCGAGGGCGCTGAGCAACCTGGCCCACCGACTGATCGGCAAGGCGGGCGGCGACATCGAGGAAGTCACCCACAGCAAGGCACACCTGGTGATGTGACCGGCGGCTCCCCGGTGGCTTCCCGGTCACCGGGGCGCGGGCGGAAGCAGGCCGTGGAATTGCCGGGGAATGCGATCAATGTCCCCGGAGACATAAGGGCGTCCAAGCGGGGAAAGGGGAGCCGAAAGAGAGCGGATACGACCCCGGGAGGTCGCACATGGCGCACCGGAACGACACGACGACGCCGAGGCCCCGGCGGTCCCGGCGATGGCACTTATGCGCGCTGCTCATCGGCGCGATGGCCGTGGTGACGGCCTGCGGCGCCGACACCGGGGGCGGCTCCGCCAGCGCACCGAACGGCGGTGAGCCCGCCGCCTCGACCGTGACGCGGTCGGCAGCACACACCGGGCGCACGACGCCGCCCGTAACGCACTCCGTATCCTCGCGGCCCGAATCATCGCGCCCCGAGCCGTCGCATCCCGCCACGCACGCCACGTCCGCCTCGCACGCCAGCTCCGCCGCGTCGGCCACGACGGCGAACAGCGGCGCCGCCTCGCGGCCCGGCGCCCGGCGCGTCTGCTCCACGGAGCAGCTGCGCCTCTCCCTCGGGCGCAAGGACGTGGGCGCGGGCAACGTCTATATGCCGCTGGTGCTCACCAACAAGTCCACCGGTACCTGCACGCTCACCGGCTTCCCCGGGGTCTCGCTGCTCGACTCCGCCGGTTCCGCGATCGGTGACCCCGCCACCCGGCGCGGCGCGTCGCGCTCCACGGTCTCCCTGCCGCCGGGCGCCAGCGCCTCCGCGACGCTGCACACCCTCAACGAGGGCACGAACGACAAGCCGTGCCGCCGCGCCCCCGCCCGCATCCGGGCCTATCCGCCGGACTCCTTCACCTCCATGACGGTGTCGGCGCGCTCCTTCCGCGTCTGCGGCGGCGTGTTCGAGGTCGAGTCGGTCCACTCCGGGAAGGGCGCCTGACGCTGGCCGTGTTCACCCTTTCGCAATCAATAGGGGTAGGTCACCATAGGGATGCCTCACGTGAGTCGGTGTGGAACGTCCGGAGGAGGGCGGTGTCATGGAGCGAGTCGCGACCGAGGTCGAGACGGAGCTGCTGGACCTTTCGGGAGCGACACTGGAAGACCTCGACCGGGATGAAGGGATCGCCGTGGTGGCGCTGCGGCTGATCGGAGGCGTCCGAAACCCGGCGACGGCGGCCAGCGCCTCCGATGCGGGGCAGAGTTGCGGGAGTTGACCGACTCCCGCCATCACTTATCGGCGCTGTGCTTCACCGAGCTGGCCGCGGGTTCGGGAAGCGCGTCATCGGTCGCCGAGCTGAGATCCGGTCAGCGAAGCCGCGCGATGCTGCTGTTGCGGGCCCTGGTCGAGGTGGCCGCCACGCATCCCGCCCTGCCCGGCCCCCTGCCCCCCGCCGGGGAGGCATGGCGGCTGCTGATACGCGCCGAGCGCCGCTCCCCGGCCGCCGTGGAACGGCTGTTGCTGCATCCGCAGACGGGGGTGTGGCTCAGCCGGTGTCTGCGGCAGCTGCGCGGCCAGGAACCGGCGGACGCGCCGCTGTGGAGCGAGACCGGCTATCTGTACGCGATGGCGGCCTCGGCCGCCCTCCTCGCGGGCATCGACTTCCGTATCGCGGTCGTGGTGCGCGACGGCGGGGTGATGCTGCCCGCGCTGGGCTTCGCCCTCGTACCGGACCGCGCACCGGGCCGGGCGCCGGACCTCGCGCCGGACCTCGCCGAGGTCGTGCGGACGGGTGAGGGAACGGCGGCCGTGGTGGCCGGGCCGCACACGGTGCCGCTGCCCGCCTCCGGCTTCGCGGGGGACACCCCCGGGTGGCACGGGCTCAGACGGCTGCGCGGTGACCACCGGGGGCACAGCTGCTCGCCGTTCCTTGACGATCTCGACCCCTATCGCGACTTCTTCCGTCACAGACCGCCGGACCGGCTCGGCGACGACGCCTGGAAGCGCTGGCAGGAACGTTTCGCGGGCGCCTGGCGGCTGGTCGCCGAGCAGCGCAACGTGGACCCGTCGGGGATCGCCGCCTGCGTCGCCTCCGTGGTCCCCGTACCGTACGCGGCCCACCCCGCGCCGTTCAGCGCCTCGTCTCCCGAGGCACACGGCTGCGTCCTGATGAACGGGCCCGTGGACGAGCCGGACCTGGCCGCCGCGCTGGTGCACGAGGCCCAGCACATCAAGCTCAGCGCCCTGATGGACCTGGTCCCCCTGATCGAAGGGGGACGGGAGGAGGTCCACCACGCGCCCTGGCGGCTGGACCCGAGGCCGCTGCGCGGAATGCTGCAGGGGGTGTACGCGTTCCTGGGCGTGACCGGCTTCTGGCAGGACCGCCTGCACCGGACGGAGGACGGGCCCGACCGGGACACCGCCGCGTTCGAGTTCGCCCTCCGCCGGGAGCAGACCTCACACGGGCTGGAGACGTTGCGTACCCACGCCGAACTGACGCGCCTGGGGAGGAGCTTCCTCGATCAGGTGGCGGAGCGGCTGGCCCCCTGGCTCGCGGAGCCGGTCCCGTCCGTACCCCGGCGACTGGCGGCGGATCTGGTCATCGACCACCGGCTCGTGTACCGCATGCGCCATCTGCGGCCCGCATCCGCGCCGCTCGCCCGCTGGACGCGGGCCTGGCGGACGAGCGGTACGCCGCCCCGGGAGCCGCTCCCCGCCTCGGTCGAGCCCGCCCGGGCGAAGACGGTGCCGCGGACGGTGCTCGCCAGGCTCCGGTTCACCGAACCGGAGCGGCTGCGGGCCGGGCAGGGCGGCGGTGACGACGCCCCTGACGGAGCCGATCTCGCCTGGGCCAGGGGCGACCGGCTGGCCGCGCTGGGCGGCTACCGCGGCCGACTGGCCCGGGCCCCGGACGATGTCGCGGCCTGGGCCGGGCTCGCCCTCACCCTGCCGGACGGTGCGGCCAGGGCGGCGCTGCTCCGCGCTCCGGAGGTCATCCTCGCCGTCCACCGCGCGCTGCGTGACGACGACGGTGAGGTGCCCGATCCGGTCGCGCTGGCGACCTGGGTCGGGACAGCCCTCTGAGGACCGGGCCCGGGGAGTCAGAAGGCGATCGCCTCCACGTCGCAGTCGGCGCGGATGCCCCGGGCCGCCGCGACCGTGGCCGGGTGACTCGGGCTCAGGACGGCGCGCATCCGGGCCAGCGTGTCGTGGTGCAGCTCCTCGGCCGACCGTCCCTCGCCCAGGGCGCGCAGATCCCCGGACAGGTTGACCGCGCAGGCCAGCGTGGTGGGGTGGTCCTCGCCCAGCCGTGACCGGCAGTCCGCGAGCGTGGCGGTGTCCAGCTCCCGGGCCTCCTGGTAGTCCGCCAGCGTGTAGTGGTCGCTGGCCAGATTGATCGCGCAGGCCAAGGCGATCGGATGGTCCGCCCCCAGCTGCTCGACCAGCACCGGCAGCGTCTCCTTGTTGAGCGCGAGCGCCGCCTCGGTCTCTCCCAGCAGCCGCAGGGTGACGGCCAGGTCGATGGCCGCGCTCAGCGTCACCGGGTGCCGTGGCCCGAGCGTGGACCGCATGGTGTCCAGGCACGTGCGGCCCAGCTCACGGGCGCCGTCGAGGTCGGCGGTCTGGCGCAGGTCCATGGACAGGTTCAGCGAGGTCGCCGCGATGTGGAGGTTGGGCTCGCTGTAGCGCAGCCGGTACCGCTCCAGGACCTCCCGGGTGACCTCCAGCGCCCCCTCGTGGTCGCCCGCCTTGCGGCGGGCCACGGCGAGGTTGCGCAGGGCGAAGACGCCGATCGGCGCGTTCTGCGGAAGCAGCCGGCGGACCCGGGCGCAGGTCTGCTCCAGCATGGTGCGGGCGGCCACGTAGTCGCCGCTCTCCCGGACGTCGATCGAGAGATTGGTCTCCAGCAGGATCGTCAGCAGCGAATCCTCGCCCAGGACGACCTCGGCGAGGTTGTGGGCGCTCTCGTCCACCTCGCGGGCGCGTGCGTAGTCCCCGGCGGAGCGCAGCGCCAGGGCGTAGTCGTTCGCGGCGGCGATGGTGTACGGGTCCTCGTCGCCGAACAGCCGGACGGTCCGCCGCCAGCGGTCCTCCTCCAGCTCCACGGAGCGTGCGTAATCACCCTGGTAGCGGGCATCTTTGGCGACCGCCCCGATGGTGACCAGCGTGTTCTCGTGGTCATCACCGTCGCCGGCCCGCGTCAGCTCGAGCGTCCGGCTGTTGAGGTCCCGGGCCTGCTTGAACTGGCCGAGCAGGGTGAGGACATGGCCCAGCGTGCGGGAGATGGCGAGCGTCTCCGGGGTGTCCTCGCCGAGCGAGGCCTGCCACTTCTCGCGCACCCGGCTGCCGAGTTCGAGAGCGCCCTCGTGGTCGCCCCAGACATGGAGGAACCGGACCAGGTTCCGCACCATCTGCCGCACCCATTTGTCGTCGCAGTCCATCGCGCGGGACGCCCGCACGTGCGACAGCAGGTCCGCGTAGCGTCCCCAGTTGCCGGGCGAGACATCGTTGGGGTCGCCGTAGGCCAGCAGCACATGGGCGCTGTGCCGCATGTCGGCCTGCTGCTGCGTGGACATCTGGCCGATCAGCACCGCCTGCACCAGCCGGTGCAGTTCGATGGTGTTGCTGCGGTGATTGATCTTGATCAGGGCGTAGCGGTTGATCTCCCGGATCGCATGACCGAGTTTGATCGGGTCCTGAAGCACTTCCGACAGCTCGGGGGAGAGGGAGACTCCCCGGATGCCGGAGAAGAGCCGCCGGGAGATGGGCTCGGGGGCGAAGAAGGAGCACATCTGCAGCAGTTGCAGCGCGCCCGGGTGGTGCTCGGCGAGGCGGCGCAGCGACATGTTCCAGGCGGCGGCGACCGGTTCGGGATAGTCGACCGGAACCCCGGCCGCCAGCAGCTCGTTGCGGCGGGTGCTGACGTCGGCCCGCTCGTCCTCGAAGACCTGGAGGTACTCCTCGACCGGCATCCCCGTCTCGGTCAGCCACGCCGCCGCCTGCTCGATCGCCAGCGGCAGGTCGCCCAGGGTCTCGGCGATCCGGTCGGCCTGCTCGTCCGGCAGCTCCGGCCCCCGCCGCAGCAGCAGTTGGATGCTCTCCTCGCGCTCGAAGACGTCCACCTCGACGGTCCGGGCGGCCCGCGACCACTGGGAGTTCCGCGACGTCACCAGGATCCGGCCGGGCCCGCCCGCGGGGAAGAACGGCCGGACCGTCTCCAGCTCCTCCGCGTTGTCGAAGACCAGCAGCCAGTTGCGGCAGGGGCGGCCGGTGCGCAGCGCGTCGAGCACACTGGGCACCGCCGTGTTCGCCTCCATGCCCGCCTGCAGACCGAGCCGGTCGGCGAGCTGCACCAGCGCCTGGCGGATCTGCTCCGGGCGCTCCGCCGGGATCCACCACACCGCGTCGTAGTCCGCGGCGTGCTGGTGCACGTACTCCAGGGCGATCTGGGACTTTCCGACCCCGCCGAGGCCGTGCAGGGTTTCGGGGAGCACGGCGGCCGTACCCTCGCTGCGCAGTCGCTCGTGAAGCGTGTCGAGAAGCGCCCGCCGTCCGGTGAAGTTGTTGTTCCGGGGCGGCACATTGCCCCAGATGGACGGGGGTTCCCCGGCGCGGCGCTCCTCCACGGCGGGCAGGGACCGGGCAGCGGTCACGGACACGAAGGTTCCTCTCGGATGCTCCCCCGCCGTACCCGGCGTGCCGTGCGCCGGCGGGGATGGTGAATCGTCGGCTTGGGACGACGGGCGGGATCGGGGAGTCATGGAGTCAGTCACGGCAACCTCAGGGACCACATTTCCCCAATGGGGTACGTCTTCAAAGGGATCCGGACGGCTTTCGCCCGTGCGGGGGAGCGCTTGGCGCGCGAGGACAAGGGCGCGAAAGGAGCGCGCGCCTTCGAGATAGGGTCCGGAGAGCGCCTGGTAGACCTGTTCCTGAAGGCGGATGTACGGCATCAGGCGGTCGGTGTCGGGCAGGTCCCGCACCGGCCCCGAGGGATGGTTGAGCAGATCGCGCAGCAGATGCAGCGGCTTCCAGCGGCGGCCGAGCCGGTCCAGGACGCTGCGCAGGGTGTACAGCGACTCGTCCCGTAATCCGGCGGACAGCAGTAGTTCCCGCACTCCGTCGTGGAACTCGTAGCCGATTCCGGTCTCGTCCAGCGGATCGGCGGTGCCGACCTTGCGTAACAGCCCGCCCAGCAGGATTTCGGCCAGATCACCGGGGCTGCCCTCCGGCTGGTGGATCCCCTGGACGAACTCCATCACGGGAATGTTCAGCGGCGCCGCCGCCAGCCGCGCCGCCAGCCGGAAGGCGCTCGGCGAAGCGGTGGAGCGGAAGCGGAAGACCCGGTCCCAGGCGCTGGGTTCCGGCCGCGGATCCCAGGGCTCGGCCTGCGCCCCGGGCAGCAGCGCCAGCGTGTCATGGCCCCGCTCGGACGGACGGCCCACCAGCCGCGCCCAGTTGCCCAGCCAGCGCGCGTCCAGCTCCAGCACCGGAACCGGCGGTTCGCCGCCCGGCCAGGTGCCCCCGTCGGCCCGCCGCCAGGCGCCGTTGGGCGCGCCGGGCTCGGGGACCCGCACCCGGACCCGCTCCGGTGCGATCCCGGTGTGGTGCCAGCGGCCCTGGCGCAGCACATGGAGCACGGCGACCGACGCGCGCCGGGCCCAGCGCCCCAGGGCGCGCTGCGCGCTCTCGTCGCCCCAGGCCGCGCCGATCCCGTCGGTGAGCACCAGCACCGTCCGCTTCCCGCGCGGTGCCATGCCGTCCACCGGGGAGTCATGGCCTTCGGGTATCGGGAGATCGGTGTTCATCCGGTGCACCCGGACGTCCCGGAAGGCACCCGTCCGCTCCAGCACGGTGACCAGCCGCGCCGCCGTACGCCGCCACACCACCATCGAGCTGCCGCAGTCCAGCACCAGGACCGCGTCCATCCAGCGCTCCTGGACGGGCGCGAACTCCGGCAGCCACAGCCCCTCGCGGGCGGCCCGCTCGGCGGTGGCCTCCTCGTCGACCTCCAGCGCGACCGGCGAGGGCGAGGTGCGCTTGAGGGGGCGCAGCGCCCGGGAGAGCGCGCGCTCGGCGACCAGCGGTCCGGCGGCGGACGGCCGGGGCGCGGGCACCATGACGTCGGTGACCAGCGCCGGTTCCGTCCCGGACGGTTCGTCCGGTGCGCCCGGGGCGTCGACGAGTTCCACGGGCTGCGGCGCCGAGATGGCCGGTTCGGGCACGGGCTCGGGCCGCGGCCCGCCGTCGTCCTCCGGCGGCGGTGCGGGGGACCGGTCGCCCGCGGGCGGCGGGGTGTCGCCCGGCGGGGGAGCGGGGAGCGGGCCGGGCGCCGGATGACCGGGTCCCCGGTCCGTCTCGGCCTTGCAGACGGTCAGCCAGAAAGCATCGGCGATCTGCTGCCAGTCGAGGTCCCGTGGGCCGTGCTCGCAGGACCCGCCGCCTGGATCCTGTGTCATGTCGGGCCTGCGGCGTCCAGCCGGTGCCAGACGGCGCGCAGCAGCTCCTCCCACTCGGGCCCCGGAGCCTCCGAACGGGCCGTCACCAGATATACCGCGTTGAGCAACTGATCGGCGGCGAGCCCGCCTTCGTGCCGACTGCGCTCCAGGAACACATCGATGAGTTCCCGGGCGCGCGGGTCGTCCGATCTGCCCAGGTGCGCGGCCACGATCGCGGCGAGCCGGTCGGCGTCCGGGTCGGGCAGCCGCAGCTGGAGACAGCGGCGCAGGAACGCGGGCGGGAACTCCCGCTCCCCGTTGCTGGTGATGACGACCACGGGGAAGGCACGGCAGCGCACCCGGCCCGAGGCGATGACGGTGCTGCGGTCGGGGTCGTCGGTGAGGACCGATACGGCCGGGCGCCGCCTGCGGATGCGCACCAGCTCGGGGATGGAGTACTCCCCGGCCTCGAAGATGTCGAGGAGGTCATTGGGCAGATCGATGTCGCTCTTGTCGAATTCGTCGATGAGCAGGACGCGGGGGAGGCGGTGCGGCAGCATCGCCGTGCCCAGCGGGCCGAGTTGGAGGAAGTCGCCGATGTCCTCCGGTCCGGGTTCGTGTCCGTCATCCTCCGCCGCCTGTCCGGCCGCCGCGGCGTGCACGCGGCCGACGGCATCGTAGCCGTACAGACCCGACCGCAGGGTGGAACGCGTGGTGATCGGCCAGCGCAGCACCCGGCCCAAACCCAGCTCCCGGCTGATGCGGTACGCCAGCGTCGACTTGCCCGTGCCCGGGCGGCCGGTCACCAGCAGCGGGCGCCGCAGGATGAGCGCGGCGTTCACCACGTCCGCCTCCTCCGCCTCGGACCGCAGACCGAGCGGGGTCGCGCCGAGGCGGCGGACCGCGTCCTGGACGTCCTCCGGCGGCGCCGGGGGCTCGGTCGGCGGCTCGTCCGGGTCGGATAACGCGCCGTCAGCACCCTCACCCTCGTAGCCGCCGTAGCCATCCGCCGGGCTGGCCGAGACCCCGCCGAAGGTGCGCCAGGGCGGCGGGGGCGGAAGGATGTCCTCCAGGCTGACGTCGTGCAGCGGGCGTCCGGTGCCCTGGTAGATCCACCAGGGGCGCGGTATGCCGGACGGCAGGGGACTGGAGGAGGAACCGGGTTCGCCGCCCGGGATCCGTCCGTTGTGCCGCCGTGCAGGCTCCGCCTCGCTCATCGACTGCCCACCCCCTCGTCCGGCCCCGTCATGCGTCCTTGCGTCTCCACGGGGCGGGTGGGGTCGTCCCAGACGAGCACCACATGCTGCCCCGGGTGATGCTCCCGCTCCGCGGAGTCGATCGTATGGGCGTCCAGACGTAACTTTGTCACGGCTTCGCGGAGCCGTGCCAGGTCCCCGCTTGCCTCGTCCGGTTTTTGTCTCAAGTGCTGGACGAACGCCGGATCCCGGGTGGGGCGGCGATCCCACGCCACCAGCGGAATTCCGGCCCGCCAGGCCGCCAGCGCCTCGTGGGAACCCGCACCGGCGCCGCCCGGCGGTGAGCCCAGGATCAGCGCCACGACGTGCGGATCCGCCTGGAGCCGGGCCAGCAGCGCGGCCGGATCGCCGGAGCGCGGACTGTCCGGATCCTGGCCCTCGACGACGAGCTGCCGGGCCATTTCCGGCCGTCCGGTGAAGAGCTGCCAGCGCTGGTTCCACGGGCGGTGCCAGCGTCTGGTCTGGCTCCGCTCCAGGCTGCGCACCACCACCGGATAGTCCATGCACAGGGGAGTGGCCAGCGTGCTGTCCAGTTCCTTGCGCCACAGGTGGACCGGCAGATTCAGGTCATCCGGGCCCAGCAGGAACTCCAGATGGATGCACCGGGCGTCCTTCCACTCCTCCTCCGCCGCGTACACCAGCTCCTGGACGGCCCGTTCGGCGGTGGCGGCGGTGACCTGGGTGACCGGACCGCGGGCCGGGTGCCAGCCGCTCGGGTCGTACTGGTGCCAGGACGACAGCTCGTAACGGCCCGGCTCCTCCTGCGGCAGCAGCCGGATCACCAGGTACGCGTCGTCCGGCGCGGCCGGGGCGGCGTGCCCCACCTGCTGGCGCAGCGATCTCAACTGCGAGGTCAGGTCCAGCTCCCGCGCCCGCTCATCGGCCCACGCCCGCAGCGCGTCGGCCTTCCGCAGCGGCTGGGCCGACGCCGCCAGATACTCCACCAGGGCGAGCCCCGGCGGCAGCCCGTCCGGCCGCGCGTTCATCCGGCTCAGCTCCTCGAAGGCGTGCCAGGCGCCGGTGACCGCCGGGACGTCCTGCAGCGGACCCGCCGCGGCCCGGCACAGCTGGCCCAGATGCCCGAACTCCAGGCCCTCCAGCAGCGACCGCAGCCCGCCCGCGGCCGGTGCGGGCAGCACCGGGCGGGCCGTCATCTGCTCGACGACCGAATCGAGGTGCTCCATGGCGTCCGTGCCCGGCGCCAGCACCGCGAGCGAGGCGCGCAGCGCGCGCATCATCCGTACGTTCTCCAGGCACTCCCGGGCCAGCTCCACCAGGAAGTAGTCGGTGACGCGGTGGCCGCGCACCGGGACGGACGCCAGCTCCATCTCCATGGCCACCAGGTCCAGACACAGCGCCCGGGAATCCGGATCCGTCAGACAGCGGAACTCCTTCAGAGCCGACACCAGATGGTTGACCGATCTGAGGCCGCCTTCCCGCATGGCCGCCATGCCGTGCCTCCCCCGTACCGCATCACCGGTCCCCGCCGCCGATGATCCCTCCGGAGACCCTTCCACAGGCAAGCGCCGCCCGCGCGGACTCCGGACAACTTGTATGCCCCGCACGCCCCCGGCGACACCCTTCCCGCCCCCGGACGCCGGTCAGCCCAGGCCCAGTTCCCCGACGCGGCGGGCGAGTTCGGCCGCGGCCGGGTCGTCGGGGGCCAGCACCTCCAGGACGGACACCAGCTCGCCCAGGGCCCGGTGTGCCTCGCACGTACGCAGCAGGGCCAGGGCCTCGGCGCGGCTCGCCGACTGGCGGCTGACCGCGGTGCCGACGGTGGGCAGCTCGTCGAGCAGCTGCTGCCAGCGGGCGGGGGAGGACAGCCCGGGGACCTCGAGCAACAGCTCAGCGAGGCCACCGAGTTCCCGGATGGTGAGCTTGCGGGGGCGCGGGGCGGGGGTGCGGGGTGCCGCGCGGGCTGTACCGGGCGCGCCGGGCGCCGTCCGCGCGCCGGGGAGCCGCCCGATGAGTTCGAAGGCGAAGGCGGCCGCGTGCCGGGAGGCCACCGGCTGCCAGTGCTCGTCGTGTGCCTCGCCCTTGTCGCCCAGCAGATCGGAGATGCCCCGGATCACCAGCGCGTCGAGGTGCTGGTTGACGTACGCGCCCGCCAGGAAGCCGAAGCCCTCCATGTCCACCGCGACCGTGTCCCCGGCGACGGCCGCGAGCCGGAGGCCGACCTCGGAGCGTTCGTGCCCCACCACCCGGCCGCCCGCCGCGAGCGGTTTGACGTGCGCGCGGGGGCGCCGCGCGGCGCCCCCGGGCAGGATCCGCCGCTGCCAGTCGTCGGCCGCGGCGACGTTACGGGCCAGCTGCACCAGTCCGTAGGCGGG
>NZ_JBVIZF010000040.1:51862-55770 GCF_055591805.1 Streptomyces sp. NPDC041200 | reverse complement strand
ACTGGGCCCGTCCCGACCCGGCACGGTCGGCCGCCCCGGCAGCGCGCTACAGCTCAACGAGCGCGGCCCGGCCGGGATCGGCGCGGAGATAGGCGTGGACCATCTGGCCGTCTGCGCGGTGGACCTGGGCGGCCGGATACGGGCCCGTACGGAGGTGGCGGCGCCGAACCGGGACCGCGCCGCGAGCCCGGCGGTCGCCCGGCTCGCCGAGCTGGTCCGGCAGGTGGCGGCGGAGACCGAGCGCGAGGGGCTGCGACCGGCCGGGCTCGCGGTGGCGGTGCCGGGCCTGGTGGCGCGCGATTCGTCACTGGTGGTGCGCGCCCCCAACCTCGGCTGGGAGGGCGTGGACATCGGTCCCGCGCTGCGTGCCGCGCTGCCCGGGCTACCGCTGACCGTCGACAACGAGGCCAACCTCGGGGCGCTCGCCGAGCTGTGGCGGGGCGGCCATGACCCGGCGCCGCACGATTTCGTCCATGTCTCGGCCGAAATCGGCATCGGCGCCGCGGTCGTGCTCGACGGGCGGCTGCTGCGCGGCACGCACGGCTTCGCGGGTGAGCTGGGCCATGTGCCGGTATGGCCCGAGGGGCCCGCGTGCGCGTGCGGCGGGCGCGGCTGTCTGGAGCAGTACGCGGGCGAGGAGGCGGTACTGCGGGCCAGCGGACTGTCCCCCGGGCAGGCCGCGGCCCAGCACCCCGGACCCGGCGGCCGGATCGCCCTGCTGGCCGAGCGGGCGGCGGACGGCGACCGGCGGGTGCGGCGCGCGCTGCGCGACGCGGGCGCGGCGCTCGGTATCGCGCTGGCCGGTGCCGTGAACCTCCTCGACCCGCGCACGGTGGTGCTCGGGGGCGCGCTCACCCCGCTCGCCCCCTGGCTGCTGCCCGCCCTGGAGCGGGAGTTGGCGCTGCGGCTCGCGGACCCGGCGCGCTCCGGTCAGGGCGCGGTGACGGTCTCGCGGCTGGGCTCGGACGGTCCGCTGCTCGGCGCGGCGCACTCCGTGGTGCAGACCGTCCTCGACGATCCGGCGGGACTCAGGGAGGCGTCCGCGGTCACAGGAAACGGTGCATGACGTGCAGCCCGACGTAGCCCTCCGCCGGATGGTGGAACGCCTTGGGTACGGTGCCCACCACCTCGAATCCGAGTGAGCGCCACAGCGCGACCGCCCGGGTGTTGGCCTCCACCACGGCGTTGAACTGCATCGCCTGGTAGCCCTCGGCGCGCGCCCACTCCAGGACGTGTTCGCCGAGTGCGCGGCCGACGCCCCGCCCGGCGCTCTCGGGCGCCACCATGAAGCTGGCGCCCGCCACGTGCGCGCCGGGCCCCATCTGGTTGGGGTTCATCTTGGCCGAGCCGAGCACCCGGTTGTCGGCGTCGGTGGCGACGACGGTCCGGCCCGGGGGCGTCAGCATCCAGAGGTCGCGGGCCCGTTCCTCGTCCAGGTCGCGCGGATAGGTGTACGTCTCGCCCGCGGCGACGATGCGGTGCAGGAAGGGCCAGATCGCGGGCCAGTCCTCGGGGGTGGCGGTCCTGATGAGCATGACGGCCAGCATGACGGAGCGGGCCGGCGTCCCGCGAACCGATATTCCGCGGGTCGACCGGGCCCGCCCGCCAGGATCCCCGTGCCGTGTCAGGGAGTGACCGCGTCAGCCACCGACCGCGTCAGCGAGCGCGGCGCAGGAAGTCCTCCAGACCCGCCAGGTCATCGGTGTTGAGGTAGTCGACGTGCGCGGCCAGCAGCTCGCGCCACACGGCGTCGCGCGCCGCGCCCGCCAGGTCGGGCGTGGCCCAGAACCGCACCTTCTGCCGGGCCGCGCGGGCGGCGACGGTGATCTGGTACAGCTTCTCCCGCTCTTCCCGCGGCATCGCGCCGATGCCCTGCCAGGTGAAGGTTTTCGTCCAGTCGGCACTGATGAGCGGGATGAAGGAGGCGGGCACGCCGGTGCCCATGTCCTCCAGCCGTCCGTCGTAGAAGGCGTGGCGCACCTTCTCGGCCTCCATGGGGCCGCGTGCTCCGCGGTCGCCCGATATGACGGCGGTCACCGCGCCGCGCCGCACCCCGCCGTCGACGCCGCCGTAGGCGGTGCTGAACATGCGGCTGTAGCGGCGCAGCCGCTTGGCGAGTTCGAGGTAGGTGGCCTCGCCGGGGGTCTTGAGGTCGATCAGGAGTTGCAGCGAGAGGTCGTAGCCGCGGTAGACCCGGCCGCGGTTCGCGGTGACGCGCTGGAACAGCGGGTCGAGGTACAGGGATTCCAGGGTGCGGGTGGGGTCGAGGTCGGTCGCGTCGTGGGCGACCAGCAACTGGCCGTCCACCAGCCAGATGTCGGCCTCGACGCTGCCGAAACCGTGGGACAGGGCATCGAAGAGCGGGCGCGGGTGCTCATAGTCGTTGTGCGCGTGGGCTCTGGCCAGCGGCGGCTTGGGCCGGGGACCGGCCGAGTCCGCGAACGCCGGGGCGGCGGTGCCGCCCGCGAGTGCGGCTCCGAGGGTGACGACAAAGGCGCGGCGTGTACGGCGGACCATGGGGGCCTCCCGGCTCTCGTCCCGGCGTGTGCCGGATGTACGCGTCGGACGCAGTGAGTATCGGGGGCCGCGGTCCCCGTGGGCAGGGGTGTGCGAAGAGTTCCGCAGGTGGTCCCCGGCCATTTCCACGCCGTTCCCGCGGTCCCGGCGGCGGGTGGCGAAGTCCGTTGCCGACGGGATCGGCTGACGGAAAGGCGGCACGGAGCCATGACGGGACGACGTGGACAGGGAATCCGGGTGCGAGTGGTGGCGGTGGCCCTGGGGTGGGCCGCGCTGGTGGGCACGGACGCGGCCGGGGGCGGCACCGGCGCACGCTGACGCCCGCGCGCCGCGTTTTGGCATCAGCGCCGTCCTCGCGCCGAGTATCTCGCTCGGACAACGTGGCCCGGCTCGGCCGACTGGCGCTGCCGGGCACCGCGGCGACCTCACGGGGCACGCTGACTGGGCGGCGCCCTGCGGTGCCCGGCGACCGGTCCCGAATGGGACCGGAGTATTCACCCGGCACTAATTCCGCAAACCCTTGGCGGCACACTCTTTTGAGTGAATGCACCGCCCAAAGTCCGCTGATAGCTTGGCAGTTGCTTCGAGCCGGAATATCTCTTCAAGTCCGTACAGGGATGGGTGAGCATTCACGATGACGACGTCCGTTGAATCAGGTTCCGGTATCGGCAATCCGCAGCCGCCCACGAGCCTGGGCACGGAGGCGGCACGGAACCTGGCGACGACGACAAAGTCCGTGCCGCAGATGCAGGGCATCACCTCACGGTGGCTGCTGCGCATGCTGCCGTGGGTGCAGGTTCCGGGTGGTTCGTACCGGGTGAACCGCCGGGCGTCGCACACGCTCGGGGACGGGCGGGTGGAGTTCACCACCACCGGGTCGACGGTCCGGGTCATCCCCGTCGAGCTGCGCGAACTGCCGCTGCTGCGCGCCTTCGATGACGCCGCGGTGCTCGAGGCGCTGGCGGACCGATTCACCCAGCGCGAGTTCGCCCCCGGGGAGCTGCTGGTGGAGGCCGGGCACCCGGCCGACGAGCTGGTCCTGCTCGCCCATGGCAAGGTCGACAAGCTGGCCGAGGGAGCGTTCGACGAGCCCTCGGTGGTCGGCTCGGCCGCCGGCGGTGACCACTTCGGCGCGCGGGAGCTGGCCGCCACCGAGCCCGGCACCTGGGGCATCACGGCCAAGGCGGTCACCTCCTGCACGGCGCTGACCCTGTCCCGGCAGGAGTTCGAGGAGCAGCTGGACCGGTCCCGGGAGCTGCGGGCGCATGTGGAGGCGGTGCGCTCGGCGCCGGTGGCCGCGCAGAACGAGCACGGTGAGGCGTCCATCGAGCTGTCCTCGGGACACGCGGGCGAACCGACGCTGGCGGGCACGTTCGCGGAGTACGAGCTGA
>NZ_JBVIZF010000040.1:0-51762 GCF_055591805.1 Streptomyces sp. NPDC041200 | reverse complement strand
AGCCGCGCGAGTACGAGCTGAGCGTCGCCCAGACGATCCTGCGCGTCCACACCCGCGTCGCCGACCTCTACAACGAACCGATGAACCAGGTCGAGCAGCAGCTCCGGCTGACCATCGAGGCGCTGCGCGAGCGCCAGGAGCACGAACTGGTCAACAACCCCGACATCGGCCTGCTGCACAACGCCGACCTCTCCCAGCGCATCCACACCCGCGGCGGCCCGCCCACCCCCGACGACCTCGACGCGCTGCTGGCCACCGTCTGGAAGGACCCCGGGCTGATCCTGGCCCACCCGCGGGCCATCGCGGCCATCGGCCGGGAGCTGAACAGCCGGGGGATCGTCCCACAGCACGCGGAGCTGAACGGGCACGCGGTTCCGGCCTGGCGCGGGGTGCCCATCCTCCCGTGCAACAAGATTCCGGTGACCCGCAACGGGGTCAGCTCGATCCTGGCGCTGCGCACCGGCGAGGAGAACCAGGGCGTCATCGGCCTCCACCGGACCGGAATTCCGGATGAATACCAGCCGAGCCTTTCCGTCCGCTTCATGGGAATCAACGACCAGGCGATCATCTCGTACCTCGTGAGCGCCTACTATTCCGCGGCCGTCCTCGTCCCGGACGCGCTCGGAATCCTGGAGAACGTGGAAATCGGACTCTGACGGCGCGGCGGCCGCACCCCCCGGCCGCTCGTATCGCCTTCCCGTAACGCCCGTAACACCCCCCTACAGAAATGGGTGATGAACACAGATGTCCACCTCCGTGGAGTCCGGTGAGCAGCCGCTGAGCCTGGGAACGGCCGCCGCCCGGAATCTGGCGACCACGACCAAGTCCGTCCCGCAGATGCAGGCCATCTCCTCCCGGTGGCTGCTGCGCGTGCTGCCCTGGGTCCAGGTCTCGGCCGGTACGTACCGGGTGAACCGGCGGCTCAGCTACACGGTCGGGGACGGACGGATCGAGTTCGTCAGCACCGGATCCGAGGTGCGGGTGATTCCGCCGGAGCTGGGTGAGCTGCCGACGCTGCGCGGCTTCGGCGACACCGCGGTGCTGGAGGCGCTGGCCGACGGCTGTGTGCAGCGGGAGTACGCACCCGGTGATGTGCTGGTCGAGGCGGGCCGCCCCGCCGATCAGGTATACCTCATCGCCCACGGCAAGGTCCGGCAGATCGCGCCCGGGGCGTACGACGAGGGCACGGCACTGGGGCTGCTGGCCGACGGGGAGTACTTCGGCGACTCGGTGCTCACCGGGCCGGAGGGCACCTGGGAGTTCACCGCGCGGGCCGTCACCCGGACCACGGTGCTCACCCTCCCCCGCCGCCTCTTCCAGGAGACCGCCGACCGGTCCGAGGCGCTGCGCGTCCATCTGCGGGAGGCGTCCGGGCGGACCGAGCCCGCGCAGAACCGGCGGGGCGAGGCCGATATCGCGGTCGCCTCCGGCCATACGGGGGAGCCGACGCTGGCGGGCACGTTCGCGGAGTACGAGCTGAAGCCGCGCGAGTACGAGCTGAGCGTCGCCCAGACGATCCTGCGCGTCCACACCCGCGTCGCCGACCTCTACAACGAACCGATGAACCAGGTCGAGGAACAGCTCAAGCTGACCATCCAGGCGCTGCGCGAACGCCAGGAGCACGAACTCGTCAACAACCGTGAGTTCGGTCTGCTGCACAACGCCGCCCTCTCCCAGCGCATCCACACCCGCAGCGGCCCGCCCACCCCGGACGATCTGGACGAGCTGCTGGCCCGGCGCCGCAAGACGCAGTATCTGCTGGCGCATCCGCGCACCATCGCCGCCTTCGGCCGCGAGTGCAGCAGCCGGGGGCTGTATCCGCAGGGCGCCGAGGTGGCGGGAATCGCGGTGCGCGCCTGGCGCGGGGTCCCGCTGCTGCCCTGCAACAAGATCCCGGTGAGCGAGTCCGGCACCAGCTCGATCCTCGCGATGCGCACCGGCGAGGAGAGCCAGGGCGTGATCGGTCTGCACCAGACCGGCATCCCCGACGAGTACGAGCCCAGCCTCAACGTCCGGTTCATGGGCATCAACGAACAGGCCGTGACGTCGTATCTGGTGAGCGCCTACTTCTCGGCGGCGGTTCTGGTGCCCGACGCCCTGGGCGTGCTGGAGGACGTCGAGATCGGCCGCTGAGCGGTCGCCGGGGTCACGGCGAAACGCGGCCGGCGGGCGCCGGTCAGGGGCGGACGCTGCTGACGACGTCCGCGGTCGCGGACAGGCCCTCGGAGATGGTCGGCGCGATGCTGCTGCTCGCCAGGTAGAAGCCCAGCGTGACGCAGACCAGAGCATGTGAGACGCGCAGCCCGCCGCTGCGCAGGAAGACCACCGCCAGGATCAGCAGGAGCAGGACCACGGAGATCGAAATGGCCATGGGGAGCCTCCTGGGCCGCTTCAGGGGATCGGGATCCGGCCGTCAGTGTGGCCCAGAATCATCCTGAATCCCCTCGAAGCGGGTACTCCACACGAGTGCCGATCTCCCGTTCGACCTCCGGGGGACCGTGGCGCCCGGTGAACGCGGCCCTCAGCGGGGCGGATTCGCCGGGCGCCGACGGATCGCTCGTCAGACCGTGGGCGCGGGGAGGTCCACCAGGGCGGCGAGCGCCTCGCGGTGGCGGCCCGGGGTGCCGAGCAGGGTCTCGGCGCTCTTGGCCCGCTTGAGGTAGAGGTGCGCCGGGTGCTCCCAGGTCATGCCGATGCCGCCGTGCAGCTGCACGCACTCCTCAGCCGCGTGCACCGCCACCTGCCCGCAGTACGCCTGCGCCACGGCCACCGCGACCGGGATGTCCGGGCTGTCGGCGGCCAGCGCGTCGGCGGCGTGCCGGGCGGTGGCGCGGGCCGAGACCAGCTCCAGGTAGAGCGCCGCCATCCGGTGCTTGAGGGCCTGGAACGACCCGACCGGGCGGCCGAACTGATGGCGCTCCTTGGTGTGGCGGACGGTCTCGGTCAGACACCACTCGGCCACGCCCAGCTGCTCGGACGCGAGCAGTCCGGCGCCGGTCAGCAGCGCCCGTACGACGGCGGCCTCCGCGCGGCCGGACCCGGCCAGTCGGCGCGCGGGGGCACCGGTGAGGGTCACCGCCGCGATGGGCCGGGTCAGGTCGAGCGAGGTCAGGGGCTCCACGGAGACGCTGGCTTCCGTGGTCTCGACGGCGTACAGGCCGTATCCGTCCGGCCCCTCGGCGGGGACAAGCAGCACATCGGCGCCCGCCGCGCCCGCGACATGGCCGATCCGGCCGCTGAGCGTCCCGTCGCCATCCACCCGTACGGTCACGGCCGGGACGGAGCCACTGGGCGTGGTGGCTCCGGGCGTGGTGGCCGCAGGAACCGCCAGCGCACCGACCGTACGGCCGTCGGCGAGGGCGCCGAGCAGCCGCGCCACCCCGTCCTCACCGGTGTCGCAGCCCAGCACGGCGCTGACCGCGAGGACGGCGCTGGTGAGGTACGGCACGGGGGCGACGGCCCGGCCCAGCTCCTCCATCACGACGGCCGCCTCGCGAGCGGTGGCGCCCTGGCCGCCGAGCTTCTCGGGCACGAGGAGCCCCGCCGTGCCCATCTCGCCGCCCAGGGAGCGCCACAGCCCCGGGTCGTACGCCCGGCCGTTCTCGGCCTCGGAGACCACGGCGCCGGGCGGGCAGCGGTCGGTGAGCAGCGACCGCACGGCCGCGCGCAGATCGTCCTCGGCCTCGGTGTAGAGCAGGTCCGGGGTGCTCATCGGGGCAGATCCTTCCACGGGACGTCCTTGTCGGTCCGCGGCTCGGGCGGCAGGCCCAGGACGCGTTCGGCGATGATGTTGAGCAGGACCTCGGAGGTGCCGCCCTCGATGGAGTTGCCCTTGGCGCGCAGATAGCGGTAGCCCGCCTCGCGTCCGGTGAAGTCGACGTGTTCGGGGCGGCGCAGCGTCCAGTCGTCGTAGAGCAGGCCCTCCTCTCCCAGCAGTTCGACCTCCAGCGCGCTGATCTCCTGGTTGAGCCGGGCGAAGGCGAGCTTCATGGCCGAGCCCTCGGGGCCGGGCTGTCCGACCGCCAGCTGCTGGCCCAGCCGCTCGCCCGCGAGCCGGGCGGCCTCGGCGTCCACCCACAGCCGCAGCAGCCGCTGGTGCAGATCGTGGGTCCGCAGTTCGGGGCGGTCGCGCCAGGTCCCGGAGACCAGGCCGATCATGCCGCCCTCGCGGGGGACGCGGCCGCCGCCGATGGCGACGCGCTCGTTCATCAGGGTGGTCTGGGCGACCCGCCAGCCCTCGCCGATCTCGCCGAGGCGGGCGCTGTCGGGGATGCGCACACCGGTCAGGAAGACCTCGTTGAACTCGGCCTCGCCGGTGATCTGGCGCAGCGGCCGGACCTCGACCCCGGGGTCGGTCATGTCGCAGACGAAGTAGCTGATGCCGCGGTGCTTGGGCAGGTCGGGGTCGGTGCGGGCGATGAGGATGGCCCAGCGGGCGAGGTGGGCGCTGGACGTCCAGACCTTCTGGCCGTCGACCACCCAGTCGTCGCCGTCGCGCACCGCCCGGGTAGCGAGTGCGGCGAGGTCGGAACCGGCGCCGGGCTCGCTGAACAGCTGGCACCACACCTCCTCGCCGGTCCACAGCGGGCGCAGCAGCCGCTGCCGCTGCTCGTCGGTGCCGAAGCCGAGGATGGTGGGCGCGGCCATGCCGAGGCCGATGCCGATGCGACGGGGGTCGTTGTCGGGCGCTCCGGCGGCGTCGAGTTCGGCGTCCACGACGGCCTGGAGCGAGCGGGGTGCGTCGAGGCCGCCCAGCCCCACCGGGTAGTGCACCCAGGCGAGCCCGGCGTCGAAGCGGGCGCGCAGGAACTCCAGCGGGTCGGTGGTGGCCGGTGGGTGGGCGTCGAGGAGGGCGCGGGTGCGGCGCCGCAGCCCGTCGGTGTCCACGGGGGTGGAGGCCGGGGAATCCAGGGAGGTGTTCTCGGGGGTGCTCATCGGGCGCCTCCCGCGGGCTGTCCGGGTACGACCACGACGCGGCCGGTGGTCACGCCGTCGGCGACGCGCTGGACGGCGTCGGCGGCCCCCTCCAGCGGCACCCGCTCGCTGACCAGCGGTTTGACGGTGCCCTGGGCGGCGAGCTTGGTCAGCTCGTCGTGGCAGGCGCGGATCGCGGCCGGGTCGTAGGTGTTGTAGAGGCCCCAGTGGAGGCCGAGGATGGCGTAGTTCTTGACCAGGGCGTGGTTGAGGGCGGCCTGCGGTACGACGCCGCTGGCGAAGCCGACCACCACGATCCGGCCCTCGAACGCGATGCACTTGACGGACTGGGCGAAGGCGTCGCCGCCGACCGGGTCGTAGACGACGTCGGCGCCGCGTCCGCCGGTGGCCTCCTTGACGGCGGCCACGATGTCGTCGCCGCGCCGGTCGAGCACCACGTCGCAGCCCAGTTCACGGGCGACCCGGACCTTGTCCTCGCCTCCGACGACCCCGATCACCCGTGCCCCGGCCGCCTTGCCGAGCTGCACGGCGGCGCTGCCGACGCCGCCCGCGGCGGCGTGCACCAGCAGCGTGTCGCCGGCCCGCAGCCCGGCCCGGCGGTGCAGGCCGAACCAGCCCGTCTGGTAGCCGATGTGCAGGGCCGCGGCCTGGGCGTCGTCCAGGGCGTCCGGCGCGGGCAGCACGGTGGCCGCGTCGACGGTCACGTACTCGGCGAAGCCGCCCGCGGGGAGCGTGGGGGTGGCCAGGACGCGCGCGCCCACCTGGCCCTGCGCCCCCTCGCCGACGGCGACGACCTCGCCGCACACCTCGACGCCCGGGGTGAACGGCATGGGCGGCCGTACCTGGTAGTGGCCGCGGCACAGCAGGGCGTCCGGGAAGTTGACGTCGACGGCCCGGACCCGCAGCAGCAGTTGCCCGGGGCCCGCCACCGGATCCGGCACGTCGTCGAGGCGCATCACCTCACGCGGCTCGCCATTATCGTGCACTCGCCATGCCTGCATCCGGTGGCCTCCAGAAGCTGTCGGTAGGGGCGTGAAACGCGTCGGGGCGCACATACTAACCAGTCGGTACGAGCAGGGGAACCGGCTCGTACCGGGGCTTCAGCCATCCTGCCTTCCCCGCCCGGCGCGCGGTGAACTCTTGTGCAACTCTGGAGGCACCCTTGAGCCCGGGACCTCGACAGACAAGAGTGGGCGGCGACATATCGGTTCCTATCGCAGCGATCCGACAGCCGGAACGGGACGGGAGATGACGACTGTGCCCGACAGTAAGGCGATCGACGAGGCCGAGATGGAGGCCAGACTCCACGGGATCTGTTTCAAGACCGGTCCTCCGCGACGCATCGGCGTCGAACTCGAATGGCTCATGTACGACCCGCACGACCCCGCACGACCCGTCGAGGCGGCCCGGCTGGAAGCCGCGGTCACCGCCCTGCGCGGACTGCGCCTCACCTCCGCGCTCACCTTCGAACCCGGCGGCCAGCTGGAGCTCAGCTCCCTCCCGGCCGACTCCCTCACCGCGTGCGTGGAGTCCGCCGCCGCCGATCTGGTCCTCGTCCGCGCGCTCCTCGCCGAGCTGGGCCTCGGCATCGCAGGCCATGGACACGACCCATGGCGCCCGCCGCGCAGGATCCTCGCCACACCCCGCTACGACTCCATGGAGACCTACTTCAACCGCCGCGGGCCGGCGGGGCGCTCCATGATGTGCAACACCGCCTCCGTACAGGTCTGTGTGGACGCCGGACAGGAAGAGCCCGGTCCGCTGGGCCTCGGGCGGCGCTGGCGGCTGGCCCATCTACTGGGCGCCGTGCTGACCGCCGCGTTCGCCAACTCTCCGCTGCGCGAAGGCCGCCCGACCGGCTTCCGCTCCACCCGGCAGGCGCTGTGGTCGGCGATGGACCCCGGGCGCACGCTGGCCCCGCCCGACGGCCGGGACCCCCGCACCGCCTGGACCGGATATGTGCTGGACGCGCCCGTGATGGCCATCCGGGACGACAGCACGCGCTGGGCGATACCGGACGGCCTCACCTTCCGTCAGTGGGCCCGCACCGGTCTGCCGCGGCCGCCCACCCAGGACGATCTCGACTTCCATGTCTCCACCCTCTTTCCGCCCGTCCGCCCGCGCGGCCACCTCGAACTGCGCATGATCGACGCCCAGAGCGGCGACGACGGGTGGATCGTGCCCCTCGCCGTGACCGTGGCGCTCTTCGACGACCCGCAGGCCGCGGAGACCGTCTACCGCGTGGTGAAGCCGCTCGCCGAGACGGCGGGCGCCCGGCCCGCACCCTGCAATCCGCTGTGGATGACGGCGTCCCGTCACGCCCTGACCGACCCCGAGCTGCGCGCCGCCGCCGTGGCCTGCTTCGCCACGGCGCTGGAGGCGCTGCCCCGGATCGGGGCCTCCCCCGCCGTCGTATCTGCCGTCGCCGACTTCGCCGACCGGTATGTCGCCCGCGGCCGATGTCCGGCCGACGACGTACTCACCCCCCTTCCCGGGAAGGAGGAACGGTCATGACCGCTTCCGGCCCCGCACTCGACCCCGAGGCGCTGCGACAGCGCGCCGAAACGGTTCTGCGCACCGCGCGCGACCGTACCCACACCCTCACCACCTGCGTGGACGAGAACGACCTCACCGCCCAGCATTCCCCCCTGATGTCGCCGCTGGTCTGGGACCTGGCACACATCGGCAACCAGGAGGAGCAATGGCTGCTGCGCGCCGTCGGCGGACAGGACGCGCTGCGCCCCGAGATCGACTCGGTGTACGACGCGTTCGAGCATCCACGCTCGGCGCGCCCCTCGCTACCGCTGCTGCCGCCCGCCGAGGCCCGCGGCTATGTCACGGACGTACGCGACCGGGTGCTCGACGTCCTGGAGCGGACCGAGCTGCGCGGCGCCCCGCTGCTCGACGCGGCCTTCGCCTTCGGCATGATCGCGCAGCATGAGCAGCAGCACGACGAGACGATGCTCATCACCCATCAGCTGCGCCGCGGCCCGGCCGCCCTCACCGCCCCGTCGCCGCCCGACACCTCCGGCGGTCCCCTGCCGGACGAGGTGCTGGTCCCCGGCGGCCCGTTCACCATGGGCACCTCGTCCGAGCCCTGGGCGCTGGACAACGAGCGCCCCGCGCACCACCGGCTGGTGCCGCCGTTCTTCATCGACACCACCCCGGTGACCAACGGCGCCTACGCGCACTTCATCGCCGACGGCGGCTACACCGAGCGGCGCTGGTGGACCACCGAGGGCTGGGCGTACGTCCAGGAGCACGGCATGAGCGCCCCGCTGTTCTGGCGGCGCGAGGGCGGCCAGTGGCTGCGCCGCCGCTTCGGGGTGACCGAGCCGGTGCCACCGAACGAGCCGGTGCTCCATGTGAGCTGGTACGAGGCGGACGCCTACGCCCGCTGGGCAGGGCGCCGGCTGCCCACCGAGGAGGAGTGGGAGAAGGCCGCCCGCCACGATCCGGCCAGCGGCCGGTCCCGCCGCTACCCGTGGGGCGACGCGGACCCCACCCCCGACCACGCCAACCTCGGCCAGCGCCATCTGCGGCCCGCACCGGCGGGAAGCTATCCGCGGGGCGCGTCGGCGCTGGGCGTACGGCAGCTGATCGGGGACGTGTGGGAGTGGACGTCGAGCGACTTCCTGCCCTACCCGGGGTTCACCGTCTTCCCGTACCCCGAGTACTCGAAGGTCTTCTTCGGGCCCGCGTACAAGGTGCTGCGCGGCGGCTCGTTCGCCGTGGACGCGGTCGCCTGCCGCGGCACGTTCCGCAACTGGGATCTGCCGGTGCGCCGCCAGATCTTCTCGGGCTTCCGTACCGCCCGCGACGCGTCCCCGGCGGAGGCGGAATGAGCGCGCGCCGTACGAACACGCACCGGCGCACCGGGGGCGCCGGTGTGTAGGCATCTGGCGTACCTGGGGCCCGACAGGCCCATCGGCGAGGTCGTCATCGCGCCCGAGCACAGCTTGTTCACGCAGTCATGGGCGCCGCGGCGGCAGGCGCACGGCACTGTCAACGCCGACGGGTTCGGCGTCGGCTGGTACGCCCCGGGCGACCCGGTGCCCGCGCGCTACCGGCGCGCGGGGCCCATCTGGGGCGATCTGTCGTTCGCCGATCTCGCCCGGGTGGTACGGACCGGGGCACTGATGGGCGCCGTGCGGGACGCCACCGTGGCGAGCGCCGACGGCGAGGCGGGCGCCTCGCCCTTCGCCTCCGGCGCCTGGCTGTTCAGCCACAACGGGGCCATCAGCGGCTGGCCGCACACGCTCGCGGGGCTCGCCGCGTCCCTGCCGCCCGCCGATCTGCTCGGTCTGGAGGCGCGCTGCGACTCGGCGCTCGTCTGGGCGCTGACGCTGCACGCGCTGCGGCTCGGGCACGAGCTGTCCGAGGCGCTGGCCCGGACCACCGAGGCGGTGGCCGCCGCCGCACCCGGTTCGCGGCTCAACCTGCTGCTCATGGACGGGGAGACGATCGCCGCCACCGCCTGGGGCGACACCCTCTGGTACCTGACAGGACCGGACCGTGCCGTCGTGGTCGCCTCCGAGCCGTACGACGACGATCCTCGCTGGACCGAGGTTCCCGACCGCACGCTGCTCACCGCCACCCGCACCGATGTACTTCTCACCGCACTCAAGGAGGGTTCCGCGTGAGCCCCTTCACGGTCACCCGCACCCTGCCCGCCGACGCCACGGCCGCGGCCCTGCGCGCCGATGTCACCGACGGGCTGGCCCGCACCCCCAAACAGCTGCCGCCGAAGTGGTTCTACGACGCGCGCGGCAGCGAACTCTTCGAGGAGATCACCCGGCTGCCCGAGTACTACCCGACACGCGCGGAGCGGGAGATCCTGATCGCGCGCGCGGCGGAGATCGCGGACGCCACCGGCGCCCGCACCCTGATCGAGCTGGGATCGGGCTCCTCCGAGAAGACCCGTCATCTGATCGACGCACTGCCGGATCTGGACGCCTACGTACCGGTGGATGTCAGCGAGAGCGCGCTGGAGCTGGCCGGGCGCGCCCTGCTCGCCGACCATCCGGGGCTGCGGGTGCACGCGCTGGTCGCCGACTTCCTCGGCGGGCTCTCGCTGCCCGAGGACGTTCCGGGGCCGCGGCTGCTGGCGTTCCTCGGCGGCACGATCGGCAATCTGCTGCCGCCCGAGCGGGCGGAGTTCCTGGCCTCGGTGAGCGCCCTGCTGTCGCCGGGTGACGCGCTGCTGCTCGGGACGGACCTGGTCAAGGACGAGGCCACGCTCGTCGCCGCGTATGACGACGCGCAGGGCGTCACCGCGGAGTTCAACAAGAACGTGCTTCGGGTCCTCGGCCGCGAACTGGGCGCCGACCTCGACCCCGCGGACTTCGACCATGTGGCGGTGTGGGACGCCGAGCGGGAGTGGATCGAGATGCGGCTGCGGGCGCGCAAGGACCTCACCGTGAAGATCCCGGCGCTGGATCTCGCGGTGTCCTTCACGGCCGGGGAGGAGGTCCGCACCGAGGTGTCCGCGAAGTTCCGGGAGGAGAAGGTGCGGACCGAACTGGCCGCCGCGGGGCTGGAGTCGCGGCGCTGGTGGACCGACACCGCGGGCCGCTTCGCGCTGTCGCTGGCGGTACGGATGTGACGTATGGGGCTGGTGGGATACAGCAAGGCGTCATCGTCACCCTGTGTTCTGCTTGAACCACCGACTGAATCTATGTGATGCACATCACATTGCCGGAAGAGGGTCGCAGCACAGCGCGCTGTGACCCTTTTTCGGTGTGAACTCCCTCTTGTTGTGGCCAAATCGGTCCCCTTATGTTTAGCCCGCTTTGGCAGCCCGCCTCACGGGCAGCACCTCACAGGCAGCAGGAGAAGGAGCCGTCCATGCCCTTACGGGGACGCCACCGCCGTTACAAGCCCAACCGCATCTCCCGTGCCTCGCTGAGCGTCACGGCGGGCGGCGCCGGAATCGCACTCCCTCTCGTCGCCGCTGCGGGCGCGAACGCCGCGTCCAGCGAGACCTGGGACAAGGTCGCCCAGTGCGAGTCCACCAACAACTGGGACATCAACAGCGGAAACGGCTTCTACGGCGGGCTGCAGTTCACCCAGAGCACCTGGGAGGCGTACGGCGGCACGGCCTACGCGGCGCGGGCCGATCTGGCCACCAAGGCCCAGCAGATCGCCGTCGCCGAGAAGGTGCTCGACGGCCAGGGGCCGGGGGCGTGGCCGGTGTGTTCGGGGAAGGCCGGTCTGGGGCAGGACAGCGCAGCGCCGCAGAGCGCGCCGAAGGTCGTCCAGACGGCGGCCAAGGAGCGCGCGACCGCCGAGCGGGTCCGGGCGAGCAAGCCGACGCCCACCAGCCTGCCGGGCAACGCGACCACGAAGTCCGGGCCCTATGTGGTCGTGGGCGGCGACACGCTGTCCCGGATCGCCGACGCGCAGGATGTGCGCGGCGGCTGGCACGCGCTGTACGAGAGCAACCGCGCGACGGTGGGCTCCGACCCGGATCTGATCTACCCCGGCCAGAAGCTCTCCCTGCGCGTCACCAAGACCACGCCGGAAGCCCAGGCCAAGCCCGAGGCGAAGACCAAGCCCGAGGCGAAGCCCCGGGCCAAGCACAGAGCCGAGGCCAAGGCGAAGGCGGAGGCCGCGCCGCACCGCACCGAGCGGCGCGCGAGCAAGCCCGCCGCGAAGCCCGCGTCCACCACCGGCTTCACCGCTCCGGTGAGCGGTGTCAGCCCGACCACCTCCTACCGCGCGTCCGGGTCCAGCTGGTCGAGCGGCCATCACACCGGCGTCGACTTCCCGGTGGGGGTCGGCACGTCGGTGAAGGCCGTCGCCACGGGCCAGGTGATCTCGGCGGGCTGGGCGGACGCGTACGGCTACGAGGTGATCATCCGGCACCCGGACGGCAAGTACAGCCAGTACGCGCATCTGTCGCAGCTGTCGGTGCGCGCCGGCCAGGGCGTCAACGTCGGCCAGCAGATCGGCCGTTCGGGCTCGACCGGGAACACCACCGGCCCGCATCTGCACTTCGAGGTGCGCACCGGGCCCGCCTACGGCTCGGACATCAACCCGCTGAGCTATCTGCGCGCCCGCGGCATCAGCATCTGACCGGCGTTCAATTGTCAGTGGGGCGTGCCAGACTCCCCGCCCATGTCCCCGCCCCCGCACGATCGGCACGCCCCGCCCGACATCGGTGACGACGACCCTCGCCTGACCTACCGGGGCGCGGTGTCCCGTGAGCGCGGCCCCGGCTGGACCGCGCCCTGGCGGCTGCCGCATGAGGACGCCGCGCTGTACCTCCCCGAGGGCGGGCTGGGGCGGGCCGCCATGCCGTCCGGGGTGCGGGTGACCCTGCGCACCGACAGCGCCTCGCTCGTCTGCCGCTACCAGGCCGATCCCCCGCCGAAGCTGAACGGCCCCGAGGAGCGGGTCCGGCTGGACGTGGTGTGCGACGGGCGGCGCACGGCGACGGTCGGCCTGGAGACCCACGGCGGGGACGCGGAGATCCGGATCGACGGGCTGCCGGGGCACATGACGACCGTCGAGCTGTGGCTGCCGTACTACCACCAGTTCCGGCTGCGGGGGCTGTCTCTGGACGCGGGCGCCGCCGTCGAGCGCGACAGCGCGGAACAGCGGCCGCGCTGGGTCCACTTCGGCAGCTCCATCTCGCAGGGGCGCGGGGCCGCGTCGCCGAGCCGCACCTGGGCCGCCCTCGTGGCCCGCCGCGCCGGCTGGGACCTGACCTCGCTGGCCCTCGGCGCCGCCTCCTCCCACCAGCCGATGACGGCGGGGCTGATGCGGGACCTCCCGGCCGAACTGCTCACCGTCTGCGTCGGGATCAACATCCAGGCGCTCGGCAGCCACAACCGCGACGCGCTCGCCTCAGCGCTCGTCGGTTTCGTGCGCACCGTACGGGAGGGGCATCCGGACACCCCGTTCGCCGTGATGTCGACCATCACCGCGCCCGAGCGGGAGGAGGTGCCCGGGCCCTCGGGGATGACGCTGCGCGAGTGCCGGGCGCACATGCGGCGGGCCGTCACGCTGCTGCGCGACCACGGCGACGCGAACCTGCACTACGTCCACGGCCCGCAGGTATTCGGACCCGGCTGTACGCGGCTGCTGCTGGAGCCGGAGGGGCTGGACCGGCTGCACCCCTCGGCCGATGGCCACTCCGTCTTCGCCTCCCGGTTTCTGACGGTGCTGCGGCGGGCCGGATGCGTGCCCTGAGGGGGCGTATGCCGGCTGCGTCAGGACGCCCCGTACACCGTCCCCGGCGGCTCGGCGGCGGCGAGCAGCTTCGTCGCGGCCTCGCCCGCTTCGGCCGGGGTCCAGCGGGCGCCCTTGTCGGCGGTCGGCCCGGGCCGCCAGCCCTCCATGACGGTGATGCGCCCGGCCTCGGCCTCGAAGACCCGTCCGGTGACCCCGGCGCAGGCGGCGGAGCCGAGCCAGACGACGAGGGGTGAGACATTGCCGGGCGCCATCGCGTCGAACGCGCCGGGCTCGTCAGGGGCCGCCATGGTGTCGGCGAACGTCGACTCCGTCATGCGGGTGCGGGCCGCCGGGGCGATGGCGTTGACCTGGATCCCGTAGCGGCCCATCTCCGCCGCGGCGACGAGGGTGAGGCCGACGATCCCGGCCTTGGCGGCCGCGTAGTTGCCCTGGCCGACGCTGCCCAGCAGCCCGGCCCCGGAGCTGGTGTTGACCACCCGCGCGGTGGGCGTCCGGCCCGCCTTCGCCTCGGCGCGCCAGTGCGCGGCGGCGTGCTGGAGCGGCAGGAAGTGGCCCTTGAGGTGGACACGGATGACCGCGTCCCAGTCGTCCCCGCCGAGGTTGACGAGCATGCGATCGCGCAGGAAACCGGCGTTGTTCACGAGGGTGTCGAGCCTGCCGTAGGTGTCGAGCGCGGCGGCGATGAGGGAGGCCGCGCCGTCGGCGGTGGCGATGTCGCCGCCGTGGGCGACGGCCTGGCCGCCCCGGGCGCGTATCTCCTCGACCACCTCCTGGGCGGGGCCCGGGGACTGACCGCCGCCGTCCGGGCCGACGCCGAGGTCGTTCACGACGACCCGCGCGCCCTCGGCGGCGAAGGCGAGCGCGTGCGCCCGGCCGAGGCCGCGGCCGGCGCCGGTGACGACGGCGACGCGTCCGCTGCAGATGCCTGTCATCGTGCTCCTCCTGCTTCTCGGGCTCCTCCTGAGGGCGGTACGTCCGCCGGGGGCCGCGCCGCCGCCAGGAACGCCGGGCGCTCTCCGCCGCCGTGGACGGCCAGGCTCGCGCCGGTGATGTACGCGGCGAGGTCCGAGGCGAGGAAGACGCAGGCCTCGCCCGCCTCCGCCGGGGTGGCGAGGCGGCCCAGCGGCACGGTGCGGGAGACGGCGGCCACGCCGGTCTCGTCGCCGTAGTGCAGATGCGCGAGTTCGGTGTGGACCATGCCGAGGACCAGGGTGTTGACCCGGATCGCGGGGGCCCATTCCACGGCGAGGGTGCGGGCGAGGCTGTCCAGGCCCGCCTTGGCGGCGCCGTAGGCGGCCGTACCCGGCGAGGGGCGGGTGCCGCTGACACTGCCGATCATCACCATCGATCCGCCGCCCTCCTGATCGCGCATCACCTCGTAGCCGCCGAGAGCGACCGTCATCGGCGCGATCAGGTTCAGCTCGACGACCCGTGCGGCGCGGCGCGGGCCGGACTCGGCGAACAGCCCGTAGGGACTGCCTCCGGCGTTGTTGACCAGGATGTCCAGGTGGCCGTAGGTCTCGCTCACCCAGGCGAAGAAGTCTGCGACGGCGGCCGGGGCCCGCACGTCCAGCGGCCGGAAACGGGCCGTCCGCCCGTCGGCCGCGACCGGGCCGTCCGGCGGGCGGCGGGCGCACACCACGACGTCGGCACCGGCCGCGAGCAGGGCCCGGGCGATGCCCGCGCCGACGCCACGGGTGCCGCCGGTGACGACGGCGACGCGTCCGGACAGGTCGATCGAATGGGCCATGGCTCCTCTCGCCCTCCCGCTGTGCGCCGGGCGCTGCTACCTTCACGCCTAACAAACGTTTGGTGGAAAGGTAGCGGATCTGCTCATGGGTGTCTCCACCTCCGCCCCCGAAGCGGGCGTCGCCGTCGTCACCGTGGACTTCCCACCGGTCAACGCCCTTCCCGTCCACGGCTGGTACGAGCTGGCCGACGCGCTGCGCGCCGCGGGCGCCGACCCCGGGACGCGCTGCGTGGTCCTGGCCGCCGAGGGCCGGGGGTTCAACGCGGGGGTGGACATCAAGGAGATGCAGCGCACCGAGGGGCACCGGGCGCTCATCGGCGCCAACCACGGCTGCCACGCGGCGTTCGCGGCCGTCTACGACTGCCCGGTGCCGGTCGTCGCCGCCGTGCACGGCTTCTGCCTCGGCGGCGGCATCGGCCTGGCGGGCAACGCGGACGCGATCGTGGCGGCCGAGGACGCGACGTTCGGACTGCCGGAGCTGGACCGGGGGGCGCTGGGCGCGGCCACCCATCTGGCCCGGCTCGTGCCCCAGCATCTGATGCGCGCGCTGTACTACACCTCGCGCACCGCGACCGCCGGGGAGCTGCACCGGCACGGCTCGGTGTGGCGGGTGGTGCCGCGCGCCGCGCTGCGGGACGCCGCTCTGGAGCTGGCCCGGGAGATCGCCGCCAAGGACGGCGCGCTGCTGCGCCTGGCCAAAGCGGCCATCAACGGCATCGACCCGGTCGACGTCCACCGCAGCTACCGCTTCGAGCAGGGCTTCACCTTCGAGGCGAATCTCGCGGGACTCGCCGACAAGCACCGGGACGCGTTCGTCTCGGGCGGGCCCGGTGCCGGGACCGGCCTCGGTTCCGGGACGGGCCTCGGCTCCGGGACGGGCCTCGGCTCCGGAAGCGGTGAGCGGCGATGAGCGACAAGCGGATGAGCACGGAGGAGGCCGTCGGCCGGATCGAGAGCGGCATGACGGTCGGCATCGGCGGCTGGGGCTCCCGGCGCAAGCCGATGGCGCTGGTGCGCGCACTGCTGCGCTCGGACGTCACCGACCTGACGGTGGTCTCGTACGGCGGGCCGGACGTCGGGCTGCTGGCCGCCGCCGGGAAGATCCGCAAGCTGGTCACGGCCTTCGCCACGCTCGATTCGATCCCGCTGGAGCCGCACTTCCGTGCGGCGCGCGAGCACGCGGACTTCGAGCTGGTGGAGCTGGACGAGGCGATGTTCCTGTGGGGGCTGACCGCGGCCGTGCACCGGCTTCCCTTCCTGCCGATACGGGCGGGCCTCGGGTCGGACGTGATGACGGTCAACCCCGGTCTGCGGACGGTGGTCTCGCCGTACGAGGACGGGGAGGAACTGGTGGCCGTACCGGCGCTGCGGCTGGACGTCGCGCTCGTCCACCTCAACCGGGCGGACACGCAGGGCAACGGCCAGTACCTGGGTCCCGATCCGTACTTCGACGACCTGTTCTGCGAGGCGGCGGAGCAGGCGTACCTCTCCTGCGAACGCGTCGTCGCCCCTGCGGAGTTCCTGGCGGCGGCCGCTCCGCAGTCGCTGCTGGTGGGGCGCCATGCGGTGACCGGCGTGATCGAGACTCCGCACGGCGCACACTTCACGTCCTGCGCCCCCGACTACGGGCGGGACGAGGCGTTCCAGCGGGCGTACGCGCGGGCCGCCGCCGACCCGGCGGCCTGGCGGGAGTTCACCCGGCGCTTCCTGGCGGGGGACGAGGACACCTATCAGGCCGCGGTCGCGGCGTACGCGAAGGAGGGCACGGAGCTATGACCGTCACCCGGGCCGAGTACTGCGTGCTGGCCTGCGCCGAGGCCTGGCGGGGCGACGGGGAGGTGCTGGCCGCCCCGATGGGCCTCATACCGCGGCTCGGCGCCCGGCTGGCCAGGCTCACCTTCGCGCCCGACCTGCTGCTCAGCGACGGCGAGGCGCTGCTGGTCGGCGCCGATGACGAGACCGTGGAGGGCTGGCTGCCGTACCGCCGCCACCTCGGTCTGGTCATGGGCGGAAAGCGCCATGTGATGATGGGCGCGAGCCAGCTCGACGCCCACGGCAACCAGAACATCTCCTGCATCGGCGACTGGAAGCGGCCGCGGCGGCAGCTGCTGGGCGTACGCGGAGCGCCCGTCAACACCCTCAACAATCCGACGAGTTACTGGGTGCCCCGGCACTCCCCGCGCGTCTTCGTCGGGCGCGTCGACATGGTGTGCGGCGTCGGCTACGACCGGGCCGCCGCCGCCGGCCCCTCCGCGACCCGCTTCCACCGCGTCCCCCGGGTGGTGACCGACCTGGCGGTGCTCGACTTCGAGACGCCCGGCCGCACCATGCGGGTGCGCTCCCTGCACCCGGGCGTGTCCGCCGAGCGGGTGCGGGAGGCGACCGGCTTCCCGCTCGTCATCGCCGACGGCGTTCCCGCCACCCGGGAGCCGACCGCCGAGGAGCTGCGGTTGATCCGGGAGGTCATCGATCCGGCGCGGCTGCGCGAGCGCGAGGTACGGCCCTGATGGACGCGCCACGGACGCACGCGGCACGGATGGACACCGCGCCGATGGACACCGCGCTGACCCGGCTCACCGGCGTCCGGTACCCGATCGTCCAGACGGGCATGGGGTGGGTGGCGGGACCCCGGCTGGTCTCGGCGGCCGCCGACGCCGGGGCGCTGGGCATCCTCGCCTCCGCCACCATGTCCCCGGAGCGGCTGCGGTCGGCGGTGCGGGAGGTCGCGTCCCGCACCGAGGCGCCCTTCGGCGTCAATCTGCGGGCCGACGCGGGGGACGCCGCGGAGCGGGTGCGGATCATCATCGAGGAGGGCGTACGGGTGGCGTCCTTCGCGCTGGCGCCCAAGCGCGAGCTGATCTCCCGGCTGAAGGACGCGGGCGTGGTGGTCATCCCGTCCGTGGGCGCCCGGCGGCACGCCGAGAAGGTGGCGGGCTGGGGCGCGGACGCGGTGGTGGTGCAGGGCGGCGAGGGCGGCGGCCACACCGGCGAGGTGGCGACCACGGTGCTGCTCCCCCAGGTCGTGGACGCGGTGGACATCCCCGTGGTGGCCGCGGGCGGCTTCCACGACGGACGCGGTCTGGTGGCGGCGCTCGCGTACGGGGCGGCCGGGGTCGCCATGGGCACCCGCTTCCTGCTGACCTCCGACAGCACCGTTCCGGCCGCGGTGAAGGCCCGCTATCTGGCGGCGGCGGCCTCGGACGTCACGGTCACCACTGCGGTGGACGGGCTCCCACACCGGATGCTCCGCAGCGAGCTGGTGGCCTCCCTGGAACGCTCCGGGCGCGCCGCCTCCCTCGTCCGCGCCGTGCGCCACGCGGCGGCCTTCCGGCGACTGTCCGGGCTGAGCTGGGCGCGCATGGTGCGCGACGGCCGGGCGATGCGGCGCGGCTCGGGACTGTCCTGGAGCCAGGTGCTGCTGGCCGCGAACACCCCGATGCTGCTGAAGGCGGCGATGGTGGACGGCCGCACCGACACCGGTGTGATGGCCTCCGGGCAGGTGGCGGGGGTGATCGACGATCTGCCGTCGTGCGGGGAGCTGGTGGAGCGGATCATGGCCGAGGCCGCCGAGGCCCTGGACCGGATGCCCGGCGGCCGTACAGTGGGGTGAAAGCGGCCGGACCAGGACATGGGCACTGGAGGAGGTCATGGCCGACCCCAAGGGCTTTCTCACCACACCACGCCGCCTTCCGCCGCGCCGCCCGGTGGACGAGCGGGTGCGCGACTGGGACGAGGTGTACGTCCCCGGCGGTCTGCTGCCGATCATCACCGCGCAGGCGGACCGCTGCATGGACTGCGGGATCCCGTTCTGCCATGACGGCTGCCCGCTGGGGAACCTCATCCCGGACTGGAACGATCTGGTGTCCCGGGACGACTGGCGGCGGGCGAGCGAGCGGCTGCACGCGACCAACAACTTTCCGGAGTTCACCGGGCGGCTGTGCCCGGCGCCCTGCGAGGCCGCGTGTGTGCTGGCGATCAACCAGCCCGCGGTGACCATCAAGAACGTCGAGGTCGCCATCGCCGACCGGGCCTGGGAGAGCGGCTACGCGGTCCCCAAGCCGCCGGAGCGGCTGTCGGGGCGGACCGTGGCCGTGATCGGCTCGGGCCCCGCGGGGCTGGCCGCCGCCCAGCAGCTCACCCGCGCGGGACACACGGTGGCGGTGTACGAGCGCGACGACCGGGTGGGCGGGCTGCTGCGGTACGGCATCCCCTCGTTCAAGATGGAGAAGCACCATCTGGACCGGCGGCTGCGGCAGATGCGCGCGGAGGGCACCAAGTTCCGTACCGGCGTGGGCGTGGGCACCGACATGGACGCCGCCGAGCTGAGGGCGCGCTATGACGCGCTGGTGATAGCGGTGGGCGCGCGGGCCATGCGCGAACTGCCGGTGCCGGGCCGGGAGCTGGCCGGAATCCACCAGGCGATGGAGTTCCTGCCGCTGGCCAACCGGGTCCAGGAGGGCGACTACGACCGGCCGCCGATCACCGCCGAGGGCAAGCACGTGGTCATCGTCGGCGGCGGGGACACCGGCGCGGACTGCCTGGGCACGGTGCTGCGGCAGGGCGCCGCCTCCGTGACCCAGCTGGACATCCACCCCCGGCCCGGCGACGAGCGGGCGGAGGGAGAACCCTGGCCCACGTACCCCAAGATCTACCGGATGTCCGCCGCGCACGAGGAGGCGCGGGAACGGGCGGCCTCCCCGGAGGCGGACGTGGACGCCCGGATGTTCTCGGCCACCACCGTTCGCTTCGAGGGGGACGCGCCGGGCCCGGGGCGCCCGCAGGGCAGAGTCCGGGCGCTGCGCCTGGTCGAGGCCGTTCCCGAGGGGCCGCGGGGGCGGGCGGAGGCGCCCGGGGACGGACGACACGGCGAGCGGGTGCTGCGGGCCGATCTGGTGCTGCTCGCGCTCGGCTTCAGTGGTCCGGAACGGGAGGGCGGGCTGTGCGACCAGCTCGGCCTGGAGCTGGACGCGCGCGGCAACATCGCCCGGGACGCCGGTTTCGCGACCGGCCGGGAGGGGGTCTTCGTGGCGGGCGACGCGGGCCGCGGGCAGTCGCTGATCGTGTGGGCGATCGCCGAGGGCCGCTCGGCGGCGGCCGCGGTGGACCGCTACCTGGCGGGCGACACCGCGCTCCCGGCCCCGGTCGGACCGGCGGACCGGCCCATGACGGCGTGAGCCGGGGCGCGGGCCGGGGTTGAGGGAACGTCCGGTCCCGGTGAGTACTGTGCGAGCATGAACTCGCAATCGCCACTCCTCCCCCTCGCCGACGGTGTGCACCTGTGGACTCCCACGCCCAGCGCGGGCTGGGGGCTCGCCAACTGTGGACTGATCGTGTCCCCCGATGGCGCCGCCGCCTGGATCGACACCCCCTACGACCGGCACATGGCCCAGGACTTCCTGGAGCGCAGCCGGTCGCTGCTGCCCGAGGGCGGCAGGATCGGGCGAGTGATCGTCACCCATGCGAACGGTGACCATCTGTGGGGCGCGGAGGTCGTGCGCGGCGCCGATGTCGTGGCCACCCGCGAGGCGCTCGGCCACATCGAGTACGAACCGGCCCCGCAGCAGCTGCACGCCATGGTGCGCGGCAGCGACCCGGCGACACCGCTCGGGTGGTATCTCCAGAGCCACTTCGGACGGTTCGACTGGGACGGCACCGAGGTCGTCGAGCCCACGACGACCTTCACGGGCGAACTGGACCTGCGGATCGGACAGGTGCCGGTGCGGCTGACCGCGCTGCCCGCCGCGCACACCACCGGCGATCTCATCGCGTATCTGCCCCAGCAGAAGGTGGCGTTCACCGGCGATGTCATCTTCGCCTCCAGCCCCCAGGACCCCGGCGACCACGCGGTGCACTGGGCCGGTCCGCTGGACAGTGTGATCGCCGCCTGTCAGCGGGTGCTGGACACCGGCGCGCAGACCATCGTCCCCGGCCACGGCCCGGTGCTGGACCGGGAGGGCGTCCGGGGCCACATCGGCTATCTGGAGCACATCCGGGACCGGGCGCACCAGCTGCACGCGGCCGGGGTCCCCGCCCTGGAGGCGGCCCGCAAGATCATCGCCGAGAACGCCTTCCCCGGGCCGGGGCTGCCCGAGCGCATGGTGATCACGGTGGGCACCGAGTACCGGCACCTGAACGGCGGGGAGGACCGGCCGGACATCGTCGCCATGATCGCCGATGTCGCCCAGGTGGCCTGGGACCTGCGGCAGGGCTGACGAAGCGGGCGGCCACCGCGCTGACCGTCCGTCCGCGTTGTCGTACCCGCCGGATAACGTTCTCGGGTAGTGGACGGCAAGGGGCTGCCCACGGCGAGGGGTTACGCTCCCGTGCGGGTCGCAGCGGAGGGAAGGCAGTGGCACAGGTAGCGGGGGAAAGCCGGCACGCGCCGGGCCGGGGGGTGATCGACCTGGCCGACCGCCGGGCGCTGCTGGCCTGTGGGCCCGACGATCCGGCGGTGGCCGAGGAGGGCCGCAGGCTCAAGGAGGCGGCGCTGCTGGACTTCGGGGTCAAGGACAGCGTGGTGTCCTCGTGGCTGTACGCGAAGTGCCACCACCAGATCCCCACCACGGCGGTGGACACGGCGGCGGTGGTGGCCACGGGGGACGGCACCTGTCTGCTGCTGTACAACCCGGAGTTCTTCGTCGCGATCGGGCCGAGCGGGGTGCGGTTCGTCCTGTTCCACGAGGCACGGCATCTGATCCACCGCCATCTGTACGTGGACGAGGCGCTGCGCGCCGACCCGGTCTTCGACCTGGCGGCCGAAGTCGCGATCAACCATGTGGCGCTGGCCCGGCTGGCGCAGGGCGGTCTGCCGACCCGTGAGGTGCCGGACGGCGCGGGCGGCACCCGCCGGGAGCCGGTGGGCGTCGATCCGCACGAGGTGCACCGGCGGTATGTGGCCGACCTGCGCGAGCAGGGCCTCGAACCGCTGTCCTACCGCCACTTCACCGAGACCGACCTGAGGATCTACGGCGAGCTGAAACGGATGCGCACCCCTCCCGTGCCGCCGGTCCTGTGCATCCATATGAGCCCCGGCGGGGACGGCGAGGGCGGTGGGGAGAAGCACCGGCTGCCGATGGACGCGGAGGCGGTGACCTCGGCCGTCGAGGAGACGCTCGCCGAGGTGACGCGCGGCGCGCTGCGCGGCGAAGGGCTCGCCCGGGACGAACTGCTGGCCCTCGCGGACCGCACGACCGGCGGCGGCAAGCGGCTGGAGAAGATGTGGGGGCGGATGGGTCTTGGCGCGCTGCGCGGCGAGACGCAGCGGACCCGGCGGGTGGAGTGGTGGCGGCGCTGGCTGTCGGACACCCTCGCCTCCAAGCTGCGCGAGGGCGAGCGGCTGATCTACCCGAAGAAGCAGGGGGCGGTGCTGCTGGCGCTCGGGCACGACCCGATGCTGGCGCGGCGGGGCGCGGAGCGCACCAAGGTCGTGGTCATCGCGCTGGACACCTCGGGATCGATGCCCCAGCCGGTGATCGACTGGATCACCTCACTGGTGGGCCGCGCCGAGGGGGTCGAGAGCCACTGGCTGAGCTTCGACGGCGCGCTGATGCCGTTCGTCCCGGGCGAGCGGGTGCGCGGCGGCGGGGGGACCGACTTCCAGCAGGTCGTGGACTACGTGGAGGGGCGGCGGGCCGTGGACGGGCGGCGGTTCGAGGAGCGCGCCGACGCGGTGATCATGGTCACCGACGGCCACGCCCCCACGGTGGCCCCGGCCGAGCCCGACCGGTGGATCTGGCTGATCACGGACGGCGGTGACGACTGGCCGGAGCGGCACGACCCGCCGATGGCCTGCCACCGGGTGGTCACCGGCGACAGCTGAGCCGAGGAACGGTCCCCGGCCGCCGGGCGGGGCGGGGGCGTGCACAGACGAACGACACGGAACAACGGGGGATTCAGTCACCGTGAGCAGTGTGGACCGGGCCGGGGCCCGGCTGGAGCAGTTCATCAGCGCCATGATCGCGATGCGGCAGACCGGCCAGGTCTTCGGCGAGCACGGGATCGGCAAGACATCGACGTTTCTGTCCTACATCCCGAAGGCCCATCCGGGCACCGAGGTGATCCTGGTCCCGGCGGCCAACCTCACCCCCGACGATCTGCTGGTGAACGCGCCGGTGCGGGACGAGCGCACCGGGGAGCTGGTGCTCACTCAACTGATTATGCGTCAGCTCACCCCGGGTGTGCCCTTCGTGCTCCTCATCGACGACTCGCTGCAGGCCGGGGAGACCATCCAGTCCCAGCTGATGCAGATCGCCTGCAACTGGACGCTGGGCGAACACGATCTGCGCGCGCTCGGCTGTGTCGGGGTGTTCCTCGCGGACAACGAGTCGCTGGCGGAGACCAGCGCCCGGCGCGGCGATCTGGCCGTCCTGGACCGCATGGTCACCCTGCGGATCACGGCCAACGACACCGCCTGGCGGTCCACGCTGGCCGAGCGGTACGAGGACTGGGACCTGACCGGGGTGTTCCAGATCTGGGCCGGGCTCACCCCGTATCTGCGCTCGCTGCTCGCCCCGCGTACCCTCCAGCACGTCCTGGACTGCGCCCGCGCCGGGTTTCCGCTCTCCTGGGGGCTGCCGCTGGTGGGCGGGGTGCGGCTGCGGCTGCGCGACCGCGGGGCCGACGGCACCCTCGGCCCGGACCGCACCGCCGAGCTTCTCGACGCCATCGCCGGGGCCCTGGGGCTCGCCAACCCGGCCACAATCCCCGACCCGGTCCGGTCCATCCTCCGCACCGCGGTCCGGGAGAACTGGGCGGTGCTGCTCCAGGGCCCGCCCGGCTGCGGCAAGACGGAGATCACCAAGGCGGTGGTCCGCGAGGAGAGCGGCAGCGATCCGGTGTACTTCTCGCTGCCGGTGACCAACGTGGAAGACCTGTGCGTGCCGATCCCCACTCCGGACGGCACGCTGGACACCCTGTTCAGCCGGGTGCTGATGGGGCCCGAGCCGAAGGTGATCGTCTGGGACGAGTACAACCGCCCCAAGGACAAGGCCACCTTCGCCAAGCTGATGGAGATCACCCAGGAGTGGTCGCTGGCCGGGCGGCCGATCCCGGGGCTGCGCGCCCAGGTCGCGCTGCAGAACCCGCCGTACCACCTCGGCCGCAAGCTGCTGGTCAGCAGCAACAACGTGGCCCAGGCCAGCCGTTTCACGGTGAGCTACGAGGTGAACCCGCAGGACATCCCGGCCAACGAGTGGCTGATCGGCACCTACGGCGAGGTGGCCGAGACGGTTCTGGAGTGGTGGAAGAACGACATCGACGACGAGGGCCGGGACTGGATCACCAAGCGCACCCTGGAGCGGCTGATCAAACTCCACCACGCCGGGCAGCCGCTGGAGACGGGGCTGATCTACCTGGGCGAGGGCGAGTACGCCCCGGTGCCGCTGTCCAAGCTGGAGGCGCGACTCGCCGAGCAGGCCGAGCAGCGGGTGATCGGTCTGCGGGAGATGGCGCGTGACGTGGACCGCTGGGAGGCGCGGCTCGCGGCCGCGTCCGAGACGTCGGCCGAGGGGACCAATGACACCGACCTGGTGCACCAGGTGCTCGCCAACGCCGAGGTGTCCCAGCTCAAGCGGAACGCCGAGGTAGTCGCCCGGCTGCTGCGCCATATGCCGCCCAAGCTGCGCGCCGCCCACATGGTGGGCCAGTCGCCGGAGCGGCAGCGGTTCTGGATCGGCGCGCTGGCCCGGATGACCGAGCTGTCCGGCGCCGGATGACGTCTCCTCACCTCCCTCGCCCCTCCCCGCTTTCACCGCGGTACCGAACGATGAACGGAGCGCACCCCGCGTGGTGACCTACGAACGGGACACCCTGGTGTCCACCACCTTCCAGCTCGCCGGGCCCTCCCTCACCCCGGCGCTGATACCCCGGCTCCGCCAGGAGACCCTGGCCCTGCTCCGGTCCCGGCTGCGGTTGCCCGCACATCTGGTGGACGAGGTGTTCGCCTCCGGCGACCGGGAGCTGCTGGAGGCCCTGGCCGGGGCGCGGGTCGGCGCCGAGCGGCAGGCCGTCATGCTCCGGCTCGCCGAGCTGGCCGACCCCGGCCTCGCCCGGATGCTCTACGAGGGGCCGCTGCCCGGCTCCTGGCGGCAGGATCTACGGGGTGCGGTGCTCGGCGCGGCGGCCGCGCATCCGGCCGCCCCCGGCTGGCGCGCCCCGGGCGGCCTGGTGGACTTCCTGTTGTCCGCCACCGCGTCGGAGGACCTGCTCCCGGCGCTGGACGCGCCGTTCCCCGAGGTGGTGCGGTATGTGATCGAGAAGATCGGCACCACGCTGGACATCCCCCAGCAGCTGAAGGCCTGCCACGCGACGCTCACCCACGGCGGAGTGGCCGAGCTGGCAGCCCTGGCCGAAGTGCCCTTTCTGCACTCAGCGGTGACGGATGTGGTGCGCCTGGCGGCAGCGGCCCAGGACCCGGCCGCCGTGCTGGAGAGGGCCGAGCGGGTGGCCGCCGAGGCGGCTTCCGAGGGCGAGGCAGCATCCGTCGGAGAGAGGGCGTCCAGCGGTGAGAAGGCGTCCCAAGACGAGGCGGCGGCCCGGGAAGCCGAGAAGGACGCACCGCCACCGACCGGGGATGAGCTGGTGCGTCGCCTCCGTGAACTCACGCAAGGGTACGGGAAGTTCCCGCTGGGTGCCGTGGACTGGGAACTGCTGCTGACCGAGCACAAGCGCGAGCCCTTCCCATGGCTCCCGCTCAAGCTGCTGGCATCCCGCCCGGACTGCCCGGACGAGCTGGTGCTGGCCGCGTACCGGCAGTCCTCCCACCTCCCGGACACCTCCCCACTGCCCTGGCGGTTGCTCACCGAGACCGACTGGAAGGACGGCTACCACCACGACCGCCTGGCGCATCTGCTGCGGCGCGGCATCCGGGAAGGTGCGTACCCGGTGGACCGCGTCCTGGCCGAGGTGCGGCCCGCCTCCCGGGTCCTGGCCTCGCTGCCGTACCGCACGGACCCGCTCGGCCCGGCCATGGCCGGGCTGCTGGAGCGGCTGGGCGACGGCTTCGCGGCCTGGCGCGCGCTGTATTCGCTGCTCCCCCGCTTTAAGGGGACGAGTGCGGAGCTGGTCGCCGCCGCCGTCGAGCAGCAGGCCAAGCACCGCGGCAAGAGCTGGCCGAGGCCGCTGGAAGCCGAATATCCCGTGAAGCGTCCGGAGGGGGCCCGCGCGGTGTTCCTCCAGCTGTTCCAGGAGGCCACGGAGGAGGTGCGGATGGCGCTCGCGCCCCATCTGGACCGGCGTTGCGTCCAGCATCTGCTGGTCTTCCACCAGCCCTCGCCCGCCCTGCGCGACCTGTTCGTCAGCCTCCACGGCACATCGGTGCTGGCGTGTATCGCCTCCGACTGGGAGCTGCCCGCGGACACGATCGAGGAACTGCTGCTCCACGACGACCCCGAGATCAACACACCGCTGTATGTGTATACGGCGCTCACCGACGAGCAGCGCCGGGGCGTCCTCGCGGGCCGCCGCTTCGGCCCCGTACCGGGAACGGAGCCGCTGCCGCTCACCGATGAGCTGATCGAGGAGATCCGAGTCAGCGGGCGGCGGCACTGGCTGCTGCCGATCTGCGAATCGGGTGATCCGCGGCTGGCCCGCATCCTGCTCGGCAAGATAAAGCTGCATACGCTCGCCGGGCAGTTGCATCTGCTGGTCAAGGTGTGGGAGCGGCACGGTGCCGAGGAGGTGCGGGGGCTCCTGGAGGAGACCGAGTTCCCCGAGCGCCGCAGCCGCAAGCATCCGCTACCGAAGGCCACCCATGAGATCGTCCGGAGCGCGCTGGAGGCGGCTGACGGTCTGTCGGTGCTGCGCACGGAGCTGGCGCGCTCCCGTGGGCCGGCGGGTCAGGTGGAGTTCCTGCGCTCCCAATGCGGCACCGTCGACCTCGCCACACCGGCGCTGGAGCGAATGGCCGAGGAGACCGGGCCGGGGCTGCCCTGGGCGGAGCTGGTACGGGAGCATGAGCGCGATCCGCTCCCCGACGCCCTGCTGGTGGTGCTCGCCCATGAGGACGGCTGCCCGGAGGAGTTGCGCGCCGACTGCGGAGTGGCGTCGCTGCGGCTCGATCACGACATGCATACGCACAAGTCCACCGAGCCCCGGCCGAGCCCCCTGGACCTGGTTCGCCACTATCCGCTGCCGCGGCGCCACCGCCGGAACGAGTGGCTGGACAGGGCGGCCCGCCTCGGCATGCTGACCCCGCTGGACGTCCTGTACGAGGCGAGGCCGGCCGGGCACGCGGCCGCCTATCTGATGTACCACCACGACCGGACGGGGCAGGGCGGGCCGGACCCGGCGGCGCGCGCGGTCGGCCGCGCGGCCCTGGAGCTGGCCGCCACGCATCTGGGCGAGGACCCGGAGGCGTGGGCGCTGGCGCTGCGGCTGCTGCCCGACTTCACCGGCACCCTCCCCGAGCTGCTGACCACGACGGCCGCGATCGTCAGTTAGGAGCCATCCTCAGCTGAGGCCCGGAGGCAGATCCTGCTCGGCCCAGATGATCTTTCCTTCGCTGGTGTAGCGGGTGCCCCAGCGCTGGACCATCTGGGCGACCAGGAACAGCCCCCGGCCCCCCTCGTCGGTGATGGCGGCGCGGCGCAGATGCGGGGAGGTGCTGCTGCCGTCGGCGACCTCGCAGATCAGTGTGCGGTTGCGCAGCAGCCGCAGGCGGATCGGGCCGTCGGCGTGCCGGATGGCGTTGCCGAGGAGTTCGCTGACCACCAGTTCGGTGGTGAAGACCGCCTCGTCCAGGTCCCAGTCGGTCAGGGTGCGGGCCACCGCGGCCCGCATCCCGGCGACCACGGAGGGGTCCGAGGGCAGGTCCCAGGAGGCGACGTGCCGTTCGTCCAGGGCGGTGGTGCGGGCGACGAGCAGGACCACGTCGTCGGTGGGGCGCGGCGGCAGCAGGGCGCGCATCACGGCGTCACAGGTGCGTCCCGGGTCGGGGTCGGTGGAGGCGAGGGCCCGGCGCAGCAGGTCGAGTCCGGTGTCGATGTCCCGTTCGCGGTCCTGGACGAGTCCGTTGGTGTAGAGGACCAGCCTGCTGCCCGCGGCCAGCGGGATCGCGGACGCCTCGAAGAGCCGCCCGCCGAGCCCCAGCGGCGGCCCGGCGGGCAGGTCCGGGATGGTCACGCTACCGCCCGGGTCGACGACGACGGGCGGCGGATGACCCGCCCGCGCCAGGGTGCAGCGCTGTGCGACGGGGTCGTAGACGGCGTACAGACAGCTGGCCCCGACCGCGCCGATGCCGCCGTTCCTGGCGGCCTCCTCCTGGTCGAGCAGCGCCACCACGTCGTCGAGCTGGGTGAGCAGTTCGTCGGGCGGCAGGTCGACGACGGAGAAGTTGTGGACCGCGGTGCGGAGCCGTCCCATGGTGGCGGCCGCGTGCAGTCCGTGGCCGACGACGTCGCCGACGACGAGGGCGACCCGGGCGCCGGACAGCGGGATGATGTCGAACCAGTCGCCGCCCACTCCGGCGTGGGCGGGCAGATAGCGGTAGGCGGCTTCGACGGCGTGCTGTTCGGGCCTGCCGCGGGGCAGCAGGCTCTGCTGCAGGGCCAGCGCGGTGGCGTGTTCGCGCGCGTACCGCCGGGCGTTGTCGACGGCGACGGCCGCCTGGCCGACGAGTTCGTCGGCGAAGGACCGGTCCTCGTCGTCGAAGGGGGCGGCGCCCTCCAGCCGCCGGAACTCGACCTGCCCCAGCAGCACCCCGCGGGCGCTGAGCGGGACGGCCAGCAGGGTGTGGCCGGACGGCGGGCGGGGCCGCTCCTCTCGTACGGCGCTGACCGCGACGCGGCGCATACGGGACCGCGCGTCGACCGGCTCCTCACCGCGCAGCACGGACTCCAGCAGGTCGACGGTGGTGAAGTCGGCGAAGCGCGGGACCGCGACGTCGGCCAGTTCCTCGGCGGTGCGTGACATGTCGAGGGTGGTGCCCACGCCGACGCTCGCGTCGTAGAGGAGTTCCAGGCGTGCCAGGGCCGCGTCGGCCTTGTGGGTCAGCGCCTGGAGTTCGGTGGTGTCGCGCAGGGTGGCGACGCTGCCCCAGAGCTGTCCACCGCCCGAGGTGGGGCGCTGGTTGACGACCAGCAGCCGGTCCCCGACCTGGAGGACCTCGTCGGTGACGGTCCGGCCGGAGGCGAGCAGTCCGGCGGTCTCCGGCGCCAGACCGGCCTCGGTGATCCGCCCGCCGCGCACCTCCGGCGGCAGTCTGAGCAGCCGCCGGGCCTCGTCGTTGGCGAGCACCAGCCGCCCCTGGCCGTCGAGGATGAGCACGCCTTCGCGGACGGCGCGCAGCACGGCGTCGTGGTGTTCGTACATTCTGGTGATCTCGGCGGGGTCCAGCCGGTGGGTCTGGCGCCGCAGCCGTCTGCCGACCAGTGCCGCGCCGCCCGCGCCGAGGAGAAGGGCGAGCGCCGTGGTTCCGTAGAGCACGGGCAGTTGACGGCCCACCGACACGGACACGCCGGGAAGAGTGACGCCGACGTTGACGATGCCGATGACCCGGCGCCCGGCACCGGTGACGGGAACGGCACCGCGGACGGAGGGGGTGGAGAGGGCGACGGCGGGGGCCTTGTCCGTGAAGGGTCGGCCCGCCGTGGCCGGATAGAGGCGGATGGCGGCGTGGGTGCCGATGCGCTTCGGGTCGGGGTCGGTGTAGCGGACGCCCCGGGGGCTGGTCACCACGATGTAGGCGACGCCGGAATCGCGCCGGAGCCTCGCCGCGTAGGGCTGGAGGACCGCGGAGGGGTTGCGGGACTCCAGCGCGCGCCGGACGCCAGGGGCGGCCGCGAAGGTCTGCGCGAGGTTGAGGGCGCGCCCCCGGGCCTGGCTCGCGTGTCCGCTGCGGGCCTGAAGGACCAGGGTGGCTCCGGTGGCGAGCACCAGAAGCGTCACGATCACCAGCATCAGGGCGCACACCTGCCCGGCGACGCTGCGCAAGCCCAGGGCCGAACGCACCTTCACAGGGTTTTTATCTCATATATGCCGACACGTCACACCTGGTGACAGGCGGTGCGGGGGCTGCGATGTCCGTCCGGGCCATGCGCTGACCGGTCGTCATCCGCCATTGGAGGGACGCTGGTCCACGATCTGCCACCAAAGGGGCACTATAGGCGGGAAGCCGGTCATATCCGGCCAATCAACCCAGCAAGGAGTTCCCATGCGACCCATGCGTATCCGGACGGCCTTGTCCACGCTCGCCCTCACCGCCGCGTCCCTCGCCGTCGCCACGGCCGGTGCCGCCGCGGCTGACGGCCCCGATGTCACCGTTAACAACACCAGCAACACGGCCTTCCCCGGCGTGTGCGCCAGCAACCAGTTCTCCTTCGTCACCGTGCCCGTCAACCTTCTGGGCGCGTCGGACTCCAGCTCGTGCCAGACCTGATGGCGGCCGCGGCTACAGGTTGACCATGTGGCCCGCGAGGCCGTGGACGGCCTCCTTCACCGCCTCGCCGAGGGTGGGGTGGGCGTGGATGTTGCGGGCCAGCTCGTGGACCGTCAGATCCCACTGCTGCGCGAGGGTGAGTTCCGGCAGCAGTTCGGTGACCTCGGGGCCGATGAGGTGACCGCCGAGCAGTTCGCCGTGGCGGCCGTCGCTGATCAGCTTCACGAAGCCGCCGGGGTCGCCCAGTCCGTGGGCCTTGCCGTTGGCGGTGAACGGGAAGGTGGCCACCTTGACGTCGAAGCCGCGTTCGCGTGCCTGGGCCTCGGTCCAGCCGAAGCTGGCGATCTGCGGCTGGCAGAAGGTCGCGCGCGGAATCATCACGTAGTCGAGTTCCATGGTCTCCGCGCCGCCGATGGTCTCCGCCGCGACGATGCCCATCGCCTCGGCGGCGTGGGCCAGCATCAGCTTGGCGGTCACGTCGCCGACCGCGAAGATGTGCGGCACGCTCGTGCGGCACCGGCCGTCGACGTCGATGGCGCCCCGGTCGGTCAGCCGGACCCCGGCGCGCTCCAGCCCGTACCCCTGCACCCGCGGCCGGAATCCGATGGCCTGAAGCACCTTCCCGGCCTGCAGGGTCTGGCGCTGGCCGCCCGTGGTGACCATGACCTTGACGGCGGAGCCCGCGTCGTTGATCGCCTCGACCCGGGTGGAGGTGAGGATGTTGATGCCGAGCCTGCGGTAGCGGCGGGTCAGCTCGGCGGAGACGTCCTCGTCCTCCAGGGGCACGATCCGGTCCAGGAATTCCACGAGCGTCACCTGCACCCCGTAGCTGTGCATGATGTACGCGAACTCGACACCGATGGCGCCCGCGCCCGCGATCAGGACGCTGCCGGGCAGGTCCGGCGCGAGGATCTGCTCCTCGTAGGTCACCACCCGCTCGCTGAGCGAGGTGCCGGGCAGCAGGTTGGCGGTGGCCCCGGCCGCGATGACGCAGTGGTCGAACGAGAGCGCCTCCACCCGGCCGTCGGCGAGCGTGACCCGCAGCGTGTGGGGGTCGGTGAAGGCGCCCCGCCCGTCGTACTGCGTGATCTTGTTCTTCTTCATCAGGTAGTGGATGCCTTTGACCCGGCCGTCCGCCACCTTGCGGCTGCGGTCGTACGCCGCCTGATAGTCGAGGTTCAGCTCGCCGTCCACCCGAATGCCGAAGGCGCGCGCCTCATGGGTGAGCAGATGGGCCAGCTCGGCGTTGCGCAGCAGGGCCTTGGACGGGATGCACCCGACGTTCAGGCAGACCCCGCCCCAGAACCGCTCCTCGACGACGGCCGTGCGCAGGCCCAGCTGCGCGGCGCGGATCGCCGCCACATAGCCGCCCGACCCCGCCCCCAGGACCACGACGTCAAAATGTGCGCTCATGCGTCGCACCTTAGACATTAGAGTCGGGGTATGGCTTCAGACGAGGGGTCCGTTCGGGTCGACAGCTGGATCTGGTCGGTGCGGCTCACGAAGACGCGGTCGCTCGCCGCGTCGGCCTGCCGGGCCGGGCACGTCCGCGTCAACGGGGAGCGCGTCAAGCCCGCCCAGGCGGTGCGGCAGGGTGACGAGGTGCGGCTGCGCCACGCGGGGCGGGACCGGGTCGTGGTGGTGTCGCGGATCGTGCGCAAGCGGGTCGGGGCGACCGTGGCGGTCGAGTGCTACGTCGACAACAGCCCGCCCCCGCCGCCGAAGGAGCAGGCCGTGCCCATCGGGCTGCGCGACCGTGGCACGGGCCGCCCGACCAAGCGTGACCGGCGTGAGATGGAGCGATTGCGGGGGCTGTGACGCTGAGGCCCCCCGGCGCGGGCGCTTCGGTCACTCGACGGCGATCCGTACCGGGCCGCCGTGCGCGTCGGCCCGGGTGATCCAGTCGGCGGACAGATGGAGCGGACGCCCGGGGGCCACGGTGCGCGGGACATGCTGCCGGTGCAGGGTGCGGCCGTCCTGGCGGACCGTGAGCACCGGCCGGGTGAGGAACGCGGCGGTGCGCAGGGTGAAGCGGCGATACGGCGGGGGCGGGCCGTCCGGGGCGATCCGGCCCGGCGCCACCCAGCGCAGCGGCGCGTCGGTGCGGACCGGGAGCGGGGCCTCCGGCCACGGCGCACCGGCCAGGTGGCGCAGCACCGGACCGGCCGCGAACCGGCCGTCCAGCGCGGCGGTGGCGGCCGTCTCGACGGGGTGCAGCAGATTGCCCACCGCGAAGACCCCGGGCGCGCGGGTACGGAACCCGGCGTCGGTCTCCGGCCCCCGGGTGCCGGGGTCGAGGGGGATCCCGGCGTCGCGGGCCAGTTCGTGGTCGGGGATCCAGTCGCCGGTGAACACCACGGTGTCGCAGCCGATGGTCGCGGCCCGGCCGTCCCGGTGTCCCACGCGGACGCCCGTCAGCCGGTTGCGGCCGGTCAGTCCGGTCACGGTGGTGTCGGTGAGCAGCGGGACGCCGTGGCGCAGCCGGGCGGCGAGAGGGCGCGCCGGGTGGGCCTGGTGGCGGGGCAAGCCGGTGAGCATGGCGGCGACCTCGACCCCGGCGGCGTGGAGGGTGTCGACCGCGGAGTAGCCGACGCGTTCGGCCCCCACGACGACCGCGCGGCGGCCGATGGTCTGGTGGTGCGCATGGACGGCTTGCTGCAGCTGCCCGGTGGTGTAGACGCCCGCGGGCCGGGTGCCGGGCACCATCCGGGCGCTGCGGGGGCGTTCGCGGGCACCGGTGGCGAGGACCACGGCCCTGGCGGTGACGCGCTCCAGCCCGGTCGGCGCGGTGAGGTCCACGGTGCGCGGCCCGGCCCATCCGGTGGCGGTGACGCCGGTGCGCAGGCTGACCCCGGCGCGCAGCGCGGCGGCGATGTGGCGGCGGGCGTAGTCCGGGCCGCTGAGCATACGGTGCAGATCGCGCAGTCCGAATCCGGTGTGATGGCAGTGGCGGGGGATGCCCCCGGCGTGCTGCTCGCGGTCGATGACCTGGACGGTGTCCACTCCGGCTTCGGCCAGCCGGGTGGCGGTGGCGAGTCCGGCGGGCCCGGCGCCGATGACCAGGACGTCCACGGTGCGGTGGGTGCGGTCCGCGGTGTCGTCGGCGGTCATCGGCGGACCTCGGTCGGTGCGGCGGCGGGGGTGGCGCGGGCCTCGTCGAACTGGGCGCGTACGGCGGCTCCGCAGTAGAAGCCCTGGCAGCGGCCGCCCAGCGCGCGGGTGCGGCGCCGCAGCCCGTCGAGCGAGCCCGGCGGCACGGTGGCGCGCAGCGCGTCGCGGATCTCGCCGCGGGTGACGCGCTCGCAGTGGCAGACGACGGTGCCGTACGCGGGATCGGCGGCGATGAGGTCGGCACGCTGGTAGGGGCGGCGGAAGGCCTCGCCGAGGTTCGGCATGCGGGGTGGTTCGAGGTCCCGCGCGGGGCCCGGGTCGAGGCCGCAGTCGACGAGGAGGTCCCGTACGTGGGCGGCGATGGCCATCGAGGCCGTCAGCCCGGTGGAGCGGATGCCGCCCACGGCCACGTAGGCCTGTTCGGGGTGAGCACGGATCTGGAAGTCGGCGTGTTCGGTGGCGGCGCGCAGCCCCGCGTAGACCGCGGTGACCTCCTCGTCCAGCAGCTCCGGCATGATGCGGGCGCCGTTGTCGCGGAGCAGGGAGAGCCCGGCGGCCGAGGAGCCGGTGGCGCGCTTGTCGTCGAGGTCTTCCGCGGTCGGGCCGAGCATGACGTTGCCGTAGACGGTGGGCGCCACCAGCACGCCCTTGCCGCGTGCCGTGGGCACCGGCAGCAGGATGTGGCCGACCAGGCCGCGGGCGAACTTGTCGAACACGATGAGCTGGCCGCGCCGCGGGGTGACGCTGAACTCGGTGTGGCCGAGCCGCCGGTCTATCTCGTCCGCGTACAGTCCGGCGGCGTTGACGAGGTAGCGGGCGCGCAACGGGCCACGGGTGGTGGCGATGTCGTGGTGGCCGTCTGTGGTGCTGGTTCCGGGGGCGGTGATGGCTTCGGCGGTGCAGTTGAGGTGGAGGTCGGCTCCGGCGCGCACCGCCTGGGTGGCGTAGGCGAGGGTGGTCGTCCAGGGGCAGATGATGCTCTCGCCGGGGACTTCCAGGGCGCCGAGGGCGCCGGGGCCCAGATGCGGTTCGCGCGCGTACACCTCGTCCGCGGCGAGGATACGGGTGTCGTGGCAGTCGTTGCGTCCGGCCTTCTCGGCGAGCGCGGGCAGCGCGGCGAGCTGTTCGGCGTCCCAGGCGACGAGCAGCGCGCCGAGCGGTTCCACCGGGATGCCCGCCTCGGCGGCGTAGGTGTTCAGCCGCCGGTAGCCCTCGCGCACCAGCCGGGCTTCCAGGGTGCCGGGAGTGGCGTCGAAACCGGTGTGCAGGATCGCGGTGTTGGCCTTGGAGGTGCCGTCGCCGACGTCGTCGGAGGCCTCCACGAGGGCGATGCGCAGCCGGTGCGCGGCGAGTTCGCGGGCGATGGCGGTGCCGACCACCCCGGCGCCGATGATGGCCACGTCGTAGACCTCGCCGGGAAGGTCACCCGTGGTCGTTACGGTCATGCTGGGTTCCTCGGCTCCTGGTGCGGTTGCTCGGACACGGGGCAGCTGCTCAGTGGCGGGTCAGCAGCGCGGCCACGGCCGACCGGAAACCGGCCCGGCGCTCGGCGGCCTCGTCCGCGCTGATCCGCGGTGTGTAGACGGCGGCCGGTTTCCACTCCGGGACGGCCTGGGTGAGCGGCAGCCCGGGGTCGAGTCCCAGCCGGGCGACGGCGCCCACACCGAGGGCGGTCACATCGGGCAGGGCGGACACTTCGACGGGCAGTTGCAGCAGGTCGGCCTGGGCCTGCATGAGCAGCGCGGAGCGGGTGAGGCCCCCGTCGGCCCGGAGGGTGGTGAGCGGTGCGCCCAGGTCGGTGGCGGCCGCGTCGGCGATCTCGGCCACTTGCGCGGCGATGCCCTCGCACAGGGCGCGCACCAGATGCCCGGCGGTGGTGTCGAGGCCGAGGCCGGTCACCGAGCCCCGCAGATCGCCGCGCCACCAGGGGGCGGCGAGTCCGGCGAGCGACGGTACGAACGTCACTCCCCCGGTGTCCGGCACGGAGCCGCCCACCGGGTCGAGGTCCCGGGGTCCGCCGATCACACCCAGACCGGTGAGCCAGTGCACGGCGGAGGCGGCGGTGTACACCTGTCCGTCGAGGCAGTAGCTGGTGTTCCCGCCGAGCCGCCAGGCCACGCAGCTCACCAGGCCGCTGGTGCCACGGCGGGGCCGGGGTCCGGTCTGGGCGAGCAGGAACGCGCCGGTGCCGTACGTGCATTTGGCGGCGCCGGGCTCAGTGACGCTCTGGGCCAGCAGGGCGGCCTGCTGGTCGACGAGGAGTCCGGTGAGCGGGACCTCGCCACCGAAGGCGGTGGTGGTCCCGGCCATGGTGTCCGCGTCGACGACCCGGGGCATCTGTTCGGCCGTCAGCCCGTAGAGGTCCAGCGCCTCCGGGGACCATGCGACGCGGTCGAGGTCGAGCAGCCCGGTGCGCCCGGCGGTGGCCGCGTCGGTGACGAACGCGCCGGTGAGCTGGTGGATCAGCCAGACGTCGCTGGTGGTGACGACGCCCTCGCGGGTCCGGTGGCGGCGCAGCCAGGCCATCTTGGGCGCGGCGAAGTACGGGTCGAGGGGCAGTCCGGTGAGGTGGCGCAGGCTGTCGGCGTGTTCCGCGAGGTCCGCGCACACCGTCTCCGCCCGCCGGTCCTGCCACACCAGGGCGTCGGTCAGCGGGGCGCCGGTCGCGGGGTCCCACACCAGCACCGTCTCGCCCTGGTTGGCGAGGCCGGCCGCCACCACCGGCTCACCGGCCCGTGCGAGCGCCTGGCGTCCGGCGCCGACGACGGACGCGAGCAGGTCGGCGGGGTCGACCTCGACCAGCCCGCCGGGGAGGTGGCGCGGGTGCACGGCCACCTCGGCGGAGCCGAGCACACCGCGCTCCGGGCAGAGGACCAGCGCCTTGGTGCCCGAGGTGCCTTGGTCGATGGCGAGCACCGCTCCGGTCGCGGGGCCCGTGGGTGCGCGGTGGGGACGCTCTGGGACAGGCAGCATGTCCGGTTCTTCGGTGAAGGGGCTTCTTCGGTGGGGGGCTTCTTCGGTGGCGGCGTAGATCTTGGCTGAAAGCGTGGTGCAGCGACGAGGCCGCGTCAAGACCGCACGTCCGGCGCCCGCTTGCCGGAACCGGCCCATGGCCGCGCGCCGGATGCGGGCCCAGGCCCCCCTTGAGTCATGACGGGATGGCTATAGGATCCCGGGCATCCACTCGTCGGGCCCTGGAATCCGTCGCGCCCGGTCCATCACGCTCCGTCCGAAAGTCATCCGATGCCCGAGGAAGTGTCCCGCCCCGTCTACCACCCGGCGGGCTACGACAGCGGACTGCGCAGCGCGCTGCAGGACGTGCGCACGGGGCGTTGGATATCCATGCGCGACCTGCTGGCCGGGACACCGACCTGGGCCCAGTGGACGCAGCGCACCCAGGTGCTGGCCGCGGTGGCGGCCGGGTCGAACGTGGTGGAGGCGTGGCGGGCCGAGGAACCCCGGTGCGTCGCCGCGCTGGTGATGCACACCCGGGTGGCGGTGGAGCGGGCGGTGCGGGCCCATCGCGAGGGGCACCAGCGCACCCGCGAGCTGTGGCGGGAGGCCTGGGAGTCCTGCCAGCTGGCCGCGCACAACTCCCCCGCGGACCCGGTCCCCTGGGTGTGTCTGCTGGCGCTCGCTCAGCTCGACAAGGAGCAGCGGCAGCCGGAGCACCGGACGAACCCGCCGGGGCCGCTGCTGTTCCCCGGTCCGTGGGGGCTGCTGGCGGAGGCCGACCGCCGCGATCCGCACAACCGCGAGGCGTACCACCGGATGCTGCAGTTCGTGTACGCGCGGCGGGCTGGTGGTTCGCTGGCCGAGGCGGTCAACTTCGTGCAGTGGGTGGTCTCGGGGGCGCCCGGGGGTTCCCCGCTGCATGTGCTGCCGCTGTACGTCCACGTCGAGCGGTACCGCGAGGAACGGGGCTACGAGAAGGCCCTGGACCTGCACTGGGCCACCGAGGACGCGGCGCGGGACGCCGACAAGGCGCTGCGCCTCTGGTTCGACCACGCGGACCGGGAGACCAGCTCGTTGCTGGACCTCAACCATCTGGCCCACGCCCTGTGGGGCGCGCTGCAATTCCCCGAAGCGGCCCGGGTCTTCGAGGCACTGGGACCGTATTTCACCCCGCTCCCCTGGGCTTATCGCACGCCCGACGCGAATGACCGCGCACAGGCCGAGGAGATGTTCCTGCGCGCCCGGGCCCGCTGTCTCGCGGGCGCCCGCGGTAACAGACCCGGTTCCCACGGCTGAGCCGTTCTTCCTTACCGCTTTTCCCGCCTCTGCTGACCGTCCCCGTTTTCCCTCAACCGGAGGTACGTTCATGTCCACGCCCTGGTCGCGTTCCGTTTCCGCACCGCAGCGGGACGAGGAACAGAGACTGCGCGAGTTGGGATATCAGCCGGTGCTGGCCCGCCGCATGGGGAGCTTCGGCAATTTCGCGATCAGCTTCTCGGTCATCTCCATTCTGTCCGGCTGCATGACCCTGTACGGGTTCGGACTGGACACCGGCGGCCCCTCGGTCATGCTGTGGGGCTGGGCCGGTGTGGGTCTGTTCGTGCTGTGCGTGGGCCTGGCGCTGGCGGAGGTCACCAGCGCGTATCCGACCTCCGGCGCTCTCTACTACATGGCCGACCGGCTCGGGGGCCGCGCCTGGGGCTGGTACACCGGCTGGCTCAACCTGCTGGGGCTGCTGGGCGCGATCGCCGGTATCGACTACGGCGCGGCCCAGTTCACCGGGGCGCTACTCAATCTGCAGTGGGGGTTCGATCCCACTCCGCGCTCGACCATGGTTATTTTCGTCTGCATTCTGTTGCTGCATGCCACACTGAACCTGTTCGGAGTGCGTCTTGTCAGTCTGCTCAACTCGGTCAGCGTGTGGTGGCACTTGGCGGGAGTCGCGGTCATCGTCGGAGCGCTGGCGATCATTCCGTCCCACCACCAGTCACCGGAATTCGTGTTCACCGAATTCGTCAACAACACCGGCTGGTCGAACCCCCTCTATGTAACCGCCATCGGCCTGTTGCTCGCCCAGTACACCTTTTCCGGCTACGACGCCTCGGCGCATCTGTCCGAGGAGACGTCCAACGCCTCCGTGTCCGCCGCCCGCGGCATCGTGCGCGCCATCTGGGTGTCCTGGGTGGCCGGGTTCGTGCTGCTGGCGGGGCTGACGTTCGCCATCCAGGACTACGCGGGCACGCAGGCGAGCGCCACCGGGGTGCCGCCCGCGCAGATCCTCATCGACGCCCTGGGCACCGGCGGCGCCACGGCCATGCTGCTCATCGTCATCACCGCGCAGCTGTTCTGCGGGAACGCGGAGGTGGCGGCGGCCAGCCGGATGGTGTTCGCGTTCAGCCGGGACGGCGCGCTGCCGGGCTCCCGGCTGTGGCGGCGGGTCAGCGCCCGTACCCAGACGCCGGTGCTCGCTGTGTGGCTGTCGGTCGCGGTGGCGTGTCTGCTGGCCCTGCCGTCCCTGTACTCGGAGACCGCGTACGGCGCGGTGACGGCCATCAACGTCATCGGCATCACCCCCGCCTACGCGATCCCCGTCTTCCTGCGGCTGCGGGCCGGGGACCGGTTCGAGAAGGGGCCATGGCACCTGGGCCGCTGGAGCAAGCCGGTCGGCTGGGTCGCGGTGGTGTGGGTCGCGCTGGTGACGGTGCTGTTCTGCCTGCCGCAGTCCAGCCCGGTGACCGTCGATTCGATGAACTACGCCTCGATCGCGCTGGCGGCCGTGCTGATCCTGGCCACCGTCTGGTGGTTCGTCGCGCGCCGTTCGTACAACACGCCCTCCGCCTATGGCTCCGCCCGTGAGGAGGCCGAGATCGCCGAGGGCATCGTGTGAGCTGGCTCTGATCCGGCGGCTCGTCCGAGCCCGCGAGACGGTGGGGGCGGGTGCGCAGAAACGTATCTGCGCACCCGGCCCCACCGTCGTGCGCGGTCAGGGGGTGTCTTGTCGATCAGCCCGGCATGATCGGCAAGGCACCCCCTAGTCCCCGCGCAGCAGCGACGCGACCGGGGGCCGCTCGCGCTTCGCGCCGTACGCGAGGAAGTACGCCGGGGCCCGCTTGAGCCAGGGCGCCTTCGTCAGCACCTCCGCCAGCCGCAGCGGCTTCCGGCCGTCGCCGAGCGGTGACCGCCCCGCCAGCAGCGGCGCGATGACCCGGGCGTGGGCGGCGCGCTGGAGCGCCTGGGTCCCCGCGGCGGTGGGCCAGCGGCGGCGCTGCACGGCGCGGACGTCGTGCAGGCCCACCGTGCCGTCGCGCAGCGGCCCGGCCAGATGCCGGGCGGCGGCGACGGCGTCCTCGACGGCGAGGTTGATGCCGATACCGAAGACGGGCGACATGGCGTGCGCCGCGTCGCCGATGCACAGCAGCCCGGGGCGGTGCCAGCGGCGCATCCGGTCCAGCCGTACGTCCAGCAGCTTCACCTCGTCCCAGGAGCGCAGTTCCGGCTCGCGGTCGCCCATCCACGGGGTGGCGGCCGCGAACGCCGTCAGAAAGCGGTCCAGACCGGCGGCGCGGCGGGTCGCGTCGGCGCCCTTGGGGATCAGCACGGCGCACTGCCAGTAGTCGCCGCGGTCGATCATGGCGGTCAGGAAGCGGTCCCCGACGTTGCCCACCAGCCCCCTCGGATCGTCCTCGTGCCGTGGCAGCCGGAACCACCAGGCGTCCATCGGGCAGGGGAATTCCCGCAGTCCCAGCTCGGGCAGCTGCCGCGCCAGCGAGCCACGGCCGTCGCAGGCCACGGTGAGGCTGGCCCGCAGCTCACCGGTGTCGCCATCGGCGGTGCGGTAGCGCACCCCGGTGATCCGGCCGCCCTCCTGGAGGAACGAGGTGGCCTCGGTGTTCATCCACAGCCGGAACGACGACTCCTTCCCGGCCTCGTCCGCCAGCAGGTTCAGCAGATCCCACTGCGGCACCATCGCGACGTAGTTGTACGGGCCCGGCAGCGCGCTCAGATCGCCGACGGTGAACAGCTCGCCGTCCACGCCGATCGGCAGCTGCACGGAGTGGACATGGCGCTGCGGCAGCGAGGCGAACCGCTCGGCCAGGCCCAGTTCCTCCAGCAGTGACAGGGTGCTGGGATGCACGGTGTCGCCACGGAAGTCGCGCAGGAAGTCCCCGTGCTTCTCCAGGACGGTGACGTCCACGCCCGCCCGGGCCAGCAGCAGCCCGAGGACCATCCCGGCGGGACCGCCGCCCACCACGCAACATGTGGTCCGCTCCATCGATGTGCTCCCTTCGGCGTGCTTGCGGGGGCCGTTCCCTATCGGTTCCCTCCCGGTGCCCGGCGCGGGGCGCGGCAGTCGGGTGAACGTCACGGCTCCTCGATCGCCGGTTGGCGATCGGCTTGAGTCTTCCCGGACTTCCGTCCGTATCCCCCGCTGAATGGCGTGGGGCACTAGGAGGTCTGTATGGCAGCCGAAACCGATTCCGACCGGGTGGGTGGGCGTCACGTGATCGAGCCGACCGCGATCTTCCGTGCGGGGCCGGATCCGGAGTCCGGCGAGGACGTGGACGGGCCGGTGGAGGAATGGATGGAGGATCTGGATCTGTTCAAGCCTCCGGGCGACACGCTTCCGCCGGAGGCGCACCGGATCGCCGAAGACGAGACCCAGGAGATGGGCTCCCGTGTCTCGGCGTCCGGCTCCTGGACCGCGTCCGACTCCTGGGCCCCGACGGACCCGCCGACCGAGCCCCTTGCGCCGCCGCCCGCCGGTCCGCCACCCGCTGCCGCACCGTCCGCTGTGCCGCCGCCCGCGGCGGTACGGCACCATCCCCGGACCGCCGTGCTGATCGTCGCGGGGATCGGGCTGGGCGTCGCCCTCGCGCTCGTCCTGCTCCTCCCCGGCGGCGCGGCCATCAACGTCGCCTCACCGGGCGGCGGCCCCACCGCGTCCGACGCCGGGCGTGCGCCGACCGCCTCCGCCGCCCCCACCACGGCGGTTCCGGCGCCGCCGGGGAGCCAGGCCGGTGTGCTGAGCCAGGGCGACAGCGGTCCGCAGGTCTCCGAACTCCAGACGCGGCTGCTGAAGATCCCCAACGTCTATCAGGACGGCCAGGTCAACGGCCAGTACGACCAGAGCCTCACCGAGGCCGTGGCCCGCTTCCAGCTCTGGTACGGAATCCGGGGCGACGAGGACGGGGTGTACGGGGACGCCACGCGGCGCGACCTGGAGTCCCGTACCGGCGCCGTCACCTGACGGGGGCTGGGGCTGGGGGCTGGGACTATCGGCCCGCGCCGAAGAGCTGGGTCCAGTAGGTGCCGGCGCGGCTGCCCGTGGCGTAGCCGATGCCTATGTGGGTGAAGTCCGCCTTGAGGATGTTGGCGCGGTGGCCGGGGCTGTTCATCCAGCCGCGGACCACCTCCGCCGGGCCGCGCTGCCCGCACGCGATGTTCTCGCCGATCCCGCGCTGGGTGGCCCCGGCGGTGGCGGCCCGGTCCCAGGGCTGGCCGCCCTCGGGGCTGGTGTGGGAGTAGAAGTCGCGGACGACCATGTCGTCGCTGTGCGCCTGCGCGGCCGCCGTCAGCCGCGGGTCGGGGGCCAGCGGCGCCAGCCCGGCGGTGGCGCGCTCGGCGTTGGTGAGCGCGATCACCTCGGACGCGAGGCGGCGCAGGCCGTCGGCGGTGAAGGGCTGCGCCCACACCGCCGTCCAGAACACGTCCCCGGCGCCGGATGCGCTGCCGATGCCCACATGGGCGACCGCCGGGTCCCGGAACGGACCGCCGCGTTCCTCATCGGCCAGGCAGTAGTCGATGAACGCGTCCGGGGTGCGCGGTCCGGAGACGAGGTGCTCGGCCACCGTGAGCGGGGCGTAGCCGCTGGCCGTGATCCGGTGGAAGAGTGACGTCCCGTCGGGGCTCTCCGAACCGAGCGCCCCGTGGGCGGCCATGGCCGCCGCGTGCGCCTCGGCGGCGCGGGTGAGGCGGGGGTCGACGGTTACGAGCGGTACGCCGTGGCGTGAGCGGGCGGCGTTGACGAGCCCGAGGGCTGCCGTGTCGCCGCCGGTGGGTGGGGGCGTCGGTTGTCGATCCGCCGTGCCGTCGTCCGCGACGTCGACGCCGAAGTCGCGGGCCACCCCGGCCAGGCCGTCCGCGTACCCCTGGCCGATCGCCCGGACCTTCCACCGGATGCCGCGCCGGTAGATCTCGGCGAGCAGCAGCACCGTCTCCGTCCCGGGGCGCGGCGGGGCGAACCGGGCCAGCGGGGGGCCGCCGCCGCTTCCGCTTCCGCTTCCGGTGATGCTCATGACGGGCGCGGGCAACCGGCCGAGCGGGGTGCCGGGGTCGGCGGGACTGACGACGACGGTGACCCGGCTGGCGCCGGGGCGCAGCTGGCCGGGCCGCACGGTGATGCTGTCCCCGTGGACCTGGACGCCGGGGGCGGTGGGCTGGTTGAAGAAGACGAAGTCGTTGTCGCCCGTGACCCTTCCGTCGTCGCCGGTGACCAGTGCGGAGAGATCGAAGGGGCCGGGGACGCGGATGGTGAGCGTGCCGTCCGGCAGGGGTTGGTTGCTGCCGGGCACCAACTCGGTCATGGGTCCCCTCCTCGCGCCGCGCCCACCAGGCCAACGGCCCGGCTGCGGAGGCGGTTCCCGCGCCGGGCGGCTCTTCCCCTACCCGCCCCTCCCCACAACTGGAACTCCGCCCCAGCCCCCGGCCCTCAAAAGCCGGGCAGGCTAAGCCGCAGGCCACCCGGACTCCGGGCTCCCCACGGCACAGTGCGGGGGGGGGCTTCCCCCTACCCGCCCCTCCCCGCAACCGGAGCTCCGCCCCGGGACCCGGTCCGCAAACGCCGGACGGGCTGACAGGCAGCCCCGCGCCGGAGACGCCGGACTCCCCCACCCCAAGGCACCGGCGCCGGCGAGGGAGCCAGTTCCCACGCCTGGCCAGGCGGGGTGGTTATTCCCCTGCCCCGCCCCTTCCCACAACCGGGGCTCGGCCCCGGATCCCGGCCCACAAACCCCGCGCCCAGGCCCGGCTCGGGATCACCAGTCAGGCGCCCCGCCCCAGCCCTAGCACCGGGGAGGGCGCCGGTTTCCACACCTGGCCGGGCGCTGGGGGCTGGCATGCGGCCCGCCCGGACGGAGCCTTCCGCGCCCGCGGAGAGCTGCGCCGCTCCCCGGGGCCATCCGATTGCCCCCCCCCTCGCCGCCTTCGTGCCGGTCACCGCCCGCCACGCCGAGGTCCACCGGATACGGCCGCTCCGCCCGGGCGGGACCGTGTCTGAGACAGCGGATGCCCAGGGCGGGCGGGGCCGGGGGCAGAGCCCCTGGTTTCGGGGAGGGGCAGGTCGGGGACGAGCCACCGGCACCCGCCCGGGGCTGCTACGCGGGGGTGGCGATGTACTTGTACTCCAGGAACTCGTCGATGCCGACGCTGCCGCCCTCGCGGCCCAGGCCGGATTGTTTGACGCCGCCGAAGGGGGCGGCCGGGTTGGAGACCAGGCCGGTGTTGAGGCCGACCATGCCGACCTCCAGGCGTTCGCTCACGCGCAGCGAGCGGTTGAGGTCGCGAGTGAAGACGTAGCCGACCAGGCCCCATTCGGTGCTGTTGGCGGTGGCGACGACTTCGTCCTCGTCCTCGAAGGTGAGGATGGCGGCGACCGGGCCGAAGATCTCGGTCTCCATCAGTCGGCTGGCCGGGGAGACGCCGGTGAGCACGGTCGGGGGGTAGAAGCAGCCGGGGCCGTCGGGGGTGGTGCCGCCGACCAGGACCTCGGCGCCGCGCGCGACGGCGTCGGCGACCAGCTCCTCGACCTTGGTACGGCCCGCCCGGTCGATCAGCGGGCCCACGTCGACGCCGGGGCGGCTGCCGGGGCCGACGTCGAGGGCGCCCATGCGGCGGGCGAGTCGGTCGGCGAACTCGGCGGCCACGGAGGAGTGGACGAAGAAGCGGTTGGCGGCGGTGCAGGCCTCGCCCATGTTGCGCATCTTGGCGGTCATGGCGCCCTCGACCGCGACGTCGAGGTCCGCGTCGTCGAAGACGATGAAAGGCGCGTTGCCGCCGAGTTCCATGGAGGTGCGGACCACGGCGGGCGCGCACTGGCCGAGCAGGACGCGGCCGACCTGGGTGGAACCGGTGAAGGACAGCTTGCGGATGTGGCCGCCGGTCAGCAGCGGCTCGACGACCTCACCGGCCCGCGAGGTGGTGATGACGTTGAGCACCCCGGCGGGCAGCCCGGCCTCCTCCAGGATGCCCGCGAGGGCGAGCGAGGACAGCGGGGTCTGCGGGGCGGGCTTGAGCACCATGGTGCAACCGGCGGCGATCGCCGGGCCGATCTTGCGGGTGCCCATGGCCAGCGGGAAGTTCCACGGGGTGACGAGGAGACAGGGGCCGACGGGACGGCGCATGAGCAGCATGCGGTTCTTGCCGTCGGGCATCGTGGCGTAGCCACCGTCGATACGGACGGCCTCCTCCGAGAACCAGCGGAAGAACTCGGCGGCGTACGCGGCCTCACCGCGCGCCTCGGCCAGCGGCTTGCCCATCTCGGCGGTCATCAGGGCGGCGAGCGCGTCGGCCCGCTCCAGGATGAGTTCGTAGGCGCGGCGCAGGATCTCGCTGCGGGCGCGCGGAGCGGTGGCTGCCCATTTCTCCTGGGCGTCCAGGGCCGCGTCGAGCGCGCGCTGTCCGTCGGCGGGGCTCGCGTCGGCGACGTCGCACAGCACCTCGCCGGTGGCCGGGTCGTCGACCGGCATGGTCAGGCCGCCGGCCGCGTCGGACCAGGACCCGGCGACGTACAGCTTCTTGGACACCGTCGCGAGGACGTCGCCCGCTGCGGGGAACGAAGGGGTGGGCAGGGCAGACATAGCGGCAATCTCCTTCTGTGGCCGCCGCCCGCGTCGGCAGCGGGTGGCGGCCGGTGCTCCCGGGGGTGTGGTGCGGCGTGGGTGAGCGGTCGGGTCAGGCGGTGGCGGTTCCGGCGCTCACGGCGGCGGACCAGGCGCGCAGTCCCTCGTCGATCGCCGCTTCGTCGACGACCAGCGCGGGGATCATCCGGACCACATGGTTCCAGGCGCCGCACAGGAGCAGCAACAGGCCCTCGTCCACGGCGGCGCGCTGCACCCGGCCCGCGGTCGCCGGGTCGGGTTCGCCGTCCTCGGTGACGAACTCGCTGGCCAGCATGAGGCCGAGGCCGCGGACGTCGCCGATGGCGGGGGTCTTCGCGGCGACGTCCTCCAGGCCGGAGCGCAGCCGGGCGCCCATGGCGTCGGCGTTGGCGACGAGGTTCTCGTCCCGTACGACGTCGAGGGTGGCCGCGGCCGCGGCGCAGGCCACCGCGTTGGCGCCGTAGGTGCCGCCCTGGGAGCCGGGCCAGGCCTTGGCCATCAGTTCCTCGGAGGCGGCGATGCCCGACAGCGGGAAGCCGCTGGCCAGGCCCTTGGCGGTGACCAGGATGTCGGGGCGGATCCCGAAGTGGTCATGGCCCCAGAACCGCCCGGTGCGGCCGACGCCGGTCTGCACCTCGTCCAGGATGAGCAGGAAGCCGTGGCGGTCGGCCCGCTCGCGCAGACCCTGCAGGAAGCCCTCGGTGGCGGGTACGTAGCCGCCCTCGCCCAGCACCGGCTCGACGATGATCGCGGCGGTGTCGTCGGGCGAGGAGATGGTCTGCAGGGTGTAGTCCAGCTCCTTCAGCGCGAACCTGGTCGCGGTCTCCTCGTCCCAGCCGTACCGGTAGGCGGTGGGGAACGGGGTCACCACGACGCCGCTCATCAGGGGCGAGAAGCCGGAGCGGAAGCGGGTCCCGGAGGTGGTCATGGACGCGGCGGCGACGGTGCGGCCGTGGAAGCCGCCGTGACAGACCAGGACGTTCGGCCGACCGGTGGCCTGGCGGGCGAGGCGCAGCGCGGACTCCACGGCCTCACTACCGGAGTTGGTGAAGAACAGACTGTCGAGGCCCTCGGGCAGCACCTCGCCGAGCTTGGCGGTCAGCCGCTGGAGCGGCTGGTGCATGACGGTCGTGTACTGGCCGTGGATGAGGGTGCCGACCTGTTCCTGGGCCGCGGCGACGACCCTCGGGTGGCAGTGTCCGGTGCTGGTGACACCGATGCCCGCGGTGAAGTCCAGATAGCGCCGTCCGTCCTCGCCGTGGAGGTAGACCCCCTCTCCGCTGACGGCGACTACCGGAGTGGCCTGGCGGAGCTGCGGCGACAGATTGCTCATGATCTCTCCCAACACCCACGGGGACGGCGGTGGACCGGTTTGCTTCCGGACTGCTCGACACTCTTCCGGAGACTTCCCGGAGACTTCTTCGAGCCTGCGGGAGCGGACCGGGGAAAGACAATGATCATTGTGTCGCGGGCCGGTGATCGGGATGGACGTTCTGTCAACCGGAACCGGGTGGACACTTTGTCAAGGAGACCCCCCGGTCGTGGTTGCGCCCGGTCGGCCCGCTTGTCAGAGTGGCCTGCATGAACGGCTCCGCTCCGCTCACCCTCGGCGACGCGCTGCGGCTGCCGGTACTGGCCGCCGGGCAGCCGGAGGTGGTGTCCGGCCATGATCAGCTGTCCCGTCCGGTCCGCTGGGTCCACATCACCGAGCTGCTCGATCCGGCGTCCTTCCTCAAGGGGGGCGAACTGGTCCTCACCACCGGGATGCCGCTGCCCGAGGACCCGGCGCTGGTGCGCCGGTATGTGGAGGAACTGGCGGACATCGGCGCCACGGGCCTGGTCATCGAGCTGGTCCGGCGCTACCACGAGCCGCCGTCGGAGCTGGTGGACGCCTGCCGGGCCCGCGATTTCCCGCTCGTCCTGCTGTCCCGGAACGTGAACTTCGTGGAGGTCACCCAGATCGTCCACTCAATGATCATCGGCAGCCAGATCGAGACCCTGCGCCGGGCGCAGGACGTCCATGACACCTTCACCGCGCTGACCCTGCGCGGCGCTGAGCCGGACGAGGTGGTGGGCATGGCCGCCGAGCTGAGCGGCCATCCGGTGGTGCTGGAGAACCTGGTCCACCGGGCCGTGATCTGCGGCTCCCCCGGCCAGGGCGTCGAGAGGGTGCTGACCGGCTGGGAGCGGCGGTCCCGCGGTACGCCCTCGCCCGACCGCACCGAGCTGCGCGGCCCGGAGAACTGGCTGGTCACGGCCGTGGAGTACCGGGGCGAGCGCTGGGGTCGGCTGGTCATGCTGCCGGATACCTCGGGCGCCCCGGCGGTGGGCCCCGAGCACGCCACGGTCCTGGAGCGTACGGCCACCGCCCTGACCATCGCCCGGCTGACCCAGCACACCCGGTGGGAGCGGCGCGCGCAGCGCACGCTGCTGCTGGATCTGGTCGAGCAGCGCTGCCGCTCGGCCGGGGAGGCGCGGGCCCGGGCAGAGGCGCTGGGCATGCGGGTCATGGGGCGGCGGCTGATCGTCGTGCTCGTCACCCTGGCGCCGGGGCCCGGCGGCGAGGAGCCGGGCGAGCTGGAGGACCGGCTGACCGAGGAGATGGCCGCGGCCGGTGCCGCGGTGCTGACCGGCACGGTGCCCGGCGACCATCTGGGGGTGCTGCTCGCGTTCCACCCGGCCACGCCCTGGCGGCCGTTGGTGGAGCGGCTGAGCCGTTCCGTGCGGGAGTCCGATCCGGACGCGGTCGTCAGCGTGGGCTCCGAAGTGTCGGACCTGTCGCAGACGGCGCGCTCCTTCCAGCAGGCGGCGCGGGTCGCGGACGCCGCCGTCCCGGGCACTCCGGACAAGCCGTTCCATGAGCTGAGCGATATCGGGCTGCGGCAGTTGCTGTACGCGCTGCGCGGCGATGTGCGGGTGCAGGAGTACGTGGAACGGCAGCTGGGCCGACTGGTGCATCACGATGAGCGGCATGGCACCGATCTGCTGACGACCCTGCACGCCTATCTGGACGCGGCGGGCAACAAGACGGTGGCCGCCAAGCGCGCGAGCCTGTCGCGGCAGGCGTTCTACCAGCGGCTGCACGCGATCGAGCGGGTACTCGGCTGCGATCTGGAGTCGGGTGAGCAGCGCACCCAGCTGCATGTGGCGCTCACCGCGTTCAGCGTGCTGCGGCTCGCCCGCGGCTCCGGCCCCCCGTGACGCCGCCGCGTGGCGGCTGCCGGATCGCGTCACCGCCGGTTCACTTCACGAAGTCGTCGACGACCTTCGGCGGCCAGGAGCCCACGTTGAGGACGCCCACGGAATAGGCGCGGGAGACCAGGGCCGCCCGGTTGGGGACCCGCAGCTTACGGAGCAGCCGCGTCACGTGGTATTCGACGCCCTGACGGCTGAGATAGAGCCGGGAGGCGAGCGGAATAGTGGAGAGTCCGGCCGCGATGCCTTCCAGAATGCGTGCCTCGATTTCGCTGAGGATCTTCTTGCGGCTGGTCACCATGTCCAGCTCCTGACCGCCCGCCACCGGGCGCAGCACCACCAGCAGCGAGGCGACGTGCGAGGTGCCCTCGCGTACGGCGACCGCGGTGAGCGCGCTGGTGAAGGCGATGCCCTGGGAGCCGACGACCACCACCTGACCTGCGAACCGGTGGCGGGTGCCGGCGGCCAGCCGGGAGAGCTGACGGTGCAGTGCCTGCTGGGCGCTGGGATGCGCCAGATCGCAGAAGTCGCGGCCGCAGACGCTCATGGAGTCGTCGTCGAACTGCCGGAAGAACTCCTTATTCGCCTGCCGGACCGTCAGGGACGGGTCGAGGCAGACGACACACGCCCCCGGCTGGTCGAACTGGCGCAGAAGATCCGCGTACTCGATCTGGTCGCATTCGAGTTCGTGGGGAGTTGGCCGAGCCGAATCTGCTAGAGCGGAAACTGCCAAGGGACTGCCATCCCTTCCTGTTTATCAATGACCGGGTGCGAATGACCGGGGACGGATACCGCGGTTATTCAATTCGAAAGCTTTTTATGGAGACTAGGGAGATCCTCACGTATGAGTCAACGTCAGCAGGTTCGCGTCGCCCAATCCTGTGGTCCCGCACCCCCGAGGTTCGGTCCGCACCGCAGGGTTTCGGTGGTCGGTTCGGTGGGTTCGCCGACCTGCGAAACTTGCCTGGAACGCATGCGTCGTACGGCCGGTGCGCGGGCATGCCGGGAAGCCCGGCCGAGGCCGGTTGGACACCCGTTGAATTAGCGGCGTTAACGCAGGATTTCCGAATCCAGGCGGGGCAGGATCTCCATCAGCTGGCGACGGCCGGAAATGTCCAGCTTGCGGTAGGCGTTGGTGAGGTGTTTCTCGACCGCGCGGGAGGTGACGCCGAGCCGGCCCGCGATCTCCTGGTTGGTGAGGCCGCCACCGGCCAGGGAGACCACGGTGCGTTCGGTACGGGTCAGCGCGGACTCCGGGCGCGGGGCCGCCGCCCCGCGCCGCTGTTCGGCCGGCTCGACCAGCCAGGGCGCGCCGCAGACCGCGGCGAGGGCTCCGGCCTCCCGCAGCAGGGCCGCCGCCTCGGGGCCGCCGTCCAGCCGCCGGGCCAGCAGGGCGAGCGAGCGGGCGAGTTCGAGTTCGTTGGCGGAGGCGCGCAGCACATCGGCCGATTCGCGCAGCAGGTTCGTGCCATGGGCGCCGTCGTGCATCCGGCCCTTGAGCCGCAGGGCGCGGCCGAGCGCGACGGGGGCGCCCCAGGCCTCGGCCCGGGCGTGCTCCTCCTCGGCGAGCGCCAGCGCCGCGCGGGAGTCTCCGATGCGGTGCTGGAGGGCGGCCGCCCAGGGCCGCCACGGGAAGAGGACGGGATTGCGCCAGCCTGCCGCCTCCAGCTGCCGACCACAGCCCAGCAGGGTGTCCAGCGCGCTGGTCCAGCGGCCGCTCCGAACATCCTGGGACGCTTTGAGGAGCTGGAGCGAGGCGGTGAACGCGAGGCTCGCGGACCGGCGCCGGCCGGCCTCGTCCAACAGCCCTTCGATCAGGTCCGCGTCGTCCAGCTCCAGGGCGACACCGGTCAGGGCGACCGTGGCGAGGATCCCGGCCTCCTGCCAGTGCGCCCCGGCCAGCCGCATCGCGCGCTCGGCGGACTCCCGGGCCCGGGCCGCCCGGCCGCGCGCCACCAGCATCAGCGCCTGCTCGGCGTGGACGAGCGCGTCGACGGCCGTGACGTCCTGCCGCGGGGAGTTGCGGTCGGGCGCGGGCCAGGAGGTGATGCCGCGTACCGAGTCGGCGGCGACCAGCGCGACCGCCACCAGCGGCAGCGATGAGTGGGCCCGGTCCTCGGTGGCCGGTTCCCGCTCCAGGACGCGGCCCGCGAGCCGGGCGACCTCGGCCGCCGGGCGCCGGGTCGTGAGCATCGCGGCGTTGAGCAGGACGGCGGCCAGCTCGCGTTCGGCGGTCGAGCCGAGCGGCGGCTCCTCGCCCAGCGCCGACAGCCGCTCCACGGCCGTGGCCAGCCCCGCCGGGTCCTCGTGCCCGGCGTGCCGCAGCCGCGCCTCCAGCCGCAGGGCCACATCGCGCGCCGAGCCGTCGAGGGCGGACGCCGGGCCCAGGTCCTCGGCGACCTGCTGGAGCATGTCGATGACGGCCGGGGGCACCGTGCCCACGATGGCCGGGGAGATCCGCAGGGCGGCGGCGGCCCGGTGCCGTGGCGTGGGCAGCAGGGGTATCGCCTGGGAGATGTGGCGTTCGCACGCGGCGGGGTCGAATCCGCGCTCGGCGGTGGCCAGGTCGATCAGCAGCCGCCCCCGGCTCTCGCCCGACAGCTCGGCGTCCAGCAGCGCGCGCCGCAGATAGCGGGTGGCGCTGTCCGGCGCGCCCCGGCGCAGCGCGGTCTCGGCCGCGGCCCGCAGCACCTCGACCGCCCACGGGTGCTGTGAGGCGGTGACGGCCATCAGCTGGGCGGCGACCAGTTCGGCGGAGGAGCCGTTGCGGTAGAGGAGGGCCGCGGCGGCGTCGTGCAGCCGCTCGCGCTCGGCGACGGTCATGGAGGACTCGACGGCGTCCTGCACCACGCGGTGGAGGAAGCGCGGCTCCTGATCGGCCGCCAGCAGGCCGAGTTGGCCGAGGGCGCGCAGCGCGGCGGCGAAGCCGATCGGGTCGAGGCCCGCCAGCCGGGCCATGAGTTCGGGTTCGCCCTGCTCGCCGAGGACGGCGATCGCGGCGGCCAGGTCCCGTACCGACCTCGGCTGGGTGCGCATGCAGCCGGCCAGCCACTCGCGCAGTTGAGAGGGGCGCTGTCGGCGGGCCGCCTCGGTGTGCCCGGCGGTGGGGCGGTGACCGGCCGTGGCGAGGGCCACCAGGACCGACCTCAGGAAGAGGGGGTTGCCCGCGGAGATCTCGTGGCAGGCGCGGGCGAACTCCTCGTCGCCGGGCTCGCCGAACTGGTCGAGGACCATCTCCCTGGTGGCCCCGAGGGAAAGCGGTCCGGGGCGCAGCACCCGCTGTGCGGAGTCGGTGATCTCGCGCAGCGTCAGCTTCCGCGTCCGCGGGTCGCCGTCGCGCAGGGCGCGGACGAGTACGACGCGCAGCC
>NZ_JBVIZF010000039.1:0-57708 GCF_055591805.1 Streptomyces sp. NPDC041200 | reverse complement strand
AGGTGGACTGGTCGGCGGGTGCGGTGGAGTTGCTGACCGAGGCTCGCGACTGGCCCGATACCGGCCGACCTCGCCGTGCTGCTGTGTCCTCCTTCGGCGTGAGTGGGACCAACGCGCACCTGATCCTCGAACAGGTTCCTGTGGAGCAGTCCGCAGTGCCGATGCCTGGGGAGTCGGGGCTGGTGGGAACCGATGGGGGAGTGGTGCCGCTGGTCCTGTCAGCGCGTGGTGCGGCTGGACTGGCGGGGCAGGCGGACAGGTTGGGGTCGTTCCTGTCCGCACACACCGACCTCGACCTGGCCGAGGTCGCTCGGTCGCTGGTGTCGACGCGGGGTGCGCTGTCCGATCGGGCCGTGATCGTGGCGGGGAGTCGGAATGAGGCTCTGACAAGTCTCAACGCCCTCGCGCTGGGCCATTCCGCGGCAGGCGTGGTGACAGGCTCGGCACGGGACCCGAACGCAGCCGGCCGGGTGGTGTTCGTGTTTCCGGGGCAGGGCGCTCAGTGGGCCGGAATGGGCGCGGATCTGCTGGAGTCGTCGTCGGTGTTCGCGACCCGGTTCGATGAGTGTGCCCGTGTGCTGGACCCGCTGACAGGTTGGTCCTTGAGGGATGTGGCACACGGGGCGGAGCAGGCTCCGTCGCTGGATGCCGTTGATGTCGTGCAACCGTTGTCGTGGGCGGTGATGGTCTCACTGGCTGCGGTGTGGCAGGCCGCGGGCGTGGTGCCCGACGCTGTGGTGGGTCATTCACAAGGTGAGATCGCCGCAGCGTGTGTGGCTGGTGGATTGTCGCTGGACGATGCGGCTCGGGTGGTGGTGCTCCGCAGTCGTGCGATCGCGGCGGGTCTGTCGGGGCATGGCGGCATGGTGTCCGTCGCCTGTGATGTGCGGCGGGCGCGGGAGCTGCTCGCGGCCTGGCCGGATCGTGTGGAGGTCGCGGCGGTCAACGGTCGCGCGTCGGTAGTGGTCGCGGGCGACCCGGATGCTCTGAGCGAGCTGCTGGCTGTGTGTGAGACGGAGGGCGTGCGGGCGCGGCGGATCCCGGTGGACTACGCCTCGCATTCGGCACACGTGGAGGCGATCGAGCAAAACCTGATGGACACTCTGGTGGGAATCAGGCCCCAGCCGGGTTCTGTCCCGTTCTACTCCACGGTGACCGGTGGTCTGCTGGACATGGCCGCTCTGGATGCGGCGTACTGGTACCGGAACCTGCGTCAGACAGTCCAGTTCGCCCCGGTCATCCGCTCCTTGGCAGCCGGCGGGCACGGCGTGTTCGTCGAGGTCAGCTCCCACCCCGTCCTGGCTCCGGCTATTGAGGAGACCGTGGAGGGGGCAGCCGCAGGTCCCGTAGTGGTGATCGGGACGTTGCGTCGTGAGGAAAACGGTCCGCGTCGAGTACTGGAGGCGCTGGGCCGACTGCATGCCCATGGTGTCGCGGTTGATTGGCCGGCCGTGGTCGGGCGCGGTGCCGGACGGCCGATGGAGCTGCCGACATATGCCTTCCAGCAGGATCACTTCTGGCTGGCAGGCGGGGCGGGCACCAATGACGCCAGCGCCCTCGGTCTGGGCGTGGTGGATCATCCCCTTCTGGGGGCGGTGACCTCGTTGCCCGGTTCCGGAGGTGTCCTGTTCGCTTCCCGCTGGTCCCGGCGTACCCACCCCTGGCTCTCCGATCATGCTGCCGGCACGGAACTGGTTTCTGCCGAGGCGTTTGTCGAGGTGCTGCTGCGTGCGGCTGATGAGGTCGGCTGCGGGCTGCTCGCTGAACTCGACGTCGAGGTCCCCTTGCGGCTACCTCAGCACGGTGGCGTACGAGTGCACATCGAGATCGGCGAACCGGACGAGTCCGGTGAACGCCGGGCCCATGTGTACTCCCGGTGCGAGGACGCGGCTGAGCAGGAGGGCTGGACCCGCCACATCACGGCCCTCATCGCCCCCGACAGCAGCCTGCCCGACTTCGAGCTGACTCAATGGCCACCGCAGGGCAGCACGGCGGTGGATGTACCCGGTCATGAGGGGCTGGACGCGGTCTGGACACGGGGCGGGGAGATTTTCGCGGAAGTCTCCTTGCCCGAGGAATCAGCGGAATCCGGCAAGTTCTGTCTGCATCCCGTACTGCTCGAAGCCGCAGCGGGTGCACGGTCCTCGACCGAACCGGCCGCGGAGTACTCAGCGCCGGAACTCCGAACCCTGTGGCGGCACGTACGCCTGCACGCTACCGGCGCCTCGATGCTGCGCGTGCACGTGCTGCCGGGCGCCTCTGGCACCTTCGGTCTGCGTCTTGCCGACGCGGCGGGAGCTCCGGTCGCGTCGGTGGCAGCGATTACGGTCCGCTCGGCCTCACCAGAGGAGCTCAGCGCCGTTCCGGGATCGCGTGGGTGGCGAGATTCCTTGTTCCGGATGGAATGGTCGGAGTCGGCGGTGTCGTCTTCGGGTGATTCTGCCGAGGTCCGGTGTGTGTCCACAGGTGCCGATCTGGCGGCGCTGGTGTCGGCAGGGACGCCGACGGCTGTGGTGGTGGCCGACCTGACGGACCTGTCGGGCGGGCTTCGGCCGGTCCTGGCGCGGGCGTTGGAGCTGGTGCGGGCGTGGTTGGCGGAACCGGCGCTGGACGGCATCCGGCTGGTGGTGATGACCCCGGATGTCAGCGATCCGGTGGCTGCCGCGGTGTGGGGCCTGGTGCGTTCGGCGCAGGCTGAGCATCCGGACCGGTTCGTCCTGGTGAGTACGGATGGCACGGACGAGGGTACGGAGGCGCCTCGGCGTATGCCTGTGGGCGTACTGGCGGATGTGCACGCATCCGGCGAGCCGCAGGTCGCACTCCGATCGGGCGCGGTCCTCGTCCCGCGTCTCGCTCGTGTCGCCGATACAGACCGGGCTTCCACCGGCCGTCGTCTCGACCCTGATGGCACCGTGCTGATAACCGGTGGTACCGGTGCGCTTGGTGCGCTGGTGGCCCGGCATCTGGTCGTCGAGCACAAGATCCGGAGTCTGGTCCTGGTAAGTCGTCGGGGCCCGGGCGCCCCGGGGGCCGCCGATCTCGACGCAGAGCTGACTGCCCTGGGTGCCCGCGTGCGCATTGTCGCCTGCGACATCGCAGACCGAGAGGCGGCCGGGGAACTGATCGCCTCTGTACCGCAGGACGCGCCGCTCACTGCTGTGGTGCACACGGCCGGTGTGTTCGACGACGGCGTGGTCACGGCCCTTACACCGGAGCGGCTTGACGCGGTTCTCCGCCAGAAGGCGGACGCGGCGCTGGTCCTGGACGAGCTGACCCGCCACCTGGACGTGGCGGCCTTCGTCCTGTTCTCTTCCGCCGCCGGAACTTTCGGCAACCCCGGCCAGGGAAACCTGGCTGCCTCGAACGCGTATCTTGACGCGCTGGCGGTACTACGCCGGGCTGCCGGGCTACCCGCCACATCTGTTGCCTGGGGGGTGTGGGACCAGACCGGCATCAGCGGGGACCTGGGCGTGGCCGATCAGCGGAGGATGGCCCGGTGGGGCCTGGTCGCACACTCCGCCCAGGAGGGTCTGGAGCTGTTCGACGCGGCGCTGCGGGCAGACGACGCGGTGCTCGTGGCCGCGAGGCTGGACTTCGCCGGGCTGCGCGCCCAGGCCGCCTCCGAGCCCGTACACCCACTGCTGCGCCGCCTCGTGCGGGCCGGCCGTCGCGCAGCTCAGCGGGCACCCTCCCGCGAGGGCAGCCTCGCCGGACAGCTGGCTGCCACGCCCCCGGTTCAGCGGGAGCAGATCCTGCTGGATCTGGTGCGGCGCGAGGTCGCCGCGGTCCTCGGCTATTCGACACCACGCAAGGTCGACCCCGACCGGGCCTTCCAGGACGTCGGGTTCACCTCGGTGCTGGCCGTCGAACTCCGTAACCGACTCGCCGGGCTCGCAGGGATCCGGCTCCCGGCATCGATCGCCTTCGACCATCCCACACCGCGGCGCATGATGCGCCATCTGCTCGCGGAACTGTGCCCCGAGGAGGGCAGCGAGTCGGCGGATCGGGAGGATGAGATCCGGAGTGCCCTGGCGACCACACCTCTGTCCCGGTTCCGTGAGCTTGGGCTCATGGAGCAGATCCTGCACCTGGTGGCGCATCCCAGTGGTGAAAGTGCCGCAGCACCGGACACCGCCGAACCGAAGCAGGACGCCGAGCCGCTGATCGCGGAGATGGACGTCGACAACCTTGTGAAGCGGGCGATGGAAAAGGCCCGGAAGCTGTAGCGGACGCACGCCGGAACAGGGAGATAAGCAGTGGCCAGTTCAGAGAGCCAGGTCGTCGAAGCACTGCGCGCTTTACTGATGGAGAACGAACGGCTGGAGAACGAGGTCCAGAGCATCCGCGACAGCCTCACCGAGCCGATCGCCATCGTCGGCATGGCGTGCCGGTTCCCCGGGGGAGTGTCGTCGCCGGAAGAGTTGTGGGAATTGATCGCGGACGGCCGTTCCGCGGTCGAGGGGTTCCCCACCAACCGGGGCTGGGACCTGGAGAACCTGTACGACCCGGACCTCGACCGGCCCGGCACGACGTACGTACGGGAGGGCGCGTTCCTACACGACGCGGGCGAGTTCGACGCCGGCTTCTTCGGCATCTCCCAAAGCGAGACGATGGTCATGGACCCACAGCAGCGCCTGATGCTGGAGACATCTTGGGAGGCGTTCGAACGGGCGGGCATCGCCCCGGCTGCTATGCGGGGCAAGAACGTCGGCGTGTTCGCCGGTATGGCCGCCGGGCAGGAATACGGGACCGCTTTCCACAGCATCCCCGACGAGCTCGAGGGCTACGTGATGACCGGCGGTCTGGCGAGCGTCCTTTCGGGACGGGTCTCCTATACGTTCGGATTCGAAGGGCCGGCAGTCACGATCGACACGGCCTGCTCCTCCTCCCTGGTGGCCCTGCACATGGCAGCGCAGTCCCTGCGTTCGGGCGAGTCGTCGCTGGCGCTGGTCGGAGGCACCAACGTGATGGCCACGCCCGCTGCCTTCGTGCTGACCGCGCGTGCACGAGGCCTGGCGAAGGACGGCCGGTGCAAGGCGTTCGCGGCATCCGCGGATGGAACGAACTGGGCCGAGGGCGTGGGCGTCCTGCTGCTGGAGCGACTTTCCGATGCCGTCCGCAACGGCCGTGAGGTCCTCGCCGTCGTACGGGCCACCGCGGTGAACCAGGATGGCGCGTCCAACGGACTCGCCGCGCCCAACGGGCCCTCGCAGCAGCGGGTGATCCGCCAGGCACTCGCGGCCGGCGGCCTGTCGCCGGCCGACGTCGACATCGTCGAGGCGCACGGCACCGGAACCGCCCTCGGCGACCCCATCGAGGCACAGGCGCTCCTCACCACCTATGGTCAGAACCGTGCCCCCGGACTGCCGCTGTGGCTCGGTTCGGTGAAGTCGAACCTTGGACACGCGGGCGCTGCGGCGGGCGTCGCCGGTGTGATCAAGATGGTGATGGCGATGCGGCATGGTGTGCTGCCGCAGACACTGCATGTGGACGAGCCGACGCCCGAGGTCGACTGGTCTGCCGAAGCGGTCGAGCTGCTGACCGAGGCGCACGAGTGGCCCGAGGTCGGCCGTCCTCGCCGTGCGGGGGTCTCCGGCTTCGGCGCCAGCGGCACCAACGCACACGTCATCCTGGAGCAGGCGACCGAGCCGACATCCGGGAACCTGCCCGACGAGAAGGCACGCGTGCTGGGCGACTCGGTTGTGCCGCTGGTCGTCTCGGCCCGTGGCAAGGCGGGTCTTGCCGGCCAGGCTCGCCGTCTCGGCTCGTTCCTGACACAGCGTCAAGAAACAGACGTGCTCGACGTGGGCCAGTCGCTGGTGCGGAGCCGGGGTCCACTCCCGGACCGTGCGGTCGTGCTCGCCGCGGACCGGGACGAGGCGCTGGCCGGACTCGACGCTGTGGCCCGCGCCGAGTCCGCGCCCGGTGTGGTCACGGGATGTGCCGAGAGCACAGTGGGCCGGACCGTCCTCGTGTTCCCCGGCCAGGGCACACAGTGGGCGGGAATGGGAGCGGAACTGCTCGAAGCCTCACCTGTGTTCGCAACCAGGATGACCGAGTGCGCCGAGGTGCTCGACCCGCTCACCGGCTGGTCGCTGCTCGATGTGGTACGGCAGGTGGAGGGCGCCCGGTCTCTTGAAGACGTCGACGTCCTGCAGCCGGTGTCGTGGGCACTGATGGTGTCGCTGGCCGCGTTGTGGGAGGCGTGCGGGGTCGTCCCGGACGCGGTCGTGGGTCATTCCCTGGGCGAGATCGCCGCCGCCTGCCATGCCGGTGCGCTGTCCCTTCCCGACGCCGCCCGCCTCATGGTTCACCGGTCCAGGATTGCCGAAGCCGAGCTGGTGGGACGCGGAGGCATGGCGTCCCTCACCGCCGATGTCAAGGCCGTCTCCGTGCTGATCGAGGAGTGGCCGGGTCTGGAGATCGCCGCGGTCAACGGACCCGCCTCCGTGGTCGTGACCGGTGAACTGCCTTCCCTGGAAGAGCTGCTCGCCCGATGCGAAGCCGACGGCATCCGCGCCCGCAGGATTCGCGGCATCAACGGCGCCGCACACTCCTCACAGATCGACGTGCTGCACGACTCTTTCCTGGAGGCCCTCGCCTCGGTCTCCGCCGGGCCTTCGCGCGTACCGCTGTACTCCACGGTGACCGGGCGACTCCATGACACCACGGAGTTCGACGTCGAGCACTGGTTCCGCAACATGCGGCAGACCGTGCAGTTCGACCCGGCCATCCGGTCCCTGGTCGGCGACGGGCACGGCGTGTTCATCGAGGTCAGTGCTCATCCTGTGCTGACGTCGAGCGTCCAGGACGTGCTGGAGGACCTCGATGCCGGACCGGCTGTCGTCACCGGGACGCTGCGCCGCGACGACGGCGGCCCGCGCCGGTTCCTCGCCTCGCTGGCCCACCTGTACGCCCACGGCGTACGGGTCAACTGGGAAGCCGTCCTCGGTCGCGGCAGGGAACGGCCCGTAGACCTGCCGACGTACGCCTTTCAGCGCCAACGGTACTGGCTGGAGACGGCAGAGTCCCATGGGGACGCACCAGGCCTCGGTCTGGAGGTAGCGAACCATCCCCTGCTCGGCGCGGTTACCGAGATCCCCGGCTCGGACGGCGTGCTGTTCACTTCCCGGCTGTCGCTGCGCACACACCCCTGGCTCGCCGACCACGCGGGCGCCGGAGTCGTCCTCTTGCCGGGAGCGGCCTTCGTGGAACTCGCAGTCCGTGCCGCGGACGAGGTCGGCTGCGGGTTGGTCGGCGAACTGGTCATCGAGCGCCCCCTGGTGCTGCCCGAGAGCGGCGGCGTCCAGGTACGCGTGTGGGCCGGCGAGCCCGACGAGTCCGGCCACCGTACCGTCCAGATTCACTCCCGCCGGGAGGAAGCCGGCTCGCGAGGGAGCTGGACCCGTCATGTCTCCGGGCGCTTGGTGCCGGAGGACGGACGGGCCGAGTTCGACCTCACCCAGTGGCCGCCGCCCGGCGCCACCGCGGTCGACCCGGACGCGTTCGCCCACGCGTACGACCACTTGGCAGAGGCGGGATACCACTATGGTCCAGCCTTTCAGGGACTGCGTGCGGCTTGGACCCGTGGCGAGGAGGTGTTCGCCGAGGTCTCACTGCCGGAGTCAGCGGGCAAGGCCGATGAGTACGGGCTGCACCCCGCCCTGCTGGACGCGGCCATGCACTCCAGTCTCTTCCGCCCCGATCTGAGCGACGAGAGCCCGAAGCTGGCCCTGCCGTTCGTCTGGCGCGACGTCCGGCTGCACGCCGACGGAGCCTCGGCACTGCGGGTGCGCCTCACCCCGCTCGCTCCCGACACGATCCGCCTCCACCTGGCCGACACCTCCGGCTCACCCGTGGCTTCCGTCGACTCGATGGTCCTGCGCCCCGTGGTCCCGGAACTGCTGCGCGTCGGCTCAGGCGCGGCCAAGGACCAGATGTTCCGGGTGGCCTGGGAGCCCATCTCCGTCAGGAGCGTGGACGACGAGCTGAACGCCGAACGCGTGACGACTGCCGAGGACGTCCGTGCCGTGGCCGCGACGGCCCCGCGTGTGCTCCTGCTCGATGTGGCCGGCGATGGACGTACGGACCCCGACGCGGCCCGGGACCTCAGCGGGCGGGTGCTGGAGGCCGTCCAGGCGTGGCTGGCAGAACTCGCCTTCCAGGACACTGTTCTCCTCGCTCTCACACACTCCGGGGCGGTCGTCCGGGATGGGGACCCGGCTCCCGATCTCGCCGTTGCGACGGCCGCCGGCCTGCTGCGTGCGGTGCAGTCCGAGAACGTGGGCCGCGTCATCCTGGTCGACACGGACGGCACGGAGGCGTCAGCCCGGCGCCTGCCCGATGTGCTCGCGACCGGGGAACCGCAGGTGGCACTTCGGTCAGGCTCGGTGGCGGTGCCGAGGCTCGTCAGGGCCTCGCCCGCCGAGGCTCAGGGCCGTCCGCTGAACCCCGGGGGTACGGTTCTGATCACCGGCGGTACGGGTTCGCTGGGTCGCCTGGCGGCCGGGCACCTGGTGACCGAGCACAAGATCAGGAGTCTGCTCCTGGTGAGCCGGCAAGGACCGGACGCACCGGGCGCGGCCGAGCTGGAGGCCGAACTCACGGGACTCGGCGCGCACGTCCGGATCGTCGCGTGCGACGTCTCCGATCGGGACTCCGTGGCCGCGCTGCTGGCCTCTGTTCCCCACGACGCCCCTCTCACCGGCGTGATCCACGCAGCCGGTGTGCTGGATGACGGTGTGGTCACCTCCCTGACGCCCGAACGGCTCGACACGGTGCTCCGTCCCAAGGCCGACGCGGCACAGATCCTGGACGAACTCACGCGCGATCTCGACCTTGCCGTCTTCGTCCTGTACTCCTCTATCGCGGGGATCTTCGGTTCAGCGGGCCAGAGCAGCTATGCCGCCGCGAACTCCTTCCTCGACGCGCTCGCTGAACGCCGTCGCGCTTGCGGATTGCCGGCGACCTCACTGGTGTGGGGATGGTGGGGCAAGGTGTCCGACATAGTAGACAAGCTCGCCGAGGTCGACCTGAAGCGCTTCGACCGGCTCAACATGATCGAGTTCACCGCACAAGAGGGCATGGAGCTGTTCGACCTCGCGCTGTCCGATAGCAGCGCTGCCTTGGTCCTGGCGAAGATGGACCTGCAAGCAATGCGGGACCGGACTGACGCCGCGTCTGTCGCCCCACTGCTGCGCGGCCTCATCCGCGTGGGTCGGCGGGCGGCCAGTGACGGGGCGCCCGGGGTCGGCGGGCTGGCCGGGCGGCTGGCCGGGGTGTCCCCCGGCCAACGAGGGAAGATCTTGGCCGAACTGGTCCAGGGCGAGGTCGCCGCGATCCTCGGCTACCTTTCGCGGGACGAGATCGGATCGGACCTTTCCTTCTTCGACATCGGGTTCGACTCGTTGACCGCCGTCGAGCTCGCGAACCGGCTGTCGGCGCTGACCGACCTCCGCATCCCGTCCACCTTCGCCTTCGACTGCCCCACGGTGGACCTGGCTGCCGAGGCGCTGCTGGAGCGCCTCGAACTCCACGCGGACTAGCCGGAACCTTCGCGTATAGGTGCGGAGCTGGACCAGAGCCAATGTAAACGTTGTTTCCCTCCCGGATGAAGTGGAGTTCGGCGTGTTCGTCAAAAAGGATTATCTGCAGCGCATAGGTTACGAAGGATCCGGCATTCCGAACCTTCACACCCTGGCGGAACTTCAGTGGCTGCATCTCTGCAGTCTCCCCTACGACACCGGATACATTCTGCATCAGCCGTACGAGGATTTTGACATGCCGCGCGTATTCGAAGCGGTGATGAAACGGGGCGGAGTCTGTTTCGAGTTGAATTTCCTCTTCCATCGTCTCCTTGTCGAGATGGGATTCGATGCGCACGTGAATTCCGCCAGCACGGCTCTACCTGGCGGCCAGTGGGGTTCCGAGATCGAGCACATGGCTATCCGTGTCCGTATAGACGACGTGGATTGGCTCGTCGACGTCGGGCATGGAAGCGTGGCCATCACGGAGCCCCTGCGCATCGATGAACAGGGGGGAAGCGTGGTTCAGATGGGCACGGAGTTCCGCTTGGCCACGCGGGGTGAGTGGCGCGTCCTTCAATACAAGCCCAAGGGCAGGGATTGGCGTGACGCATATCGGATGAAAATTAAAGATCGTGCCATTTCCGATTGGAATACGTGGCGGGAAGAACTGCCGCCCGACGCGGACCCTGTGGTGCCGCGGAAGCGGCGACGCGGTGTGGAGAACGGGCAGGTGACCCTCGTCGCCAATCTCTTCAGGTCCATCATCGGGGGCCAGGAGACGGTGAAGCACGTACGTGATGAAGCAGAGCTGATCGAGATAATGACTACTTACTGGGGAGAGTCCGCACCTATCGTCGGGTACGAACGATGACATTGTCGCTGCCGTCGGCCTGGCCTACGACACCCCCCGCTCTTCATCAAGAGGAGGCATGAATGTACGAGCGTCAGTCCGTCTTCGCCGACATCCAGGATCCGCTGTGGCCACCCACCGCCGTCCGGCCGTCCGCCGAAGCCATCGAGAGATATCGGCGGGAGGGCCAGTGGCGCGCTGAGCACTTCCTGACGGATCTGCATCGGCACCGCCGGGAGCGGCCGAGCGAGATCGCCGTCATCGGCTATCGCGCGGACGGCACCACCGAGACGTTGTCGTGGTCGCGGTATGCCGATCAGGTCGAGCAGTTCGCGTCGGCGTTGCGCGCGCTCGGTGTGGGGCCGGGCCAGGTCGTCGCCGTCCAGTTGCCGAACTGGTGGGAGACCAGCGCGCTGATCCTGGCCGTCATGCGTACCGGTGCGGTGGTCGCCCCGGTCACCGCGGCGCTGCGCGGCCGGGAGCTGGAGAAGGTGCTGGCTCAGCTGCGCGTCACGGTCGTGGTGACGGTCGGGGAATGGTACGGCTACGACTGTGCCGGAGCGCTTGCCGAGATGGCGGAACGCCTGCCGCACCTGCGGCATCGGGTGGTCGCCGGTCGCGATGCCGGTGGTGGCGAGATGGATTTTCAAGACCATTTCCAGCGTACGCCGTGGGGGCGGCAGTACCCGATGCCACTGGACGAACCGGTGGATCCCGACCAGGTGGCTCTGGTGCTGTTCACCGCCGGGACGACGGGGGAGCCGAAGGGTGTGCTGCACACCTCCAACACGATGTCGGCCGCGGCCGGCGCGATCGTCGGCGAGGAGCGGATCAGCGGCTCGGACGCGTCCTACACGCCGCACAGTCTGACGAGCATCCTCAGCATCACCGTCTCTCTCGTGTCTCCTCTGCTCAGCGGTAGCCGGGCGGTGCTGTTCGACAAGTGGGCGCCCGGCCGGATCGCGGAGATCGTCGCGGAGGCGCGGGTGAGCATCATCACCGCCGCCGCGTCGTTCATCGACGTGATCGTGCGGTCCGCGGTCGCCGCCGGCAACGACACGTCGTCGCTGCGGTATCTGTTCTCGGAGGGCGCGCCGATCCCGCCGAAGCTGGTCCGGGAGGTGTACGAGGAGCTGGGCGTGCCTTTGCGGGCCACGTACGGCATGACCGAGCTGCCGATCGGGACCTGGACGCGCCCGAGCGACCCGCCGGACTGGGCCGCCCACAGTGACGGGCGTCCCGGGCCGGCTGTGGAGATCGACCTGCGCGCCGACGGCGAGGTCAGCAAGGCGAACCCGGCCGTGCTGTATGTGCGTGGCGCCGGGGTCTGTGTGGCGTTCGTCGGCCTGGACACCGGCGCGGTCGAGATTCTCTGCGACCGCGACGACGGCTGGCTCGACACCGGCGACCTGGTCGTGCCGGACGGCCGCGGCGGGATCCGGCACGTCGGCCGGGTCGCGGACCGCATCGGCGACGGCTTCATGATCCCGGTCGTCGACGTCGAGGCCCAGGTGCTCGAGCACCCGGCCGTCGCGGCCGTCGCGATCGTCGGCTACTTCGACGCGGTCGGCAAGGAGACCGGATGCGCGGTCATCGTCGCCGCCGGCCCGCCCCCGACGCTCGAACAGCTCCGCACGCACCTCACGGCCCAGGGCATGACCGAGGCTTACCAGCCGACGCGCCTCGAGGTCGTACCGGTGCTGCCGCGCAACGCCAACGGCAAAGTCCTCAAGCGTGAGCTCCGGTGGCGGGTGCAGGAACAGTTCGGTCACCCCGTCTAGCCCCAACGCCGCTCGGTTAGTTGCGGGCGGTGTCGAGTGCGGTGGTGAAGCTGGCCCGGTCGGGGGCGAGGCCGGGTTGGCTGTCGGTGGCGTCGGTCATGACGGTGCGCAGGATTTGGTAGGTGATCAGGAGAGCGTCGATGACCCGCACCCGGACGGTGCCGATGGCAAAGAGGCCAGGACCCGTCGTGCTAGCGGCTGTCGACCAAAGCGGAGTTCCTGGTCTCGAGGCCAGCGTTCGGCTGGAGTTTCCGGCTCCCGGTGAGGCGGTTGTCGACCGAGGACAGAAGCCTGACCGGGAGCCTCGCTGTTCCGCCGTCCGCGGTCGCTATCGTCTCCCCGCCGGAACGCCCGCACCCATGCCGGCCCGCAGGTCGTCCACCAGGACCGCTGCGGCCCCCGGTCCCGAGGCCGCCCCGTACACGTGGTAGTCCGGGCGGATCAATACTGCTTCGGCCCCGTGGCGTGTGAGAAAGGCACGGTAGACGCCGCCCACGTCGGCCACCGCCATGTTCTGGGGCGTCCCGTCCCCGGGGAGCAGGGTCACCACGTGCGTGCCCAGGCTCGTCAGGAATGCCGATTGCTCTGCGTCGAGGCCGGTATCCGCGCCCTCTGTCAGCAGCAGGACGAAGCCGCGGCCGACCACGTCGTCGAACAGGCCGGTGCCCCTGAGACCACGTACCAGGCCCTGAGGGACCGTCTCGCCGGCCGGGGACACAGGCGAACCGTCCGTACCGCGTCGAAGGAGCCCCGCCGTCAGGGGCCGCGACAAGTCCGGGACCGTCGGACCGCGGCCACCGCGCCTCGCCAGAATCGTGGCATCACGGTCGGCTGCGGCCACGGGGTCCGTCACGCAGATCATCCGGCCCAGCTGGACCGAGGACAGAATCGACTCGCGCACCTGCGCTCGGCGTTCCTCCGGGTAGGTGTCGACAGCGGACTCCGGGGCGATGCCCCCAAGCACCAGGTCCAGTTTCCACGCGAGGTTGACGACGTCGCGGATGCCCGAGCACATGCCCTGCCCGGCGTACGGCGGCATCAGATGGGCCGCGTCTCCGGCCACCAGGACCCGGCCTACTCGCCAACGCTCAGCCAACTGGGATCGGAAGATGTAGGTGATGCTGCGCAACAGCGTCGCGGTGTCGGGGGTCACCCCGTGCGGGGCGAGGAGTCGCCAGGCAGTCTCCGTCCGGTTGAGATCCGCGGCCCGCTCGCCGGGCAGCCGCATGAACTCCCAGCGCCGATGCCCGGGACCGCTACCGACCAAGGTGGTCGGCCTGGCCGGGTCGCAGATCTGAATGTTGGTCGGGACGAACTCACTCGGCTCGTGCAGCTTCACGTCGCACAGCAGCCACTCGTAGGAGAATCCGAGGTCGGTGACCGGCACGTCCAGGTGATCACGGACAAAGCTGTTGGCGCCGTCGCAGCCCACTACCCACCGCGCGGTGTACGTGTGGGTCGCGCCGTCCTCGTCTTCGGCCGTCACCGTGACCCGGTCGTCTCGCTCCTCGATTCCCACGACCTGGCGGCCCCGCACCACCGTCGCACCGGGCAACGCGGCCGCCCGCTCGGCCAGTAGTTCCTCGAGGGTGGGCTGGTGCATGGTATTGGCGTCAGGCCACCCGTACGGGCCCTGCGCGCGAAAGGCGACGTCGAGGAGGATCTCACCGTCGGCCGAGCGCCACTGGTATCCGGTGGCGGGCTCGCTGACCCGGCTGAGGTCCGGGCCTATCCCGCAGCCGGCGAGCAGGCGCGCGGTCTCGCCGTCGAAGCTGGTCGCCCGGGGCAGGGTGTAGGGGCGTCGACGCCGTTCCAGGATCATGGTCTGCCGGCCGCGCTGGGCCAGCAGGACCCCTAGCGTGGCGCCGACCGGTCCGTCGCCGACGACGATCACATCTGCGTCCGTCTCGGGGCCCGCGCAGGCGGGCGGCTTGTGCGGTGACGTCTCGGGCACGGGGGACCCTTCATCGCAGGGTGGCTGGGGAAGGCGCAACTGCCGTACTGGGAACGGCGCAAGACTAACCACGCGTACCGGCGTTCGTGCCGCTCGAGGGGCTCGACTATCAATTCTGGGGATACCGGGTGTCTCCGGCGCGAACCTAGGCTTCCGATACCGCCTCACCAACCGCGAGGAGCTCGTCCGGTATGACTCAAGCAACGGCGCACTTCGAAGAATGGGTGAGTGTCTCGCACCCCGCGCCGCAGAGCGCCGTGCGGCTTGCCTGCCTGCCGTACGCGGGCGGCTCCGCAAGCTTTTTCTTCCCGGTGGCCAAGGCACTGCACCCGTCGGTGGAGGTGCTGGCCCTGCAGTACCCGGGTCGGCAGAATCGATTCCACGAGCCGAGGATCGACAACATCCCCGAATTCGCGGACCAGATATTCGCCGCGTTGCGGCATTTGGACGACAAACCCCTCGCACTGTTCGGCCACAGCATGGGTGCCGTCCTCGCGTACGAGGTGGCACTGCGCATGCAGGACGCCGGGATGCCCGCGCCGGTACGGGTTTTCGCGTCAGGTCGCAGGGCGCCGTCCCGCTATCGCGATGAGCGGATACATACGGCGCCCGACCCTGAATTCCTGGCCGAGATGAGGGCGCTCGGCGGCACCGACGAGACGCTGCTCGGTGACCCGGAAGTTCTCGCGATGATCCTGCCGGCCATCCGTAGCGACTACACCGCCATTGAGCGGTACCAGCACGAGCCCGGCCGCCGCCTTGACTGCCCGCTGACCGTGCTCACCGGGGACAGCGACCCTCGGGTCTCCCGGGAGGAGGCCGAGGCCTGGGCGGAGCACACCACCGCGACGAGTGAGACGAAGGTCTTCCGGGGCGGCCACTTCTTCCTCGCTGACCGCGCGGCCGAGGTCATCGATCTGGTGGCCCGCGCCCTGCGACACGTAACCGGCGCGTCCCGATGACGGGTCCCCGGAGCGGCCAGACACCGTCAACAAGATCACGACAACGTGCTTCGCGATCACGGACCCGTGCGTCGGGAGGACCCCGCGCCAACAGGAGACAGACATGAGCAGCTTGTCCCGAGCCGTGCTGGACGGCGCGTCCGCCAAGGAGATCGAGGCCGCCCCGGTACCCGCCACCTACCTGGCCCTGCATCTGCGGGCTGAGGACACCGAGATGTTCAAGGGGGTGGCCGACAAGGACGTCCGCAAGTCGCTGCGTCTCGGCCAGGTTCCCATGCCGGAGTTGGCGCCCGACGAGGTCCTCGTCGCGGTGATGGCCAGCTCCATCAACTACAACACGGTCTGGTCGGCCATGTTCGAGCCGATCCCGACCTTCCACTTCCTCAGGCAGAACGCCCGGCAGGGCGGCTGGGCGGCACGCCACGACCAGCCCTACCACGTGCTCGGCTCCGACTGCTCCGCCGTCGTGGTACGCGTCGGCACCGGCGTACGGCGCTGGAAGCCGGGCGACCACGTCATCGTCCACCCCGTACACGTCGACGACCAGGAGCCCGCCACTCACGGTGACGGCATGCTCGGCTCCGAACAACGGGCCTGGGGATTCGAGACCAACTTCGGCGCCCTGGCCGAGTACGGGATCGCCCGGTCCACCCAACTGCTGCCCAAGCCCGCCCACCTGACGTGGGAGGAGGCCGCGGTCAACCCCCTGTGTGCGGCAACCGCCTACCGGATGCTCGTCAGCGACCGCGGAGCCCACATGAAGCAGGGCGACATCGTCCTGATCTGGGGCGCCTCCGGGGGCCTCGGCTCGTACGCCATCCAGTTGGTCAAGAACGGCGGCGGCATCCCGGTGGCTGTCGTCAGCACCGCGCAGAAGGAGGCGGCGGTGCGCGCCCTCGGCTGCGACTTGGTGATCAACCGCACCGAGCTGGGCATCACCGACGACATGGCCGATGACCCCCGGCTCGTCGTCGAGACCGGCAGGAAGCTCGCCAAGCTCGTCGTCGAGAAGGCCGGCCGGGAACCTGACATCGTGTTCGAGCACACCGGCCGCGTCACCTTCGGGCTCTCCGTGATCGTGGCACGACGCGGCGGCACCGTGGTGACCTGCGGATCCAGCTCCGGCTACCTGCACACCTTCGACAACCGATACCTGTGGATGAAGCTCAAGAAGATCGTCGGCAGCCACGGAGCCAACTACGAGGAGCAGCAGGCCACCAACCGGCTGTTCGAGAGCGGCGCCGTCGTCCCGGCCATGTCGGCCGTCTATCCGCTCGCCGCGGGCGCCGACGCGTGCCGGATCGTCCAGACCAGCCGGCAGGTGGGCAAAGTCGCGGTGCTCTGCTTGGCACCGGAACCCGGGCTCGGGGTGACCGACCCCGAGCTGCGCGGCCGGATCGGGGAGGACCGGCTCAACCCGCTGCGCGGTCTCACCGCCGGCCCCGATTCCAGGGAGCTCTGAAACGTGACCACGGCCCGGCCGGTACGACATGTCGGCTTCCGCACTCTTCCCGATGCCCTGTGGCACCGTGGCGAGCGGCAGCCAGACAGAACCGCTTATGTCTTTCTGAAGGACGGCGAGGACGCCACGGAGTCGCTGACCTACGGGGAACTCCACGAGGCGGCGTGTCGCCGGGCCACGACGTTCAGCGCCGCGGGGCTCACAGGCCGCAACGCTGTCCTCATGTATCCCTCGGGCCTGGAGTTCGTGCGGACGTTGCTCGGCTGCATGTACGGCCGGGTGGCGGGCGCCCCGGCCCAGCCGCCACGTCGTCGCGCCGAGGTGGAGCGGCTACGCCGTATCGCTGACGACGCCGGCACCTCGACCGTCCTGACCACGACCGACGTCATCCGCGACCTGCGCGAGCGCTTCGCCGACCTGCCCGCCCTCGACGGGCTCGACTTGGTGGCCACCGATGATCCGGGCGCGCTCCACACAGGAGACCCCAGTACGCCGGAACGCTTGCCTGACCCCCAGGACATCGCGCTGCTCCAGTACACGTCCGGTTCCACCGGGCACCCCAAGGGCGTCATGGTCAGCCACGCGAACTTTCTCGCCAACGTGGTCGAAACCGATGAACTCTGGCCGTGCGAGCCCCGCGGAACCGTGGTGAACTGGCTTCCGCTCTTCCACGACATGGGGATGCTGTTCGGTGTCGTCCTGCCGCTGTGGGCGGGCATTCCCTCGTACTTGATGGCCCCTGAGTCCTTCATCCGCCGACCCGCACGCTGGCTGGAGGCGCTATCCAGGTTCGGCGGCACCCACTCGGCCGCACCGAGCTTCGCCTACGAACTGTGCGTGCGGGCCGCGGAAAGCGGCTTGACCGCAGGCGTGGGCGACCTGTCGAGCTGGCGAGTGGCCGTCAACGGCGCCGAGCCCGTGCGGTGGAGCGTGGTCCGGGCCTTCACTGACACGTTCGCCCCTCATGGCTTCGACCCGATGGCCATGTGTCCCGCCTACGGGCTCGCGGAAAACACCCTCAAGGCCACCGGCACCCGGGCGGACCGTGAGCCCATGGTGCTGTGGCTGTCCGCCGAAGCACTCCGGGAGGGCAGGGCGCAACCCGTCGGGGAACGCACCGACAGTGCCGTCCCGGCGGTCGGCAGCGGACGTGATGTCGCCGGCACTCACGTGCGTATCGTGGACCCCGTCACCCGGCGGCCCCGCGCGCCGGGCCAGGTGGGGGAGATCTGGATCTCCGGACCGTGCGTCGCGGACGGCTACTGGGGCCGCCCCGCCGTCAGCGAGGAAACCTTCCGTGCCCGCGTCGCCGATGACCCCGATGACGCCGCCCCGCACCTGCGCACCGGCGACCTCGGCTTCCTGTATGACGGCGACCTGTACGTCACCGGGCGGATGAAGGACGTCATCATCCGTAGGGGCCGCAACCACTACCCGCAGGACATCGAACTGTCCGCCGAGCGCGCCGTGCCGGGGCTGCAACCCAACTCTGCGGCCACCTTCTCGCTCGACGACGGGGAGCGCGAACGACTGGTGGTGGTCGTCGAGGCCGGCGGACGGGTCCTGGGCGCCCTGGGCGCCGATGGTCTGCGCGAGCGCGTGCGCGAAGCGGTACGGGCGGAACAGCGGATCACACCGGACGACATCGTCGTCGTACGCCGCGGCAAGCTGCCGAAGACCTCCAGCGGCAAGGTGCAGCGGCGGGCATGTCGCTCGCTCTACCAGGACGGTGGACTGGCCCGCCTGGTCCCGTCCGGCTGGGAGGCGTGATGGCGCGTCTTCGCACAGCCGTGGGTCCTGCCCATGCGAGGATCCTGGGCGCCGGCGCGTACCGGCCGTCGCGGGTCGTGACCAACGACGAGATCTGCGCGCGCGTCGATTCGAGCGACGAGTGGATCCGCCGCCGCTCCGGCATCGTCACACGGCACTTCGCCGGCTCCGACGAGTCAGTCGTCACGATGGGGACGGAAGCGGCCCGCAAGGCGCTGGCCCAGGCCGGTACCGACCCGGGCGACGTGGACCTCGTCCTGCTGGCCACGACGTCCTTTCTGGAGCAGTTGCCGGCCGCGGCCCCGCGTATCGCCCACCTGCTGGGGACCCACGCGGCGGCCATGGACGTCGGCGCGGCCTGTTCGGGCTTCTCCTACGGTCTGGCGCTGGCTGGTTCCGTCGTCCGCTCGGGCGAGGCCCGGTTCGTCGTGGTCATCGGCTCGGAGCGGATGAGCGACATCGTCGATTCGGCGGACCGGGGCAGCGCCTTCCTCTTCGGTGACGGCGCCGGTGCCGTCGTCGTGGGCCCGTCCGACACACCCGGCCTCGGCCCGATCGTCTGGGCGTCCGACGGAAACCAGCACCGGATGATCGCCCACGACCGCTCCTGGCTGGACACCCGTGACGGGTCCGGACCGTGGCCGACCCTGAGGATGGCCGGTCCGGAGGTGTTCCGCTGGGCGACCCGCACGGTCCCGGAGATCTCCCGGCAGGCGCTCGACGCGGCGGGGCTCGATGTCGCGGACCTCGCCGCCTTCATCCCCCACCAGGCCAACGCCCGGATCGTGGACGCCGTCGCCAGGTCGCTGGGCCTCGCCCCGCACACCGCGGTGGCCAGGGACGTCGTACGGGCGGGGAACACCTCGGCAGCCTCGATCCCGCTGGCCATGGACGCCCTGCTGGCCCAGGGCGGGCTTTCCCGCGGCGATCCGGCGCTGCTCGTGGGCTTCGGCGCGGGACTCACCTGCGCCGCCCAGGTAGTGGCCCTGCCTTGACGCTTCCTCGTGGCGACATCGGTAACCGATGTATTTTCAAGACCTTGGACGCGAGGAGGGCATGTGGAACGCGGCGAGGTTTGGTCGGCTCAGTTCGACGAGGAACGACCTGTCGTGCTGCTCCAGGGAGGCGCAGGGCCGGAATTCCCGGCCATGCAGATCGTCGAACCGCTTACCTCGGCGCAGAAGATCGGATTCGTCTGGATGTCCGGCGAGGAAGCCGCCGATGCCGATGAGCGACGCCGGATCGTCGAGGAGTCCGGGCCTGAAGCGGTCATCGGCATCGAGGTCTTCTTCGGAGCCGAGGAGGGCCTCGCGGAGAGCGGCGTGGTCCGAGTGGTGCTGCCCAGGGCCGGGAAAGTCTTCTGCACCTGGAGGACGACCCTCAGCGAGGGGTCGCTGACCAAGCGGATCGGTGCTCTGTCCCCGGCCAAACAACACGAGCTGGACATCGCCCTGGCACTCGCCGGCGATCAGTGATCACGTCTCATGCTGACTGCCACGTGTGGGAGATCCGGGACGCCTACGAGTACCACGAGTACGACGACCCGGACTGGTCCCGGCGGTTCCGTACCTTCCTGCACGGCCGGGCCTGGACGCACGCCGAGGGCGCCAAGGCGCTGTTCGACCACGCGGCGGGCTGGCTGCGCCGCAACCGGGTGCTGCTGCCGGGGGTGAGCGTGCTGGCCCGGTACGCGCTGAGGTCGAAGGCGCCGCAGCTGGACCAGGCGTCGCGCACGCTCGCGCGGGCGGCGGTCGAGGAGGTCGCCCCGCGCGCCGCCGTGCTGAGCGCCGCGGCCACCGCGGTGACCCGCCTCCACCCCGGCCCCCGGCCCCCGGTGCCCTGCGCCCGCTGTGCGACCCGGGCGCACCGGAGCTGGACGGAGACGACGACGGCGGGCAGGAGCGAGTATCAGGAGCCGATCGGATCAATCCGTGACGGGCAGGCACTCGGCGAGCAGGGCGACGATGTCACGCCAGGCTCGCTGTGCGTGCCGTGGGTGGTAGCCGACGCCGGGAGGCGCGGTGTGGTCGACCGGTGGGTGGTGGAAGGCGTGAAGGGCTCCTCCGTAGACCACGAGGCGCCAGTCGACGCCCGCGGCCTGCATCTCGGTGGTGCATGCGTCCCGTTGGGCGGGCGGCATGATCGGGTCTTCCGACCCGACCCCGGCCCATACCGGGCAGCGAATGCGTGCCGCCTCGCCCGGTCGGCCCGTGGTTCGGCACGCAACACGCCGAGCGCTGCGTGGCCAATGCCTCGCATCCGGTCGGGGTCGGCGAGCAGCGGCATGCAACGGGCCAACATTTCCTCTGGGTCTTCCCCATAGCGTCCGCCGTGGAGGTCGAAGGCCAGCGCCACGTACCCCAGCTCGGCCAGAGCCTCGGCCCGGCGGCGCTCGACATCGCTGAGCCCCATCCCCTCGGGTCCGATCAGGACTGCGGGCCGGCGCTCGGCACCGGCCGGGAGCGCGAGGTATCCGATCATCGTCAGGTTGTCGGCCGGGTATTCGACCGTACGGGTTGTGACCGTCGTCATGCGACTGGACGGTAATGACCGTTGCGCCCGCTCGGGGTGGTGTTCACCGATGGCAGACAGCAGTCTGTCCCTCCCCGGCGAGCTGCTGCCCACGGTGAAGCTCATGGTGCAGACCCTCGCCGCCGCCGGCGAACTCCAGCGCGACCTCCAACGGGAGCTGACGTACGACGGGCTGCGGGCCGCCGAGGCCAAGGGGAGCAAAGGCGGGTGCTGCCCCGCCGTGACGGTCGACAGGACCGAGGCCGTGCGCGCCGCGTACCTGGAAGGCCGGTCCATCGCCGCCCTCGCCCGCGACCACGGCGTCAGCCGCGGCGCGATCCGGACGGCCGTCGCCGACGTCCGAGGTGCACGGTGGGGACGGCGCAGCGCAAGTCCCGCCGCGAGTACGAGAACCGCGTCAGACCCTCTCCGTCCGGCTAACACGCCGTCCCGCCCCGGACCTTTCCCTGCCGGGCTCCGTCCCGAACCGTTGACGTCTTCTGGGGGCCGCGGGATTGTGGTGGCTCCTGTTTGCTTGTGTTCGAAGTTTCGGACTTCGGGAGGCGGCCATGCGTGGCGTGTCAGCACCGGGCGAGTCGTACGGACGCAGGAGATTCCTCAGCGGAGCGGCCGCCGTCGGCGGGGCGGCGGCGCTGGCCGGGTGGTCCCGCCCGGCGGCCGCCGCACCGGCGGCGACCTGGGAAGACGTGATCAACGGCTCCTTCGGGAGCTACGGCGCCTTCGAGGCGGTGTGGAACTACCTCTACCCCTGGGGCTCCGACCACAACGGGAGCGCCCGGATGTACGGCAGCCCCACCGACCACAACCACATCACCCTCGCCTCCGGGGTGCTCACCCTGAAGGCCACCCGCATCACCTGGGACGAGGGCACCAGCGGCTCGGACCCGCATCTGCCGATCCGCTACCACTCGGGCGCGGTGCACGCGAAGAACCAGATCGTGGTGACCGACCAGTTCCCCGACTACGAGGTCAAGGGCGAGTTCCAGGCGCCGAGCGCGGCCGGGACCTGGCCCGCCTTCTGGCTGACCGGGGTCAACAGCTGGCCGCCGGAGAGCGACATCCTGGAGTTCAAGGGCAACTCCAACAACTGGTTCAACACCTTCCGCAGCTCCTCGGACGTGTCCAGCACGATCGTCGGTGTGTCCGGGCCCGGGAACTGGCACACCTACCGCGCCTGGATCACCAAGGTGAACGCCACCGACGTGGACATCCACTACTACCTGGACGGCACCTGGAAGGCGGTCCACCGCGGCGCCGGATTCGTCGGCAAGCCGCTGTGGCTCATCATCAACCTTCAGATGGAGGGCTCCTCGGGCTCCTCCGGTCCGGGCGGCGACACGTACTACCGGGCGCGCAACGTGTACGTCGGCCGGAACCGCACCCGCTGACGGGCCGCCGTCCGCGGGTGACGCGCTATCCGTGGGTCTGGAGCACCGCGTCGCCGCGGTCGGGGGTGGTGCGCCTTCTGGCCGGGTGACGGGGCCGGGGGATCCGGCGGGTCAGCCGGGGCGGAGCCTCCGGGACCTCCGGGGCCTTGGGGCCGGGCGGCCGGTCGTCGGGGCCGTCGGTCTCCGGCGGCCGCACGGAGCCCGCCCCGGTCTCCGTGCTGTGCACCGTCAGCATCACCAGCCCCGCGCTCGCCACCAGCGCCGCGAGCACCGCCAGCAGCGTGCCCGGCGTCCCGTGCTGGAAGTGCTCGCCCAGCGCGGTGATGCCGACCGCCGTCGCCACCACGGGGTTGACCACCGTGGCCGTCGCGAGCGGCGAGGCCAGACCGGCCCCGTGGTACGACGCCTGGGACAGCAGCACCCCGCTCCCGGCCAGCACTCCGATCATGACGAGGCTGGGCAGGACGTCGGCCCACGAGCCCCACATGCCCTCGACGGCCACGTTCTTGACGAACACCGAGGAGACACCGAAGGACGTCCCCGCGGCGGTGGCCAGCACCACCCCGCGCAGCCCGCCCGGCCGCAGCCAGCGCGCGACCAGCGTCAGCGCCGCGATGGCGGAGAGCGTGACCACGGCCAGGGTGATCCGCTCCCCGTCCGCCAGCGCCTGGGACCGGGACGAGCCGGTCAGCGAGAGCAGCCCGGCCAGCCCCGCGGTGGCCAGCAGCGCGCCCCGCCACCCGGCCGCGCCGACAGGGCGCCGGACGAACACCGCCGCCATCGGCAGCGCGAAGACAATGGTGAGGGCGCCCAGCGGCTGCACCACGCTCAGCGGTCCGTAGGCCAGCGCGATCACATGGAGGACCGCCCCGGACCCGTTCAGGGTCACCGCGGTCCACCAGCTCGCGCGCCGCAGCGGGCCGGTGGCGTGAAGCGGCGTCGTCGCCGCGACATGCTCCTGGAGGATGGCCCCGGCGGCGTAGCACACCGATGAGACCAGTGCCAGCAGCACGGAGAGCGCGAGCGAGGTCACGTCGAGGCCCCCTGGGCCGATCCGTCATCGTCCATGCCCTCATCCTTGACGGTCGGTACCCGCTCCGTCGTCGTCCTTGAGCACAGACTTTCTCCTACTACTTGCGTAGTACTGCCCGCCACCACTTCGCCTTCGCGGCGGCTGTGCGGGCCCGCTGCAGCAGTTCGTTCTGCGGCTGGGCGGGCCGGTAGACGGTGAGTGCCCCGGGCCGCTTGTCGATCAGCAGCGCCTCCGCGGGCTCCGCCGCGATCTCGCCGTCGTAGGCGCGGGTGTCCAGGGCGTGCAGCCCGGACAGCCGCAGCTGCCGCATCCGGCGGGTCGTATAGACGCGCGAGCGCCCCAGCGTGCCGGTGAGCGCCGAGAACAGCAGCCGGGTCCGGGCCAGCGGCTGGTCCCCGTCGATGGCCCGGACGTCGAGCAGCCCGTCGTCCAGCTGCTCGCGGTAGGTGGGCGCGAACCCCTCGGGGGAGTAGCCGCCGTTGCCGACGAACAGCACCCACAGCCGCCGCGGGTGCCCGTTGACCTCGATCTCCATGGGGGTGGCCGTGCGCAGCACCCGGCCGAGCGCGACGGCGGCGGCGGGCCACTTGCCGAGCCGGCCCTCCAGGCTTTCCCGGATCCGCACCAGCTCGGGATAGAAGCCGAGGCTGAAGGTGTTGACGAAGTGGCTGCTGCCCTCTCCCGGGGCGCCTCCGGCGATGGGGGTGGCCCGGGCGAGGTCCACGGCGACCGCGTCGCCCTCGGTCACGGCGTGCGCGGTGTCCTCGAAGTTCGGTACGCCGATGTCCAGCGCGAAGTGGTCGAGGGTGCCGCCGGGGAAGACCGCGAGCGGCAGCCCGCGCTCGGAGGCCAGCGCGGCCGCCGCGTTGACGCTGCCGTCCCCGCCGCAGATCCCCAGCGCCCCGGCCCGTTCGGTGGCCCGGCGGGCGGCCTGGCCGAGCACCGTCATGAAGTCGTCCTCGGGTCCGCACTCCATGATCTCGGCCGCGGGCAGCAGCAGTTCCAGCTGCTCGGCGTCGGTGAACCCGCCCGCGGCCGCGCCCGCACTGTGGTTGACGACCACGACCAGCCCCTCGCCCTTGGGCATGGCGGGCGCCGAGACCCGCGGCCGGGCCTGCGCCGGGACCTCCGGGCGCGGGGGCCACCAGCGGCAGGTGAGCGCGGCGGCCCCGGCCCCCAGAGCGATCCCGGCCACCACATCGCTGGGGTAGTGGACGCCCACATAGACCCGGGAGGCGGCGACGGCGGCGGCCAGCGGGGCGACCAGGGTGCCGTACCGGGACGACTCGATGGCGACCCCGGTCGCGAAGGCGGCCGCGGAGGCGGAGTGCCCGGAGGGGAAGGAACTGGTCCAGGGCTGCCTGCGCAGCCGCCGGACCAGCGGTACGGCGTCCACCACCGGGCGGCGGCGCTCCACGGTCCACTTCACCACCATGTTCGACGCCAGCGAGGCGGCCGCGAGCGAGCCGATGCCCCGCAGCGCCGCCCGCCGCGCGGTGCGCCCGCCCACCGTCGCGAGCACGGCCGCCGTGCCGAACCACAGCTTGCCGTGGTCGGCGCTCCGGCTCAGCCGGGGCAGGAGGGGATGAGCGCCTCGCAGCCGACTGGCCGCGACCCGTGCGAACAGCTGCCGGTCGATGTCACTGATGGGTCCCATGCACCCATGGGTAACCCGGAATGGCCACGGCACGCCTCACCGGCGCGCGATGTGATCCATCCCGCCCGGGGCGTGCGCCGTCCGGGGGCGGGCCCTGGCCCGCCCCCGGACGATGTGACGCGGCGTCAGGACGCGGGGAGCCCCCAGCGCGGCGCCGCCTCGTTCGGCTCGACCGGCCTGACCGTCATGTCCGGGTGATCGCCGCGCGCCGTGATCACCGCCTCGCGCCGTTTGCCCAGCGAGATACGGATCGTCCCGGCGCCGACGTGTTCGTACGGCAGCCGTCGCCCGCGCTCGTCGTGCACCTCGATGCTGCCGGGCAGCGAATGCCGTACGACGCAGGGCGCGCCCGCCTCGCTGCGCAGCCGCACCCAGCGGGTCACCCCGCCCTCGCGCGCCGCGCTCAGCAGGAACGCGCCCTGGGTGCGGAAGTCGTGCACCATGAGTTCGCGCCAGGCGTCGGGCAGCGCGGGGAACACCCGGATCACCCCGCCCCAGCTCTGGCACACCATGTCGTGCAGCGACTGCGCGGCCGACAGCGGGGTCTCGATGACCGGACCCGACTCCTTGTACAGGGTGTTCGGCTGGATGAACCGGTTCATCAGCTCGCCCAGGTACTTCAGCGCGTCCTCGCCGCGCCCCATCTGCGCGGACATCGAGGCGGCGCCGGTGAAGGTGTAACCCTGCAGCGCGCCCTCGAAACCGACCCAGTGCTTCAGGGACTTCTCGATCAGCTCGCGCTGATCCGGGTCCTCCCAGGTCACCTCGTACAGCGGATAGACGGCGAGCATATGGGAGTAGTGGCGGTGCGACTTGGCGAACGGAACCCCCGCGCCGATCATGAAGCCGTTCTCGTCGACCGGGTACGGGGTGAGCTTCGTGAGCACCTCCCGCCAGCGCCGCGCCGACGGGTCGTCCACGCCGAGGATCTTCGCCGATTCGAGGAGCGTGGCACAGCCCCAGCGCAGCAGCATCAGGTCGTAGTTGCAGTCCGGGGCGTTCACCCCGTACTCGGGCGAGAAGGTGGCGGGCAGATGCAGCTTGCCGTCGCTGCCGGGGGTGAGGAAGTGGAGGTAGTACGCGACGGCCTTGCGCAGCAGCGGGAAGACCACGTCCCGGAGGATCGAGAGGTCCATGGTGTGGCGGTAGCTGAGCCACACGTTGTGCAGTGCCCAGGTGAGGTTGCCGACCTCGGGGGTGGGCGGGTCCTGGCCGGGTATGCCGACGGCGAAGCCGCCGTTCGTCACCGAGGCGCCGTTGACCAGCCGCATGTCGGTGGTGCGCGGGATGCCAGCCGAGTCCTTGCGGTACGGGGTGTGGAGCTGGTTGGACAGGTTGTCGCGGAACTCGCTGAGAGCGCGGGTGACGGCGTCCAGCTCCAGGTGGTTGGAGCCGTGGATCAGCCAGTACTCCAGCTGCACATTGAGGTTCCACCAGGTGGCGGGCCACGGCGTGGGCTCCAGCCACGGCCCGCAGGTGGCCATCACGGGCGCGTCGGCGCGGGCCGCCGAGGCGACCTTGTAGAGCTGGATCCAGTAGAAGCGCTGGAGGCGGGCGTCGGGGAGCGAGAGGAAGCCCTTGCGGTAGTACGCGTTCCACCAGCTGCGGTGGGTGTGCGCCAGCGCGTCGTACGGCAGCGCCGACGCGGACCGTACGGCCTTGCAAGCCTGGTCGCGGGCGGTGGTGCGGGGGTGGGAATGCGTGACGGTGGCATAGAGGGTGCGGCGGCCCGACCGGGTGCGCTCGCGCCAGGCCGTCACATGCTGCCCGCCCGCGAGCAGCGGCTGGACGGCGGCCCGGATGCCGTGGTGGTCCTCGACGGTGGCCGGGGGGTTGCCGGTGTAGCCCTCGGGGGCGGGCTTGGACGCGACGCGCGGGCTGATGGCCTCGGCCGGGTGGAACACCCAGCGGAACCCCGTCTCGCCACGGGTGGGGGTGACCTCGATGGCCATCACCGAGCGCGAGTTGTGGACCAGGGCGCGCAGCGTCAGCGTGCCCTGGTCGGTGGTGATCGTGCCGGTCAGCTCCGCGTCACGCAGGCGCAGCCGCCAGTCGACGGCCTTGATCGTGCCGACCGGCTCCAGGGTGAAGTGGCCGATCGGGAGGCGGGCGAGCCCGAAGAGGGAGCCGAACTCGGGGCGGTGGTCCTGCACTTCGGTGTGCTGGACGTTGAAGCGGACGGCCCCCGGGGTGTCCGGGTCGGCGTAGATGCCGGAGCCCAGGCGGGCGTTGCCGAGGTACGGGCCCTCGTACCAGGTCTGCGGCATCTTCTGCCAGACCATGTCGGCGTCGTCGAGGACCGTGGTCCAGGGGTCGGGGGAGGAGGCCCGGCGGACGGTGTCCGGTGCCGCGGCGGCCGGGACCGCGGCGGCGACCGTGGCCGGAGCGGCGAGCCCGATGGTCCCGGCGGCCATGGCGCCACCGACGATGGTCCTTCTGGTGGGTGCGGTCACGTACGTGCCTCCAGTTCCTCGGGCTGAACCCCTGGGAATGATGCAGCGGTTCCGGAGGAACGGGAACCCCTCGCGCACCATAAACATCGGATGGGCGGCCAGGGATCGTGCGCCGAAACGCCCCGGCAGCGCCGAGGAGGCGGCGAGACCTCGGATCTCATCGTCTCCTGGCGAGGTGTCGCTACGCCCCGGCCTCCCGTCCGCTCACCAGCAGGCCGACACCGTGGCGGAAGCGGTCCTCGAAGTCGCCGAAGTGTCCGACGACGGCGGCGAGCCGGGGGTAGCGGTCGGCGGTGGCCGCCCGCAGCAGCGGATCCGGGTCACGCGCGGCCCCGGCGGCCTGTTCCTCCTGGGTGAGGCCGATCGTGAAGTAGACCAGCGACCAGGTCCGCCACCCGGCCTCGGCGGGGGTGTGGCCGCCGTCGAGGAACGCGCCGATCAGGGTGTCCGCGAAGCGCAGCGTGTGGTCCTCGGCGACATACGTCCCGGCCATGACCCGGGCGCCGTCGCGCCGGGCGAGCAGGGCCGCGCGATAGCGCTGGGCCAGGGTGCGCGCCTGTTCGTCCCAGGGCTCGGGGAGCGGGGCGTCGGCGCATCCGGCGAGCATCGCGTCGGCCATCAGCTCCAGCAGCCGGGGCTTGCTGGAGGCGTGCCAGTACACGGTGTTGAGCTGGACGCCCAGCCGCTCGGCCACCTTGCGCATCGTGAGCTTGTCGAGCCCCGCCTCGTCGAGCAGTTCCAGCGCCGCCGTCACCACGGCCGTGCGGTCCAGGGCCATGCCCGCCGTCTCCCTTCGCTTGCGTCTTGATCCTGGATCAAGTCTACTGGGGTCATCGCATTGATCCAGGATCAAGAGAAGCGTGGAGGGTTACCGTGCCGAACGATGTCGTCGTGGTGGGGGCCGGACCGGTCGGGCTGCTGCTCGCCGCCGAACTGCGGCTGGCGGGCGTGTCCGTCACCGTCATCGAGCGCGCCGCCGAGCGCAGCCCGCACTCCAAGGCGCTGACGCTCCATCCGCGCACCCTGGAGGTGCTGGCGATGCGCGGGCTCGCCGACCGGTTCGTGCGCGAGGGCACGCCGCTGCCCAGCGGCCACTACGCCGGGCTCCCTGCCCGGCTGGACTTCTCCGTACTGGACACCCGCTTCCCGTACACCCTGGTGCTGCCCCAACTCCGCACCGAACAGCTCCTGGAGGAGCGTCTGCGCGCGCTCGGCGGCGAGATCCGCTGGGAGCACCGGGCACTGGCGGTACGGCAGGACGAGGGTGGCGCCGAGGTGGACGTGGCGGGCCCGGACGGTCCGTACGCCCTGCGCGCGGGCTGGGTGGTGGGCTGCGACGGGGCCGGATCGGCCGTACGGGCCGCGAGCGGCATCGGCTTCCCGGGCACGTCGGCCACCACGACCGGATTCCTCGGCGACGTGGTGCTGGACGAGCCGCCCCGGGTCCCGTCGGTGACCAACGAGCACGGCGGCATCCTGGTCGTCCCGCTGGGCGACGGCCATCACCGCATCGCGGGCTCCAGCCGGGAGTCCGCCACCCGGCCCGCCTCCGAGCCGTTCACCCTCGACGAGCTGCGCACGGCCGTGCGCGCCATCGCGGGGACGGACTTCGGGATGCGGGCGCCCCGCTGGCTCTCCCGGTTCGGCAACGCGGCGCGGCAGGCGGCCCGTTACCGCGACGGCCGGGTCCTGCTCGCGGGGGACGCGGCGCACATCCACATGCCGATGGGCGGCCAGGGGCTCAACGTCGGGCTCCAGGACGCCTTCAACCTCGGCTGGAAGCTGGCCGCGCGATGCCAGGGCCGCGCCCCGGCCGACCTGCTGGACAGCTATCACGCCGAGCGGCATCCGGTCGGGGCCGCGCTCCTGGAGAACACCCAGGCGCAGACCGCGATGGGCGCCGTCCACACCCCGGACACGCGCGCCCTGCGCGCTGTCTTCAGTGACATCCTCACCGCGCATCCGGCCGTGAACCGGCAGCTCGCCGGGCAGCTCTCCGCGCTGGACGTGGCCTATCCGGCCCCGGCCGGAGCCGCCCCGCTGGCGGGCCACCGCGCGCCCGACGTGGGGCTGGAGGGGGCGGCCGCGCCGAGCCTGTACCCGCTGCTGGCCGACGGGCGGTTCGTCCTGCTGGATCTCGCGGGCGAGGGCAGCGCCGCAGCCATGGCCCTCGCGGAGCGGGCGGCCGGGGGAGCGGACCGGGTCCGGGTGGTGACCGCCCGCCCCGCCACCGCGCATCAGGGCTGGGAGGGCCAGCGGATTGTTCTGGTGCGGCCCGATGGCCATGTCGCCTGGGCCTCCACCGCGGCTCCCGCCCTGTCCGCCCGGTGATGGTCCACCCAGTGAGACGGATCACCGGGCCGCGAACACCACCCACACCGGGCCCGGTGCGAACGTCATCCGGTCACCACCCGTGGTCGTGAAGGCCGTGCCGCCTCCCGCCCCCGGCCGTGACCAGCGCGTCTCGTACGCCCTGCCGTCGCGCAGCACCACCGCGCGGCCCGATCCGACCGTCTCGGTGAAGGGCGTGACGCTGCCGAGCACATCGTGGAAACGCGACGGGCGGACCTTCGTGTACTGCACCACGACCGTGGCGGCGCCCAGCCGTCCGCCGTCGGTGGCGCGGGCCGGGGTGCCGTCCATCGCCACCAGCCACCGCTTGTCCGTGGCGGACCAGGTGAAGGTGAAACCCGCGGACGGATAGCGCACCGACTGGCGCTTCTCGGGCTCTCCGCCCGGTGGCGCGGCGCCGAAGCGGAAGCCGATGTCCGAAGCGTCGGAGGCGCGCGGGGCCGCGCGCAGCGCGGCCTTGGGGCGCACATAGAGGTTGTGCGGCGCGGGGTGCTCCGTACCGCGGACGTAGGCGCGGGGCGCCGTACCGGGCGGCAGCGGATACAGCGGCGCGGCGTCCACGGCGGACCGCAGCCGGGACTGGACGCCCGAGTACGCGAGCGCCGGGCGCCCGAACTGGCGCAGCAGGTCGAGGTCGCTCTCGCGGGCGCTGCGCACCGGGCCCACGGTGTCGGGCAGCCGGCCGGAGAAGACCGCGAGCATGCGGCTCAGCCCGCCCTCCACCTGCTCGACGTAGACGATGTCGGCCGCGCCGAGGCCGGTCTGGGGGCGGGCCTGGGCGGCGTTGTCGATCTTCACGGCGAGGACGGGCGCGGGCCGCGCGGACAGCCCGGTGAAGGGGGAGGACCGTCCTGTGACGGGGGACCGGCTGGGCTCCGCGGTCCGGGCCGGACCCTTGTGGCCGCCGCCGCAGCCACCCAGCGCGGCGAGCGCGAGGAGCGCCGCGAGCAGCAGGACCGCAGGGCGGGAGCCCCGTGGACCACTCACTCGTTCGGCGGCCATAAGCTCCACTCCCTCCCGTCCCAGCTCACCATGGATGGGGGTCTGCGGCCACTTGGCGCGGAGCATTCGGCCGGGGTGCTCGTTCCTTGTCCAATCCATGGGAATCGACGGGCGAAGCCTTCAAGTGCTCGTTAACCTGACGACAGATCCGGTTCAGCCGAGCACGAAGGAGTGTGCGGTGACCCCCGAGCAGACGATGAGCGACGAGTCACACGCGGAGGACGGCAGGCGGCGGGCGGAGCCGTCGGAAGTGGGCAGTCTGGAGGTGTGGGCACGCTCAGCCCCGATCCGTCTCGCGGGCTACGAGGACGACTTGGCCGAGCCACACATTCTCCAGAGCGTGGACTGACCCGCACCGCCGATTCGCTTCAATATCGAACAATTCGGACGGCCGTCATTCAGCCGATTTCGGCGCGGCCGACGAGGGGTGATACCCCCGCTGTGCAGCAGGAACAGACATTCGAAGGGTCTGGTCCGGACCAAAAAACCGATCAGGCGGCACAAGGGATGTCCGATCCTCACAGCTCCTCCACACATGTGAAGCGGTGGTCGAGGGGTCGAACGCCGGAGCGATGAAATCCAGTCACCCGGGGTCCGCCGATGGCGCGTTGTGCGGCGTTCGTGGAGTCGATCTACGTCGGGATGGCGCACTATATGGACTGCGCGGCCTCGGCTTCGGCCGCGCTGCCGCTCCGGACGACGCTGTCCGTGAGCGGCGACAGGGGGATGGGACATCAGCCGTCGGGGAGGGGAGCCCCGGCCGCGTGAAGCCGCGTTTCTGAGGATCATTCATCGCTCACTTCGCCTCCGCATGCCGCCATCCGGTGTGCCGACGCGCGTCATTCACCGGTCGGCGCCGCGCGCCCTGCGCGGCTGCCCCTGGGGGGAGTTCACCATGGGTCGGATGACCCGGCCCGCCGCGGCATGCGCCGCTGCGGTCCTGCTGACGGCATTCGCTCCGGCGCTCACCGCGAGCGCCGCCGTGACGCCGAGAATCGACCTGCGGGTCCTGGTCCTGGACGACCGCGGCCCCGCGACGGCCGCCATCACCGCCGAACTCGACGGCTCCGGCACCCCGTACACCACGGTCGACCTCACGGCCTCCGGGCGCTCGCGCATCGACGCCGCGTTCCTCAGTGACACCGTCGACGGACGGCCGCGCGCCAAGTACCAGGCGGTCGTGGCCCCCCATGACAACCCGTTCGGGGACGGCTCGGCGGAAATGGCCGCGCTCACCGCGTACGAGAAGAAATTCGGCATCCGCCAGGTGGACGCGTACACCTACGCACGCCCCGCCGTCGGCCTGGGCTACCCCCAGAACCCCGGGTACGCCGGATCGCTGGACGGCCGTACCGCGAAGGTGACCGCGTCCGGCGCCTCGGGTCCGTTCGGCTACCTCGACGGCGCCGTCCCGTTCGAGGACAACGACCCCGGCGTGACCGAGAGTTACGGCTACCTGGCCACGCCGCTGGAGCAGCAGGCCGACGGCGCCACCTACACCAGCTACCTCGACGCGCCCATCCCCGGCAGCTCGGCGCGCGGCTCGCTGGTCGGCGAGTACGCCCACGACGGGCGCCGTGAGCTGGTGGTCACCTTCGTCTACAACCAGTACCAGAGCCAGTTCCGGCTGCTGGCCCGCGGCATCGTCGAGTGGCTGACCCAGGGCATCCACCTGGGCGCCAACCGCAACTACCTCGCCGTCCACGTCGACGACGTGTTCGCCGCCGACGACCGCTGGGACACCGAACTCAACTGCACCCCCGGCGACATCGACTGCGGCACCGCGGGCGACGGCGTCGAGAACGACCCGATCCGGATGACCGCGGCCGACGCGCGGTACGCAAAGGAGTGGTCCACCACCCACGGCTTCCCCCTGGACCTCGCCTTCAACGGCGGCGGCAGCGAGGCCTACAAGGACGAGAACGGCGGCAGCGACCCGCTCGCCCAGCAACTCGTCACCGACCAGGGCTCGTTCCGCTGGATCAACCACACCTACAACCACCCCTTCCTGGGCTGTGTGCAGGACACCACCGTCGTCCCCTGGAAGTGCGCCACCACTCTCCTCGGCACCACCCGCTACGTCGGGCTGGCCGACATCTCCGGGCAGATCAACGACAACCTGACCTGGGCCGGGCGGCAGAACCTCGCCGTCGACAAGACCGAACTGGTCACCGGCGAGCACTCGGGCCTCAAGACCCTGCCGCAGCAGCCGGGCGACAACCCCAACCTGTCGACCGCCCTCACCCTCACCGGTGTCACCTCGCTCGGCAGCGACGCCTCCCGGGAGCCGGAGCAGCGCACCCTCGGCCCCGCCACCACCGTGCCGCGCCATCCGATGAACATCTTCTACAACGCCGGGCGCGCCGCCGAGCAGACCGATGAGTACAACTGGATCTACGCGAAGAAGGCCGACGGCGGCAGCGGGGTGTGCGAGACCTCCTCGGCCACCACCTGCCTGGACGCCCCGCTGGACACCGCCACCGGCTACGCCTCGTACATCGTGCCGCTGGAGTCGAAGATCGCGCTCGGCCATGTGCTGGCCAACGACCCGCGTCCGCACTACGTCCACCAGTCCAACCTGGCCGAGGAGCGGATCGTCTACCCGGTGCTGGAGAAGACCCTCGGCGCCTACGAGGGCCTCTTCGCCGACAACACCCCGCTGGTCAGCCTGCGGATGAAGGACGTCGGCGAGGAGCTGCGCAAGCGCGCCGCCTGGGACGGTGCCCTGGCCGCCGGGCGCGTCACCGCTTACCGCGTCGGCGACACCATCACCGTCACCGCGCCCAGCGGCACCCAGGCCCCGGCCACCCTGCCCGCCGGCACCCAGCAGACCCAGACCGGCAACGCCACCGCCTTCGGCTCCGCCTACGCCGGACTGCGCTCGGGATGGGCCACGCCCACCCTCGGCCGGATCACCTTCACCCTGCCCGGCGACGCGGTCCCGGCCGACCCCTCCGGCGCGGCGCCCGCGCTGCGCGCGGCGAAGCCCGCCGACCGGCTGCCCGTCCCGGCCGGGGTGCGCGACCCGGTGCCGTACGGGCCCGGCGACACCAGCCGCGAGTGACGGCCCGCGCCGCCCGCCCGTCACGCTGACGGCCCGCGCCGCCCGCCCGTAACACCGTCCCTCACCGCGGCGTTCGCCGCTGCCCCCGCCCGCCGCCGTGCCCACGGCGCCGTCCTGGAGAGACCGAACCGACATGCGAGGACCGCTCGCCGAGCCCACGGCCGGCACCGTCTCGGTGACCCTGCTCACCGAGGGCACCTACCCGCACGGCCACGGCGGGGTCAGCGTGTGGTGCGACCAACTCGTGCGGGGCATGCCGGACACCGACTTCCGGGTCATCGCGGTGACCGGCACCGGGCAGGAACCGCTCGCCTGGGAGCTGCCCGCCCAGGTGCGCGGCGTGGACCGCGTGCCGCTGTGGGGGCCGCCCCCGGCGGTCCGCCCGCGTGCCCCGCGCGGGCGGGAGATGCGGACGTTCCTGGCCGGGTACGAGCGCTTTCTGCTCGCCCTGCTCGACCCGGCCCAGGAACACGCCTTCGCCCCGGAGCTGTACCGGCTCGCCGAGTACGCCGAACGCGGCACCCTCTCCGCGGCGCTGGCCTCGGAGTCCGCGGCCCGCGCCCTGGCCCGAATATGGACCCTGCCCCAACTGCCCACCGCCGCCGCCCGCCCCACCCTGCACGACGCGCTGACCGCGACCGATCTGCTGGAACACGCCCTGCGCCCGCTCGCCGCCCGGCCCCCGGCCGAGGGCGTCGCCCACGCGGTGAGCGGCGGACTCGCCGCGCTGCCGGGCCTGGTGGCCCGGGAGCGGTACGGCACCCCGTTCCTGCTCACCGAGCACGGCGTCTATCTGCGCGAGCGCTACCTCGGCTTCCGCGCCGAACCGTACAACTGGCCCGTCAAGGCGCTGCTGCTCGGCTTCTTCCGGCTGCTGGCCATCGAGAGCTACCGGCGCGCCGCGCTCGTCACCCCCGGCAACCGCTACAACCGGCGCTGGGAGGAGCACGGCGGCACCCCGCCGGAGCGCATCCGCACCGTGTACAACGGCGTGGACCCGGCCGCCTTCCCGCCCGCCGGACCCGAACCCGGCGTCCCCACCCTGAGCTGGGCGGGCCGCGTCGACCCGATCAAGGACCTGGAGACGCTGATCCGCGCCTTCGCCCTGGTGCGCAAAGAGCTGCCCGACGCGCGGCTGCGCCTCTTCGGCGGCACACCGCGCGGCGCGGAGGGCTACCGCGACGGATGCCAGTCGCTCGCCCTGGAGCTGGGCGTGTCTGACGCCGTCACCTTCGAGGGACGGGTGGAGGACATCCGGGACGCCTACGCGGCGGGCAACGTGGTGATGCTCTCCAGCATCAGCGAAGGCTTCCCCTTCACCCTCATCGAGGCCATGTCCTGCGGCCGCGCCACCGTGTCGACCGATGTGGGCGGTGTGCGCGAGGCGGTCGGCGACAGCGGCCTCGTCGTCCCGCCGCGCGACCCGGAGCGCATGGCACGAGCGGCGCTCACCCTGCTCGGCGACCCGGCCCTGCGCTCCGGAATGGGGGAGGCGGCCCGGCTGCGGGTGATCGAGCAGTTCACCCTGCGCCAGACCATCAGCGCCTTCCGCGAGATCTACCACGAGCTGGACGCCACCTCCCGGGCCACCGCGGCCCCGGCTACGGCGTGGCCGCTGGTCGCCAGGGGTACGGCATGAGCGGCCCGCTGCGGCTCGTACCGCCCCGCCCGGCTCCGCGCACGCCGCCGCGTCCCGCACCTCGCGCCGGTGGCCCCCGGCGGCCGCGCTGGGCCGATGACCCGGTCGACGAACTCATCACCGACATGGGCGAGTTGATCGCCGAAGCCGTCCACCCCGACGAGATCGCGGCCGTCCTGGAGGCCGACGGACTGACGGGAGATCAGGTACGGGAGCGCTTCGGCCGCCGGGACACCTTCGAGCTGGCGGCCGAGCTGTACGCACGCGTACCGCGCCGCCACCCCGAACCGCTGCCGCGCACCGACCCCTGGGCCGCGCACCCCGGCCGGTTCCTGTTCCGCGGGCTGGTGTTCGCCCTGCCCGGGCTCGGCTACGCCCTGGGCGCGCCGTTCCTCAGCGGCCCGCCCGATGTCCTCGGGCTGCCCGCCGGAAGCGGTGCGCTCACCGCCTCCGCGCTGGCCGGCTGGGCCTGGAACCAGGCGCTCGCCCACCGCGCGTACACCCGGCTGGCGTCGGGTGGCCGCGCGGCGGCCGGGCGGTGCCTGCGGATCGGTGCGCCGCTGGGCGCGGTGCTCGCCTTCGCGGCCGCGCTGTTGCTGCCCGCCCCCGGTGCGGCGCTGGCCTTCGCGGCCGGACAGTCGGCCTATCTGGCGGCGGCCACGGCACTGCTCGTCCTCGGCAAGGAACGGCTGCTGGCGCTGGCGCTGCTGCCGACGGCGGTGGGCGCGGGCCTCTCGCTCGCTCTCGAACTGCCCTCTTGGGCACGAGTGGTGGCGCTGCTCGCCACCATCGGCGCCGTGCTGGTGGCCGCCACCCGCGCCACCGTACGGGCCATGGGCCCCGATCCCCTGAACGTCCCGGCCCCACCGCTCGCCGCCTCGCTGCCGTACGGGCTGTTCGGGCTCGGGTGCGCCGTGCTCACCACCGTGGCCGCGCTCGGCGACATGGTGCGGTACGGGGCCGGTGCGGCCCTCGCCGGTGCGGTGGTGATCGCGCTGACCCTCAGCATGGGCGCCGCCGAATGGCTGCTGTACCGCTGCCGGGGGCTCGCGCTCGCCGCACTCGCCGACAGCACCGGGCCGAACGGGCTGCGGCTGCGCGCCGCACGGGTGCTCGGGCTCTGTCTGGGCGGGTACCTCGCCGCCCTGACCGCGCTCGTGTTCACCACCCACGCCCTGTGGCCCGCCGCGTCCCCGGCCACCGCGCCACCACCGCTGGAGGCCTCCCGGCTGCTCGCCGTCCTGGCGCTCGGGGCGGTGCTGTGGTGCGGGCTGCTGCTCCAGGCGTTCGGCAGCGCCTGGCCCCCCGCCGCGGTGTGTCTGGCCGCGGCAGGGGCCGAAACCGCCGCGCTCGCGCTGGAGATCTCCGCCCCGGCGGTCGTCCAGCTCGCGGTCTGCGGCGCGGCGTCGGCCGTCCTGCTGGCCTTCGCCACCGCACTCCTCGGCCGGATCACCACCCACCGCTGACCACCGCTGATCCGCACCACCACCACAACACCCCGCAACAGAAGTGGAGTTCCCGCATGCCCGAAAACACCCCGAGCCCTGCCACCACCCCCGTCGCCGTCACCGGCGCGGAGGGATTCATCGGCTCGCACCTGGTCGAGGCGCTGGTCGCCACCGGCCACCGGGTGCGCGCGATGGTGCAGTACAACTCCTTCTCCGACTTCGGCTGGCTGGAGACCCTGCCCAGGGACGTGCTGTCCGAGGTCGACGTCGTCCTCGGCGACGTCCGCGACCCCGGGTCGGTCACCGGCCTGGTCAAGGGCGCCGAGGCGGTCTACCACCTCGCCGCGCTGATCGCGATCCCGTACTCGTACCGCGCCCCCCACTCGTACGTCGACACCAATGTCACCGGCACCCTCAATGTGCTGGAGGCCGTGCGCCACCTGGAGATCCCGCGCCTCGTCCACACCTCCACCAGCGAGACGTACGGCACCGCGCAGACCGTCCCGATCACCGAGGACCACCCCATCAACACCCAGTCCCCGTACGCCGCTTCGAAGGCGGGCGGCGACCGGCTGGCCGACAGCTACCACGCGAGCTTCGGCACCCCCGTGGTCACCCTGCGGCCGTTCAACACCTTCGGCCCGCGCCAGTCCATGCGCGCCGTCATCCCGACCGTGATCGGTCAGGTGGCCGCCGGGCAGCGCACCGTCACCCTCGGGGACCTGCGCCCCACCCGCGACTTCACGTTCGTCAAGGACACCGCGGCCGCCTTCCTCGCGGTCGGCACCGCGCCTGCCGCGGACGTCGTCGGCCGCACCTTCAACGCCGGTACCGGCGGGGAGATCTCGGTCGGCGACCTGGTCTCCCTGGTCGGCAAGCTGATGGCCACCGACCTCGACGTCCGTGAGGACGCCCAGCGCGTACGCCCCGCCGACTCCGAGGTGATGCGGCTGGTCTGTGACGCCTCCCGGCTGCGCGCCGCGACCGGCTGGGCCCCGGGCCACAGCCTCGAAGAGGGCCTGGAGCACACCATCGCCTTCTTCCGCGACCCGGCGAACCTCGCCCGCTACAAGACCGACATCTACAACGTCTGAGCCCCTTTCACCCTTATCGCCCCTTTCACCGGAGAGGACTCCACCCCATGCACGCAGTCATCCTGGCCGGCGGCAAAGGCGTCCGGCTGCGCCCGTACACCACCGCCCTGCCCAAGCCGCTCGTCCCGATCGGTGAGCAGCACGCGATCCTGGAGATCGTGATGCGCCAGCTCTCGGCGGCCGGGTTCACCAGCTGCACCCTGGCCATCGGCCACCTCGGCCACATCATCCGGGCGTACGTCGGCAACGGCTCCCAGTGGGGGCTGCGCGTCGGATACGCCACCGAGGACAGCCCGCTGGGCACCATGGGCCCGCTGCTCACCATGCTCGACCGGCTGCCCGAACACTTCCTGGCGATGAACGGCGACGTCCTCACCGACCTCGACTTCGGCGACGTGCTGCGCAGCCACCAGCAAGCCGACGCCCCGCTGACGATCGCCACCTACGCTCGCCAGGTGAACATCGACTTCGGTGTGCTCAACACCGACGAGGGCCGGGTGGTCGGCTTCGCCGAGAAGCCCAGCATGGACTACCGCGTCTCCATGGGCGTCTACGGCGTCTCCCGCGACGCCCTCGCCCGCTACACCCCGGGCCTGCCGCTGGGCTTCGACGAGCTGGTCCTTGACCTGCTGAAGGCCGGGACCCCGCCGCGGGCGTACGAGTTCGACGGCTACTGGCTGGACATCGGCCGGCCCGACGACTACGACCGGGCCAACGCCGAGTTCGACGCCCGTCGCGGCATGCTGATCAAGGGAGCGTGAACGGGCCCGTGCGCATCCTCGTACTCGGCGCCACCGGCTTCCTGGGCAGGCACACCGTCCGGCATCTGCGCGCGCTGTCCGGCGTGCGGGTGCTGATCGGCGCCCGTCCGTCCGGCGACGCGCCGAAATCCGTGCCCCGGCCCGACCTGACCGTCGACCTGGCCACCGCCGCCCCGGCCGAGCTGGCCGAGGTCCTGCGCGTCCTCGCCCCCGACGCCGTGATCAACTGCGCGGGCGCGGTCGGCGGCGGCGCGGTGGCGCTCACCGGGACCAACGCGCGCGGCCCGGCCGTGCTGTGCGCGGCACTGGCGGCCGCCGCCCCCGCGGCCCGGCTCGTCCACCTCGGCTCGGCGGCCGAGTACGGGCCGGGCGCGCCCGGCCGTCCCCTCGGCGAGAGCGCGTCCACCCGGCCGCTCGGTCTGTACGGCGCGACCAAGCTGGCCGGTACCCTCGCCGTCCTCGACTCGGGCCTGGACGCCGTGGCCTTGCGGGTCTTCAACCCGCTCGGCCCCGGCTCCCCGGCGGCGAGCCTGCCCGGCCGGCTCGCCGCCGAGCTGCGGCTCGCGATGCGGCACGAGGCGATGGACGCTGACGAGCGGGACGCCACCGTCCGCGTCGGGGACCTCTCCGCCCACCGGGACTTCGTCGACGTGCGCGACGTCGCCCGGGCCGCCGGGCTCGCCGCCACCGAGCCGGGCGAACTCCCGCGCCTCCTCAACATCGGCGGCGGCAAGGCCCGCCCGGTGCGCGAGGTGGCCGAGGGGCTGGTGAGGGAGAGCGGCTTCCGCGGCGGCATCGAGGAGAGCGGCGGCGGCTCGGCCCGTTCGGCGGCCGTCAGCTGGCAGCAAGCGGACATCGGGGCCGCCGACCGGCTGCTCGGCTGGCAGCCCCGGTACTCCTTCGCCGAGTCGCTGACCGGTCTGTGGGCGGCGAGCAAGGACCCGGCCGAAACGCCCGCCCGGTGACGGCCCATCAGCGCCGTCTGCTCGTACCCCTGTACGTCCACCCGGCGGTCGATCCACATCCCTGGCGGGTGCTGGAGGAGGCCGCCGGGCGGCTGTACGGCGTCATCCTCAACCTGGCGGACGGGCCGGGCATCCGCCCCGACCCGGTGTTCGCCGAGGCCGCCGAACGGCTGCGGGCCGCCGGGGCGCCGCTGCTCGGGTACGCCGACACCGCGTACGGCCGCCGCCGGGTGGGCGCGGTGCTCACCGACGTACGGCGGTATCGCCGCTGGTACGGCGTGGACGGCGTGTTCCTCGACCGGACCGCGGCCGACCCCGCGACGCTGCCCCGCTACCGGCGGCTGGCGCTGGCCTCCCGGGTGCTGGGCGCCCGTACGGTCGTGTTCAACCCCGGCACCCACCCCGATCCGCGCTACGCCGCTCTCGCCGATCTGCTGGTCACCTTCGAGGGCCGGTGGGACACCTACCGGCAGGCCGAGGTTCCGGACTGGACCGCCGCCCATCCGCCGGGACGCTTCTGCCATCTGGTGTACGGCGTACCCGGCGGGCGGGCCGGGCAGGTGGGCCGCACCGCCCGGGCGCGCGGCGCCGCCGTGCACTGTGCGGTGCCCGGGGCGGGGGCGAACCCCTGGCGGTCCGCCCCCGCCGAGCTGGAGGAGGCCCCACGATGAGAACGCGGCGCACCGTGGCGGCCCTGGTCGCCGCCCTGCTGCTGATCCTGACCGGATGCTCGGGCGGCGGCTCGCCGGACCCCGGCGACGACCGGCCGTCGCGGCCCCCGCGCTGGCAGCCCCGCCCCGGCACCGCCTGGCAGTGGCAGCTGGCGGGCCGGATCGACGAGTCGGTCGACGTGCCCGTCTACGACATCGACGGCTTCGAGAACTCCGCCCGGACCGTCGCCCGGCTGCACGCCCGGGGCCGCAAGGTGATCTGCTACATCAACGTCGGCGCCTGGGAGGACTTCCGGCCCGACCGCGCCGCCTTCCCCCGCTCCCTGCTGGGCCGGGGCAACGGCTGGCGCGGCGAACGCTGGCTGGACATCCGTCAGCTGTCCGTCCTGCGCCCGCTCATGGCCAAGCGGATGGACATGTGCCGGGACAAGGGCTTCGACGCGGTGGAACCCGATCTGACCGACGGCTACCGCAACCGCACCGGCTTCCCGCTCACCGCCGCCCACCAGCTCGCCTACAACCGCGCGATGGCGCGGCTGGCCCATGACCGGGACCTGGCCATCGGCCTCAAGAACGACCTCGACCAGATCCCCCGGCTGGTGCGGGACTTCGACTTCGCCGTCAACGAGGAATGCGCCCAGTACGACGAGTGCGACAAGCTCACCCCCTTCATCCGGCGGAAGAAGGCGGTCTTCCACGTCGAATACGCCCTGAAGCCGGGCGCCTTCTGCCGGACCGCGCGGCGGCTGGGGCTCAGCTCGATGCAGAAGCGGCTGGACCTGGACCCCTGGCGTCGCCCCTGCTGACCGCCGCGCGCGGTTCCCTCTTCTTGGTGCTATATCCGGCCATTTTCGCCAGCCTCCCGGTCGGAACCGGAATCCCGTCACCGTGTGACGCCGTGCCCCCACGGCGTCGCGCGGTCTTCGGTATCCCCGAGATCGCGCGTGTCAAGGCCCGAGCCGCCCGGTGCGGGGATTGGCAACTTGCTGCCGAAGGGGAAGCGGCGGCGCTCAGACGCGGTTTGCTGATTGAAGCAGACAGACACGGCCTGCGGCGGAGAACGGCAGAACGGCAGAACGGGGGGGACCAAGGACGAGGTGGCCCTGGACGGGGGTCGGGGCCGCCCGTGGCGCAGGCGGCGTCGGGGAGATTCAGCCCCGACGCCGCCTCCCGGCCACCGTGCCGGACGACGGCGACTTAAGGTCTGGAGCCATGCAGAACACCGTCCACACCGCCGGTACCGCCGGTACGGTCGACACCGCCGCCCTGATCGAAGATCTGTATCCCGCCCTGGCCGCGCTCCGGGAGGCGGGCCCGGTCCACCGGATCAGCGGCACCGACGGCCGTCCCGCCTGGCTGGTGACCCGCTACGAGGATGTGCGGCAGGCATTCGCCGACCCGCGCCTCTCGCTGGACAAGCGCCACGCCGCGCCGGGCAACTACAGCGGCTTCTCGCTGCCGCCCGCCCTCGACACCAACCTGCTCAACATGGATCCCCCGGACCACACCCGGGTGCGCCGCCTCGTGGTCAAGGCGTTCACCCCCGGCCGGGTCGAGAAGCTGCGCGAACCGGTCCGGCGCGTCGCCGGGGAACTGCTCGACGCCATCGAGGCCGACGGCCGCGCCGATCTGCTCGCCGCGTACGCCGGACAACTGCCGATCATCGTCATCTGCGATCTGCTCGGTGTCCCGGAGGAGGACCGCCGGGACTTCCGCGCCTGGAGCGACGCCCTGATCACCCCCGACCCGGCGCGGCCGCGGGCGGCGAAGGAGGCGGTCGGGGCCATGCTGCGCTTCTACACCGGCCTCATCGCGAAGAAGCGCGCCGAGCCCGGCGACGATCTGCTGTCCGACCTGATCAGGGTGCGCGACGACGATACGGAGAGCACGGACAGCGCGGCGGGCGGGAACGACCGGCTCAGCGAGGACGAGCTGACCTCGCTCGCCTTCCTCATCCTGCTCGCGGGCTACGAGAACACGGTCCACCTCATCGCCAACTCCGTGCTCGCCCTGCTCGACCACCCCGACCTCCTCGCGGAGCTGCGCGAGGACCCCACGCGCATCCCGGCCGCCTTCGACGAGCTGGTCCGCTACGAGGGTCCGGCCTCGCTCGCGATCCGCCGCTTTCCCCGGGAGGACATCGAGATCGGCGGGGTGACGATCCCCGCCGGGGAGACCGTGCTGCTCTCCGTCGCCTCGGCGCACCGCGATCCGACCCATTTCCAGGACCCGGAGGCACTCAATCCGCATATTGGCCGATCCGGGCACCTCGGGCTCGGCCACGGCATCCACTACTGCCTCGGCGCACCGCTGGCCCGGCTGGAGACCGACATCGCTCTGGCCACGCTGTTGTCCCGTTTTCCGGGGCTGCGGCTGGAGGGTCCGAGGGAGGGGCTGCGATGGCGTCCCTCGATCCGTGCGCGTGGCCTGATCTCGCTCCCTGTGGCCTGGTGAACGAAGAAGCGAACAGGTTTTTGATGCATAACCCTCGGTGGATGCGGTAAAAAGGTCATCGAGCCCGCCCGGTGTGCATCCCCCGTCGCACCGGGCGGGCCTTCTGCGTGAGGGGCCCGACCGCGTCCGCCGTCCGGTGTCACGGCAACCCCTACGGTCCCCATAAACCCCGGACTTACCGGCGGGTAATCGGTCGGAACCGGGCATCCGGGGCCGAGAGTAACCTCACAGCCCTACCCTCTGCTGCGGCTTTAGTCGAGCGCATTAGCCTCCCTTCCATGACGGTCCTGCCCGACGGGCTTCCCCTAGCCGATGAATTCCCGGATGTGACGCGAGACGAGTGGCATCGCCTCGTGGAGGGCGTGCTGCGTAAAACCGGCGCGTCGGATGCCACGGGCGCACATGCCGAAGCCGCTCTCGCGACCGAGATGGAGGACGGCATCACCGTCCGCCCCCTCTACACCGCCGAGGACGCCCCGCAGGACCCCGGCCACGGCCACTCCGGTCACCCCGGCTTCGCCCCGTATCTGCGCGGCGCGCGCCCCGCCGGGTCCGCGGTCTCCGGCTGGGACATCCGCCAGCGGCACACCCATCCGGACGCGGCCACCACCAACCGGGCCGTGCTCGCCGACCTGGAGCACGGCGCCGGGTCGGTGTGGCTGGCGGTCGGCGAGGGCGGGGTGGCCGTCGACGCGCTGCCCGAGGCCCTGGCCGGTGTCTACCTCGACCTCGCGCCCGTCGTCCTCGACGCGGGGGCCGACTTCGAGGCCGCGGGCCACGCCCTCCTGCGGCTGTACGCGGACCGCCAGGTGCCGCCGCACGCGGCGCTCGGCAACCTGGGCGCCGACCCGCTGGGCCTGGCGGCCCGTACCGGCCGGGACGCCGATGTGCCCGCTCACCTGGCCGCCGCCGCCGACATGGCGGTCACCTGCTACCGCGACCACAGCGGCGTACGGGCCCTCACCGTGGACGCGCTGCCCTACCACGAGGCCGGTGGCGGCGTGGCCCAGGAGCTGGGCTGCTCGCTGGCCGCCGGAGTGGCGTATCTGCGCGCGCTGACCGGGGCCGGGATGACCGTCGAGGCGGCCTGCGCCGAGCTGGAGTTCCGCTACGCGGCCACCGCCGACCAGTTCACCACCATCGCCAAGCTGCGCGCCGCCCGGCGGCTGTGGGCGCGGGTGGCGGAGGCGTGCGGGGCGGCCACGGGGTCCCCGGAGTGCGCCCAGCGCCAGCACGCCGTCACCTCGCCGGTGATGATGACCCGGCGCGACCCCTGGGTGAACATGCTCCGCACCACCGTGGCGAGCCTGGCCGCCGGGGTCGGCGGCGCCGACGCGGTCACGGTGCTGCCGTTCGACAGCGCGATCGGCCTGCCGGACGACTTCGCCCGCCGTATCGCCCGCAACACCTCCACGATCCTGCTGGAGGAGTCGGGGCTGGCCCGGGTGATCGACCCGGCCGGCGGCTCCTGGTACGTCGAGTCGCTGACCGACCAGATCTGCCGCGCCGCGTGGGCCTGGTTCCAGGAGATCGAGCGGGCCGGGGGACTGGCCGCCGCCCTCGCCTCCGGCCTGGTGCGCGACCGGCTGGCCGCCACCTGGGAGCGCCGCTCGCGCGCGCTGGCCCGCCGCAAGGAGCCGATCACCGGCGTGAGCGAGTTCCCGAACCTCGCCGAGCCGCCGGTCGAGCGCGCGGCCGCGCCGGAGCGGCCCGGCGGCGGGCTGCCGCGGGTGCGCCGCGACGAGGCGTACGAGGCGCTCCGCGCCCGCTCCGACGCGCATCTGGCCGACCGGGGCGCCCGGCCCCGGGTGTTCCTGGCCGCGCTGGGACCCGCGGCCGTGCACACCGCCCGCGCCTCCTTCGCCGTCAACCTCTTCCAGGCGGGCGGCATCGAGGCCGTGCGGGAGCCGGTCACGGTCGACGCGGAATCGGTGGCCGAGGCGTTCGCCGCGAGTGGCGCGACGGTGGCCTGCCTGTGCTCCAGCGACACGGTGTACGCGGAGCAGGCGGTGGCCGTCGCCGAGCGGCTGAAGGCCGCCGGGGCGGCTCGGGTGCTCCTGGCCGGGCGGCCTGGGACACTTCAGGAAGAGTACGAGCGGGCCGGGGTGGACGGTTTCGTCTTCGCCGGCTGCGACGCGGTCGAGGCGCTGACCTCGGCTCTGGACATCATGGGGGTGCGGTGATGGGCGGGATCCCGGATTTCTCGGCCGTCGAGTTCGAGGGACCGGCCGGGGACGGGCAGGCCTCCGGCGGTGCCGGTTCCGCAGCCTGGGCCGCGGCGGTGCGGGACAGCGTCGGCAAGGGCGTCGAGGACCTGGTGTGGGACACCCCCGAGGGCATCGGCGTCAAGCCGCTGTACACCGCGGAGGACCTGGACGGGCTGGACTTCCTGGACACGTACCCGGGCGTGGCGCCGTATCTGCGCGGCCCGTACCCGACGATGTACGTCAACCAGCCCTGGACGATCCGGCAGTACGCGGGCTTCTCCACCGCGGAGGAGTCCAACGCGTTCTACCGCCGCAACCTGGCGGCCGGTCAGAAGGGCCTGTCGGTCGCCTTCGACCTGCCCACCCACCGCGGCTACGACAGCGACCACCCCCGGGTCACCGGTGACGTCGGCATGGCGGGCGTGGCCATCGACTCGATCTACGACATGCGGCAGCTCTTCGACGGCATCCCGCTGGACCGGATGTCGGTGTCGATGACGATGAACGGCGCGGTGCTGCCCATCCTCGCGCTCTACATCGTGGCCGCCGAGGAGCAGGGCGTACCGCCCGAGAAGCTGGCCGGGACCATCCAGAACGACATCCTCAAGGAGTTCATGGTCCGCAACACCTACATCTATCCGCCGCAGCCGTCGATGCGGATCATCTCCGACATCTTCGCCTTCACCTCGCAGCGGATGCCGCGCTACAACTCCATCTCCATCTCCGGCTACCACATCCAGGAGGCCGGGGCCACGGCCGACCTGGAGCTGGCGTACACCCTCGCGGACGGGGTGGAGTACCTGCGGGCCGGGCTCGAGGCCGGGATGGACGTGGACGCGTTCGCGCCGCGGCTGTCGTTCTTCTGGGCGATCGGCATGAACTTCTTCATGGAGGTCGCCAAGCTGCGGGCGGCGCGGCTGCTGTGGGCCAAGCTGGTCAAGCAGTTCGACCCGAAGAACCCCAAGTCGCTGTCGCTGCGCACCCATTCGCAGACCTCCGGCTGGTCGCTGACCGCGCAGGACGTCTTCAACAACGTGACCCGTACGTGTGTCGAGGCCATGGCCGCCACCCAGGGCCACACCCAGTCGCTGCACACCAACGCCCTGGACGAGGCCCTCGCCCTGCCGACCGACTTCTCGGCCCGGATCGCCCGCAACACCCAGCTGCTGCTCCAGCAGGAGTCGGGCACCACGCGGGTGATCGACCCGTGGGGCGGCAGCGCCTACGTCGAGAAGCTGACGTACGACCTGGCGCGGCGGGCCTGGCAGCACATCGAGGAGGTCGAGGCGGCCGGGGGGATGGCCAAGGCCATCGACGCGGGCATCCCCAAGCTGCGCGTCGAGGAGGCCGCAGCCCGCACCCAGGCGCGGATCGACTCCGGGCGTCAGCCGGTGATCGGCGTCAACAAGTACCGGCCAGAAGGCGGCGGCGACGAGGAGATCGAGGTCCTCAAGGTCGACAACTCCTCGGTGCGCGCCCAGCAGATCGAGAAGCTGCGGCGGCTGCGCGCCGAGCGCGACGAGGCCGTCTGCCAGGACGCGCTGCGCGCGCTCACCGCCGCCGCCGAATCCGGCCCCGGCAGCGGTCTGGAGGGCAACCTCCTCGCGCTCGCCGTGGACGCCGCCCGCGCCAAGGCCACCGTCGGGGAGATCTCCGACGCGCTGGAGAAGGTCTATGGCCGCCACTCCGGCCAGATCCGTACGATCTCCGGTGTGTATCGAGACGAGGCCGGACCGTCGTCCGGTGTGGACCGCACCCGCACGCTGGTGGAGAAGTTCGAGAGCGCCGAGGGCCGCCGCCCCCGCATCCTGGTCGCCAAGATGGGCCAGGATGGGCACGACCGAGGCCAGAAGGTGATCGCGACCGCCTTCGCCGACCTCGGCTTCGACGTCGACGTCGGCCCGCTGTTCCAGACGCCGGAGGAGGTCGCCCGGCAGGCGGTGGAGGCCGATGTGCACATCGTCGGCGTCTCGTCGCTGGCCGCGGGCCACCTGACGCTGGTGCCCGCGCTGCGCGAGCAGCTGGCCGAGGCGGGCCGCGAGGACATCACCGTCGTCGTCGGGGGCGTCATCCCGCCGCAGGACGTCCAGACCCTGCACGAGGCCGGTGCCGCCGCCGTCTTCCTGCCGGGCACGGTCATCCCGGACGCCGCCCACGACCTGGTGCGGAAGCTGGCAGCCGACCTCGGCCACGAGCTGTAATGCCGCGGACGATCGACATCGAGGAGTACGCCAAGGGCGTGCTCGACGGCAAGCGCGCGTACATCGCCCGTGCCATCACCCTCGTCGAGTCCACCCGGGCCGATCACCGCGACCTCGCCCAGCGGCTGCTGATCGAGCTGCTGCCGCACACCGGCGGGGCGCGGCGGGTCGGCGTCAGCGGGGTGCCCGGGGTGGGCAAGTCGACCTTCATCGACGCCCTGGGCACCATGCTCACCGGGCTCGGCCACAAGGTGGCGGTGCTCGCCGTCGATCCGTCCTCCAGCCGTACCGGCGGCTCCATCCTGGGCGACAAGACCCGGATGGAGCGGCTGGCCGTCGACCCGGACGCCTTCGTACGGCCCTCGCCGAGCGCCGGGACGCTCGGCGGGGTCGCCCGCGCCACCCGCGAGTCCATGGTGGTGATGGAGGCCGCGGGCTATGACGTGGTGCTCGTGGAGACCGTCGGCGTGGGCCAGTCCGAGACGGCCGTCGCGGGCATGGTCGACAGCTTCCTGCTGCTCTCCCTGGCCCGCACCGGCGACCAGCTGCAGGGCATCAAGAAGGGCGTCCTGGAGCTGGCCGACGTCGTCACCATCAACAAGGCGGACGGCTCACACGCCCGGGACGCCAAGTCCGCGGCCCGCGAACTGGCGGGCGCGCTGCGGCTGTTGCAGCCCCCGGACGCGCCGTGGAACCCGCCCGTGCTCACCTGCTCGGCGCGCGAGAACACCGGGCTCGACGTGGTCTGGGAGCGGCTGGAGCAGCACCGCCGGGTGCTGGAGGCCACCGGCGCGCTGGAGGCCAAGCGCCGCGACCAGCAGGTCGGCTGGACCTGGTCCATGGTGCGCGACCAGCTGCTCGCCCGGCTGCACGCCCACCCCGGGGTGCGGCGGCTCGCGCCCGGCCTGGAGCAGGAGGTCCGCGACGGCACGCTGACGGCGACGCTGGCGGCGGACCGGCTGCTGGAGGCGTTCCGCACGCCGCCCGAGCCGTCCGCGCCGCCCGAGCCGACCGGCGGCCCCGAGCCGGCCGACGGCTGAGTGCCGACCGTGGGATGGGCCGCCGAGGTGGGTCCGTTCTTCGCCCTGCGCACCGGGTCCGGTGCTCCCGGGGAGGAGGGGTACGCGCGGATCGGCGAGGCGTACCGGCTGGCGGGCGGGGACGCCGCCGCGCCGCTGCTGCGCGGCCGGGTGGAGGCGGTGGCCGCGAGCCTGGGCACCGATGAGCCGAGGGTCGCGGCTTCCCTCGTCTTCCAGGGGCTGGCCGCCCGTGTCTGGTCGCTCGCGCTCGGCCCCGCGGCCCTGACCGGCACGGTGTACGACCTCCGCCCCGACCGGCTGTGGTGGAACCCCGCGCGTACCGCCCCCGACGACCTGTGGTGGCCCGGCGCGCCGCACGCGATGGGCGAACCGGGCGGGCTCGCCGGACAGCTCGCCACGTGCGCGTACGCGCATCTGACGCCACTGCACCACGCCGTCAGCCGCGCGTACCGGGTCTCGGACCGGCTGCTGTGGGGCAACGCCGCCTCGGCGCTGGTGGGTTCGCTGCGGGTGCTGCACGACTGGTGCCGGGCGCGGGGCCTGGACGAGGCGGGGGAGCGGGCGGTGGCCGTGGCCCGCGCCCAGTTCGCCCACCCGCCGCTGCGTGACGCGGGAGAGTTGACCACCGCGCCCCTCGCCTTCCGGCGCCGCACCTGCTGCCTGTACTACCGGGTGCCGGGCGGCGGGCTGTGCGGTGACTGCGTCCTGCGGAGGTGACCGCGTACCGTGGCGGGCGGCCGCCGGATACGGTGTGTACATGCCGAAGAACGAGAACGTGTTCTCATCCTGGCGGGCGTGGCGCCGCCGTGCCACGTCCCGGATGGTGCACCGCGGATGGCGCGCCGTCCAGCGCGCGGGCGCGGTGACCGCCGACCGGCCCGGCCCGTACCGCTTCGGCCGGATCGGCACCGGCACCCGGCTGGCGTTCCCCCAGGGCACCGTCTTCGGCGAGCCGTGGATCGAACTCGGCGACCACTGCGTGATCGGTGAACAGGTCACGCTCACCGCCGGCATGATGCCCGGCCTCGACCTCGGCCCCGCGCCCATCGTGCGGTTCGGCAACGGTGTGGTCCTGGGCCGTGGCAGCCATGTCATCGCCTCCCGGGACGTGGTGTTCGGCGACGACGTGTTCTGCGGTCCGTATGTATACGTGACCAGCGACAACCATTCGTACGACGACCCCCACCAGCCCATCGGGCGGCAGTGGCCGCGCTCCGCCCCCGTCGAGATCGGCTCCGGAAGCTGGCTGGGCGCGGGCGCGGTGATCCTGCCCGGGGCGCGGCTGGGCCGTAACGTCGTCGTCGCGGCCGGAGCGGTCGTACGGGGCGAGGTGCCCGACCACGCCGTGGTCGCCGGAGCGCCCGCCCGAATCATCCGGCGCTGGGCCCCCGAGGACGGCTGGCAGCCGCCACTGCGCACGCCCGCGCCCGAGCCGATACCGGCCGGGATGACGGCGGAGCAGCTGCTGGCGCTGGCCGAGCTGGAGCCGGAGCGGGAGCCGGAGGCGGGAGCGTCGTAGCAGGTCAGTAGAGTTGCAGCCGCCCCCGAACCACCACGAGGAACACCTGTGAGCCCACCACCCACCCCCCTGACCGTCGTCGGCATCGGCGCCGACGGATGGGACGGGCTCGCCCCGGACGGCCGTGAGGCGTTGCGCACGGCCGAGGTCGTCATCGGCGGACCGCGCCAACTCGGTCTGCTGCCACCGGAATGCGCCGCCGAGCGCGTCCCCTGGCCGTCCCCGCTGCGCCCCGCCGTCCCCGGGCTGCTCGCCGCGCACGCCGGGCGCCGGGTCTGTGTGCTGGCGAGCGGCGACCCCATGTTCTTCGGCATCGGCCGCACCCTCACCGGGCTGCTGGGCCCCGACGCGCTGCGGGTGCTGCCGCATCCCTCGTCCGTCGCGTACGCCTGTGCGCGGCTCGGCTGGGCGCAGGAGGACACCGAGGTGATCAGTCTCGTCGGCCGCCCCCTCGCCGCCCTGTCCCGCGCCCTGTATCCGGGCCGCAGGCTGCTCGTCCTCAGCGCCGGTTCCGCGACCCCGGCCGAGGTCGCCGGGCTGCTGCGGGACCGAGGCTTCGGCCCGACCCGGATGCGGGTCCTGGAACAGCTGGGCGGCGCGCGGGAACACGCCGCCGAGGGCACCGCCGAGGCGTGGCCCCACCCGCCCGGCGACCCCCTCAACGTCATCGCCCTCGACTGCGCCCCGGCCCCGGACGCCGCGCACCTGTCCGCCGTCCCCGGGCTGCCGGACGCCGCGTACGAACACGACGGCCAGCTGACCAAACGCCACGTCCGCGCCGCCACCCTCGCCGCCCTCGCCCCCGCCCCGGGCGAACTGCTGTGGGACGTCGGCGGCGGCTCCGGCTCCATCGCCGTGGAATGGATGCGCGCGCACCCCGCCTGTCGCGCGGTCTCCGTCGAACGCGATCCGGTACGCGCGACACGCATCACCCGCAACGCGACCGTCCTCGGTGTCCCCGCCCTGCGCGTCGTCACCGGCGCCGCCCCGGCCGCCCTCACCGGCCTGCCGACCCCGAACGCCATCTTCGTCGGCGGCGGCGCCACCACGCCCGGCCTCCTGGAGGCCTGCTGGACCGCGCTCCCCGTCGGCGGCCGCCTCGTGGTCAACACCGTGACCCTCGAATCCGAAGCCCTGCTCACCACCTGGTACACCCGCCACGGTGGCGACCTGATCCGCCTCGCCGTCTCCCACGCCACCCCCGTGGGCGGCTTCACGGGCTGGCGCCAGGCGATGCCGGTAACCCAGTGGTCCACCACCAAACGCGGAGAAACACGATGACGGTGTACTTCATCGGCGCGGGCCCCGGCGCCGCCGACCTGATCACCCTGCGCGGCGCGCGGACCCTCGCCCGCTGCCGGGTGTGCCTCTACGCGGGCAGCCTCGTCCCGAGCGAGCTGCTGGCCGAATGCCCGCAGGACGCGCGGCTGGTCGACACCGCCGGGCTCGATCTCGACCAGATCACCGCCGAGTTCGCCGCCGCCCACGAGGCGGGCCACGACGTGGCCCGCCTCCACTCCGGCGATCCCTCGGTCTTCAGCGCCGTCGCCGAGCAGATGCGGCGCCTCGACGCGGCCGGGATCCCGTACGAGGTCGTCCCCGGCGTCCCCGCCTTCGCCGCCGCGGCCGCCGCGCTGAAGCGTGAGCTGACGGTCCCGACCGTCGGCCAGACCGTCATCCTCACCCGCGTCGCCCAGCAGGCCACCCCCATGCCGGACGGCGAAGACCTCGCCACCCTCGGCCGCAGCCGCGCCCTCCTCGTCCTGCACCTCGCCACCCGCTACGTGGACCGCGTGGTCGGCGAACTCCTCCCGCACTACGGCCCCGACTGCCCGGCCGCCGTGGTCGCCATGGCCAGCCGCCCCGACGAACTGGTCCTGCGCGGCACCCTGGCGGACATCGCGGACCAGGTGAAGGCGGCGGGCGTGGTCCGTACGGCCGTCATCCTGGTGGGCCAGACCCTGGCCGCGGCCCAGTTCCGCGACAGCCACCTCTACTCCCCGGACCGCGACCGCACCCCCTGAGCCCCACCTGCCCTGGACACCGGGCGAGGCCCGCGTTCCGCACGGGCCGTGCGCCTCACCGGCGCGGGATGCCGCGTTCCGGATGGTGTCAACGCCCTGCCGGGCGGGGCACCGCGTCGCGCGCCGGGGGCCGTGCCGCGAGCCAGGCGGGGCGCCACACCGTCTGCGCCGGGGGCGCGCCGCGGCCGCCGGCAGCCTGTCGCATCCGTGCATCGTCACCATCCACGACTTCGGATCCGCTCTCCACGACGGACAGCTGTACGCCTACCTGGTGATGGAGTTCCTCCCCGGCAAATCCCTCAGCACCGATCTGGAAGCCCCCGCGGACCGGCCAAGGTCGTCGACTTCGGCATCACGAAAGGCAGCGACGACCGACACGACATCACCGCCACCGGCATCCTGATCGGAACCCCCGCCTACACGGCCCCCGAGTGCTTCTCCGGCACCTTCGACCACCGCTCCGACCTGTACTCTCGGCTGCGTCCTGTACGAGATGACCACCGGACAGCGCCCCTTCGGCGGAACCTGGCACCTGGTCCACCAGCACCTCAACGAGCAGCCCACGCCCTTGCGCGGCCTGCGCCCCAGAGCTGGACAGGATCTCCATGTCGTCGGCCTGGAAGACGCCGTCGAAGGCGCTGGTGTACTTGCTGTCCCGGTCCCGGGGGAGGAAGCGCCCTCATACAGCTGATCGCTTGGGTGAGGCGGATCATGGCGAGGTAGAGGGCGGTGGGGCTTTCGTCAGGTCTTTCCGTCTGCGCCCAGGCTGCCGGCCGGCAGCCTGGGCGTCGCGCTCGTCGTTCACGCCGAGGCCGCCGGCCGGCGATGTCGGGTTACTCGAACTCCACGACGGCACGGTAGCGGACGCTGCCCTTGCGGACTCGGTCCAGTGCCTGCTCGAAGTCCGCGGCCGGGAACGTCCGCACCTGCGGGCGGATGTCGTGGCGGGCGGCGAAGTCGATCATCTGTCGGGTCTGTGCCGTCGAACCCACGAGGCCGCCGACGAGCGACTTCGCGGCCGGCAGCAGGCTCATCGCCGAGACGGTGAAGGGGCGTTCCGGGACGCCGACGACACACAGTCGGCCCTGCGGCCGCAGCAGGCCGAGGTAGTCGTCCCAGGGCAGGTCCGCCGAGACCGTGGACATGATGAAGTCGAACGAGCCGGCGGCCTTCTGCAGGGCGCCCGCCTCGCCGGAGGCGATGAAGTCAGTGGCGCCGAAGCGTTCGGCGTCGGCCCGCTTGGCGGGTGTCGTGGAGATGGCGGTGACCGCGCAGCCCCAGCTGGCGAGGAACTGGATGGCCAGGTGGCCCAGACCGCCGACGCCGACCACGGCGACGCGGTGCGTCGGCAGGACCCGGTTCTCCAGGAGCGGGGAGAACACCGTCGTGCCGGCACAGAGCAGCGGGGCCGCGTGCTCGGACCGGATCGCGTCGGGGAGCGGGTGGACGTGGCGCCAGTCGCCGGCCCGGACGTGGCTGGCGAACCCGCCCCGGTCGCCGCGCATGACGGTGTCGTCCTTGTGAGGGCACAGGTTGGTGCGCCCGCTCAGGCACCATTCGCAGTGGAAGCAGGAGCCCGCGATCGCGCCGACGCCGACCCGTTGCCCGATGGACAGGACGCGCTGGTCCACCGCGTCGCCGATCGCCGCCACCACGCCGACCGCCTCGTGCCCGGCCACGACGGGGTACCGCGAGATGCCCCACTCGTTGTCGATCATCCCGAGGTCGGTGTGGCAGATCCCGCCGTGCGTCACACGCACGTCGACCTCGGTCGGCCCCAGCGGGCCGGCTTCGTACTCGTACGGGTGCAGGGGCCCGCCAGCTTCGTGTGCCGCATACGCATGGACCTTCACGGGTTGGCCGCCTTCCAGTCAAACAAACTAGTTAGTTACTTGCCTGTGCACCGTAGGCGCCTGCCCGCGGCATCGTCAAACCAACTGGTTAGTTAGGGTGTGGGGATGAAGGACGGACAAGCCACACGGCGCCGACTGCTGGACGCGGCGGCCGCAGAGTTCGCGGCGTACGGGATCGCGGGCGCCCGCGTCGACCGGATCTCGGCCAACGCCAAGGCCAACAAGGCACAGCTCTACGCCTACTTCGGCGATAAGAACCGCCTGTTCGACGCGGTCTTCCGGGAACTCGCCGACGGGATCGTCAACTCCGTGCCGTTCACGGCCGACGACCTGCCCGGCTACGCCGTCGGCATCTACGACGCCTGCCTGGCCAAGCCGAACTTGGTCCGGCTGGCGACCTGGGCCCGCCTGGAGCGCGTCCCCACAGGCGTCCTGGTCACCACGATGGTCCAGGAGACCGAACAGAAGCTGACCGCCATCGCCGACGCCCAGTGCGAGGGCCGCATCGATCCGGCCATCGAGCCCGGCGATGTCCTGGCGATGGTGTCCACGCTGGCACTCACTTGGTCCCCGGCCAGCTTGTTCCACGCGGCGACCCCAGCCGAACCGGAAGCCGACCACGAACGCCGCCGCAAGGCGCTCGCTCAGGCCGTGCGCCGCGCTTTCCGCCCGTCCGCCCCCGACGACCCGTTGTGACCCGCCACCGAAGGCGGTCGACGGGCGATGCTCCGACGCGTCAAGGAGGCCGCCGTGCCCCCGATCTGCCGCTCTCCGAGATCGAAATGGCCGAACTGATGAACGGGTGTCAGTGCTTCCTGGCACGATCACGCGAATGACATCGATCGACGAGCAACTCGTCTACGGTACGGCCCAGAAGCACGGCGTTCCGAATTGTCCCGGCGGGCGCCGGGCCCGCACCGCGCGGGGGATGCTGCCGCGTCGTGGCATACGCTCCCCTCACCGCCGGGGGCGTCAGGCCTCGCGTGGGCCGCGCGGGGCAGCGCGGCCCACGACCTTGCCCGCGCGGTCTATGCAGATGACGTCGACCACCACCGGCGCCCCACGCAGCACGTCCAGGGCCGTGGCGCGGGCCGCCGCCGCGACCAGGTCGCCCAGGGGGATGTCCTGTGCCGCGCACAGGTGCAGGGCTTCCAGGCCGGTGTTGGCCGTCGCTATCGCTGCCGCCAAGGCGTCGTCCGCGCCGCCGTGGCGGGCCAGGTCGGCCAGGTAGGCCTTGTCGACCTGGGAGCGGGAGGAGTGGAGGTCGAGGTGGCCCGCGGCGAGTTTGGAGAGCTTGGCGAAGCCGCCCGCGACCGTCAGGCGGTCCACCGGGTGGCGGCGCAGGTACTTGAGGACGGCGCCCGCGAAGTCGCCCATGTCCAGCAGGGCGTCCTGCGGCAGACCGTGCTCGGCCACCGCCACCTTCTCGGAGGTCGAGCCCGTACACCCCGCCACGTGCCGCCGCCCCGCCGCCCGCGCCACGTCCACGCCGCGCCGGATGCTGTCGATCCAGGCCGAGCAGGAGTACGGCACGACGATGCCGGTCGTGCCGAGGATGGACAGGCCGCCGAGGATGCCCAGCCGGGGGTTCCACGTGCTGCGGGCGATCTCCTCGCCGTGGTCCACCGAGACCTCGATCTCGACGTCGCCGCCACCACCGTGGCGGGCGGCGACCGCGGCGATGTGGTCGCTCATCATCTGGCGCGGCACGGGGTTGATGGCCGGTTCGCCCACCGCGAGGGGCAGTCCGGGCCGGGTGACGGTGCCGACGCCGGGGCCCGCCCGGAACACCACGCCACTGCCCGGCGGCAGGGCGCGCACGGTCGCCCGTACCAGCGCGCCGTGGGTGACGTCGGGATCGTCCCCGGCGTCCTTCACGACCGCGGCCATGGCCCGGTCGGCGCCCAGCTCCTCGGCCGCCAGGGCGAACGCGGGCCGCTGGCCCTTCGGCAGCGCGATGGTCACAGGGTCGGGGAAGCCGCCGCTGAGCAGCGCGGTGTACGCGGCCGTCGTCGCGGCCGTCGCGCACGCCCCGGTGGTCCATCCGTGCCGCAGCCCGGTGCGCTCCAGCTGGGCCCCGCGGCCCCCGCTCGCCCCGGTCTCCGCCTCAGCCATGGGCCACCCGCCGCGCATACGATGACGGGCGCACCGACGACGAAAGGCATCCGATGAACAGCGCACCGGTGCGCCATGTGCTCATCCTGGGCGGCACCACCGAGGCCCGCCGCCTCGCCACCGAACTGGACGGCGATCCCGCCCTGCGCGTCACCAGTTCCCTCGCGGGCCGGGTCGCCGCACCGCGACTGCCCGCCGGGCAGGTGCGGATCGGCGGGTTCGGGGGTCCCGAGGGCATGGCCCGCTGGCTCCGCGAGCACCAGGTGGACGCGCTCATCGACGCCACCCATCCTTTCGCCGACACGATCAGTCACAACGCGGCCCGAGCGGCCGCCGCCGTCCATGTTCCCCTGCTCGCCCTGCGCCGCCCCGGCTGGGTGGCGGGCCCGGGCGACCGCTGGCACCCGGCGGCTTCGCTGGACGAGGCCGCGCGGCTCCTGCCGGACCTGGGGGAGCGGGTCTTCCTCACCACGGGCCGCATGGGGCTGGCCGCCTTCGCCCACCTCACCGACCCCTGGTTCCTGGTCCGCTCGGTCGACGCCCCGCAGCCCCCGGTCCCGCCCCGCATGGAGGTGATCCTCGACCGCGGCCCGTTCACCCTCGACGGCGAGACGGCCCTGCTGCGCCGCCACCGCATCGACGTCCTGGTCACCAAGGACAGCGGCGCCGGGGCCACGGCCCCCAAGCTGAGCGCGGCCCGCGACGCCGGAATCCCGGTGGTCGTCGTCCAGCGCCCGCCCGCCCCGGAGGGCGTCCCGGTCGCCCGGACTCCCGCCGAGGCCGTCACCTGGCTCCGGGGGCGTCACACCTCGGGGTAGCGGCGCGGGGTCCAGACGATGTCGGTGCCGTCGCCGCGGCGGGCCGTACGGGTCTGGGAGGAGCCGATGAGGAGGATCGTGCGCATGTCCACCTCGGCCGGGTCGAGGTCGGTCAGGCGGATGATGCGGACGGACTCCTCGGGGCCGCCGATGTCGCGGCCCAGGACGACCGGGGTGTCCGGCGCGCGGTGTTCCAGGAGGAGGTCGCGGGCCTTGCCGACCTGCCAGATCCGGCTGCGGGAGCCGGGGTTGTAGAGGGCGAGGACCAGATCGGCGGCGGCCGCGGCCCGCAGCCGTCCGGCGATGACCTCCCAGGGCTTGAGCCGGTCGGACAGGGAGACCACGGCGTAGTCGTGGCCGAGTGGGGCACCCGCGCGGGCGGCGGCGGCGTGGGCCGCGGTCATGCCGGGCAGCACCCGCACCGGGACATCGCGGTACGGGTCCTCGGACGCGGCCTCCAGCACGGCGGTGGCCATGGCGAACACGCCGGGGTCGCCCGAGGAGACGACGGCGACACGCCGTCCGCGCCGGGCGAGGTCGAGGGCGAACTCGGCGCGTTCGGCCTCGACCTTGTTGTCGGAGGGGTGACGCCGCTGGCCGGGGCGTACGGGGACCCGGTCCAGGTAGGTGGTGTAGCCGACCAGGTCCTCGGCGGCGGCCAGTTCACCGCGGGCCTCGGGGGTGAGCCACAGCGGACCGGCGGGACCGAGGCCCACCACGACGACCTCGCCCGGATGTCCGGCCGCGGAGGTGTCGGGGGCGTCCGGGGTGTCGATACGGCTCGGCAGCACCGCCACCGAGAAGTAGGGCACGGACGACGGGTCGACCTCGCCCAGCGACCCGGTGCGCTCCGCGCTCATCGTGGCGCGCTCCACGTACCGCGCGTCGGCGAGCCGCCCCGAACGCTCCAGGGCGCGCCGTACGGTCGGGAAGGTGCGGCCGAGCTTCATGACCGCCGCCGCGTCGGTCGTCGCGAGGCGCGCCGTCAGCTCTTCCTCGGGCAGCGTGCCCGGGAGGACCGTCAGCACCTCCTCGCCCTCCACCAGCGGCGCGCCGAGCCGGGCGGCCGCCGCGCTCACCGAGGTGACGCCGGGGATCACCTCGGTCGGGTA
>NZ_JBVIZF010000038.1:0-59027 GCF_055591805.1 Streptomyces sp. NPDC041200 | reverse complement strand
GGGTGCTGCGCGCGGCGCAGTTCGACCGCCGTGACGGTGACCTGCCGCACCTGCGTTTCCTGCTGGAGCACGAGAATGCCGCACCCGCCGAGCGGTTCGAGGAGCGGCGGCTGGCCGCGACGCTGGTGGCCGCGCATGGGCAGGACATGGACGTGGCGCTGCTGCGGTCGGCCACGTGCGGGCAGGTCACCGGCAGAGCCGGGGCGGTGGAGTGGGCCCGCGCCGAGGAGGCGAGGCGGTACGGACGGGATCTGGCAGCAGAGAGCGAGTTCACCTGGATCGAGCTGGCCCACCGGCAGGGTCGCGTCGAGAACGCCCGGGTCGCGCTCATCCGCATGCTGGACGACACGGGCCCGGACGCGGACCGGCTGCGGGAACTGAGCCGCACGCTGGAGCGCATCGGCGACTACCCGCAGGCGGCCCGCGCCCAGTTCTTCCTCCTCTCGCTTCAGGACACGGCGTGGGACCGGGCCTGCGAGGCGTACGTCCTGGCCCGTCTGGAGCGCTGCAAGGGTGACCTCGCGGCAGCGGGGCGGGCGCTGGAACGGGCACGGGCCGCGGTCGGTGCCGACGGCACGACGTCAGACGCGACGGTGCGGCAATGGCGCCGCCGGGGACTCGGCCGATTGATCACCGAGCAGCACCTGGAACTGACACTGGCCGCGGTCGGGGCAGGTGACGCGGAACTCGCGCGTGCGACGATGGCGCACGGCAGGCACCTGCTGGACACGATCGGCAAGAACTCGGCGAAGGCACTCGCCGGACTGTCCACGCGAGCCAAATGGGCCGTGGCCGCACTTCCCACGCCCCGTGCCTGAGACCTGTCACCGCAATGCCGGAGCAGCGGCCGTTTCCGGGGCGGCCAGCACATGTCTCCCGCGGGGCTTGTGAAGCGCGGGCACGGCTACGACAGCGGGGCCGGGCAGGAATGCTCTGCCCGGCCCCGCACTCGATCCGTCTGGTCACGACCACCGCATGCCGATCACGGCCCGCTGCTCCCGGTCCCCGCCCTCACTCTGGCTCGCGGTGATCGTTTCGCCCTCAGGCGCTCGTCAGAAGGCGATCTTCCCGCTGACGTTGCGGTCGAACTTGAGGTAGAACTTGCTGCCGTCAGCCACACCGGTGGCCGTGGTCCCCCACTGACCGGCCTTGATCGTCCGTGGGCTGTTGCAGGAATGGTCCTTCCAGCAGGTCTGCACGCTCACGGTAGCAGCAGGCTTGATGTTGATGTCGGCGCAAGCGCTCGTCGTATAGGTCCAGTTCGGATAGGCGGGCCACACCTTGTTTGTCGTGCTGAAGCTCTTGGCGCTGCCGTAGCAGGACTGGATCTTGGCGTCGCTCCTCGGAGCGTCGGCCCGTGCCGAGACTGTGGTCGCGGCGGCCATCCCTGCTCCGAGCAATACGGCGGTCAGAGTGAATGATGCGACGCGTGAGCGCGCTGCCTTCATGTGTCCTCCTTGACGATGTTGCGAGGCGCCTTGTTGTAAGGCCTCGCCCCCGTGCATGCCAGGTGGGCCGACCGCTGCGGCTGGCTGCCTGGCATGCCCTTGAGTCCACCGTGTGTGCCATTGATGAGCACCCCCCTTCCACCACTCGCAACAAAGGCCGCCCCGCCGGTCAGCCGGGCTTGTCGCGCCCCGTCGATCACAAAGGCGGTGGTTGCCGTCACCACGGAGTGTGCGTAGCTTGGCGGTCGGTCCGTGCCCTGTCGATCGGGCGCGGGGGAGGGGGCGGGAGTGCCGGGGCGTCCTGAGCGTCCGCTGGATCCGGGCAAAGGCCCGTTACAAGAATTCGCATACGGTTTACGCAGACTGCGGGCGGAGGCCGGGGGGCCTACCTATCGGGCGATGGCGCGGCGCACCGGTCAGGGAGCGAGCACGCTTTCCCGGGCGGCTGCGGGTGAGCGTTTACCGACTCTCCCGGTCGTCCTGGCTTACGTGCAGGCCTGCGGCGGCGACCCGGAGGAATGGGAAGAACGCTGGCGCCAAGTGGCAGCGGAAGAGGCCGCCGAACCGCGCGCTGAGGACGACGCCGAACCTCCGTACCGGGGGCTGGCCCGCTTCGAGCCGGGCGACGCGGCCTTGTTCTTCGGCCGTGACCAGCTCATCGAGGACCTGCTGCACCTGACCGGCCGCCACCGGATCACCGCGATCGTCGGTGCCTCCGGCAGCGGCAAATCCTCTCTGCTGCGCGCCGGCCTCATCCCCCGCTTGCGCACCACCGACGACCCGGACATACGCCCGTCCGCCCTGCGCGTCATCACGCCCGGCGGGCAGCCTCTGCACAGGCACGACCAGCGGCTCACCCCGAAAGAGGGCGAAAAGGGAGACACGTGGCTGGTAGTGGATCAGATGGAGGAGCTCTACACCCTGTGCACCGACCCGGCCGAACGCGCCCGGTTCATCGACCGCCTCCTGAGCGCCGCTGCCCCGGCTAGCAGGCTGCGGATCGTCATCGCGGTTCGTGCTGACTTCTTCGGACACCTGGCCGGCCACCGGCCGCTCGCTGACGCGCTGCGCGACGCCACCCTCCTGGTCCCGCCCATGAACCGCGACGAACTCCGCGCGGCCATCGTCCGACCCGCCCAGGCCGCAGGCCTCATCGTCGAACGCACCCTGACTGCCCGAATCATCGACGAGGTCGACGGCGAACCCGGCGCCCTGCCACTGATGTCCCACGCCCTCCTGGAGACGTGGCACCGCCGCAAAGGCCGCGCCCTCACCCTCAGCCTCTACGATGCTGCCGGCGGTGTTCACGGTGCTATCGCTCAAACAGCTGAAGATCTCTACACCCGCCTGGCACCCTGCCAAGCCGCCAGCGCCCGCCGGATCCTGCTGCGCCTGATCACTCCAGGCGAAGGCGCCCAGGACACCCGGCGGCCCGCGCCCGTCAGCGAGCTGGAGACCGAGAGGTCCTCCGCTACCGCTGAAGTGCTGGAGCACCTGGTGAAGGCACGCCTGGTTACGCTCGACGGCCCCGCGGTGCACCTCGCGCACGAAGCTCTTATCGCCGCCTGGCCACGGCTGAGGGAATGGATCGACGAATCCCGCGAACGCCTGCGCCTTCATCGCCAGCTCACCGAAGCCGCCCGGACCTGGAATGACCTCGGCCGGGATCCTGGTGCGCTGTACCGCGGCACCCGACTCGCCACCGTCGAGGAAGTCTTCACCACAGCCCACACCAACAGCGACCTCACCACACTGGAACAGGACTTCCTCGCGCGCAGCTCCACCGCCCGCCACCACGAAGAACAAGCAGCCGCCCGCACGACCCGGCGCCTACGCCAATTCACCACTGCCTTGTCGATCCTGCTCGTCCTCGCCCTGACCGCCGGACTGGCTGCCTGGCAGCAATACCGGGTCAGCGAACAGCAGCGCCACCAAGCCCTCAGCGCCCAGCACATCGCGCACTCTCGCCAGTTGGCCGCACAGTCGGCCGGGCTTCGGCGCACCAACCCTGACCTGGCCTCGCTCTTGGCGGTCCAGGCGTATCGAACCAGCCCGACAAAGGAGGCTACCGCCAGTCTTTTCGCCGCGGCAGCTCTTCCCCTCCAGCACCGTCTGACCGGCCACACTGATGTTGTGTGGTCGGTGGCGCTCAGTCCGGATGGTCGGAGCTTGGCGAGCGGGAGTGCCGACAAGACGTCGCGGGTGTGGGATGTGGCCACCGGAAGGTTGCGCTCCACCCTGACCGGCCACACCGGCGCCGTGCGAGCGGTCGCGTTCAGCCCGGACGGCCGTACCCTGGCCAGTGGCGGCACCGACAAGACCGTACGCCTGTGGAATGTGGCCACCGGCAGGCTACGGCCCGCCCTGGCTGGACACGCTGATGCCGTGACTTCGGTGGCGTTCAGTTCGGACGGTCGCACTCTGGCCAGCGGCGGGGCGGATGACAAGGTCCGGGTGTGGGATGTGGCCACCGGGAGGGTGCGCTCCACCCTGACCGGCCACACCGCTCCCGTGTGGTCGGTGGCGTTCAGTTCGGACGGTCGCACTCTGGCCAGCGGCGGGGAAGATGCGAAGGCCCGGGTGTGGGATGTGGCCACCGGAAGGGTGCGCTCCACCCCGGCCGGCCACGCCGGTGCCGTGCGGTCGGTGGCGTTCAGTCCGGATGGCCGCGCTCTGGCCATCAGCGGAGAGAAGAAAATCCAATTGCGGGACGTGGCCACCCGAAAGCTGAGAACCACTCTCACCAGACCCACCGACTTCGTGGGGCCGGTGGCGTTCAGCCCGGATGGCCGGTTTCTGGCAAGCAGCGGGGATGACGGGGAAATCCGGTTGTGGGAGCCGACTACGGGTCGACTGCGGTCCAGCCTGACCGGACACAGCCGCTTCGTGCGCTCGGTAGCGTTCAGCCCAGACGGCCACACCCTGGCGAGCGCCAGCAGCGACAAGACGGTACGCCTGTGGGATGTGACCACCCGCAGGCTACGGTCCACCCTGACCAGGCACAGCGAAATCGTGCGGTCGCTGGCGTTCAGCCCGGACGGCCACACTCTGGCCGGCGGTGGAGTGAACGGAAAGATCCGCTTGTGGGACGTGGCCACCGGAAAGCTGCGTACCACCCTCAGCGGGCCCACCGACTTCCTGGAGTCGGTGGCGTTCAGCCCCGATGGCCGCACCCTGGTAGCCAATGGGGAGGATGAGAAGATCCGCTTGTGGGACGTGGCCACCGAAAACCTGCGCACCACCCTCACCGCACACACCGACATCGTGAGGTCGGCAGCATTCAGCCCCAACAGCCGTACGTTGGCCAGCGGCGGGGAAGACGGGAAGATCGAGTTGTGGGACGTGGCCACCGGAGAGCTACGCGCCACCTTGACCGGGCACACCGATATCGTGTGGTCGGTGGCGTTCAGCCCGGATGGCAACACTCTGGCCAGTGGCGGGGAGGACGGGAAGCCCCGGTTGTGGGACGCTTCTCTCCCCGACCCGGCCTCCTCCATCAGGAAGGTTTGCCAAGCGGTCCATAGATCCTTCACCCGAAGTGAACGGTCGCTCTATCTTGCGGGCCAACCCTCCAGTCCCGTGTGCCGAGCATGAAACGCGGCGCGGTCGAGCCACCGGCTCATGCCGTACGGAGGCCAGTGCGAGAGACCCGGTGACGCCGCGGGGTCCACACCCGGGGCCAGGTCTACGCGAACGACGACACCATCGCCCGATGGAAACCAGGCCGCACCACAGCCAAGAAGTCCGGTTCGCCGCCGAGCAGCCAGGCGCCCAATCTGAGTACGTACCTGAGTATCCGAGCGGATGAGGAGCCGATCGCGACCGCCGATCCTTTGCCCATGAGTGAGACACCGGTCAAGCACCAGAGCACGACCGCGTTCTACGGTCAGGCGGTCGCCTCCTTCTCCATCGCCATGGCGGCCACCGCCATCGGCATCTTCCGGCTGAATGCCGACGCCTGGGTGCGCGGCTTCCTGGCCATCGCCGTGCTCTACCTGGTGACGTCGGCCTTCACCCTGGCCAAGGTGATCCGGGATCGGCAGGAGGCCGGGCAGCTCGTCAGCCGGGTCGATCAGGCCCGGGTGGAAAAGCTTCTCGCCGAGCACGACCCCTTCGAAAAGCTGTGAACACGTCCGGGAGGGCCTGAGCGGGTCAGACCTGGTTGGCCGTGTAGGCGCGTCGGTCACGGCGCCGGCGAAGCCGGTCGGCGAGAAGGATCGCTCCGACGCCGATCCCCGCACCCATCAGCGTGCTCACCCGGCCCCAACCAGTCCATAGGCTGGACCCTACGGTGATGCCGCTGAAGCGGGGTGCGACGATCCGTGGACTGCCCCGTGCCCCGGGCCCGTGCCACCGGGCCGGTGCGGGGCAGTCTTGCCCAAGCTCCGTTGCTCGAACGGAAGTTATGTACCTGAGATCGGAACACTGCTTTAATTGGGTAGTTGATCTTGAGTCCAGGCCCCTCGGAAAGGCGATCGTGATGTCCCCCGCCCTCTACCAGCCCCGCTCCCGTTCCGAGGCCCCGTCCGACGTTGCAGGCGCCGGCGTTCTCCGCGTCGTGTCCGACTCCCGCACTCCGGTGTTTCTCACCGTGCACGCAAGTGGACGACGCCGGTACGGCTACTGGCAGCCGTACGACTCCGCCACCAAGAGGGGAGGTTGCTATGTCGCCCTCCCCACCCCCGAATGCGACAGGCTGTACTCCGAAGGGCGGACCACTCTCGGCGACCCCCTGGTGGATCCGGCCAAGACCACGTACCGCGTATGGCCCGCCCGTTCGCCGGTCGTGCCGGTACGTATCCGAGTGGCACCCGCACCCGCGCGCGCGGTGGCACGGGCGCTTGCTGCATGAGCTGGGGTTTCACCGCCCTGCCGCCCCAGACCGACGAGGCCGGAGGCTCACTGGCACTCCCCGTACCCGGCCCTGCGGGACGCACGGTGATCCGAAACCCTAAGCGTTGTGGGGGAGTTGGGTGCCCAGGAGATCTTCCATCGCGGCTGTCATCCCGGCGGCGAGGTCGAGGCGCGGGTCGATGAGCCACTGGAGCTGGAGGCCGTCCCACAGGGCGACAAGGGATCCCGCGATCGCCTGGGGGTCCCTGCTGTTGGAGATGCGGCCTTCGTCCCGGTCCCGCCGGATGGCGATCGCGAGGGCAGCGATGACCCTCTCGTACCTGTGACGGAACCACTGGTGCGCGGGATGGTCCGAAGCTGAGGATTCGGCAGCCATGAGGGCCAGCAACCGCAGCATCTCCGGCCGCTCAAGATTGCGACGAACGTACCGCAGCACAGCGTACGCCACGCCCTCCGTCCGGGTGTCCGACCGGAAGGATTCGACGCTCGCGGAGTCGGCGTTCTCAAGGACGGCCACGAGGAGCGCGCTCTTGCTGGAGAAGTGGTGCACGACGCTGGTCAGGCTGAGATCGAGTTGTTTCGCGATCTCCCGCAGCGACCCGCCTCGATAGCCGCGCGCGGAGAAGACGGATGTGGCGGAGCTGATGATCGCGGCTCGGCGCCGCGCGCTCTTGGCGTAGGGGCCACGCCGGGCGGCTGGGCGGATCTCTTCGGTCATGGCATCCAACCCTATGGCGGCGCGCCGCGCCGCGCTTCGAAGGAGAGGACGGATACGTCGGCCCTAGACCTCGACCCGCCACTCCTCGGACCAGTCGAGGAAGGCCGTCTCTCTGTGGAAGCGGGTCGCCAGCCACGCGTAGCGCTGGTGGAGGCGGAAGCGACGCCGTGACGGCGCGCTCGGGCGGGACCTCGGCCGCTGTCGGCCGTCTTCGGCGCCCCCAGCGGCGTGGTCGCCGCCTTCCTCGCGTAGGGGGCAGCGTCATGACCGTGCCCTCCATGCGGCGCGCCGGGCACGATGCACATGGTGAGCACACTGGCCAACCCACTCACCCTGGCACGCACATCCCTGACCGGATCTAGGCCTCGTCGTACGTCGGGCTGCTCACCGTAGTCGTGGTGGCGATGAACCGCCGCGCGATCCGGGACCTTGCTCGGGTGCCGCTTCGAATGCGATGCGACGCCGTGGTCCTGTGCGGTGCCGGGGCCGTCGAGAAGGCGGAGCAGCGAGGCGGCCCCCGCCTCACGTCTCGGTGAGGGTCCCGGCCGGGCCACGTCTCCCGTGCGCCGCCGCCGTCACGTGCCTGAGAGCCTCTCGAAGATTCCTTTCGGCGAGCGATGAGTTCCGTGGGACAACGCGGTCCATCCCTGTGAAGGCCACAGACGAAGGAGACGGCCCGTGTACCAGCAGATGATCTTCGTAAACCTCGCGACGAACGACCTGGAGACCTCGAAGAAGTTCTTCACCGAGCTCGGCTACTCGATCAACCCGCAGTTCACGACGGATGACTGCGCATGCGTGGTCATCAGCGAGACGATCGTCGCCATGCTGCTCACCAGACAGCGCTACCAGGACTTCACCAACAAGGAGATCGCGGACTCCACCAAGACCTCGGAGGTGCTTCTGTGTCTGAGTGCGGCGAGCCGCGCGGAGGTCGACGAGCTGGTGGACAAGGCGCTGGCTGCGGGCGGCGCGCCCGCCGGAGAGCCCCAGGACCACGGCTTCATGTACGGCCGGTCCTTCCAGGACCCCGATGGTCACACCTGGGAAGTGGTGTGGATGGACCCGTCGGCTGTCCAGAGCTGAGCTGACCCGGACGCGCATGCAACGGGCGGAAGCGGCACATCGTGACCGACTGCCTCGGCCTACCGTCTGAAGAACTGCCTCAGGGCCACCGGCCGGGACACCAACGTGGCCTGACGACTGGCCACGTTCAAGCGTACCGGCCCGGCCGCGCACCGGAGAGTACGCGGAAACCAGGGCACGCTGGGCACGCTGGCAACTATCTCTGCGCAGTCCGACGTACCGGTGGCGCGAGCTGAGGCTGGAGGTCAGTGCCCGTAGCGGTGCACGGTCTCCGGGTGGATGACGACGCGGAGTGGGTCAGCGGCCAGCATCATGGCGAGGTCGTGGGCCCGGGCCTGGTCGTCGAGGTCCCAGTAGCGAGCGGCGAGGCGGGAACACAGGTCGTGCGCTCCGTCGGCCGCCATCGTGGTGCGGCCGACGACGGACACCCAGCGCTCACGCTCACCTACCGGGGCTGCGACAACGATCGAGGCGCGGGGGTCGCGGTGCAGGCGCCGCACCTTCAGCGAGCCCGGCTCCGTGAAGAACTGGATCGTCCCCTCTGCGGTGGCCTCGAACCACACTGGCCGGGGCTGTGGCGGCTGCGTTCCCCCGGCCACGGACAGGAACCCGTGCAGGGGGCGTCCGAGGAACTCGAGGTCCTCGGCGGTCAGCCGGCTGGTGGCGGTGCTCATTGCGGTCCTTTCAGAAGATGCTGGCGTGACGGTGGATGGAGGTTTCGCTCCGTTCGCTCACCGCGATCACGGCGGGCTGACAGCGCGGACCGGATGCGCGGCGGCAACCGTTGGGAGACCACCCCGGCGCGCAACACCCCCACCGCCGGAGTCCGGCGCAGCCGCTGGACGGCCGCCCGAGAGGTCATGGCCGCCAGGCTCCCGCTGCCGCGGCCCGCACCACGTAGTCCTCGAAGTTTCGGGGCGCTCGCCCCAACACGGTGGCGATACCGTCCGTCGTTTCGGCAATCACCCCGCGCTCCATCAACACGAACATCTCGGCGACGTGGTGCGCGTCGTCCTCGCCCCACCCCTCCGCGACCAGCGCCGCGGTGTACTCGGCGGGGGAAAGCCGCTTGTAGGTCATGGGCAGTCCGGACGCCCGGGAGATCAGCTCGACGGCCTCCTCGAAGGTCAGCGCGCGCGGCCCGGTCAGCTCGTAGATCCGCCCGGCGTGCCGGCCGGGCTCGGCCAGCACCGCGGCCGCGGCGTCGGCGACGTCCTCCAGGTCGATGAACGGCTCGGGGACAGCACCGGCCGGGAGCGCCAGTTCGCCGGCGACCAGCGGGGCGTGGAAGAGGTCCTCGTCGAAGTTCTGGTTGAAGTTCGACGGCCGCAGGACGGTCCACTCCAGTGCCGAGCCGCGCACGGCGTCTTCGGCCGAGCGCATGTCCAGGCCGAACGTGGAGTCGCCCCAGGCGTCGGCGCCGTGCCCGGAGAGCAGGACAAGGCGCTGCACGCCGGCGGCCTCGGCCCGCGCCACGAACTCGTGTACCGGTCCGGGCACGGGCGGGGGTACCACGTAGGCGGAGGTGATGCCCTGCAGGGCCGAATCCCAGCCGTCGGGGTCGGACCAGTCGAAGCGGGTCCGGCTGGATCGGGAGGCGGCGCGCACCTGCGTGCCGCGCAGCCGCAACCGGGCGGCGACCCGTCGGCCGGTCTTGCCGGTGGCGCCGAGGACGAGGGTGGTGTCGTTGCTCATGGCAGCGATTCAACGGCGTCTGCTCGGACGAATACATAGGTGAAAAGCCGGATCGCATGTGTGATCGTCTAACCTCGGTGGGGTGGACGCGTTCGGTGACCTCTTCCGCGGGATGCGGGCCCAGGGCTCGTTGTTCGGCAACTCGATCCTGTCCCCGCCCTGGGCGTTGCACTTCGTGGACGGCGCGCCGCTGACGTTGTGTACCGTCCTCGGCGGGGCGGGCTGGATCGTGCCGGAGCACCGCCCGCCCGAACAGCTCCGCGCCGGCGAGACGGTCATCGTGCGGGGCCCCGCACCGTTCACCTTCGTCGACGAGGTCGGCACCCGGGCCGAACCGATCGCGTGCGGCGAGCACTGCGCGACGCCCGAGCAGGGCGGGACCCGGCACCGGCTCGGCTGGAACGACTGCGACGGCGACGCCGGCGACGGCGCGACGACGCTGATCGTCGGCGCCTACCCGGTACGCGGCGAGATCAGCCGCAGGCTGCTGGACGGGCTGCCCGTCGTGCTGCACGTCGTATCCGGCGGCGGGACCGACGCCGTACTCGACCACCTCGCCGCCGAGGTCGCCACCGACACCCCGGGCCAGCAGGTGGTCCTCGACCGGCTGCTGGACTGGATGCTGGTGTGCGCGCTGCGCGAGTACTTCGACCGGCCCGGCGGCGAGCCGCCCGCCTGGTACGCCGCCCAGCGGGACCCGGTGGTCGGCGACGCGCTGCGCCTGCTGCACGCCGAACCAGCGGCCCCGTGGACGGTGTCCTCGCTGGCCGACCGGACCGGAGTGTCACGTTCCACGTTGGCGAAGCGGTTCGCCGACCTGGTCGGGGAACCGCCACTGACCTCCCCCCCCCCCCGGCGCATGACGCTCGCGGCGGACCTGCTGGCCGAACGTGAGGCGGCGACCGTCGCGGAGATCGGCCGCACCGTGGGCTACTCCGACGCGTTCGCGTTCAGCGCAGCGTTCAAACGGATCCGAGGCGTCAGCCCGAGCCGGTTCCGGCGCACCGGTACGGTCGTTCCCGAGCGGCCGACCGTCCCGCCCCTGCGGCCTCCGGGCACCGAACTGCCCGTCGTCCCCGCTCCTCCTCCCGGCGTTCGTGTGCGGTCCTGATGCCAGGACCGTAGACCTGGTATCAGGAACTCCACGGAACCGGGATCAGTTCAGGGCCGCCGCCGATGGGCGGCGGGGAAGCCGTAGCCCGAGCATCTGACACAGCGGCTTGCGGGGCTTTGGCGGGCTGTCGCGGGAGCCGCCATGGGGATGACACCGCCCGCACCACTGCCCGCAGTGACCGGCCCGCCGTGATCCGGCCGGTCGGCACGGTACTGGCCGAGCAGAACGACGAATGGATCGAGGCCCGCAGCTACTGATACGTGGCTGCTCAGCCGAGTTGGCACCACTCGCCAACTCGGCTGCTTCATGTGCCACACCCCAAGGTCCAATCGGCTCAGGCACTGCGCGCCTTGGCCGGGCGGGCTGCCGCCGGTGGAGCATCGGTGGGGCGGCGATCTCGGTTAGGGCCGCCCGACACCGCCCCACCGCGTGAAGAGGTCCGCCCATGAGACCGTTCGACGATCCGCTGTTCCGGTTCCTCGCCGACCGGGCGCTGGAAGTCATCAAGGACGACACCCTCGGCGTCACGCCGAGCGCGACGTGACCGGCGCTCCGCGCGGGGACGCGCCGGGCTGGGACGCGCCGGGCGGCGGCCGCTACGGCGAGGCCGTATTCCGTCCGGAACAGGCAGGCGAGGGCGAGCGCATCGACTTCGGCGCCCTCGCCTACGACGACATCACCATGGCGCGGCTGCGGGCACTCGGGTTCGGCCCGGGGTGGCGCTGCCTCGACGTGGGTGCCGGCACGGGCACGGTCTCCCGCCGGCTGCTGGACGAGGCTGGAGTGGCGAGCGTGCTCGCTGTGGACCGCGACGTACGTTTTCTCAGCGCGCGGCCCGTGCCTGGGCTCGATGTGCTGGAGGCCGACATCACCGCCCCGGACTTCGTCCCCGACCAGTTCCGGCTCGTCCACGCGCGCTTCGTACTGATGCACCTGCCCGAGCACGACCGCCTGATCAGGCAACTCGCCGAACTCGTCGTGCCCGGCGGCGTGCTGGTGCTCAGCGACGCGGTCGACCTGACGAGCGACCGGGCGCCCGGCACGCCGTACAGCGCGGTGATGCGGGCGATGTGGCACACCACCCCACAAGAAGCGGCTGAGGCAATCTCGCGGTGGTTACGTGAAGGCGGCACCCAAAGCCCCTCGGGTGCCTACTGCGGATGGCGGGACCTGCAGGACGGGAAACTGTCGCCGACGTACCCGGAGATCACCGGCTACGTCCTGGGATTCCTGGCACAAACGCCGCTGGACGGCGCCCACGCTGCGCGGGCGGCAGCGGCATGTGCCTGGCTCAAAGCTCGCACCGAGGCCGGTGATTTTTCAGCTCGTCCGGAGAAGACCGGACGAGCGGTCTACACCTTCGACCTCGCGATGGCCGCCCACGGGCTGATGAGATACGGCCTCGCGACCGGCGATGCCGCCGCCGTCGCCGCCGGACTCCGCAACGCGGAGGTACTGGTCACTGAGGCGCGACACGACGGCTCCCTGCCATGCGTCATACCGGGGACCGCAGACGTACCGCTCACAGCCTCCTGGTCCACCAACGGGCACGCACATCTGCTCAAGTGCGTACAGGCCCTGCTCTCCGCCGACGCTCTCGGCTTCACCGCGGCACGAACGGCCGCCGAGCGCATAGTCGGGAACGCACTCAACAGAGGAGAGAAGGCCGTAGGAACCCTGACGGACGGCTGCCGCAGTGGCAACCAGACCAGCCTGCACGCGCTGTGCTACGCCGCGGAAGGGATGTGGATCTGGGGCGCCTACCACGCCGACGAGGCATCCTTGAGCCTGTCACGCCGTATCACCGAGTGGATATGGCGGCAGCGCCTGCCCGGAGGCGGCTTCCCAGGCTTCGTACCCATCCACGATCACGATGCCCGCACGGTCCAGCAGTCCGACGTCCTGGCCCAGGCGGTGCGGCTCGCCGCACTGCACAAACTCCCCGGACCGGGCATGGAGAAGGCGACAGCTACCCTGCTGGACTCCCTGCGATGGCAGGGGCCCGTGGCCGCGGTCCGCTACCGGCCGTACACGGAGGATCTCCATCTCAACTGCTGGGCCTCCTTGTTTGCCGTCCAGGCACTGCGGCTGTGCTCCGGTGACCAGGACATGCTCCAGTGGTCCGAACTGGTGTGAAAGGTAGGACACTAGGGGCTGTCCGGCGGATCATGTGACCGTTCTGGGGTCGGCTCGTTGGCATGTCCATGGGGCGGGGAGATCTGTCGAACGATGAATGGGTCCGGTTGAGGCCACATCTGCCGAAGTCCGGCAAGCGGGGCGGTCGTTGGGCGAGCCATCGCAGGATCATCAACGGGATCCTGTACCGGAACCGCACCGGTGTGCCGTGGCGGGATCTGCCTGCGCGTTTCGGCAAGTGGAAGACCGTGTACGAGAGGCACCGACGCTGGTCGGCGGACGGCACCTGGGACAGGCTCTTCGCGGCCGTCCTGGCGGACGCCGACGCCGAGGGTCGCATCGACTGGTCGATGGTGAGTGTGGACTCCACCTCCTGCCGGGCCCACCAGCACGCCGCCGGAGCCCGCAAGAGACGCCCGCGGGTGTCGGGAAAAGAACAACGCCCCGGCAGCACCGCCCCGATGAGGGACTCGGGCGCTCTCGGGGCGGCCTGACCTGCAAGATCCATCTCGCCGGGGAAGGCGGACGCCGCCCCCTGGCCTTGCTGATCACACCGGGCCAGTGGGGCGACGCCCCGCAGTTCACCCCCGTCGTGGACCGCATCCGAGTGGGCCGTCTCGATGGCGGACGCTCGCGTACTCGGCCCGACCATGTCGGTGGGGACAAGGCGTATTCGTCCCGCCGTAACCGCCGCTACCTGCGGCGACGCCAGATCAAGCACACCATCCCCGAGCCGAAGAACCAGCGCGCCAACCGCCAAAGCCGAGGCAGCAGGGGCGGCCGGCCCACCGGCTTCGACAAGACGATCTACAAAAGGAGGAACGAAGTCGAGAGAACGATCAACGCCCTCAAGAACTCCCGAGCCGTGGCCACGAGATACGACAAACGCGCCTACATCTTCCACGGCACCATCACTGTCGCAGCGATCAGGCTGTGGCTTCGCACAGCTCCCTCATCGCCCGCCAATTGAACCACACTTGACCTCAAGTATGGTTCAGCTTCTACGTTCATGGTCATAGGCAAGAGCCCCCAAGGAGGCAGTCTCCATGACCACGAACGCCACTCCCGAGACCTACCGCAACGCTGTCGTCGCCCACATCATGGTCGATGGCGCCGCGAACGCGATCGACTTCTACACCCGAGCATTCGGTGCCACCGAGCTGTTCCGCCTCGGCGGCCCCGACGGACGCATCGTGCACGCCGAAGTCACGATTCACGGTTCCACCGTCATGCTGGGCGACGCCGAGGGGCCACTCTTCAGCGCACCGACGGCCATCGGCGGCACCACTGTGGGCCTGCACGTCTTCGTCGATGACGTCGATGCGCTGGCGCAACAAGCCACCGCGGCTGGTGCGGAACTCCTGCAACCACCGACCGATCAGTTCCATGGCGACCGCACGGCCATATTGAAGGACCCCTATGGTCACGTCTGGGTCTTCCTCACCCATCTGGAGGACCTCACGCCGGACGAGGTGGCCCGCCGAGCCGGGGAACTCGTCCTCTGAACGATGATCCGCCGGACAGGCCCTAGCAAGAGATGCGCGGCGCGCATATAGTGCGCGTGGCGTATCCAGTTCCTGAGGGTGGCCGACGGGAGAGCGGGTGCTCGTCGTGGCGGAACCAACGCGCAGGCATCGGAGGCAGGAAGGGGGCGGGACTGGCGGGCGTGCTCCGGCCGGTCCCCTGAACCAGTGGTGATCGAGTACGAACCTCGTGACATGCGGGCCCGCAACAAGCAGGCCACACGTGAGGCGATCGGCGCAGCGGCTCTGCGTCTGGCGCTGGAGAAGGGCCCTGACGGATTGGCTTCGGTGCGGGTGCGTGACATTGCCGAGGCTGCCGGGGTTGCGCCCAGGACGTATAACAACTATTTCTCCAGCCGAGAGGAAGCGATCTGCGTCTTCCAGGGGGATCGAGCTCGTCGCCTTGGTGGGGCTCTGTGGTGCAGGCCCGCGGGTGAGGCACTCGACGAGGCGATCGCCGCGGCGGTGGTTGATGTCTTTGCCGACCCTGAACCCGATCGGGCCGGGATGGCCATGATTATGTCCACTCCGGCCTTGCAGGGTGAGGTGTTGAAGGCGTTCGGTATGGCTGAGGAGTCTTTGGCTGCGGCGATTGCTGAGCGTTGTGGTGTTGATGTGAGGCAGGTGTGGCCGGCTGTTGTGGCTGCCTCTGTTGTTGGGGCTGTGCGTGTGGCCGGCCGGCGTTGGCTTGCTGGTGCTGGTTCTTTGTCTTTCGCTGAAGTGCTGCGCGAGGCTTTGGGGTGTGTTGTTTTTGCTGAGCCTTCCGGGGTCGATCGCGTGTAAGGCTTTTCATTTCGTTGCCTTGTCTGGTGCGGTGTTCTACTGGCAGGCGGTCATCCTGGGGGGTTTGGTGGGTTGTTTTTTGGGGGTTATGTTTTGGTGTTTGGTGGGGGTGTGTTGTGTATGTGTTTGGGGAGGAGGGTGGTTGGGATGATGGCGAGGGTGAGGATGGCTGTGGTCCACCAGAAGGTGTGGTTGTAGGCGGGGGTGAGTGTGTCGGGTGTGGGGGTGGTGTGGTGTTGTTTGGTGAGTTGGAGTTGGAGGATGACGCTGGTGATGGCTGTGCCGGCGGAGAGGCCGATTTGTTGGAAGATGCGTGATCCGCTGGTTGCTTTGGTGAGTTGTTCGGGTGGGAGGCCGATGTAGAGGGCGGTGGTCATGGAGAGGATCATCATGCCGAAGCCGATGCCGGTGATGAGCATGGCGGTGATGATGGTGAGGTTGGGGGTGTGGGGGTTGAATTGGGTGAAGATGAGGCGGCCGGTGATGGCGCAGGTGAGTCCGGCTGTGCCGGTGCGTAGGGGGCCGATGCGGTTGAAGGTTTTTCCGATGGTGAGGGAGGCGAGTGCGGAGCCGATGCCGGCGGGTACGAGGAGGAGTCCGGCGTCGAGTGCGGTGTTGGAGTGGACTTGTTGGAGGAAGAGGGGGTCGATGAATCCGGCTCCCATGGTGAGGCCGAGGAGGAGGAGTAGGGCGCTGGAGGTGGCGAAGCCGCGGTATTTGAAGAGGGTCAGGGGGACGAGGGCGTCGGTGTTGGGGCGTGCGGCGTGGAGTGTGAAGGCGGTGACCATGGCCGCTCCGGTGGTTAGGGCGGCGATGACGTGGGTGGTGCCGAATCCGGTGGTGGTGGCTTGGGAGAGGCCGTAGACGATGGCGACGAGTCCGGGGACGAGGAGTGCGACGCCGGTGATGTCGAGTTTGGTGCCGGTGTGGGCTTTGATGTTGGGCATGGCCCGTCCGGCGAGGAGGAAGGTGAGGGCTCCGAGGGGGAGGTTGATGAAGAACATCCATCGCCAGCTGAGGTGGTCGACGATGATGCCGCCGAGGACGGGGCCGAGTGTGGGGCCGATGACGGAGGGGACGGCCATGAGGGAGACCAGTCGGGCGCGGCGTTCGACGCCGCCGGCGCGGATGAGCATGGCCTGGCCGACGGGGGCCATCATGCCGCCGCCGAGTCCTTGCACGATGCGTGCGGCGATGAGTGTCCATACGGAGTTGGACAGGCCGCACAGCAGTGATCCGGCGAGGAAGCTGATGAGGGAGAAGTTCCACATGGTCCGGGTGCCGAACCGGTCCGCGGCCCATCCGGCGATGGGCATGCCGGCCATCAGGGCGAGCAGGTAGGCGGTTACCACCCATTGCACGGTGGAGACGGGGACGGACAGTTCCCTGACGAGTTTGTCCAGGGCGATGCTGACCATGGTTCCGTCGAGCTGCATCAGCAGCATGCCGAGCAGGACGACTCCCGCGATCTTGAGTAACTCCGGGGGGAGGTGTTGTTCGTTGCCTGCCGCTGGGGGGTCACCGGCCGTTGTCTGTGCCATGGGCTGTCCTTCGTTGGGCGGGCGTGGCCTGGCTGAGGGGGCCTTCGGTACGGCGTCACGCTCCCACAAGGTTGCGTGGCGCGCAATTCCGTGCAGATACTGCACGTGTGGGGGTGGCGGTCGGCCGTGGCCCGTTTCAGGTGATCTTTAGCTGGGTGGGTTTTGCTGTGGGCGGTCTGGGTTTGATCGAAGGAGACATGATGGCCGTCGACGTGCCTGTTCAGATGCCGCTTTTCTCCGATGGTGGTGCGCGGGCCCTGGGGTGGCTGGCGCGGATGCGTGAGGAGCGGCCGCTGTGGGTGGACGCGCGCGGTATGTATCACGTCTTCCGGTATGAGGATGTGCAGGCGGTGATGGCTGATCCGGCGCGTTTCTCGTCCAATATCGCCCGGTTCATGCCGGGGTTTGATCCTGAGGAGGTCAGTGCCAATCTGTCGTCGCAGGATCCGCCGGAGCACCGGCGGCTGCGGCAGCTGGTGAGTCAGGCGTTCACGCCGCGGACGGTTGCTGGTCTGCGGCCGCGGATCGCTGAGATCGCCCGGGATCTGGTGGCTTCTGTGCCGGGGGATGAGTTTGATTTCGTGGAGCATGTGGCGTATCCGCTGCCGGTGACGGTCATCGCTGAGCTGCTGGGGGTCTCGCCGGGTGACCGGGCGTTTTTCCGGTCGTGTGCTGATGCTCTGCTGGGTACGCGGACGCAGGCGTCGTCTGCCGCTGGGCAGGCCAAGGCTCTCGCGGAGGCGAACAGGGAGCTGCAGGAGTACCTGGCTGCTGAGGCCCGGCGGCGTCGGGTGGATGGTTCGGGCGGGCTGATCGGGGCGCTGGCGGCCGCGGAGCTGGAGGGGCGGCGTCTGACGGATGTGCAGGTCGCCACGTTGTCCGGGCTGTTGCTGACGGCCGGGCATATCACGATCACGCTGCTGCTGGGGAACATTTTGCTGTGCCTGCGCGACAACCCTGATGTGGGGGTGCGGCTGCGCGGGGACCGGTCGGTGATTCCCGCGGTGTTCGAGGAGGCGCTGCGGCTGCGGCCGCCGTTCCACCGGGCGGTCCGCGTCTCCACGCAGGAGGTGGAGATCGCCGGTGGTGTGATCCCGGCGGGGGGGATCGTGATGGCCTCGACGTTGTCGGCCAACCATGACGGCCGGCAGTTCCCTGATCCGCAGGTCTTTGATATCGACCGGAACCCGAACCGGCATCTGGGGTTCGGTCACGGTATCCATTTCTGTCTCGGTGGGCCGCTGGCCAGGGTGGAGATCGAGGTCGCGCTCAATGTGCTGCTCGATGAGTTCGCCGAGCTGGAGGTGGTGGGCGAGCCGGTCTTCCATGACTCGGAGTTCTACGGCCCGAAGCAGTTGGCGGTGTCCGTCGCCCGCTCGGCCGGCACCATCGCCGGTGCGAGGAAGAATGAGCCAGAAAGAGGCAGGAACTGATGGAGTACACGCGTCTGGGATCGTCCGGACTGAAGGTCAGCCGGCTCGCGCTGGGCTGCATGAGTTTCGGTGATCCCTCGCCGGTCCAGCCGTGGACGCTCGGCGATGAGAGTGCCGAACCCGTCTTCCGGCAGGCGGTGGAGCTGGGCATCACTTTCTGGGACACCGCCAACATCTACGGGATGGGTGCCTCGGAGGAGATCGTGGGGCGCGCGCTGCGGAAGTACACCCGGCGTGAGGATGTCGTCCTGGCGACCAAGCTGTTCTTCCCGATGCGGCAGGGGCCCAGCCGGCCGGGGCTGTCCCGCAAGGCGATCGTCGAACAGCTGGATGCCTCGCTGGACCGGCTGGGCACCGACCACATCGACTTGTACCAGATCCACCGGTTCGATCCTGAGACCCCGGTCGAAGAGACGATGGAGGCGCTGCACGACGTCATCAAGGCGGGCAAGGTCCGCTACATCGGGGCGTCGTCGATGTGGGCCTGGCAGTTCGCCAAGATGCAGCACGCCGCCGAGCTGAACGGGTGGACGAAGTTCGTCTCCATGCAGGACCAGTACAGCCTGCTGCAGCGTGAGGAAGAGCGGGAGATGTTCGGCCTGCTCGCCGACCAGGGCGTGGGCAGCCTGCCCTGGAGTCCGCTGGCCGCCGGGCTGCTGGCCCGTCCGTGGGGTGAGAAGGGCACGGCGCGTGCCGGGACCAACCGGCCCACCGACCCCTACGGGCGTCCGCTGTACCTGGACAGTGATGAGGCGGTCGTGGGCGCGGTGGAGCAGATCGCCCACGGGCGCGGCGTGCCGATGGCGCAGGTGGCCATGGCGTGGGTGCTGAAGAACCCGGTCGTCAGTGCCCCCCTGGTCGGCGCCACCAGGCCGGACCACCTGGCCGACGCCGTCGCCGCGCTCGGTATCCAGCTCACCGGCGAAGAGATCGCCTTGCTTGAGTCGTCCTATGCCCCGCGCCTGCCGACGCACTTTTGACCCTGCCGGTCCGGTGGGGCCCCGGGCGCCGGTGACGGCCGGCCCAGGGGAATGACGGATCGAGGGCAGGACAGGCGTTGACGGCTTTGGCCCGGCTCCGCGCGGAGCCGGGCCAAAGCCATCATCGCCTGTTTTAGGGGGAGTTCAGATATAGCTGGTGGGATGGGCGTCAAGCCGGGGTATGAGAAGGGGTGGCAATGGTGACCAAGGAAGCCAAGGCGATCGAGAAGACGGCGGGTCCGATTGCTTCGGATCTGCCTGATGCTTACCTCGACCTGCTGAAGAAATGTCTCCTTCGATTCCACGACGGCGCCGCATTCCCGTACACCACCGACTCGGGAAGCGAGAGCGATACGCGTCTGGCCTATCTGGCGGGCAAGGGGATCATGCCGCACGTGCAGGCGGATACCATGGTCAGCCAGGAGCGTTTGGACAACATCCAGCAGTGCACCGCCACGGTCATCCGGGAGGGAATTCCCGGTGACCTCATCGAGACCGGGGTGTGGCGGGGCGGCTCGTGCATCCTCATGCGTGCTGCCCTCACGGCGTTCGGCGACAAGACGCGGAAGGTCTGGGTCGCCGACTCCTTCGACGGATTCCCGCCTCCGACCGACAAGTACCCGTCGGACCCGTGGAAGGGGCGCAGCCAGGACATCATCGGCGCGATGGGCGTTTCCCTCAAGGTCACCTTCGACGAGGTGAAGGCGAGGTTCGAACGGTACGGGCTGCTCGATGAGCGCGTGGAATTCCTGACCGGATTCTTCGAGGACACGCTGCCGAGCGCGCCGATCGAGAAACTGGCGGTCCTGCGCCTGGACGGTGACCTCTACCAGTCCACCTACGAGGCCCTCGACATTCTTTACCCGAAGCTCTCGGTGGGCGGCTACTGCATCATCGACGACTACTTCTACACGATGTGCAGCAAGGCGGTGGACGACTACCGCCGGGAGCACGGCATCGACGATCCCATCGAAGCGGTCGACTGGACCTGTGTCCAGTGGCGCAAGACCAAGTAGAGGCAGCGCGTCCGGGTCCGTGATCCGGGTCAGTTGTCCCCGTTGGCCGGGGGAAGGCCGTGGCCCCGCGCGGGCGGCCCGGCCAAGCCCCCCTGGGGGGGGAGAGAGGTGCTGCCTCCGTTTTGATCACGGGATGCCGTGGGCGGGGGTGAGGCCTGTTCCGGGGCGGGGGCGGGCCGGGTCGTTCGCTGGCGGTGTGGGCTCCTGCGGTGGGGTGGAGGGTGCTGCTGTAGGTGAGGCCGCGCAGGCCGGTCATGACCGCGCGGGCGGGGGTGAGGGAAGAGCGGTCCGCCGACGGTGACGGCCTCGACTGCACGGGCCTGCTGGCCTGGGTGGCCGCCCTCGCCACAGCGGTCGCGGGCGGGCTTTGGCCCGCGGGCGGGCTTCGGCGGGGGAGCGGGTGTGGTCGTTGTGCGCCTGCGGGGCGGCCACGCCTGACCACGGGTCACTTCTCGTCCGCATCCCCGGATCAGCCCCCCGGCGGGGCGGATCCGGGGACGCCGGTGGTTCTCGTGCCGGTCTCGCGCAGTGCGGCGGCCAGGGCGCCGTCGTGGCGCACGGCCGTCAACACGACGCGGCTGCCGCCGGGCCGGCGCCCACCGCCCAGACCCTGGCCGCCAGCCGCCAGCCGCCAGTCGCCAGCCGCCAGCCGCCAGCCGCCAGCCGCGAAGGCGCGGCGGTGCGAAGGGGCGGCGGTGCGAAGGCTAGATGGTGCGGCGGTGCGAAGGGGGCGTGGCGCGCGTGGCTGGTCGGCACCGGCGGCGGCCTGGTGGGCGCGGCGCTGTTCCCGCTCGGGGGCCCGCTCGGGGCCCGTTCGGGGCCCGTTCGGGGTGGGGGTCGAATGCGGCCGGTGCGGGCCGAAGAGGTCAGCGGGGCGAGCGCGGCCTCGCTCAGGGCGGCCGTATTCACCTTGCCGCAGGCCTCGTGTGGCGTCCGCTCTCCCGGTGCGCGGTATCGTCCGGCGAACGGGTCCAGGGGGGAGCCGGGTGGGGCGGGTGTGTGCGGCTCGCGGCGGCGGGTCCACTTGGCTGTCGCGGCAGGGGAGTGGTGAGTGGCGCTGGTCATCGCGCACACTCCCTGCCGCGAGCAGTGCGGGCAGCCGGTAGCGCACCTCAGGCGGATCACCGGGGGCCGGGAACCGGTTCCAGGGCACCCCGCAGACCCGCGGGCACCACGGGCGCCCCGCCGAGCAGCCACTCACCACGCGGCGACCGCGACTCTCCCCGGGCCTCCGGGCCTCCGGGCCCCGGGCCCTGGCCCCGGGCCCTGGCCCTGGCCCCTGGCCCTGGCCCTGGCCCCTGGCCCTGGCCCCGGGGGCCAGGGTGATGCTGGTGATGTCCGGCCCCGCGCGCGGCCCGTGCGCGGCCCGCCCACGGCGCCCCCCGGGGGGGGCATGCCGTGGGCGGACCTTTGGGCCGGAGGGTGTGCCGGGAGGTGCTGGTGGTCAGGTGCTGGTGCTCCGTGCCTGGACCGCCTTGCTCACTTCCTGTATGACCAGGTCGACTTCCTCGTCGAGCAGGTCCTGGTGGGCCGGCAGCAACAGGGCCGTGTCCGAGACGGTCTCCGTCACCGGCAACACGGCATCCGTACCGCCGTACCGCCGGACCCTGTGCAGGGGGTAGTAGCGCCAGGAGGTGTAGATGCCCTTCGCCAGGAGGTCCTCGCTCACCCCGTCCCGGATGGCCCTGGTCTCGAACCGGACCCAGTAGAAGTAGTGGGTCGAGACATGGCCTTCGGGGAGCGGGGGAGGGGTACGGACGCCCGGGACACGGGAGAGCGCCTGGTCATACCGCCGCGTTATGGCGCGCCGCCGGTCGACGAATTCCGGGAGCCTGCCCAGCTGTACCTTGCCCATCGCGGCGGTCATGTCGTTGCCGACGAGACGGCGCCCGATGTCCTCTATGTCGAAACTCCACCACAGGTGCGGCGACTTGGCGGCGGTGGTGAACGAACTGCGGTCCTCAAGCCCGTGGTACGCCAGCCGGCGTGCTCTGCGGGCCACCTCGGGATCCCGTACGTAGAGCATGCCGCCGTCGCCGGTGGTGATGACCTTGCGTGAGTCGAAGCTCCAGATGCCGAAGTCGCCGAATGTGCCGCACATTCGGCCCTGCGCGCTTGAGGCGACCGAGACGGCCGCGTCCTCGATGAGCGCGATACCGCGTTCTGCGCACAGTGCGGCGATCTTCTCGACCTCGCCGGGGTAGCCGCCGTAGTGCAAAACCATCACCGCTTTGGTGCGCGGAGTGAGTACGGCGATGATGTCCTCGAGGCGGGGGTTGAGTACCGAGTCGTCGATGTCGCAGAACACCGGGCGGGCGCCGGCGTCGATGACGCAGTTGGCGTTGGCGATGAACCCGTTCGAGGGCAGTACGACCTCGTCGCCCGGTCCGATGCCGGCCAGCTCCATGGTGAGGAAGAGCCCGGACGTCGCTGAATTGAGGAAGAGGAGGCTGCTGGCCGAGACGCCGAGGTGCTGGGCGAACTGCTCCTCGAATTCTTCCGTCTGCACCCCGGACCCGAGCCATTTGCTGTCGAACACGGCGCTGATCGCGGCGAGTTCTTCCGCGCCGACGCTGGGCTGGGTCACATTAATCATGTACGTGTCTCCCGATCATGCAGTCCGGTGGTCAGCGGCGGGTTTCGGGCTGTGCGCGCGGAAAGACTGGGCAGCGCGCATGAGTAATTCAAGTATCGTGCACCCGGCTAAATGTGGCCTAAACCTTTCCTGGTGGCCGGTGTTTTAGAGGGGTTTCAGCTGGCCGTTGTAGATTACGGCTCCTTGGTCAGTCGGTATACCGGTAACCCAGCCGGACCTCGGAGGTAGTATGACCGGCAGCGGCAGTGCGATCGACAATGCTGTTTTCGATGAGCGCCTTGACAATTTCCAGAAGTGGCAGGAAACCCCGTGGGGGCGGCTTCGTTATTCGGTCGTGGCGGCCAACCTGGACCGTCATCTGGATGAGGGCCCGCTGCGTGTGCTGGATGTGGCGGGCGGCAACGGCCGGGAAGGTGTCCGGCTTGCCGAGCGTGGCCACCACGTCACGGTCCTGGACGTGGCGCCGGTGTCTTTGCGCGGGGCGCGGGAACTCGCCGCGAAGCGCGACGTTGCCGGTCTCATCGAGGTCCGCGAGGGTGACGCGCACGATGTGGCGGACCTCTTCGCCGGGCAGGAATTCGATCTGCTGCTGTGCCACAACCTCCTGCAGTACGTTCCGGACCGCGCTGACGTGGTCCAGGGGATCGTGAAGTGTCTGAAGCCGGGCGGTCTGCTGTCCGTGGTCGGCCCCAACGCCTGCGCCGTACCGCTGGAGGCCGCCGTCCGGGAACTCGATCTCGCCGCGGCCCGCGGTGCCGTGGACGCCAAGGTCAAGCCCAATGTGGTCTACGGGAAGGACGTGTCGGTCCTGACCGCGGAGGAGATCGGCGGCCACCTCGGTGACGCCGGTGTCGAGGTCATCGGCCACTACGGCGTGATGAGCGTGTGCAACCTCATCGCGGACAACGAGATCAAGTACGACCCGGCGTTCTACGCCCGGCTGGAAGAGCTGGAGATCGCCCTGGCCAGCCGGATGCCGTATCCGCTGACCGCGCGGATGTTCCACCTGATCGGGCGGCGTCCCAGTTGACGGCCATCGGGCGACTTTGAGGGGTTCTTGTCATGCGGATTCTGTTCACCTCGGCTACTTTCCGATCGCACCTGTATCCGCTGGTTCCGCTGGCGTGGGCGCTTCGCGCGGCGGGGCACGACGTGCGGGTGGCGGTGCAGCCGTCTTTGACCGGCGATGTGACCGCCGCCGGTCTGCCCGCCGTTGAGGCCGGCCGCGGGCCTGACTTCATGAGCGAGCTGAGGGCCTCCATCGGCGGCGGCGAGGGTGGTGCGGCCGGGGCCGCGCCGACCATCGACCAGATCGTCGTCCCGCACATCCGGATCGCCGAGGCGGTCGTGGCCGACCTTCTCCCCTTCGCTCGGCACTGGTCGCCGGACCTGGTGGTGGCGGACCCCGCCGCCTTCGCCGCGCCGGTCATCGCCAAGGCTGTCGGCGCTCCGCTGGTCCTGCACACCTGGGGGCCGATGCCCGACCAGTTGTGGGGGGACCTGACCTCCGAGCGTGCGGTGCGCGACAACTGGCCGAAGGACCTGGTGGCCTTCCTCGACAAGTGGGATGTGCGGTTGGGCCCGGAGTACGCCGATCTCGTGGTGGATCCCTGCCCGGATGAACTGCTCTCCGTACGGATGGCGAAGCGGCAGGCGGCGCGGTACGTGCCCTACAACGGCGCGGCCCTCACACCGGCCTGGCTCGATGAGCCCAAGCGGCGCCCGCGGGTGTGCATCACCTGGGGGACCACGAGCGAGTTCATGGGAGCGGAGGTACTGCGGCCCCCGCTGCTGGCCATCGAGGCGCTGGCCGACATGGACGTCGAGATCGTGGCGGCCCTGGGCAGGACTGGCCGGGAACTGCTGGGCGAGACGCGTGAGCAGGTACGGGTGGTCGACTGGATGCCGTTGTCGATGCTGATGCCGACCTGCGACGCGCTCATCAGCCAGGGTGGCCCCGGCACGGTGTTGGCCGCCGTCACGCATGGCGTGCCGCAACTTGTCGTGCCGCAGATGAGCGCGCAGCCGCTCGGCGCCGAGCTGCTGCGGGCCAGCGGGGCCGGTATGACGCTCACGCCGGATGAGCTGACCGCCGGCTCCGTGGCCGAGGTGGTCCTCGAACTGCTCAACGGGACCGTGGCCGGGCCCGCCGCCCGGGCGCTGGCCGAGCAGAACGCCGCCCGGCCCGACCCGACCCAGATCGTCCCCCTGCTGAAGGGGCTGGCGGACGCAGGCCGGTAGAACCGCACGCGCAGACACCGACGCGGGCTGCGAACCCTCCCTCCAGGGGGCGTTCGCAGCCCGCGTTTGGTTTCGCGGCCCGCGTCGGTGTGGCCTGCCCCTGGCCTTTCTCCTGGTGCCCGGTTCGGGCCCCAGGCCCCCCGGCCCCAGGCCCCCGGCCCCGGCCCCAGGCCCCGGGGGGGCCTGGGGCCGGGTGGGGCCGCCGGGTGGGGCCGCCGGGTGGGGCCGCCGGGTGGGGCCGCCGGGTGGGGCCGCCGGGTGGGGCCGCCGGGTGGGGCCGCCGGGTGGGGCGTGGGCGGCCAGGGCGGTGCCGGTGGTGCGCGCGTAGCCGCGTGGCGCACCACCGAGTTTCGCTAGGCCTGCCGGAACCGCTGGTCGATCAGCTCCATCAGTTCGTCGGCCGAGGCATTTGCCATCTCTGTGCTGTCCGCGACGGGCTTGGAGGGTCCGCTCGCCCGTCCCGCCAGTTCCCGCAACCGGTGCTCGACCAGCTCGTGGACGGTGCCGGGCGCAAGCGCCGTCAGGGCTTGTGCCAGCTGGTCCAGACAGTGCAGGGCGACGTCGCTGGGTGAGGGTGCGGGGGGAGCGGCCCGGTCCAGCACGTACTCGGCCAGTGCTCGCACCGTCGGATAGTCGAAGACCAGGGTCGCGGGCAGTCGCAGCCCCGTCGCCCCGCCGAGCCGGTTGCGCAGCTCCACCGCCGTGAGGGAGTCGAAGCCCAGGTCCTTAAAGGCGCGGTCAGCGGAGATCTCCGCCGGTGAAGCGTGCCCCAGGACCGCGGCGATGTGGCCGCGCACCAGCTCGATCACGATCGCCTGCTGCTCCTGGCGGTCGCGGCCCGCCAGCCGCTCGGCGACCGACTCGCCGCCCTCACCTGCCCGGCGCGGCGCACCGCGCACCAAAGCGCGCAGCACCGGCGGCAGCGCGCCGGCCCCGGCCTGCGCGCGCAGATGCCGCATGTCGAGTTCGGTGAGGACCGCGGCGGCCAGACCGGCCCCGAGGGCGGCGTCGAAGCAGGCGAGCGCGTCGGCGGTGGACAGCGGGACCAGGCCCCGGCGGGCGGCCACGCGCTGCCCGCTCCCGGCCAGCCCGCGGGTCAGCGCGCTGCTCTGCTCCCACGGGCCCCAGGCCATGGATGTGCCGGGCAGCCCGTGGGCACGCCGGTGCGTGGCGAGCGCGTCGAGGAAGGCGTTGGCCGCGGCGTAGTTGGCCTGGCCGGGCGCGCCCAGGACACCCGCGGCGGAGGAGAACAGCACGAACGCCGTGAGGTCCGCGTCCTTGGTGAGTTCATGCAGGTTCCAGGCCGCGTCCGCTTTGGGCCGCAGGACGGTCCCCAGCCGCTGGGGGGTCAGATTGGGCACCGTCGCATCGTCCAGCGTCCCGGCCGCGTGGATGACCGCCGTGAGCGGATGCGCGGCGGGGATCGTGGCGAGGACCCGGGCGAGTTCCGCACGGTCACCGGTGTCGCAGGCCTCGATGGAGACCGACGCGCCGAGCCTGGCCAACTCGGCCGCCAGCTCCGGCGCGCCCTCGGCCGCGATCCCGCTCCGGCTGACCAGCAGCAGATGCGTGACCTGGTGGGAGGCGGCCAGGTGACGGGCGATCAGGCCGCCCAGTGTGCCGGTGCCGCCGGTGACCAGCACCGTGCCCTCCCGGTGGAACGGCGCCGGCGACTGAGCCGCCGGCCGCCGTGTCAGGCGAGGCACATGGACCTTCCCGGCCCGCACGGCGGCCTGCGGTTCGCCCAGCGCGAGTGCCGCGGCGACCAGGTCCTCGGTGATGGGGCCGTCGGTGTCCAAGAGCTGGAACCGGAAGGGATGCTCCGACTGAACGGCCCGGACCAGACCCCAGACGGCCGCGGCCGCGAGATCGGGCACGTCCTCCCGGTCGGCGACCGCGACGGCGCCCTGGGACACCAGGGTGAGGACCGACGAGGCGAACATCTCGTCGGCGAGCCACTCCTGGACCCGCTCCAGGGCGTGAGAAGTCTCCTCGTGCGCCCCCGCGGAGGGGACGCTCGCGGCCGCGCCGGTGCAGGCCATCACGATGACCTGCGGTACCGGGACTCCGCCGGCGATGGCCGCGCGCAGCGCCTCCATGGTGGGGTACCGCTCATACCGCGCGCCGCTGACCTCGGCGTCGCCGACAAAGGCCAGCGCCGGGGCGGCGGCTGTGGCCGGTTCGGCCTCGATCCACTCCGGGGCCAGCACCGGCACGCGGTTGCGGCCGGCGCCCAGACGCGCCGGGTCGACCGGCCGGAGCCGGAGCGACTCGATGCGCGCGAGGGGCCGGCCCGCGCCGTCGGCCAGGTCCACCGCCAGCGTGTCCTCGCCCGCGCTGAGGCGGGCCCGCAGCGTCCGGCCTGCCATCGCCCCCAGGGTGATCCTGGTCCACGAGAACGGCAGCAGCACCGCCGTGGCGCCCAGCTCCTTTGGCGGCCGGGCCATCAGGGCGTGCAAGGCGGCGTCCAGCAGAGCCGGGTGGACGCCGAATCCCTCGGTGTCGACCTCCTCGGGCAGCGTCACCTCGGCATAGATGTCGCCGCCGTCGACCCACGCGGCCCGCAGCCCCTGGAACACCGGCCCGTACACCTGGCCGTTGGCGGTGAACCGGTCGTAGACGAGGTCCACGTCGGCTGGCTCGGCTCCGGCGGGCGGCCAGGCCATCAGATCGTCCAGGGGCTCTGCCGGGCCGGTGGCCAGTGCGCCGGTGGCGTTCAGCGTCCAGTCGGTGTCCTCATCACCGTCCGGACGGGAGTGCACCGTTACCGAACGGGCTCCTTCCGCCTCGGGCGCTTCCACGACGACCTGGATCTGGAGCCCGCCGCTTCCCGGCAGCACCAAGGGGGCGAGCAGGGTGAGTTCTTCCACCCCGTCACAGCCGACCTGCCGCGCCGCGTGCAGCGCCAGCTCCACGAACGCGGTCCCCGGTACGAGAGCGACATCGTTGACCTGGTGGTCCGCGAGCCAGGGGTGGGTTCGCAGGGAGATACGGCCGCTGAAGACATGCCGGTCGCTGCCGGCCACCGACAGCCTGGCCGTCACCAGGGGATGCCCGGTCTCGCCCAGCCCGGCCGCCCGCACATCGCCCGTCGCGGCCGACGTCCTGAGCCAGTACTCCTCACGCCGGAACGCGTAGGTCGGCAGGTCCACCCAGCCGGTCCCCGGGGTGAGCACCCGCGCCCAGTCCACCGTCGCCCCCTGTGTGTGGGCCTCGGCGAAGGCGGCCAGCAGCGCGCGGGCATCGCCCTGGTCGCGTCGCAGGGTGCCCAGTGCCGCCGCCTGGATGCCGGCTCCCTCGAGGGTCTGGCGCACGCCCACGGTCAGGACCGGGTGCGGGGCGGCCTCGATGAACAGGCGGTGGCCTGCCGTAAGCAGTGCCTGAGTGGTCTTGCCGAACTGGACGGTCTCGCGCAGGTTGCGGTACCAGTACTCGGCGTTCAGCTCAGTGGTGTCCATGACGTCACCGGTGACCGAGGAGCAGAACGGCACGGTGCCCTTGCGGGGGCGGATGGGGGAGAGGGCCTCCAGGAGTTCCTCGCGCAGCGCCTCGATGTGCGGGGTGTGCGAGGCGTAGTCGACCGGGATGATCCGGGCGCGGATGCCGTCGGCCTCGCAAGCGGCCACGAACGCGCCCACGGCGTCGGTATCCCCCGCCACGACCAGGCTGTCCGGCCCGTTGACCGCGGCGAGGTGCACGCCGGCGGCCCTGGCCCCGGCGAGGCGGCCGGCGACCTGGGCCTCGGACAGCGGCACCGAGGCCATCGCGCCCGTCCCGGCCAGCTTGGTGATGATCTTACTGCGCAGTGCTACCACGAGCGCGGCGTCATCGAGCGAAAGGGCCCCCGCCGCGTACGCGGCGGCGATCTCCCCCTGGGAGTGGCCGGCGACGGCGTCCGGGACCAGGCCCGCCGCCTTCCAGACCTCGGCCAGCGAGGTCATGACGGCGAACAGCGCGGGCTGGACGACGTCCACCCGCTCAAGGGACGGAGCGCCGGGGACGCCGTGCAGCACCTCCAGCAGTGACCAGCCGGTGTGCTGGTCGAGGGCCTTGGCGCAGGCGTGCAGGTGTTCGGCGAAGACCGGCGACTGTTCCAGCAGGCTCAGCGCCATGCCCGCCCACTGCGAACCCTGCCCGGGGAAGACCAGGACGGTCCTGCCCGGGGTGGGAGCGGCCACCCCCCGCGTCACCGCGGGGTGCGGCTCGCCCCGGGCGATAGCGGTCAGCCCGGCGCGCAGAGTGTCCAGGTCGTGGCCGATGACGACGGCGCGGTGGTCGAACGCCGTACGCGTCGTGGCGAGCGCCCAGGCCACGTCGCCGGGGTCGTCGTCCACCCCGACGTGCTCCGCGAGCCGTGCGGCCTGAGCCCGCAGCGCGGCCTCGGACCGGCCCGAAAGGAGCCAGGGCACCAGGGGCCCGCCATCACTCGAGGGCCGGTGAGCGGTGAGAGCTGCCGGTGTGCCGGGGGCCGGAGCGGGCACCGGGGCCGGTTCGGCCGTGGGCGGCTGCTCCAGGATGATGTGGGCGTTGGTGCCGCTGATGCCGAACGCCGAGACGCCGACGCGCCGTTGGCGACCGGTGGTGGGCCACGGCACCGTCTCGGTCAGCACCGCGACGCCGCCGCCCTCCCACTCCACGTGCGGGGTCGGGCGCTGGGCGTGCAGAATCCGGGGCAGCCGCCCGTGCCGCATGGCCTGCACCATCTTGATCAGGCTCGCCACCCCCGATGCCTGCTGGGTGTGGCCGATGTTGGACTTGACCGAGCCGATCCACAGCGGGCGGTCCGCGGGGCGGTCCTGGCCGTAGGCGGCGATGAGGGCCTGTGCCTCGATGGGGTCGCCGAGGGTGGTGCCGGTGCCGTGCGCTTCGACGGCGTCGATGTCCTGCGGTGTGAGCCCGGCGTTGGCCAGCGCTTGCTGGATGACGCGCTGCTGGGAGGGCCCGTTGGGCGCGGTCAGGCCGTTGCTGGTGCCATCGGAGTTGATGGCGCTGCCCCGGACCACGGCGAGGACCTGGTGGCCGTTGCGCCGCGCGTCCGACAACCGCTCCACCAAAAGCAGCCCGACGCCTTCGGAGAAGACCGTGCCGTCGGCGGCGGCGTCGAACGGCTTGCACCGGCCGTCGGGGGCCAGCCCGCGCTGGCGGCTGAACCCGACGAAGACGCTCGGGGTCGGCATCACCGTGACGCCGCCGGCCAGGGCGAGGTCGCAGTCGCCGCTTCGCAGCGCCTGCGCCGCCAGGTGCAGGGACACCAGCGAGGACGAGCAGGCGGTGTCCACGGTGACCGCCGGCCCCTCCAGACCGAGGGTGTAGGCGATGCGGCCGGACGCGACGCTGCTCGCCGCTCCCGTCAGCAAATATCCCTCCACCGCGTCCGAGGTGCGCGAGGGCCCGCCGGGATAGCCGTAGGCGGTCATGCCGACGAACACGCCGGTGCGGCTGTTGCGCAGCGACTCGGGCGTAAGCCCGGCCCGTTCGAGGGCTTCCCAGGCGGTTTCGAGCAGCACGCGCTGCTGCGGGTCGGTGCCCAGCGCCTCCCGGGGGCTCATGCCGAAGAACTCGGCGTCGAAGTGCCCGGCCTCGTCGAGGAACCCGCCTCGGTCCACATAGGAGGTCCCGGGGTGGCCGGGGTCCGGGTCGAAGAGGCTCTCCAGGTCCCAGCCGCGGTCGTCGGGGAACGCGGACACGGTCTCGCGGCCGAGGTCGGCGACGTCCCAGAGGTCCTCGGGGGTACGCACGCCCCCCGGGAAGCGGCAGGCCATCGAGACGATCACGATCGGGTCCTCGCCGGTCGTCGCGCGGACGGGGGCGGCCTGGACCTTGCCGCTCACCTGTTCTCGCAGGTATTCGGCGAGCGAGACCGCGTTGGGGTGATCGAAGATCAAGGTCGCGGGCAGACGCGTCCCCATCGCGGCACTGAGCCGGTTACGCAGCTCGACGGCGGTGAGCGAGTCAAAGCCGATCTCCTGGAACGGCCGCCGGGGGTCGATCGTTTCCGGCGCGGGATGGCCGAGCACCACGCCGATGTCGCTCCGGATGACCTCCAGCAGGAAACTCCGCTGCTCGGCCTGTGAGCGCCCGGCCAGCTCCCGCTGGAGCGAGTGCTGGCGGCCCGGCCGGCCGCCCGCCTGCCGGCGGGACACACGCAGGAAGCCGCGGAGAACGGCCGGAGCCGGGCGCACCTCGGCCGCCGCCCGGATCGCCGCGAGGTTGAGACCGGCGGGGACCAGGTCGGGCCGCCCGCCGGCGAGGCCGATGTCGAACAGGGCGAGCGCCTGGGCGTCGGACATGGTGGTCAGCACGTCGTGCGCGACGGCGTGAGGCTTCTCCTCGAACAGCTCGGCGGTGATCCCGCTGGCCTGCTCCCACAGCCCCCAGGCGAGCGAGACCGCCGGGAGACCGAGCGTGTGCCGGTGCGTGGCCAGCGCGTCCAGGAACGCGTTGCCGGCCGCGTAGTTGGCCTGCCCCGGATTGCCGAGAGTGCCCGCCAGCGAAGAGAACAGCACGAACGCGCTGAGGTCGAGGTCCTTGGTCATCTCGTGGAGGTTCCACGCCGCGTCGGCCTTCGGCCGCAGGACAGGGCCCAGCTGACTGGCCTCCAGCGCGGTGACGGACGCGTCGTCGGTGACGCCCGCCGAATGCACGACGGCGGTCAGGGGATGCTCCGGCGGGATCGCCTCGAGCAGGCGGCGCAGATCGTCCCGGTCGGACACGTCGCAGGCACGCACGACGGCCTCGGCGCCGAGCTGGGCCAGCTCGGCCTGGAGAGCGGCGGCACCATCCGCGTCGGGTCCGCGCCGGCTCACCAGCAGCAGATGCCGCACCCCGTGCTCGGCGGCGAGGTGCCGGGCGACGGCAGCGCCCAGGGTGCCGGTTCCGCCGGTCACCAGGACGCTGCCGCCGGCGGCGAGCGGACGCGCGACCGTGAAGACGAGCTTGCCGGTGTGGCGGGCCTGGCTCATGAGCCGGAACGCCTGCGGCGCCTGGCGCGCGTCGAAAGCCGCCACCGGCAGGGGACGCAGCACCCCTTCCTCGAACAGCCCGCTCAGGTCCGCCAGCATGCGCGCGACATGGTCGGGCCCCGCCTCGACCGTCTCGAAGGCCTGGTAGACGACACCGGGGTGCCGCTGCGCCACCTCGGCCGGGTCGCGCACGTCGGTCTTGCCCATCTCCAAAAAGTGCCCGCCCCCACACAGGAGCCGCAGCGACGCGTCCACGAACTCATCGGCCAGGGAGTCCAGGACGACGTCCACGCCCTCGCCGCCGGTGGACGCGAGGAACTTCTCCAGGAACGTGAGGGTCCGCGAGTCCGCGATATGCGCATCCTCGAAACCCATCGCACGGAGCGTGTCCCACTTGGGGGCGCTGGCGGTGGCGTAGACCTCCGCGCCCCAGTGCCGGGCCAGCTGGACGGCGGCCATGCCGACACCGCCGGTCGCGGCATGCACGAGCAGCCGCTGCCCGGACCGCAGCCCGGCCAGGTCGTGCAGGGCGTAATAGGCGGTGAGGAACGCTACCGGCGCCGATGCGGCCTCGGCGAACGTCCATCCCCGCGGCACCCGGGTCAGCGCCCGCCGGTCGGCGACCGCGACCGGCCCGACGGCTCCTTCGGGGAACAGCCCCATGACCGCGTCACCTGGCCTGAGGCCGGTGACCTGCGAACCGGTCTCGGTGACGACGCCGGCGGCCTCGCTGCCGATGAACGCCTCCCCCGGATACAGGCCGAGCGTGAGGAGCACGTCGCGGAAGTTGACTCCCGCCGCCCGGACCGCGACCCGCACTTCCCCGCTCCCCAGCGGCCGGTCGGCGGCGCTGGGTTCCAGGACGAGGTTCTCGACCGTACCGGGCTCGGTCGTGGCCAGCCGCCACAGCGCCCCGTCCTGGGGCACTGAGAGCAGGCCGTCGGTGCCGGCGTGGACGAGCCGTGCGGTGTGCGCCTCGCCGTCCCGCAGAGCCAGCTGCGGCTCGCCCGACGCGAGTGCCTCCCTCAGCCGCCGGGCGGAGCTTTCACGGCCATCGAGGTCAACGAGATGGAAGCGGTCCGGGTGCTCCAGCTGCGCCACGCGCAAGAACCCCCACACCGGCGAGGCGGCCAGGCCCAAGATGTGTTCACCGGCGCGGACGGCGACCGCCCGTTCGGTCACCACGACCAGGCGGCTGCTCTCGAACCGCTCGTCGGCCAGCCACTGCTGAACGAGCCCGTGCGCCCAGCGCGTCGCCGCATGGGCACCCTCGGCCGGGTCTCCTTCATGAGAGGGGACGAACGCCAGCACGAGCGCCGGAAGAGCCGCCCCGGCATCGGCCTGGGCGCGCAGCGCATCCAGATCCTCCACGGCGCGAAGATCGCCGCCGATCCCGTCACGCAGGGAGGAGGAGAGCCCCCCGAGCACGGCCCACTCACCCCGCCCCCGGGACCCGTCGCCCGGGGCCGCCAGCTGCCAAAAGACGCGGTAGAGCGAATCGCGCCGTACCGCGGCGGCCTCCAAGGTCTGCTGGGCGCTGAGCGGCCGGACGGTGAGGGCCTCGACGGTCGCCACCGGCTCTCCGGCGGCGTCCATGAGTGACAGGCTGACGGTATCGGGCCCGGCCAGGCGCAGCCGGACCCGCACGGCGGTGGCCCCGACGGCGTGCACGGCCACGCCGCGCCAGGCGAACGGCAGCCTGGTCTGGCCGTCGAGGTCGTCGCCCGCCAGCGCGGTGACGTGCAGCGCGGCGTCCAACAGCGCCGGGTGCAGTGCGAAGCCGGCGGTGTCGACACCGCCGGGGAGCTCGACCTCGGCGTACAGGTCCTCGCCCTGGCGCCAGGCGGCGCGCAGCCCCAGGAACGCGGAACGGTACGTCAGCCCGATGTCCGCCATGCGCGCATACGCCTCGGCCGCCTTCAGCGGTGTCGCCCCCGCGGGCGGCCAGGTCTCCACGGGCTCGTCCGCCGGTATCGGCTCAGGGCTCACGATGCCGGTCGCGTGGGTCGTCCACGGCATCTCCTCGGATACCGGCTCCTCGCCCTGCGCCCGGGAGTGGATACCGATGGGCCGCTCGCCTCCCGGGCCCGCCGCACCGACGATCACCTGGATCTGCACCGCTCCCCGGTCCGGCAGGGGCAGCGGTGCCTGCAGTGTCAGCTCCGCCACCTGCACGCAGCCCACGCGGTGGGCGGCGTGGAGGGCGAGTTCGGAGAACGCGGTGGCCGGGACGATCACCGTGCCGTGCACGACGTGGCCCGCGAGCCAGCCGTGCGTCTTCAGTGAGAGCCGTCCGGAGAACAAGTGGCCCACACCGTCGGCCAGCATCGTCTCGGCGGCCAGCAGCGGGTGGTCGGCCGAGCCCAGGCCCGCCGAGCGCACGTCCCCGGCCGCCTCGGCGACATCGGGCCAGTACCGTTCCCCGGCGAACGCGTAGGTCGGCAGGTCCAGCCGGGCCGCCGCCGCCCCGGCAACGATCCGCGCCCAGTGGGGCGCCGCACCGTTGACGTGGGCCTCAGCCAGGGAAGTGAGCAGCCGCACCCGGTCCCCGTGGTCGCGGCGCAGCGTGCCGTGCGCGTGGGCCCAGACCCCCGCGTCCTCAATGGTCTCCTGGACCGGGACGGTGAGCACCGGATGCGGGCTGACCTCGATGAAGAGGGTATGGCCGTCGGCGAGCAGCGCCCGGGTGGTCTCCTCGAACCTGACCTGGCTGCGCAGATTGGTGTACCAGTACGCGGCATCGAGCGCCTCGGCGTCCATCGGCGCGGCGGTGACGGTGGAGTAGAACGGGATGTCGGCCGGTCGCGGAACGATTCCCGCCAAGTCCGAGGCGAGCCGTTCCCGCACGGCCTCGACATGGGGCGTGTGCGAGGCGTAGTCCACCGGGATCATCCGGGCCGGCACCCCGCCGTGCTGGCAGGAGTCAACGAACTTGCGCAGTTCCCCGGGCGCTCCCGCGACCACGGTGGAGCCCGGCGCGTTCACCGCGGCGACGCTCAGATTCCCCCGGCCCGGTAGCTCCAGGAGCGCCGCGACCTCAGATGCGGGCAGCGGCACGGAGGCCATGCCGCCGGTTCCAGCCAGGTCGAGCAGGGCCCTGCTGCGCAGGGCCACGATCCGCGCGGCGTCCTGGAGCGTCAGCGCACCGGCGATATGGGCGGCCGCGATCTCCCCCTGGGAGTGGCCGACCACCGCGTCCAGCCGGACGCCCGCCGCCTGCCACACCCGGGCCAGGGAGCCCATGACCGCGAACAGCGCGGGTTGCACGACATCCACCCGCTCCAGCGAGGGGGCACCCGGCCTGCCGTGCAGAACATCGATCAGCGACCAGCCGGTGTAGGGCGCGAGCGCTTCGGCGTAGGCGTGCACGTGCTCGCGGAAGACCTCGGAGGCCTCCAGCAGGTCAACGGCCATCCGCTCCCACTGGGAACCCTGCCCGGGGAACACGAAGACCGTCCGGGCGGCGGTGCCCCGGCCCCTGACGACATTGTGTGCCGCCTCGCCGTCCGCCAGGGCCCGCAGCCCTTCCAGGAACTCCTCCCGCGTGCCGGCGACGACGGCCGCGCGGTGCTCATGGTGATCGCGTTCATGGGCCAGCGCGTGCCCGATGTCCAGCGCCCCGGCGGCCGGGTGGTCCACCGCGAAGTCCAGGAGCCGTTGCGCCTGGCCGCGCAGGGCCGCCTCGGTTCTGGCCGAGACCAGCCACGGCAGTGTCCCCGCCGAGACGACCGGCGGCTGCGCATCCGCCGGCGGTGCGGGCGAAGCCTTCGGCAGCGGCGGGGCGGCTTCCAGGATGACGTGCCCGTTGGTGCCGCCCACTCCGAACGACGACACGGCCGCGCGAGGCGGACGGCCATTCTCAGGCCACGCACGCGCGCACGTGAGCAGCTCGACGTTCCCCATGCCCCAGTTCACCTGGGGCGTGGGGGCATCCACATGCAGCGTCCGGGGGAGCAGCCCGTTGCGCAGCGCCAGCACCATCTTGATGACACCGGCCACGCCAGCCGCGCCCTGCGGGTGGTTGATGTTGGACTTCACCGAGCCGAGCCACAGCGGCCGGTCGGCGGGCCGGTTCTGCCCGTAGGTGGCCAACAGCGCGTGCGCCTCGATCGGGTCGCCCAGCGCGGTGCCGGTGCCGTGCGCCTCGACCGCGTCGACATCGCTGTAGGTCAGGCGGGCGTCGGCCAGCGCCTGCTCGATGACACGCCGCTGGGAGGTGCCGTTGGGCGCGGTCAGACCGTTGCTGGCGCCGTCGGAGTTGACCGCAGACCCCCGCAGGACGGCGAGGATCTGGTCACCGTCGCGCTGCGCGTCCGACAGCCGCCGAAGCAGCAGCAGACCTACGCCCTCGCCCCAGCCGATGCCGTCGGCGGCGGCCGCGAAGGGCTTGCTCCGCCCGTCGGGGGCCAGCCCCCGCTGCCTGCTGAACTCGGTGAACCAGGCGGTGGTGGCCATGATGGTCACGCCGCCCGTCAGCGCCCGCTCGCACTCGCCGGCGCGTAGCGCCTTGATCGCCAGGTGGAGGGCCACCATCGACGAGGAGCAGGCGGTGTCCACGGTGAGCGCCGGGCCCTCAAGACCGTAGGAGTAGGCGATGCGGCCGGACATGATGCTGGCCTGCGTGCCCGTCAGGATGTAGCCCTCGACCTTCTCCTTGCTGGGCAGCAGGCTCATGTTGTACGTCTGGCCGACACTGCCGATGAACACCCCGGTGCGGGTTCCGCGCAGCGAGGACGGCGGAATCCCCGCCCGCTCGAACGTCTCCCACGCGACTTCAAGGATCTGCCGCTGCTGCGGGTCCATCGCCAGCGCCTCGCGCGGGCTGATCCCGAAGAATTCCGCATCGAACCGTGAGGCATCGGAGATGAACGAGCCCTCGCGGGCGTAGGACTTGCCCGGAGCATCAGGGTCCGGGTCGTACATGTCCTCGACGTCCCAACCGCGGTCGGAGGGAAGGCCCGTGACGGCATCCTTCTCGGCCACCAGCAGGTCCCACAGCTCCTCGGGAGAGGAGATGCCGCCGGGGAACCGGCAGCCCATGGCCACCACCGCGATCGGCTCGCGCTCCCGGTCCTCGGCCTCCCTAAGACGCCGCCGGGTCTGGCGGAGATTGGCCGTCGTCCGCTTCAGGTAGTCACGCAGCCGCTCCTCGTTCGCCGCCGGACCAAGCTCAACCGAGTCGGGGTTCATCGGGCTGCCTCCCTGTAATCCCTCAGCATGTGATGCCGCAATACGAATTCCGTCCGCGAGTGCCGGTGACACAGGGCACAGCCCAAAATGTTCGCACTCGCTGCTTACAGCGGACTTGGCCCGTTCTAAAAGCCGTCAGCCCAAAAGCGGCGCCCGCACACCACCGAATAGGAGGCCCGGAGAATTTAAGGCTCGTTTTACTGAGGGCCGGCAGAATATGCCGGGCCGAGATGTGGTCTCCGCACGGGCCGAGCCCGCACCCAGGGGAGCAGCGGTTTCAGGGAAGGGCGAGTCATGAGTGGCATCCTCAGTCAGCCGGGACCGCGGACCGGAAACCTCTGCGACGGGGCTCGTCTCCTGCGGTCGGGCCTGGCCACCGGTGGGGTGGCGACGACGAACGAGCAATTCGCCGCGTGGCTCGCCCGGTGCGAGGAGAGGGCCCAAACGCGGGTCGAGCGGGTCCCGTTCGCCCAGCTGAAGGGCTGGCACCTCACCGAGGGCAACGGCACCCTGGCGCACGACAGCGGCAAGTTCTTCAGCGTCGAGGGCATGGACATCACCCGGGGCGGGCCACGGCCCCTGTCCTGGCAACAGCCGCTCATCAACCAGCCCGAGGTCGGCATTCTCGGCCTGGTGGCCAAGGAGTTCGGCGGCGTCCTGCACTTCCTGATGCAGGCCAAGGTCGAACCGGGCAACCGCCGGCAGCTCCAGCTCTCCCCGACCGTGCAGGCCACCAAGAGCAACTACAGCAAGGTGCACGGCGGGGCGTCCACGCCATACCTGGAACACTTCCTGCGCTCCAGCCGCGGCCGGGTGATCACCGACGTGCTGCAGTCCGAGCAGGGCACCTGGTTCCTGGGCAAACGCAACCGCAACATGGTCATCGAGACCACCGGCGAGGTGCCCGCCCGCGACAACTTCTGCTGGCTGACCTTCGGCCAGATCCGGCGGCTGATGGCCGAGCCCAATCTGATCAACATGGACTCCCGGACGGTCCTGGCCTGCCTGCCGATAGCGGCCTCCGACTGGCCGGAGGACCTGGTGGACGACGCTCCCGACCCGGCGTTCGCGGCCGACCTGCGCCGCTCGCTCCAAGCGGGCGAGGCAGACGGCCGCCACACCCGCGTCGAAATCTTCAGCTGGCTCAATGACGTGCGGACCGAGACCGACGTGCGCCTCGATCGCGTCCCGCTGTCCGCGTTGCGCGACTGGCAGGTCTCCGAGGACGACATCGCGCACCGGGAGGGCAAGCACTTCAAGGTCATCGGCGTCTCGGTGGAAAGCGGCCAGCGCGAGGTCACCGCCTGGTCCCAGCCCCTGCTGGCCCCCTGCGACACCGGTATCGTCGCCTTCCTGACCGCGCGCATCGACGGAGTGCTGCACATCCTCATGCAGGCCTCCGTCGAGCCGGGATTCCTGGACGTCGTCGAACTCGGCCCCACCGTCCAGTGCAGCCCCGTCAACTACGCCGACGAACCGCCCGAACGGCGCCCCCGCTTCCTGGACTACGTGCTCAAAGCGACCGACAACGTCCGCTACGACGTGGAGCTGTCGGAGGAGGGCGGCCGGTTCTACCACGCGCAATGCCGCTACATGGTCGTCGAATGCGACGACCCCGGAGCCCTCGAACCCCACCCGGACTTCCGCTGGATGACGCTGCGTCAGATCCTGGCGATGCGGCTGCACACCAACTACCTCAACGTCCAGACACGGAGCCTGCTGACCTGCCTCAGTTCCCTCTGGTAGGCGCGGAAGAGGCCCCAAACCAACACGGGATCGCCGGCCGGAGCTGAAGCGACACGGAAGAAGAGGAAACGGATGACGGTGTCCGCCACCCAGAGGGCACACTGGTTCAGGAGGTTCGTGCCGGAGTCCGAAGAGGCGCCGATACGGCTGGTGTGCCTTCCCCACGCGGGCGGCTCAGCCTCCTACTTCCTCCCCCTCGCCCAGGCGCTCGGCGCCCGCCTGGACGTGCTGGCAACGCAGTATCCGGGCCGCCAGGACCGGCGCAGGGAACCGTGCATCGAGGAAATGGGCGCCCTGGCCGACGCGGCCTTCGACAACCTGCGCCCCTACCTCGACCGGCCGGTGGCCCTGTTCGGGCACAGCATGGGGGCGACGCTCGGGTTCGAGCTGATGCGCCGGATCGAGGCCGTTCCCGAAGCGAAGGCCATCCGGCTGTTCGCCTCGGGGCGACGGGCGCCCGCACGGCCCGCAGGCCAGCTCGCGCACCTCCTCGACGACGACCGTCTCCTCGCGGAGCTGGCGAAACTCGAGGGCACCGACGCCCGCGCCCTCGGCGACGAGGAACTCATGCGGCTGGCGCTGCCCGCGATCCGTGCCGACTACAAGGCCGCGGAGACCTACCGGCTGACCGGGGACGTACGGCTGGACGCCCCCATCACGGCCCTCACCGGAGCAAACGATCCCAAGGTGACGCTCGAGGACGCCCGCGCGTGGGAACAGCACACGAGGGCCGGGTTCGAGCTGCGCGTCTACCCAGGCGGACACTTCTTCCTGGCCAGCCACCGGGAGGCGATCGTGCGCCTGGTCACCGAGCGCCTGAATGCCCAAGCACGGATTTAGCCCCCTTCCCCATACTGAGTGCCACTCAAACCAAACGCAGCATGGGGGAATGCGTGTCTACACGAAGAGCAGTGTTGAAGGGCGGAGTGGCCGCGCTGGCCGCGGCCGGCCTCGGTGCCGTGGGGACCGAAGGCAGCGCCCTGGCGGTGAACACCGAATGGGAGCGACTGCACAAGAGGCTGACAGGCCGCCTGGTACTGCCCTCAGACAGCGGCTATGACCTGGCCAAGCAGCTGCACCGGGCGACGTTCGACGCGGTCCACCCGGCCGCGGTGGCCTATTGCGAGACCGTCAGCGACGTCCGGACGTGTCTGGCCTTCGCCCAGCACAACGGCACTCCCGCGGTCGCGCGCAGCGGAGGGCACAGCTACGGCGGGTACTCCACCACCAAGGGCCTGGTCATCGACGTGTCCAAGCTGAACGGGATCAAGGTGGGCGAGCGGACCACGGTCGTGGGCCCCGGCGCCCAGCTCACCGACCTCGTCGACGCCGCCGGTTCACACGGCATCGGGCTCGCCTCCGGGATCTGCCCGACCGTGGCGATGGGCGGCTACCTGCAGGGGGGCGGCATCGGATGGCAGACCCGGGCGCTCGGCCTCGGCTGCGACTCGCTGGAATCCGTGCAGGCCGTGCTCGCCGACGGCCAGGTGGTCAACTGTTCCGAGAAGGAGAACCCGGATCTGTTCTGGGCCCTGCGCGGCGGCGGGGGCGGCAACTTCGGCATCGTCACCCGCTACGAACGACGCAACAGCCTCACCCCCCGGATGGTCAACTACACGCTGGCCTGGGCCTGGGACCACGTCAAGGACGTGGTGGAGGGCTGGCAGCGCTGGCTGCCCAGCGCACCCCGGCAGCTGGGCGGCCGGTGCCTGCTCGGGCTCTTCAACGCGAGCCCCGAGGGCACGCCGCTCCTGATGACCGACGGCACCTTCCTCGGCTCGCCCGAGGACCTCAAACCGCACCTGGACGCCCTGATCTCGACGATCGGCCACGCTCCGGCCGGCCGCGACGTGCAGGACCTCGGGTTCCGCGACGGCATGATGTCCTGGTTCAAGTGCTCGGACAAGACCGTCGCCCAGTGCCACCGGGTAGGGCAGAACCCCGACGCCACCCTGCCCAGGGCCGGCTTCCAGATCGATCGCTCACGCCTGTTCAAAGAGGACATCCCGTCCGTTGGGGTGGACGAGATCCTCAGTGCCTTCGACGCCGACCGCCGGGCCGGCCACATCCGGTTCGTCCACCTGTTCGCCCTCGGCGGAGCCTCCTCCGAGGTGCCACGGACCGCGACCGCGTACGTCCACCGGGACGCCCGGTTCTCGGTGGACTGGGCGACGGTACTTCCCGCGGTGATGGACAACGAGCAGGAACGGACGGCGGCCCGCGCCTGGATCAACCGTGCCTTCTCCATCACCGACCGGTACTCGACCCATGAGACCTACCAGAACTACATCGACCCCGACCTGGAGGACTGGCGGCAGGCGTACTACGCGGAGAACTACCCGCGGCTGGTCACAGCGAAGCACACCTACGACCCGCACGGCTTCTTCACCTTCGCGCAGGGCATCGGCTGACGCAGGGCGCGCGGCCAAGGCCGGCCCGCGCGCCCTGGAAGCACCGGGGGAGGAGGGGTGCCGGACACGCTCGGGCACCCCTCCTCCCCCCTGCTCCTCATCCCTGGGTCCGGGCCAGCTCCTCAAGGGAGCGGACGATGGTGGCCGCAGGAGGCATCTGGGCGATCTCCTCGCGTACCTTCTCGGCCGCCACCCGGCAGGTCTGCTCGGTGAGCACCCCGGTGACCGCCGCGGCGACCTCACCGGCACCCGTCACGGCCGCGTCGAGCGTGACACTGGCGCCGCTGGCCGCGAAGTTGGCGGCGTTGAACGGATTGTCGGCCGTCTGCGGCATCATGACCTGGGGAAGGCCATGGCAGGCCGCGGTCAGCAGCGAACTGGTGCCGCCCTGGTGGACGATGGCGTCGCAGGTCGGCATGAACAGGTGCAGCGGGATGTTCTCGGCCACACGGACGTTGGAGGGCAGCGCGCCGAGCTTCCTGCGGTCATCCGCGCTGATCGCGAGCACGGCCTCGACATCGAGACCGGCGAGCCCCTCGACGACCCGGGGCAGCATGAACGCCTCGTCACCGGCGAGCGCGGCGGTGGAGGTGCCCCAGGTGACACACACCCGGGGACGGCCGGGGCGCTCCAGCACCCAGTCCGGGGCGGCGGCCGCGCCGTTGTACGGGATGAACCTCATGGGCAGCCGCCCGCTCAGGCCGGGGAACTGGAGGCTGCTGGGCCAGGGGTCGACGGTGCGGACCGGATAGTCGTTGCGGACCTCCACCCCGTAGTGGTCGTACAGCTCGGGCAGCCCCGTGGGCCACTCGGCGCGGACATCGCCGCCAGCGGCCTGGCCCTGAAGCGGCTGACTGACCATGCGCATCACGTCGGGGCCCCAGGTCTGCCGGACCAGCGGCACCCCCCGCAGCGCCGAGACCAACGGGACCGCGAACACCATCGAGTCGGTGACCAGCAAGTCCGGCCGCCAGCGCTCGGTGAACCGCAGCAGATCCGGCGCCATCCGGGCGGCGGCCTCCACCAGCGGGGCCATGGCCGCGTCCCGCAGATCGGCGTGCTCGTCAGCGGGGGGCCTGCCGGCTTCGACGGGGTCCGCCAGGCCGCTGTCGGCCCACTGGCCGGCCGGCGCCTCGATCACGCGACGGCCACCGCGTGACCGCAGCACGCCGTCCATGATCTCGTAGCCGTGACCGACCTCGACGGCCGGCAGCCCGACGTCGATGATCGCCTGGCTCAGTTCGGGCTGCGCGGCCACCCGCACATCGTGCCCGGCCGCCCGGAAGGCCCAGGCCAGCGGCACCATGTGGAAGAGGGGGGTGGTCGTGGCGGCGACGGGAGTGAACAGGATACGCAACGGTTTCCTCCGGCTGGGGCTCTGAGCGGCCAGGGGCTCGTCAGCGCGCGACAAGATTCTCAAGGGTGTGGACGACCTCGGCGGGCGAGGGCATCTGGGCGATCTCCTCACGCATCTTCCGGGCGGCCGCCCCGATCACCTCGTCCGTGCAGGCGGTGGTCACAGCGGACGCGATCGCGTCGGCGTCCACGGTGGCGGCCTCGAGAACAGTGGCGGAGCCGCCACCGGCGAAGGCGAGCGAGATCATCGGCGTCTCCGCCGTCTCCGGGATGAGCACCTGCGGCACCCCGAGGTGCGCCGCCGTCAGCACCGACCCGGCTCCGCCCTGGTTGACGATCGCCGAACAGCTCGGCAGCAGCAGGTTGATGGGCAGGTTCTCCGCGACCCGCACGTTACCGGGCAGCTCGCCCAGTTGCGCCCGGTCGGCGGGGGCGACCGCGACCACCAGCTCGATGTCGAGCCGGGTGAGCGCGCCGACCACGCGCGGCAGCAAAGAGGGGTCACCGCCGAGGACGCTGTTGGTCGTTCCCCAGGTGACGCACACGCGGGGACGCCCGGGAGGCTCAAGCACCCACTCCGGGACGGTACCCGCCCCGTTGTAGGGGATGTAGCGCTCGGGCACGCGACCGTCGGGGCGGCCGAACTGCTTGAGGCTGGGCGGCCAGGGGTCGACGGTGCGCAGCGGGTAGTCGTTGCGCACCTCGACCCCGTACCGGTCGAACAGCTCGCCCAGCCCGGTGGGCCACGCTTCGCGCTCGGTGCCGTCGACGGGCTGCCCCTGCAGCGGGTGGCCGTAGATGATGTCGGGACCCCAGATCTTGCGCACGAGCGGGATGCGCAGCGCCGCCGCGACCAGGGGAGCGGCCATCACGATCGGGTCGGTGACGATCAGGTCGGGACGCCAGCGCTCGGCGAACGCCATGAGGCCGGGCGCCATCCTGGTGGCCAGCTCGACCACGGGCGTGAACCGCTCGTCCCTGAGGCGTTTCTTCTCCCCGGGGGACATCGCCTCCAGCTGCGCCGGGCTGAAACTGTTGCCGCTCCTGAGCTTCACCATGCCGCCCATGAAGTCGTAGCCTTCCCCAACCTCCACGGCGGGCAGCCCCATGCCGATCGTCGTCGGGGTGAGCGCCGGCTGCGAGGCCACGCGCACATCGTGCCCCGCGGTGCGGAAGGCCCAGATCAGCGGAGCCTGATGGTAAAGATGGGTCTTGGAGGGCAACGGAGTGAACAGGACGCGCACGGCATACCCCCGTGGATGGCTGACGCTGTTTCACCCAGTCCACCCCACCCCCCTAAAAGAGGACTGAAAACACATCGCCGCCGCGACCGTGGACCATAACGCGGTGCGGACGGGGCAGGAATCTGCGCACTCCGCACAGCTGTGGGATGCTGGGGCCGTGTCACCAACGGTTCGCGAGAGCAAGACCGCCGCCGTGCGTCGGGCGGTGAGCGAAGCCGCCCTCAGCCTGGCGGTCGAGTGCGGATGGGAGAACGTCCGGGTCGAGGACATCGCGGCCAGGGCCGGGATGTCCACGCGCTCGTTCAGCAACTACTTCCGCAGCAAGAACGAGGCGATCTACGGCGTTGACCTCGACCGGTCCGCGGCGATCCAGGAGTACCTCCGGGAACGCCCGAGCGACGAGCCGCTGTGGGCCGCGGTCGTCAACGCCACATTGAGCGCCCTCATGGCCGGGGACACGCGCGACCGGGACCTGGTCAGCAAGGTGCGGCTCGCTGTGGCGGCCTCCCCGCTGGGCAGCGAGTACCTCAAGGTGCACGCGGCGCGCGAGGCGGCGCTGGCCGCGGGCATCGCCGAACGCCTGGGCGTGGACGCCGACGCCGACATCTACCCGCGGCTGATGGCCGCGACCGTGGTCAGCGCGGTCCGCGTGGCGATCGAGTTCTGGATCGACTCGGGGCAGGACACACCGCTGTCGGACTCGATTCGCCTCGCGCTGGAGAAGACCTCCCTGGGCCTGCCCGAACCGGCCCGCTGAACCGGCGGCCGCCAGAAGCAGACCGCCAGCCCACGGGATCTCACCCCGGGGAAGAGGCACGCAGCCGGGCCAGGCGGTAGAGCAGGCCGATGACGGCGGCCATGGGGGCTCTCCCGCCGACGGTCCGCAGCAGCGACCGGATCAGCCACAGCTGCGTCTCGGCGGCGTGAGACGGAGCCCCGTGCACGTCGTCGTGCGTGAGGATCTCGAGGTCGCGGACGTGCTCACGGAGCAGGGCGACATCCGATCCCGGGATGATCTCATCCCGCGCGCAGGCGACGTAGCGAACCGGGATGTCCAGCGCGCGGAGCTCCTCGGGCCGCAGCGCCCACTCCCGTATCCGCTCGAGCACGGCCCCCGGCTTCTCACCCGTCAGATGCGCCAGAGTGTCCACGGTGAGCTTAGGCAACCTGGCCTGCCACTGTCGGTCGGAGAAAAAGTCGTGGACGGGCGCTCCGGCCGTGAGCACCGCCCGGATCCTGCTGTCCTCCAGCGCGCAGCGCAGCGCCATGTGGCCGCTGAAGCTCAGCGCCAGCATGTGGGAGTTCGCCGTGTCGGCCCGGTCGCTCACGTGGTCGAGCAGGCGGGACAGCATCTGCCAGCTGTCCTTGTCATAGCGCAGGGTGTTCTCGCCCACTCCGGGCATCTCGGTGATGATCCCGGCCATACCGAGCCGGCGGATGGCGGCCAGCGTCGGCGCCCACGCCTCCTTGACCGTCACGATGCCGCCGCTGACGACCATCACCGGCCGTCGTACCCCGTCGGACAGACCGGTCGCCCACGCGACGACGCGCCCTTCCGGGAGATCGAGCTCCAGCCGTTCGATGTCCTGGTCCGCACGGCGCCACTGCTCGAACGTCCGGACGGCATCCTCCAGCGCCTGCCGCCGGGCGGGGCCGTCCACGAACGGGAACCGGGCCATGGCGTAGTGACGGCAGGAGTCCAGCAGCTGCCCTTGACGTTCCAGCTCCCCCGCGGACCGGGACCACTCCGCCGTCCACGAGCCGTCGCCGTCTCCGTCGGTGCGGATGCGGGCCAGGACGTCCTCGTGGCCGAGGATCTTCTGCCCCTTGGTGTGGGCCAGCACGAACTGCTTCAGCTCGCCCACGTCATTGGTGCCAAGATCCCCCGCGGGCGTGTCCTCCCGGAAGTCCTCCATGGACTTCTTGATGTCCGTCAGCAGGTCCGCGGCCTCGGCGCCGTCGATCACACGGTGGTCGAAGGTGAGGTTCAGCCGCATCACGGGCGCGACGACCGCCTCACCCTCGCGCGCCACGGGCCGGTCGGCGATCCGGCCCAGGCCCAGCGTGACGGTGGACCCGCCGGTGGAGTGGAACCCGTCCACCGCGCTGTGCGACAGCGAGGTGACCGCGAACGATCCGATGGTGGCGGCCCGGGTACGGAGCGGACGGATGCGTGAACGGTACGCCGCGCCGCCGATCAGCAGGGGCAGACGCTGGATCAGGCGGGCCCCGGCGAACTCCGGGAGCTGCTCGGCGTCACCGCGTACGTAGTGGTCGACCTGCCGCTGGATCTCGTCCAGGCCGGTGACCTGAAGGTGCGGGAGGACGGCCGACAGCACCACCCGCTGCCCGTTCACGGTGTGGTCCATCGTGAACTTGCCGTACACCGAGGGAAACCGGGCGATCTTCGGGCGGAAGCCCCCGCGGATCGCGGCGTTGGCCTCCGGGTGGGCCGCCAGGGCGCGGCTGGCCACCAGCAGCACATAGCTCAGCCACGAGTAGTGGCGGCCCGCCTCACGGGCCCTTGTCCGGTGGGCCTTGATCCGGGTCATGTCCACCTCGGTGTCGAGGTGGACCGGCGCGAACGGCCTGATCTCCCGGAGGAAGTACAGCGTGGGGCGTCGCTCCTTGGCGAGCGGCCTGATCGTCATGCCCGCACCGCCACTTCGTGGATCTTGTGGAGGCTGTCGGCCTCCAGCACCTCCGGCAGCGAGATCGACCGCCCGGTCTGCCGCTCCAGCGCCGTGAGCAGGACCAGCAGGTGCAACGAGTCCCAGCCGGGGACCTGGTCGAGCGGCACGTGCGCGTGTTCGGGCCCGACGTCCAGCCCGATCTCGTCCCGGACCAGGACCAGGAAACTGTCGATGGTGGTCAACGGCTCTCCCCCAGAGACTCGGTGAATCGGATGTGCGTGGGCGGCGCGACGAGGCCGGCGGGGTCGGACAGGTCGTGCCGGAAGGTGAGGACGCCGTCCTCCTCGCCGGACAGGGCGAAGCCGTGGTCGGGGTAGAAGGCCCGCACCGCCGAGTTCTTCGGGCCGGGCCGGTAGACCGCCTCGACCGCGCGCGATCCGGCGGCCCTCGCATCCGCCAGCACCGCGCTCAGGCACGCCGTCTCGATGCCGCGGGAGAACACCCGGCAGCTGAGGACGAAGTTGTCGATGCGCACGGTGTCGCCCGCTTCGCGAGTGAAGATCACCCCGACCATGCCGTGGTCACCGAAGCGGTCCCCGGCGTGGATGCCGAGCACGCGCCGGCCAGGACCGGCGGCGGCCTCACGCACCTGCGGCGGCCGGCACCGCAGCACGGTCGCGTTGAACTGGTTGGTGCGCAGGGTCAGCTGCGCCGCCCGGGGAATCTCCTCCTCGGCCACCGGCGAGAGCCGCACCCAGACGTCCAGCTCGCGCAGGTAGTCGGCGATCGAGTCGAACGAGCTGAGGAACGTGTGCCGGACCTTCTCCTCCCGGTACCGGGAGGGGCGGGCGCGGTCCTCGGCGTTCAGCTCGCGGGTGTCGAACCACCCGTCGTGCAGCAGCCGTTCGATGTGCCGGGCGGGTTCCTCGTCCAGCCGGACGACCGCGACGCCGGGCAGCGCGTGCCGGACGAGCCCGCACTCGTAGGCGCTGTCGTCGGTGAAGACCAAGGAGTCCACGCCGAGGTTGAGGTCCTGCGCCAGGTCGCGGAGGTTGTCGGGCTTGGCCCGCCAGTTCGCCGTCACCTGGACGAAGTCGTCGGGGCGCAGGGCCATGCCGGGGTGGCGGCGCAGCGCCTCCTCGACCGGCTCGGGGTCGTTCTTGCTCGCCACGGCCAGCAGGACGCCCTGGGAGCCCAGTTGTCTGACCACGTTCTGGAACGCGGTGAACGCCTCCCCGCGCAGCCCTTCGCCGACCTCGATGCCCTCCAGCCCGTCGTCGCCGAGCACCCCGCCCCACAGCGTGCCGTCCAGGTCACAGACCAGCGCCTTCTTGGTGCGCCCCGTCAGATGGCGGGCGATGTGGCCGACTTCGCGGGCGTATTGGGCCAGCAGGGCGGGGGACAGGCCGGTCTTGGCGTAGCGGCCGAGCCGGGCGTCCTCGGCTCGGATGCCATCGGCCAGCAGCGGATCCAGGTCCACTGTGATCACCGAGGGAATCTCCTCACCCAGTGCCAGCAGCCGGATGTTGGCCGTGCGCCACGCCGCGCCGAGATGGGCGCGCGAGCGGTGGTCGACGAGCTGGGCGGTGAACCGCCGGGGCATCGGGAGGGTGTTGAGCACCAGGGTGGCCCCGGCCTGCCGGTCGAAGGCGGCCGCGAGGCCCCGCACCCTGGCGACCAGGGCCTCCAGGGCCCGTTCGGCGTCCTTTGCCGTCCACGGCACCGGTACCTCGTCGAACACCATGTCGGGGTCGAGCACGCACAGGGCAAGGTCGGGCTCGGCCTCGTACAGCGTGCTCTTCGGGTCGCCGAGGTCGAAGACGTAGGCGTCGAAGTCGGACAGGTGCGATCGCATGAGCAGGCCGTGGCGAGCCAGCTGTGCGGTGAGCGGAGCGACCAGCGGGCCGAGCGTGCGGTGCCCGGTGACCGCGACCCCGAGCACCGGGGTGGCCGGGTGCGCGTCCAGTACCTCGGCGGGGTCGAGCCGGGCGAGGAGGCGTCCGGCCCTGTCCAGCTCCTCGTCGTCGAGATCGGCCAGCAGGCCTTGGACCAGCGGATAGGAGGCAGCCAGCCGTCCTGATGTGTGCAGTTCGGCCAGCGTCACGCGGCCACCTTCTCCAGCGCGTACCCGGCCTTGATCCACTTGCTGGACTCGATCGCGACGCCCACCGCGCGGTCACCGGCGATCATGCGCGGCAGCAGCCGTTCCAGCTGGAAGAACGGCAGGGCGTTGCCGGTGTTGCCGGTCTCCCGGACACAGCTGACCTCCTGGGCGTCCGGCACATCCAGCCGGGCGTGGATCGCGTCGGTCATGCGTCCCGACAGCTGCGGCGGCAGTACGTAGTCCAGTTCGCCCCGGTCCCAGTCCAGCGCGTGGAGCATCTCCTCCAGCGCCTCGACGGCCAGGGGCGGGACCGCGTCCTGGACCGCCTTGTAGTCCTCGACGGCGGCGGGCCGGTCCAGGTGGCGGTCGGCCCCGCCGAACCAGTTCAGGGTCTGGCCGGGCTTGCGCCCGAGCCCGACGCACCGCACCTGTGTCCGCAGCAGCTCGACTCCGTGCGGCCCCGGCTCGGTGCCGAGCACGGCCGCCCCGGCGCCGTCGCCGAACAGCACGCCGTTGACCTGCTCGTCGGGCGGCAGTGAGCTGACGTCCACCGAGAGGTCGAGGTGCTTGGCGCAGGAGTCGGCGCCGATCACCAGCGCGGTGAGGTGCTCGCCGGAACCCAGCAGCCGACGCGCCACGTCCAGTGCCTGGATCGCGCCCGCGCATCCCGACTGCAGCTGGTACGTGGCCACGTCGTTGATGCCCAGCCGGTCGGCGACGACGTTGACCGTGGCGGGCATGAGCATGTCGGGCGAGGAGGTGCCCATGATGATGAGATCCACCTCGGACGGCGCGGTCCCGGCGGCGGCGAGCGCCCGCTCCCCGGCGGTCGTGGCGATATCGGCGAGGGAGAACCGGAGCTCTCCGGAGTCCAGGTCGACCGAGTAGTGCCGGGCCGGGGTGTCGATGAAGGACTCCACCCACTGCTCCCACACGGAGGGCAGGTTGAACTTCTTGGCCAAAGACGCGATGCCTATGGCCGGGCCGGGCAGCACTGTCCCGGCCGAGTGAAGGTAGACGGTCATGCCTCGTCCTCTTTTCAGCTGCCAGGGCCATGCTGCACGGCGCGGCTTAAGCAGCCCTAAGTGATCACTTCTATGCGGTGGCCGGGGCGCCGAAGCGCGTCGTGAGGATCTCGGCGAGACCCTCGCCGCCGTCCCCGGGCCGCGCCGCCCACACGACCCGGCCGTCCGGCCTGAGCAGGACCGCTTCGGCCTCGACGTTGGCGAGCGGCTTCGTACGGATCAGGGAAACCCGGTCGGTCCAGCCGGTGATGTCCACACCGCCGTCTCCGGGGCCGTCGCTCAGGTCGAGCAGGACGCCCCGGCCGGCCGCCCACGCCCCGGCCAGCTCGGGAACGGCCTGGACCGCGGCGGCCACCCCCGGTATCCGGCGGCCCAGCAGCGGATGAGGATCATCCCCTTCGAAGGGGACGCGGGTGTCGGTGCCCCCGACCATCCTCACGAAGTACTCGTTGACGTCCGGGAACCGCACGAGTTCCGCGAACACCTCGCGCAGCTCCGTCAGCGGGTTGAGCAGCGCGACCTGCGCGCGGGCCGTCAGGCACGCCCGCTGGGCGACCGGACGGCGCTCGGCCTCATAGGTGTCGAGCAGCCCCTCCGGCGCCCACCCGGCGAGGTCCGCCGCGAGCTTCCAGCCGAGATTCACCGCGTCGTCCATGCCGGTGCTGAGCGCCTGCCCGCCCAGCGGGAAGTGGGTGTGCGCTCCCTCCCCCGCCAAAAAGACCCGCCCCGCGCGGTAGCGCTCGGCGAGCCGCGTCACATCGAACCACCGGGTGGCCCCGGCCGGTTCGCCACTGGTGAACTCCACACCCGCGAGCCGGCGCACGGCGGCCTGGATCTCGGCCAGCGGCGGGGCGCCGACCCGGCTGGGGGGCTCGACGCCGAACTCGCCGGTCAGCACCCGGACCATGCCGGCGCCGATCGGGCTCACCGCGAAGAGCCCGGCGGGATACTCCTTCGCGCCCATGTGCTGGCCCAGAACGCTGTCCGGCTCGATGGAGAAGTCGGCGACCGTCCCGTGGAAGGGCCGCTCCTCTCCCGCGAACTCGATGCCGACCGCCTGGCGGACCACGCTGTCCACACCGTCGCAGCCGACCAGGTAGCGGCCGCGCACCACTCCCTCACCGTCCGGGCCCTCGAACCGGATATCGACCCCGTCCGCGTCCTGGGCCACGCCGTGCACGCGGTGCCCGAAGCGCAGGTCCGCGCCGAGCGACCGCGCGCGTTCGGTGAGGTGGTGGATCAGGCGGGAGTGCGGCATCGCGAAGTTGTACGGGTAGCGGCCGGCGAGCTGCGCCGGGTCCAGCCAGATGTGCGCGAAGTGGGCCATCGGGAACTCGAAGCCGTCAGCGCGGCAGGCGTCCATCAGCCCGCGCATCTCCAGCAGCTCGATGACCCCGCCGTTGATGGCCACGCCCGGCGCGTGCGCGTCCGGTTCACAGCGGCCTTCCAGGACGACGACTGCCGTGCCCGCGAGGCGGAGCTCGCAGGCGAGCATGAGTCCGACGGGTCCGGCGCCGACGATGACGACGTCGTGAAGCATAGGAGTGTCCCCTTGAGGAGTCGGTGGTCGGTGAGGACCGGGTGGGTGGGCCGGGATCTAGGACTGCGGGCGCAGGGCCGCGGCGAGTCGGGCCGGGGTCGGGTGGTCGAAGATCTGGCTCGGCGACACCTCCAGGCCCGCCGTGCGCAACCGGGTGCTCAGTTCGAGCGCGGCGAAGGACGACAGGCCAAGGGCGAGCAGGTCGGCGTCCGGGGCGAGGCTGTCGCCCGGACCGACGCCGAGGATGTCGGCGGCCTGGGCCCGTACGGTGTGCAGGAGGATCGCGGTCCGCTCGTCCTGGTCGGCGGCGGCGAGCCGGTCGAGCAGCGTCCGGTCCGGCCCGGTGGCCCGGGCGCCGGCGGCGCCGGCGAACTCGGGCAGCTCCTGGAACAGACGGCTGGAGCGGAGCCACCAAGCGGCCTTCGGGTCGAGGTCGGCCACCGTCACCGCCCAGAGGCCGGCCCGGGACGCCAGGGACAGCGCCTCCGCCGCCACGTCCCAGTCCGGCACCCCCAGCTCCAGCCACAGCGCGGGACCGCCCCGCTCCCGACGCCGCCGGACCAGCGCCTCCAGGCGCGCGTGGGCCGACACGGTGTCACGGGACCCCGCATCGGCGAGGGCGCCCACGCCCGGGACGCACACCACGAAGGCGGACAGCTCCAGCTGCGCCGTGACCTCGTCGACCACGGCCGCCTGCGCGGTTCCCTCCACGGTGGTCTCGGCGACGTGCACCACCGCGGTGGGCGGCGTTTCGCGGACCAGGCGTGCGAGTGCGTCGCGGTCGGCGGGGTCGAGGCCGGTCAGCGTCACGTCGGCGCCGAGTTCCGCCAGCTCCTTGCGCAACAGGGCGAAACCCGCCGGGTCCTCGTGCACAGGGACGGGCAGCACGAGCCGTTCGGCACCGCGTTCGGCCAGCCAGCGGGCGATGTGCCCGCCCAGCTGGCTCGTACCGCCGGTCAGGAGCACCGTTCCCTCCGGCCGCCAGCCGGGCCGGCCGCTCGCCTCCGGCAGGGGGACCCGCACCAGCCGCGCGGTGAACAGCCCTGTCCCGCGCAACGCGAGGAGGTCGTCGGCGGGAGCCGCGGCGAGCAGCTCGACCAGCCGCCGCCGCGTCTGTTCGTCCAGCACACGGGGGAGGTCCAGCAGCTTGATCTCGCGGCGCGGGTGTTCTGGGGCCAGTGCCCGCCCCAGGGCCCAGGCCACAGTCTGCTCCGGTTCAGCGGGCGGGTCGAGCCGCCCGACCGTCACGGCGCCGCTGGTCAGCACCCACAGCGGAGCGTCCACCCCGGCCCGCTCCAGCGCCTTGGGCAGCGCGGCGGTCAGCGGCAGCAGCGACACGACGACGGCGATGTCCCTTCCGCCGGGGATCGAGTCGCGCACGATCGCGGTGAGGTCGTCCTCACTGGTGGCGGACGCCGGCAGGACGACACGCAGGGCCGCGTCACCCACCGCGCCGGCCACCTGCGCGGTCAGTTCGCCTCCCGCTGCGCTTCCGTCGCCGGTGATCAGCAGGACGGGGCGGCGCGCACCGGTGGTGGTGGGCACCTCGGCGACCGGACGCCACATCGTGGTGTGGTGCCACCGCGCCCGGCGCCGTTGGGCGGCCAGCACGGGCAGCAGCGCGCAGAGGGCGGCACGTTGCTCGGCCGACAGCCTCAGCGTCCCGCTGAGCGCTTCGACGTCCTGATCGTCGACCGCCGCCCAGAACTGGGACTCCAGGGACGAGGGCCGTCCCCCCTCGTGACCGGCGGCACCGTCGGTGCCGGGGTTGAGCCAGTAGCCGCGGTGCTGGAACGGATAGTTCGGCAGCGCGACGCGGACCGCGCCCGAGCCCTCGAACGGGGCGGACCAGTCGACCCGGTGGCCCGCCGCGTGGACCTTGGCCACCGCCACGAGCGCGGTCTGCGGCTCCGGGCGCCTGGCGTTCATCACGGGCGCCAGCATCGCGGTCCCCGCGCTGTCGTCCTCCTCGCGCAGGCACTCCCGCGCCATCGTGGTCAAGGCGGTGTCGGGGCCGACCTCCAGGTAGGAGGTCACCCCGGCGGAGCGCAGGGCGCGGATGCCGTCGGCGAACCGCACGGGCCGCCTGATGTGCTCCACCCAGTAGTCGGGGGAGCACATCTGGGCCGGGTCCGCGATCTCGCCGGTGACATTGGACACCAGGGGGATGGCCGGTTCGGCGAAGCTGACCCGCGCAGCGGTCTCGCGGAACTCCTCCAGGACGTCGTCCATGTGCGGTGAGTGGAAGGCGTGGCTGACGGTGAGCCGCCGGACGCGGCGGCCCTTCCCCCGCCAGTGTTCGGCGACCGCCAGCGCGGCGTCGGCGTCGCCGGAGATCACGGTGGCGCGGGGCCCGTTCACCGCCGCGACCGCGAGCTGGCGCTCGCGGCCGGCCAACGTCGCACGCACCTCGTCCTCCGTCGCCTCCAGGGCGACCATGGCTCCGTCCGGCCGGGCCCGCTGCATCGCCCGCGCACGGGCCGCCACGAGCGCGGCGCTGTCGGCGAGGTCGAGCATTCCGGCGGCGTGCGCGGCTACCAGCTCGCCGACCGAGTGCCCCATCAGGACGCCGGGCCGCAGCCCCCAGTGGCCGAGCAGCCGCAACAGCGCCGTCTCCACGGCGAACACCGCGGGCTGGGCATACCGGGTCTGGTGGAGGAGGCCTGCCTCCGGATCATCCTTCGCCGCGAACATCAGCGCCCGCAGCGGGCGGGGCAGATGCCGGTCGAACTCCGCGCACACCTCGGCCAGCGCGTCCGCGAACACCGGGTACGCGGCGGCCAGGTCGCGCCCCATACCAGGCCGCTGACTGCCCTGTCCGGTGAACAGGTACGCCAGAGCGCCCGGCTCGGGAACGGCCTGGTCCACCACCACGTTGCCGGGCAGCAGACCGCCCTGGGCCAGCGCCTCCAGACCACGGGTCAGCTCGGCGCCGTTCGAGCCGACGACGACCGCGCGGTGCTCCAGGGCGGCACGCGTGGTGGCACTGGAGTACGCGACGTCCAGCGGACGCGGGGCGGGTTCACCGCCCAGCCGCGCGGCCAAATCGCCTGCCGCGTGCCGCAACGCGCCCTCGGTGCGGGCGGAGACGAGCAGCGGGACGGGGCGGGCCGGGGCCTGGAGCGGCGCTTCCCGCCGGGTGTCCTCGGGCGCCTCTTCCACGATGACGTGGGCGTTGGTCCCGCTGACGCCGAACGAGGAGACGCCCGCGCGGCGGGGCCGGCCAAGTGCGGGCCAGTCGCGGTTCTCGGTGAGCAGCGCCACGTTCCCAGCAGTCCAGTCCACGTGCGGGGACGGCTCGGCCGCGTGCAGCGTCACCGGCAGTGTCCCGTGCCGGATGGCCTCCACCATCTTGATCACCCCGGCGACCCCGGCGGCCCCCTGCGTGTGCCCGATGTTGGACTTGACCGAACCGAGCCACAGCGGCCGGCCCGCGGGGCGGTCCTGGCCGTAGGCGGCGATGAGCGCCTGCGCCTCGATCGGGTCTCCCAGAACGGTGCCGGTGCCGTGCCCCTCCACCACATCCACATCCGACGGCGTGAGCAGCCCCTCGGCCAGGGCCTGCCGGATCACCCGCTGCTGGGACGGCCCGTTCGGGGCGGTCAGACCGTTGCTGGCGCCGTCCTGGTTGACCGCGGAACCGCGCAGCACCGCCAGCACCGGGTGACCGTTGCGGCGCGCGTCGCAGAGCCGTTCGAGCAGCAGCAGCCCAACCCCCTCGCCCCAGCCGGTGCCATCGGCCCCGGCGGCGAACGACTTGCAGCGGCCGTCGGGGGCCAGCCCGCGCTGCCTGCTGAAGTCCACGAACACGCCGGGTGTGGCCATGACGGTCACCCCGCCCGCCAACGCCAGCTCACAGTCCCCGGCGCGCAGCGCGCGCGCCGCCAGGTGCATGGCCACCAGCGAGGACGAGCAGGCGGTATCGATGGTGACGGCCGGCCCCTCCAGGCCGAGGGTGTACGCGATCCGCCCGGACGCCACACTGGTCGCGCTGCCGGTGCCGAGATACCCCTCGAACCCCTTCGGAGTGCGCTCCATGAGCCGGGCGCCGTAGTCGTCGTACATGACCCCGGCGAACACGCCCGTGCGGCTCCCGCGCAGCGAGTCGGGATCGATGCCCGCGTTCTCGAACGTCTCCCAGCTGGTCTCCAGCAGCAGCCGGTGCTGCGGGTCCATCGCCAGCGCCTCGCGCGGGCTGATCCCGAAGAACGCGGGATCGAACGCGGCGGCGTCGTAGAGGAACCCGCCCTCCCGGGTGTAACAGGTGCCTTCCCGCTCCGGATCCGGGTCATACAGCGCCTCCAGGTCCCAGCCCCGGTCGCCCGGGAACGAGGAGACCGCGTCCCCGCCCGCCACGACGAGCCGCCACAGGTCCTGGGGGGACCGGACGTTCCCCGGGTACCGGCAGCTCATCGCCACGATGGCGATCGGCTCCCGCTGGGCGTCCTCGACGTCGGCGAGCCGCTGCTGGGTCTTCTGCAGCTCCACGGTCGTCCAGCGGAGGTACTCGGTGAGCTTCTCGTGCTTGTCCATGAAAGCCGGCCCTCCTAGGCGCGCCGTGTCATCGTTCGTCCAGCCCGGCAAGCCCGAGCTCCTCGTCGAGCGCGTCGAACAGCTCGTCATCGCTCACCGACGCCAGGTCGTCGTCGGCACTCGCGTCCTGCGCCGTCCGGGAGTCGGTGACCCGCAGCAGCAGCGCCCGCAGCCGGGCTTCGAGCCGATCACGTCCCTCGTCGTCCAGGTCGGTCTCGGCCACGGCGGTCTCCAGCCGTTCCAGCTCGGGCTGCAGGACCCCTGCCCCCGTCCTGCCCTCCTCGCCGAAGTGCTCGCTCAGGTGGTCCGCGATCGCGGTGGCCGAAGGGTGGTCGAAGACCAGCGTGGTCGCGAGCCGGAGGCCGGTCGCGGCCGACAGCCGGTTGCGCAGCATGACGGCGGTGAGCGAATCGAATCCCAGCTCCTTGAGCGCCTGCCCCGGGGCGACGTCGGCGGCGGACTCGTGCCCCAGCGTGGCCGCGATGTGCCCGCGCACCAGATCCAGCAGCGCCTGAGTCCGGCGCTTGTCGTCCAGGCCGCGCAGCCGCCCGGCCAGCGCCGCGCCGCCCGCGTCGGCCTGCCGCAGCCGGCCCGGGGCGAGCCGCTCGAAGAGCACCGGGAGTGTCCCGTCCTGAGCATGCCGCCGCACCGCTGACCGGTCGATCCGGGTCAGAACGAGATGCGGATGGTCGGCGTCGCGCAGCGAGGCGTCGAAGAGCTCCAGCGCCTCGCTGACGGACAGCGGCCGCAGGCCGGTCGTGTTGAGCCGGTCGACCTCGCCCTCGCTGAGCGCGCCGGTCATCTCACTGGCATCCGCCCACAGCCCCCAGGCGAGACTGACCGCAGGACGGCCCTGGGCGCGGCGGTGGTGGGCGAGCGCGTCGAGGTAGGTGTTGGCCGCGGCGTAGTTGGCCTGCCCCGGCGTGCCGAGCGTTCCCGCGGCGGAGGAGAACAGGACGAACGCGGCCAGGTCGGCGTCCGCGGTCAGCTCGTGCAGATGCCACGCGGCGTCGATCTTGGGCCGGAGCGTGGTGAGCAGCTGCTCGGGCGTGAGGTTGGTGACGGTCGCGTCATCGAGTACGCCGGCGGTGTGGATGACGGCGGTGAGCGGGTGTGCGCCGGGGATGTCCTTCACCGCGGCGCCCAGGGCGTCGCGGTCGCCGACGTCACAGGCGGCGATGGTGACGTGGGCGCCGAGTGCGGTGAGTTCGTCGCGGATCCGGGCGGCGTCCGGGGCGGCGGGGCCACGGCGGCTGATCAGGAGCAGGTGCCGGGCGCCGTGCCGGGTGACCAGGTGCCGGGCTGTGTGGGCGGCGAGGGTGCCGGTGCCGCCGGTGATCAGGACGGTCCCGTCCGGATCGAGGGGCGTCTCGGCTCGGCCTTCGGCGGTGGGCGCCAGGCGCGGGACGAGGCAGCGGCCCTCGCGGAGGGCGAGTTGGGCCTCGCCCGTCGCGACCGCCGTGCGGACGGTCGCGTCCACCGCACCGAGGGACGCCCGAGTGTTGTCGTGGTCCAGCAGGAGCAGGCGGTCGGGGTGCTCGTTCTGGGCGGCACGGATGAGGCCCCAGACCGTGGCCGCGGGCAGGTCCGTGATCGGGTCGCCGGGCCCCGCGGACACCGCGCCCTGGCTGAGCACGACCAGACGGGCGCCGACGGCCTGCTCCTGCTCGAGCCACCGCTGAACCGCCTGCAGCGTCCGCAGCGCGGTGGCGTGCGCGGCCTCGGGCCCCGCCTCGGAGGCGGCTGCCACGGCCAGGGTCTCCACCATGGGCACGTCCGCCGCGCCGGTCGGTGCGGAAAGCTCCGTCCATTCCAGCGCGAGCGGCGAGTGAAGCGGCCCGCCCGACGGGAGCGCCAGATCCGCCTCGGTGAGCGGCCGGGTGGTGAGCGAACCGATCGTCAGGAGGGGCAGGCCCGTCCCGTCCAGGGCGCTGAGAAAAACCCCGCCGTCATCGCGGGTGGCCAGGTGGACCAAGGCGCTGGTGGCGCCGGTCGTGTGCAGCCGCACGCCGGTGCACCGCAGCGGGAGCAGCGTCTCCTTCGACGACGTCGCCAGCGCGCCGTCGAGGGCGGCGGCCAGCAGCGCCGGATGGAAGCCGAACCCGTTTGCGCCGACGTCGTCCGGAAGAGCCGTCCGGGCCTGGACGACGCCGTTGCCGGGCGCGGAGAACGAGCGGGTGCTCTGGAACACGCCGTCGTGGTCATACCCTGCCGCGCTGAGCCGCTCTGCCAGCTGTTCGAGGCTGTCGTCGCCCGCACGCTCCGGTTTTGTGGCGACGCTCCGCTCGGCCGCTGCCGTGCCGGGCGACGCGTTCAGCACGCCGACCGCCCGGCGCGTCCACACACCCGCCGTCCGCGTGTGCACACTGACCGGGTGGTCGCCGTCGTCGTTCGCGCCGGAGATCTGCACGCGCAGGTCCACGCCGCCCTCTTCGGGCAGGACGAGGGGCCTGTCCAGCGTCAGTTCCTCGAGGTGATCCAGGCCGAGCAACTCTCCGGTGGACAACACCAGATCGAGGATCGCGACGGAGGGCAGAACAGGCCTGTCCTCCAGCCGGTATCCGGCCAGCCACTCATGCGTCTGGGTCCCGATGCGCCCGGTCGCCACCACACCCTGCCCGTCGGGCAGTTCGACGATGGTGGCGAGCAGTGGATGTGACGCCTCGTCCAGCCCCGCCGACACCGCGTCCTCAAGGCCAGGTCCAGCTGTGGCGTCCAGCCAGTAGTGGTGGTGTTGGAAGGGGTAGGTGGGGAGGGGGGTGTGGGGGTGTGGGTGGTTGGTGGGTTGGTTGGTGGTGGGTTGGTTGGTGGTGAGGCCGTGGGTGTGTGCGGTGGTGAGGGTGGTGAGGAGTTGGGTGTGGTTGCCGTGGTTGCGTCGGAGGGTGTGGTGGGTGGTGGCGTTGGTGTTGGTGGTTTCGATGGTGTGGGTGATGGGGGTGGTGAGGACGGGGTGGGGGCTGATTTCGATGTAGTGGGTGTGTCCGGTGTTGAGGAGGTGGGTGATGGTGGGGTGGAGTTGGACGGTGTTGCGGAGGTTGTCGTACCAGTATTGGGCGTTGAGGGTGGGGGTGGTTCCGGGGTGGGTGGTGGAGTGGAAGGGGGTGGTGGGTGGTTGGGGG
>NZ_JBVIZF010000037.1:0-60261 GCF_055591805.1 Streptomyces sp. NPDC041200 | reverse complement strand
GGATCACCTCTGTCGGGTAGCGGTCGGCGAGCCGCTTGTGCATGTGCATGTACGAGCCGTAGAAGAGCGGGTCGCCCTCGGCGAGCACCGCGACCGTGCGCCCCGCGTCCAGGTGCGCGGCGAGCCGCGCCGCCGCCTCCGTGTAGAACTCCTCCATCGCGCCCCGGTAGCCGCCCGGGTGGTCGGTGCCCTCCGTGGTGACCGGGTAGACCAGCCGCTCCTCGATGTGGTCGGGCCGCAGATGCCGCTCGGCGATGGAGCGGGCGATGCTGCGCCCGTGCCGGGCGCTGTGGTACGCCACGACATCGGCCCCGGCGATGACCTCCACCGCCCGTACCGTCATCAGGGAAGGGTCACCGGGCCCGAGGCCCACGCCGTACAGCCGGCCCTTCGCCTCGGGCGTCGCCTCTCGCTGCTGCTCGCTCACTCTTCCTCGCTCGCTATCGCGTTGATCGCGGCCGCGGCGATGGCGCTGCCGCCGCGTCGGCCGCGCACCACCAGGTGGTGGGGCGCCGCCGGGTGTCCGGCCAGCGCCTCCTTGGACTCGGCGGCGCCGATGAACCCGACCGGTACGCCGATGACGGCGGCCGGGCGCGGCGCGCCTTCTTCGAGCATTTCCAGGAGCCGGAACAGCGCGGTGGGCGCGTTGCCGACCGCCACGACCGAACCCTCCAGCCGGTCCCGCCACAGCTCCAGCGCGGCGGCGCTGCGCGTCGTCCCCATGCGCCGCGCCAACTCCGGTACGGCGGGGTCGGAGAGCGTGCACACCACGTCGTTGTCGGCGGGCAGCCGTTTGCGGGTGACGCCGCTGGCGACCATCTGGGCGTCGCAGAACACGGGCGCACCGGCGCGCAGCGCCTCCCGGGCGCGGGCGACGACCTCGGGGGTGTACGCGAGGTCCTTGACCAGGTCGACCATGCCGCACGCGTGGATCATCCGCACCACGACCTGGCTGACGTCGGCGGGCAGGCCGCCCAGGTCCGCCTCGGCGCGGATGGTGGCAAAGGAGGCGCGGTAGATGGCCGCCCCGTCCTTCTCGTAGTCGAACACTGTGTCCTCGATCATGTCGTTGATCATGCTGTTCCGCGGGCCGCCGCCACGGCGTCGGCCAATTGCTCTGCTGCCACGTCTGTCACGCCGTCGTCTGTCACGCCGTCCGGCTCGCGCGTGTCGCGTACGGTGAGCCGGTAGTCCGTAGCGGACGTGGCCAGCGCGTCCACCCAGTGGCCGCCGGGGTGGCCGCAGCGCCGCTCGCAGCCGGAGAAGTACACCGGCGGCGCGCCGGGGGAACGGGGAGCGTCCGCCACCGCGCGTGCCGCGTGGGCGCGCACATCGGCCAGGGACTTGGCGCAGCCCGGCCGTCCCGTGCACGCGCCGACCCCGGCCCACGGGGAATCCGGCTCGGTCACCAGCCCCGCGGCGGTCAGCTCACGCGCCGCCTCCGCCGCGCCGTCCGCGGTGAACCCCGGGAGCACCACGCCGCGCCAGGGTGTCACACGCAGCTCGCCCGACCCGCCCCGGGAGGCGAGCGTGGCGAGCAGCCGCCACTGTGCGGCGCGGACCCGGCCCAGGGGCACCAGGACGGATACGGCGTGGCGCCCGTCCGGCCCGGACACGACCCCCGGCGCGGGCGGTGTGCCGGGCGCGCCGCCCGGCCCCTCATGTCCCATTCGTACGGCTTCGACGCCCTCGTCCGCGAGTCGTGCCGCCAAGCCGTCGGCCGTCACGGCGTGTTGCGCGGGCAGGTCGCGCACCCGCCACGCCCGTGTGCCGCTCGCCCGGGCCCTGGTCAGGAACTCAACGGCGGCCAGCGCGGCGGCACGGGGCACATCCCGCGCCCGTACCTCCCACGCGACCCCGTCAGCCTCGGAGCCCACCCGCAGTACGGCCCGGCCATCCCGCGTTGCGATCAATGTCACATCCGCGCCCAGCGCGGCCACATCGCCCCGGCCGTCGTCCATCGCGAACAGGAAACGGCCCGACAAGCCGGACAGTTCTTCCCGCGCGCCGGAGCACAGCGCGGCGTCCAACTCCCGCGCCCACGCCGTGACATCGCCGCATCCGGTGCCGTCGAGCCCGCTCAGCGGGGACGCCACGATGTTGCGCACCCGGTCGTACCGCTCGGAAGGGAGCAGCCCGGCGTCCCGCAGCCCGGCCGCCAGCTCGCCACCGCAGGCCGCCCCCAGGCCGCGGAGCTGGAGGTTGCCGCGCGAGGTGAGGTCCAGCCTGCCGTCCCCCAGCTCCTCGCTCACCCGTGCCAGCTCCCGTGCCTGACGCTCCGTCAGCAGGCCGCCCGGGATGCGGATGCGCGCCAGGGAGCCGTCGTCCGCCGGGTGCAGCCGCAGCGCGCCGGGGCAGGCGTCATCGCGTTCGCGCGCCCGCCGCGAGGGCGCTTCATCCGCAGGTGGGACGGTTGTCGGGGGGAGGGACATGGCGGCGAGCATACCGACGATCGGTCGGCCCTCACCGTCCCGTGCCAGGTCAGCAACGCCTACTATGCTCTGCGGCGGGCCGTCTGGCCCGCTGGACGCTTAAGACGGCGTCTAGGGGGTGTCTTGCCGATCAGGCCGGATCAGCGAGCGGCGTCTGGTGCGGTGCCTCGCAACCCGCGTGAGGAGAGCGCAGCGGCGCTGCGTGCGACGAGCGCGGGGCCGCGAGGTGCCGTGCCAGACGCCGTGAGCCCGGCATGGTCGGCGAGACATCCCCTGGGGGGAGGAAACCGGTGCGAATCCGGTGCGGTCCCGCCACTGTGAGCACGGCTGCCCGCCGTGCGAGCCAGGAACTCCCGCCGTCTTCCAACCCGCCCGGGGCGCGGACCCCGAGGAAGGCGCTGAGCCATGATCCTTCTGCTGTCGACGTCCGACACCGACCTGCTCAGTGCCCGCGCGGCCACGGGCCCGGTGCCATACCGCCTCGCCAACCCGGCGCGGCTCGCGCTCGACGAGCTGCCCGGCCTCCTCGACGGTGCCGAACTCGTCGTCGTACGGCTGCTCGGTGGCGTCCGGGCCTGGGAGGAAGGCCTCGAAACCCTGCTCGCGGGCGATCTCCCCGTCGTCGTGCTCACCGGTGAACAGGCGCCTGACGCCCAGCTCATGGAGGCGTCCACGGTCCCCGTGGGCATCGCCGCCGAGGCGCACGCCTACCTCGCCCACGGCGGCCCCGCCAACCTGGAGCAGCTGGCCCGGTTCCTCTCCGACACCGTGCTGCTCACCGGCCACGGCTTCGAGCCGCCCGCCCCCGCCCCCACCTGGGGTCCGCTGGAGCGCACCGCGCGCGAGGACGTCACCGGCCCGACCATCGCCGTGCTCTACTACCGGGCCCACCACATGAGCGGAAACACCGCCTTCGTGGAAGCGCTGTGCCGGGCCGTGGAGGACGCCGGGGCGCGCCCGCTGCCGCTGTACGTCGCCTCCCTCCGGGCGCCCGAGCCCGAGCTGATCGAGGCCCTCGGCGCGGCCGACGCCGTCGTCACCACCGTGCTCGCCGCGGGCGGTACCCGCCCCGCCGAGGCATCGGCGGGCGGGGACGACGAGGCGTGGGACGCGGGCGCGCTCGCCGGGCTCGACGTCCCCGTGCTCCAGGCGCTGTGCCTGACCTCGTCACGCGGCGCGTGGGAGGAGAACGACGAGGGCCTGTCCCCGCTGGACGCCGCGACCCAGGTCGCCGTCCCGGAGTTCGACGGGCGGCTGATCACCGTCCCGTTCTCCTTCAAGGAGGTCGACGAGGACGGCCTGCCGGTCTACGCCGCCGACCCCGAGCGCGCCGCGCGTGTCGCCGGAATCGCGGTACGACACGCCCGGCTCCGCCACATACCGGCGGCCGACAAGCGCCTCGCGCTCGTCCTGTCCGCCTACCCCACCAAGCACTCCCGGATCGGCAACGCGGTCGGCCTCGACACCCCCGCCAGCGCCGTCGCCCTGCTGCGCCGACTGCGCGCCGAAGGGTACGACCTCGGCCCGGAGGAGGGCCCCGGATCGCTTCCGGGCCTGGCCTCCGGCGTCGGCGACGAGCTGATCTACGCCCTCATCGAGGCGGGCGGCCACGACCAGGACTGGCTCACCGAGGAGCAGCTGGCCAAGAACCCCGTCCGCGTCCCCGCCGCCGACTACCGCCGCTGGTACGCCACGCTGCCGCGGCAGCTGCGCGACGCGGTCGAGGAGCACTGGGGCCCGCCGCCCGGCGAGATGTTCGTGGACACGAGCCGCGACCCCGAGGGCGAGATCGTCCTCGCCGCGCTGCGCCACGGCAATCTCCTGGTCGTCATCCAGCCGCCGCGCGGCTTCGGCGAGAACCCCATCGCCATCTACCACGACCCCGATCTGCCGCCCTCGCACCACTACCTGGCCGCCTACCGCTGGATGGCGAGCCCCGAGGCCGACGGCGGCTTCGGCGCCGACGCCATGGTGCACCTGGGCAAGCACGGCAACCTGGAGTGGCTGCCGGGCAAGAACGCCGCCCTGTCCGCCGCCTGCGGCCCCGACGCCGCGCTCGGCGACCTGCCGCTGATCTACCCGTTCCTGGTCAACGACCCCGGCGAGGGCACCCAGGCCAAGCGCCGCGTCCACGCCACCCTGGTCGACCACCTCGTGCCGCCGATGGCCCGCGCCGACTCGTACGGCGACATCGCGCGCCTGGAACAGCTGCTGGACGAGTACGCCGCCATCTCCGCGATGGACCCGGCCAAGCTCCCCGCCATCCGCGCCCAGATCTGGACCCTCATCCAGGCCGCCCGGCTCGACCACGACCTCGGCTTGGAGGAGCGCCCCGACGACGAGGGCTTCGACGACTTCCTGCTGCACGTCGACGGCTGGCTGTGCGAGGTCAAGGACGCCCAGATCCGCGACGGTCTCCATGTCCTCGGCGGCGCGCCCACCGGCCCCGAACGCGTCAACCTCGTCCTGGCCATCCTCCGCGCCCGCCAGATCTGGGGCGGTACGTCGGCGCTCCCCGGGCTGCGCGAGGCGCTCGGCCTGGACGAGTCGGCCGCCACCCGCACCGGTGCGGACGAGGCCGAGGAGCGCGCCCGCGCCCTCGTCCAGGCGATGGAGGACGCGGACTGGGCCCCGGAGGCCGCTGAGCGGGCCGCCCTCGACCTGCCCGAGGAGCAGCGCCCCGCCGTCACCGCGATCCTGGAGTTCGCCGCCCGTGAGGTCGTACCGCGCCTCGCCGCCACGACCGACGAGATCGACCACGCCGTCCACGCCCTGAACGGCGGCTTCGTGCCCGCAGGGCCGTCCGGCTCGCCGCTGCGTGGCCTGGTCAACGTCCTGCCGACGGGTCGTAACTTCTACTCCGTCGACCCCAAGGCCGTGCCCAGCCGCCTGGCCTGGGAGACCGGCCAGGCGCTCGCCGACTCGCTGCTGGAGCGCTACCGCGCCGACAACGACGGCCAGTACCCGCGGTCGGTCGGCCTGTCGCTGTGGGGGACGAGCGCGATGCGCACCTCCGGCGACGACGTGGCCGAGGCGCTGGCGCTGATGGGCATCCGCCCGGTGTGGGACGACGCCTCGCGGCGCGTGACCGGGCTCGAACCCGTGCCCGCAGACCAGCTCGGCCGCCCGCGCGTCGACGTCACCCTGCGCATCAGCGGCTTCTTCCGCGACGCCTTCCCGCACGTGGTCGGGCTGCTGGACGACGCCGTACGGCTCGCCGCGTCCCTGGACGAGGCCGACGACATCAACTACGTCCGCGCCCACACCCGCGCCGACCTCGCCGAGCACGGCGACGAGCGCCGCGCCACCACCCGCATCTTCGGCTCCCGCCCGGGGACGTACGGCGCGGGGCTGCTCCAGCTCATCGACAGCCGAGACTGGCGCACCGACGCCGACCTCGCCGAGGTCTACACGGTGTGGGGCGGCTACGCGTACGGCCGCGGACTCGAGGGCCGCCCGGCGCGCGAGGAGATGGAGAGCGCGTACCGCAGGATCGCGGTCGCGGCGAAGAACACCGACACGCGCGAGCACGACATCGCCGACTCGGACGACTACTTCCAGTACCACGGCGGCATGGTCGCCACCGTGCGCTCCCTGAAGGGCACCGCCCCGGCCGCGTACATCGGCGACTCCACCCGCCCCGAGACGGTGCGCACCCGCACGCTGCACGAGGAGACCTCGCGGGTCTTCCGGGCCCGGGTGGTAAACCCGCGCTGGATCGAGGCGATGCGCCGCCACGGCTACAAGGGCGCGTTCGAGCTGGCCGCCACCGTCGACTACCTCTTCGGCTACGACGCCACCACGGGCGTGGTCGCCGACTGGATGTACGACAAGCTGGCCCAGACGTATCTGCTCGACCCGGAGAACCGCGCGTTCCTGGAGGACGCCAACCCCTGGGCGCTGCACGGCATGGCCGAGCGGCTGCTGGAGGCCGAGAGCCGCGGTCTGTGGGAGAAGCCGGACCCGGAGGTGCTGGAGCGGGTCCGGGACCTGTTCCTGGAGACCGAGGGCGGCCTGGAGGGCGGGGACGACTGATCCCCGGGGGCCCGCGCGGGCCCCACACGGGCTCCTCGCGGGGCACTCAGCGACCGGACGGGCGGCGGCTCAGCCAGAGGATGGCCGGGCCGCCGCCCGGATCCGGTCCGGCCAGGGCGGACAGTTGACCAGTTCGGTCCACTCGCGGTCGTACGCCCCGGGCACCGCCCGCCCCGCGGACGACCACCGCTCGACCAGCGCCGCGTAGATCGGTACGCAGCTCGACTGGTGAAGCGTCTGGTGAACCGTTCCGCCGCCTTCGGTGCTCCGGTCCAGCGCTCTGCTCGGCTGCGAGAGAGAACGGCGTCGCATCGTCGTCGTCATGTTCGGCCAACGCGCCGCGCCCCGCGGGGTCACCTCCTTCGCGCCGACCTCACCCGCACCGGCGTGGCCTCGTACACATCAGCGACCGGTGAGCGCCCACCCGGGTGACGCCCGCACGGGTGCTCGGTGCCCGGAGCCCGGTGTGCTGCGCATTTCCCCGTGCCTGGCAATGAAAAGCGTTGCCGCATTCATAAGCCAATGCCACCTGATAACCGTGTCCATTGCAGCCTTTGGAGAATTCTCCGAAGTGCTGTTCAATTGCGGCTGTCCATAAGGCGAGCCGAGGAGGAACCGGTGGGAGCCCATACGCACGGTCACGGGCACGGGCACGGCGAGGGGCACGGCGGGCACGCACATGGAGTGGCGGCGGACGCCGACCGGCGATGGCTGTCCATCGCTCTCGCGCTGATCACCGGATTTATGCTGGTAGAGGTCGTGCTCGGGGTCATCGCGAGTTCGGTGGCGCTGCTTTCCGACGCGGCGCACATGCTTACCGACGCCGCCTCGATCGTCCTCGCACTCATCGCGATCCGGCTTTCGGCCCGGCCGGCCCGCGGCGGCTATACCTATGGGCTCAAGCGCTCGGAAATCCTTTCCGCGCAGGCCAATGGGCTTTCTCTGCTACTGCTCGGCGCATACCTCGGCTATGAATCGGTGGAGCGGTTGATCGACCCGCCCGAGGTGACCGGTGGCCTGGTGCTGGCCGTCGCGCTCGCCGGGATCGTGGTGAACCTCGTGGCGGCGTGGTGCATGTCGAAGGCGAACCGTTCCTCGCTGAACGTCGAAGGCGCCTTCCAGCATGTGCTGAACGACCTCTACGCCTTCATCGCCACCGCGATCGCCGGATTGGTCGTGGTGACCACGGGCTTCGCCCGGGCCGACGCGATCGCCGGTCTCGTCGTGGTCGTCCTCATGATCAAGGCGGGTGTGGAGCTGCTGCGGGCCTCCGGGCGCGTCCTGCTGGAGGCGGCTCCCGCCGGGGTCGAGCCGGACGAGATCGGGAGCCTGCTGGCCTCCCACGCCGAGGTGGCCGAGGTGCACGATCTGCACGTCTGGCAGATCACCTCGGGCGAGGTCTCGCTGTCCGCCCATGTCCTGGTCGCGGAGGAGGGTGACTGCCACGCGGTGCGGGAGGGGCTGGAGGTGGTGCTGCGCGAGAAGTACGGCATCACCCACACCACGCTCCAGGTGGACCACCTCGACACTCTGCCACCCCGGCCCCGGGCGGACGGCGACGAGCACCGGCGCGCGGACGAACCGCTCGTCGAGCACTGCCTGACCGCCCATGGCCCGGTCCACCGGGCGTCGGCGCACGACCACTGATCAGGACGCTGCCGTGCGAGGGGCCCGGGTGCGGATGCCGCACCCGGGCCCCGTGGCGTCACCGCCGCCCGTCAGACCTCGGCCCGCGGAGCCTCAGCCCGCGTGGCCGGTCACGGACGCGGCCGCCGAGACGGTCAGCTCCCGCTCCGCCAGGCGCTCCCGCTCGGCCGCCCGGGCGGCGAAGGGGCACTGCCAGTCCGGGGGCTTGGGGCGGCCCGAGTACCGGCGGGCCTCGGACAGCTCCTCGTACTCGTACAGGTTGGGGTTGATGTCCCCCTGCAGCTGGATGTCCTGCTTGCGGATCTTCTCGGCGAGGCGGTCCCACATGCCGGCGCCCTTGATCTGGGCGAACTGCTCATGGGAGTTGAAGGCCAGCATCGGGAAGGGCGGCCTGCGGCCGAACCGGCGGTGGGTCTCATGCAGGCCGATCACGAAGAAGGGATGGCCGGCCACGCTGAACGCGAACTCCGATGACTGCGGATCGGAGGAATAACCCTCCGCCCAGTGATGGAAATCCGCGTCCTGTTCGTGCAGCAGTTGCAGCTGCTGCCAGAGAAGCTCTTCGAACCGCAGCTCATCGACCCCGCGCGGTTGCTCGAAGGTCGCGATGAAACTGGTGAACGTCCGGGCGCTCCAGTCCGCCGAACTCACGAACTCCGCCAGGTCGAGCGCCAGCAGCCGGGCGGAATCCTCGCCCCCCAGCAGGTCATAGTGGCGGTGAGTGATGCCTCCCCGGCGCCAGGCGGAACGTCCCGCCAGGCACGCGAACCGTTCCCCGAGGATGAACTCCTCGACGTCACCACGCGCATCCACCGTCATGGCCAGCCTTTCTTCCACCTACGTGCCTCCTCGCAGCAGGTCATCTCCTTCACGCATCCGAAAGCGCCCACCCCTCACCGGCGGTACCCGGAAGGACCGAGTCCGCAGGAGGACGGGGAAGGTCACTTGGAGATTGTGACGGGCCGAGGCCGATCAACGAAATTGGTGGCGAGCTTCGTGCAGAAGAAATCGCCCACGGCGGGATGTTCGTGGCGAACGGTCGCCGGATAACGGTCGTATCAGGCGGCGGCCGGGGCGGCCGACGGCTTGAACACGACGGTCAGAAGCGACTTCGCGAGCTGTGCGAGCAGCGCTTCCACGGCCATGCGGGCCAGCTTGGTCAGGACGGGCATCAGAATCTCGGCCATGGGTTTACCTCACTGAACGGAACAGATGTGGAAGCTAGTCATCCGCTTCCATTCCGTAGCATGGCCCCGGGTGGGGAAGCAGGTCGCGCACACGGGGTAAATATCGGGTGAACTCGGGTGAATAGTGACAAGCTCCCGGTGGGCTGGGCTTCCTTTCGGCAAGGCAGCCGCTAGACGGTGAACGGCACCCGTCGCTCGAAGAGCAGCCGGGGCGCGACGGCGGCGCCCAGGGTCGCACCGGCCGAGCACACGCCCACCACCGTCCAGGCCATCGGCCCCAGCGGCGTACAGCCGAAGAAGTGGCTGACCACCGGCGTCTCGATGACGGCGAACAGGGCGGCCGCCGACGCCACGCCGGTGACCAGCACCAGCGGGCTGTGCCAGTCGGTGATGAAGGTCTGGCCCAGCTGGGTGCCGACCAGCGCCGCGAGCCCCATGGTGCTCGCCCGCCGGGCCCGGCCCGTCATCCGCCCGCAGCTCCACGCCGCCGCCGCGCCCAGCGCGGTGGCGGTGCCGCGCACGGCCAGGATCCGGCCCAGGTCGGAGCCGAGCAGCGCGGGGGAGGGGCCGCTTGCGAGGGGGTCCTCCCCGGCCGTGTCCTCCCGGGCCCGGGCCAGGGCGACCGCGAGCGCGGGCAGCATGTCGGTGAGCAGGTTGACCAGCAGCAGCTGACGGGTGCCGAGCGGCGCCCGGCCCGCCACCGCCGCGCCCAGCACGGTGAAGGCGACCTCGCCCGCGTTGCCGCCGACCAGGATCGCGACCGCGTCCCGCACGCTGCGCCACAGCGCCCGGCCCTCCCGCAGCGCGTCGAGGATCCGGGTCGGGTCCGGGTCGGTGAGGACGAGGTCCGCCGCGGCCCGGGCCGAGGTCGAGCCGTGCGCCGAGAGCCCGATGCCCACGTCCGCGAGGCGGATCGCGGCCGCGTCGTTGACCCCGTCCCCGGTCATGGCCACCACCCGCCCGGCCTGCCGCAGCGCCTGGACGATACGGACCTTGTGCTCGGGGGAGACCCGGGCGAAGACGGTCGTCCGGGAGATCCGCTCGACCCGCTCCTTCTCGGGCAGGGTGTCCAGCTCCGTGCCGGTGAGCACCGGGCCGGAGCCGGGGATGCCCAGCTCACGGGCGATGGCCGCGGCCGTGGTCGGATGGTCGCCGGTGATCATGGCGATGCTCACCCCGGCGTCGGTCAGCCGCTTGACGGTCTCCGCGGCACCCGGCCGCGTGGTGTCGGCGATGGCGATGAAGCCGAGCAGGGTCAGTCCGCAGGCCAGCTCGGCCAGCGGCGCCCCCGGCGTGTCGGGTGCCTTGGCCGTATCGGGCCGGGACTCGGCCACCGCCAGGACCCGCAGCCCGTCGGAGGCCAGCGAGTACAGCAGCCGCTCGGTGGAGCGCAGCCGCTCGGGGGTCAGCGGTACGGTGCCGCCCGCAGCCACCGGGCCCAGGGCGGAGGCGCACCGGGCGAGCACGATCTCGGGCGCCCCCTTGACGGCGAGCCGCGGCCGCCCGGACTCCGTGCCCAGACACGCCGAGAAGCCGCGGCTGGCCTCGAAGAGCAGCTCGGACACCGGCCGCCAGGCGTCGTCCCCCGCACAGTGCGCGGCCGCCGCGTCGACCACGGCCTGGTCGGTGGCGTGGGCCAGTGCCCGGCCGCCCTCGGGTCCGGGACACGCCCGGGCCGCGGTGCGCAGCAGCCGGTGACCCAGCGGGCTGCCCATCGGCAGGTCGTGGTCGTACGCCGCCACCCGGGCCACGGACAGCCGCCCCTCGGTCAGCGTGCCGGTCTTGTCGAAGCACACCGTGTCCACCCGGCCCAGCGCCTCCAGCACCCGGGGCGAGCGGGTCAGCACCCCGCGGTGCGACAGACGGCGCGCCGCGGCGGACTGCGCCACGGTGGCCACCAGCGGCAGCCCCTCGGGCACGGCGGCCACCGCGACGGCCACCCCGGTGGCCAGCGCCTCGCGCACCGGCGCCCCGTGCAGCAGCCCCAGCACGGTGACGGCGGCGCCGCCGAGCCCGGTGGCGGGCAGCGCGACCCTGGTCAGCGCGGCGAGTCTGCCCTCGATGCCGAGGGGAGACTCGCCGCGTCCGGCCAGGGACGCCGCGCGTCCGGCCTCGGTCTGCGACCCGGCGGCCACGACCACCGCGTAGCCGGTCCCGGCCAGCACGGTGCACCCCTGGTAGACCATGCAGGAGCGGTCCGCCAGATCGGCGCCGGGCGTGGCTGCGGGGTCCTTGGCGACCGGCCCCGACTCGCCGGTCAGCCCCGCCTCGTCCAGTTCCATCCGGTCGCTCACCAGCAGTCGGGCGTCGGCCGGTACGACGTCCGAGGGCCGCAGCGCGATGATGTCGCCGACCGTCAGCTCCTCGGCGGCCACGCGCCGCGCCGGGGCCTCGGCCAGCCCGGTGAAGAACGCCTCGCGGTCCACCGCCATCCCCTCTTCCAGGGACATCGCGGGCGCCCAGTCGACGAGCCGGCCGTGCCGCTGCTCGCTCAGCAGCAGACCCCGCAGCGAGCGATCGGCCCGCAGCCGCTGGGCGCCGCTGATCAGCGCGTTGCCCGCCATCACACCGGCCACCAGGAGGGAGTCCACCCCGGATCCCACCGCCGCGGACGCCGCTGCGCCCAGGGCCAGCACCGGGGTGAGCGGATCGCGCAGCTCCTCGCGCACCGCCCCGGCCAGCGCCGAGGTGTCCCGGGTCAGCGCGCCGACGGGGGAGGCGGCGGCGCCCGCGGCCCCGGCCCGTATGACCATCACCGCGGCCTTGCGCACCGGGCGCGTCCCGGCCGCCCAGACCGAACGGCTCGCCTCGGCCGCCCCGTCGTGCGACGCACCGGGCGACACGCCGGGTGACGCACCGGGCGACATACCGGGGGCCGATGGCTCCGCCCGGTGCTCCTGGAACGCGCGGGTCACGCTCAGCGTCTCCCGCGCCCCCAGCATGTGCCAGTTGCCACGGACCCGCTCCGCCGGAAGCGGGCGGCGGTGCACCCGGCGCGCCGCGCCGATCCCCCCGAGCACCGCCAGGAAGGCCGCGCTGTACACCGGGGAGGTGGCGAACCCCACCGCGGTGGGCCGGGTGCCCGCGGCGGCGATGAGCGCGCCGAGCGTGGAACCGCCCATCGACAACCGGGCCGACCGGTGGCTGACCCCGCGCGCGTCCTCCAGAGCCCGCAGCACGCGCCAGGCCTGGGCGAGCCCGGGGCCGCAGATCAGATCGGCCGACCAGCACACCCGCGCCTCGCCGCGCCGCACCACCCCGATGCCGAGGTCGGCCGCGCCCAGCGCCTCGTCCTCCTCGGCGCTGATCAGCAGCACGCCGTGGCCCTCGGTCTGCAGCGCGCGCACCCGGTCGGGCAGCGCGGCGTCGCGGGCGAGCAGCTCGTCCGCCCAGGGGGCGATCTCCTCGGCGCTCGCGTGCTCGGTGAGCACCAGACGGTCCACGCCGGCGCGGGCGACGGCCACCACGGCGTCGGCCAGCGGGTCCAGATCACAGCCGATGCGGACCCGCGCCTGCCGCAGGCCGCGCGGGTCGCGCAGATCCACGGTCATCGCCGACGGGCTCGACGGATGCGCCGCGGGGACGTCGTCGGGCCGCTCCAGCAGCCAGGAGCCACGGGGCCAGGGCCCTGGGCCGGAGAGTTCCGGCAGCGAGCGGCGGTCCAGGACGGACTGCGCGGCACTCCACGCACCGGCCTCGTCCAGGTCGCCCACAGTGGCCACCGACAGCAGTCGCGGACGCCGGGTGCACAGCACCCCCGAGTCGATCAGGACCGCCGAGATCCGGTCCAGCAGCCGCAGCGCGCCGCCGTCCATGGGCACCACGCCCTCGCGGGCCAGCCCCTCGCCCAGCCGGGCGGCGAACGCCTCCCGGCCCATGGCGGCGGCCCTCGGCACGGTGGCCAGGATCGCCTCGGCGGCCCGCCCGGGGTCGCGCGTCCAGGCCAGCAGCCCGCCCGCGCCCGTGAGGGACGCCAGGGAGGTGCGGTCGACGCACGTCTCGACCGGCCCGGCGGGCAGCGGCGCCGGGCGGGGAGCGGCGGGCCGCGCATGCGGCGGGAGCCCGTCGGAGCCGGGCACCAGAGCGGGTTCGCGGAGCTGCCACACGGCCTGCCGCCCGCGGATCTCGGCGAGTTGCAGGAGGCGCTGCAGCGCGTCCAGGGCCAGCGGGCCCTCACCGCTGGTCAGCGCGTGCACCGCCGCGTTCGACACGCCGAGCAGCAGGGTGGTGTGGGCGGGGCCGAGCCGGGACTCCAGCAGACCGCGCAGCCGCGGCTGGATCTCGGCCATCACCACCGGCACCCGCAGCGCGGGGGCGAGTGCGGGCAGCAGTGTCACCCGCCGGACCGTGGCCGTCACCAGGCCCACGCAGTCGGCGACGAGGGCGGTGACGGCGAGCGTGGCGGGGGCGGTGTCGTACGGCGGACACGGGTGTCCGGCCGGGAAGGTGTCCGCCCCGGTCCCGTGCGCCTTCTCGATGTGCTCGATCACCTGGAGCACATCGTCGGCGTCGAGGTGGTCTTCGTCGAAGTCGACGAGCACCTGGCCCACGGCCGCGTTCACCTCGGCCCAGTTGACGCCGCGCAGGCGGCGCAGGGCGGCGGTCAGCTGCCTGGCCAGCCGGTCGTGCGCCTCCCCGTGGCCGGTGAGCCCGCGCACCTCCACGTGCGCCCGGCCCTCCCGCGCCCACATCCGGCGGCGGGCGCGCCGCTCACCGGAGTCCCGCAGGACCTCGGCGGCGTCCGCGAGGCGCAGCCGCAGTCCGCTGACGCTGCGGACCGGCAGGGCGATGAGGTCGGACAGCATCGCAAATGGCAGCACCGGCCGCGCTCCCTCGATCGCCGGAAGTCCCCAACGGCAGTATGTTTACCTAATTCCGCGTAAAGCTAACAAAAGGGGCGGCCAGAAGGAGGACGGTGTGGACCGCGCGGCGGGTGCTGCCCGCCAACGGCGCGGCCGAGTAACGCCGTTCGTTCCCCCTGTCGTTACCGGCCCGGCGGTTCCACCTGCTCCAGCCGGACCGGCGGCAGGAACTCGCCGACCAGGGTGCGGTGCCACCACCCGCCCCCCGCGCGCCGCTCCCGCCGGGTGGTGAAGCGGTAGAGGTACAGCCGGGCCCGGACGTGCGTGGGCGGCGCGTCCGGGAAGGGGGAGGAGCGCAGGAGCTTCAGCGTGGCCCGGTCGTTCACCAGCAGCTTGCCGACGAGCGGGGTGAACCACGACCCGGCGTACGCCGAGGAGATCCCGGCGAACCACATCATCCAGTCCAGCCGCAGGTGGTACGGCGCGAACTGACGCGGCATCCTGCGCACATCGCCCGGCTTGCCCCGGAACTCGTACTCCTTCCACACGGTGTCCGGGGTGAGCACGGGTTCGTCGGTGCCCTCGATCACCACCTCCTGACGGCTGCGGTTGACGCTGCCGAAGGCCCCGTAGGTGTTGACCAGGTGGAGCGTGTTGAAGGAGTAGTTCATCAGCTGGCGGCCCGAGAGGAGATTGCGGGCGGGCCAGTAGCTGAGCACCACGACGAGGACGAAGGCCGCCGCCACCAGGACCTCGTACCAGACCGGGGGAGCGGCGAGCGGGGGCGGTGTCGGCAGCGGCAGCACCCCGGCGGCCAGCCGCCCGTCGACGGCGGCGAGGGCCAGCAGGATCGTCACCCAGTTCAGCCAGGAGAAGTTGCCGGACGCCACCAGCCACAGCTGGGTGACCACGATGATGCCCGCGGCCACGCTCGCGACGGGCTGCGGGGTGAACAGGGCCAGCGGGACGACCAGCTGGGCCACGTGGTTGGCCGCCGTCTCGACCCGGTGCAGCGGCTTCGGCAGATGGTGGAAGTACCAGCTCAGCGGGTTGGGCATCGGCTGGGTCTCATGGTGGTAGTACAGACAGGTCAGATCGCGCCAGCAGCGGTCCCCGCGGATCTTGATGAGCCCGGCGCCGAACTCCAGCCGGAACAGCAGCCAGCGCAGCAGCCACAGGATCAGAACGGGCGGCGCGGTCCGCTCGTTGCCCAGGAACACGGCCAGGAACCCGGCCTCCAGCAGCAGCGACTCCCAGCCGAACCCGTACCACACCTGCCCCACGTTGACGATCGACAGATACAGCAGCCACAGCACCAGCCACGCCGCCATCGCGGCCCACAGCGGTACGTCGTCGGCGGCCCCCGCCAGCACGGCGGCGGCCAGCGCGGCGCCGAGCCAGGCGCAGACGGTGAAGAAGCGGTCGGAGTAGTGCAGATGGAAGAGGCTGGGCGAGCGGCGGAACGGCACCCGCGCGGTGAACCGGGGCACCGGGGTGAGGCCCCGTTCGCCGATCAGGGCCCGGCCCTGGGTGGCCGCTGTCAGGAAGGCGAGGAGGTAGACGGCGGCCAGCCCCCGCTGGAAGACCAGTCGCCCCAGCCAGTAGCCGGATGACGTGAACCACTCCATAAGGGCTGCTCCCTGGGCCTGCCGCCGCCGCGGCCTGCGGCTATCCGTACCATCCCCGGCGGGTTCCCGCAGCGCGGCGGGGCATTCGGGGCGGGGCGGAGTGGGCGGCGGCGGAGTGGCGGCCCGGCGGGTACGGCGCGCGGGCCCGCTGAACCGGTTCAGGTTTCACGGGCCGGTGGCGGCGCCGTGCTGGCCCGGGGCGTGAGGGCCGGGGTGGGGGCCTGGTGGGCGCGGGGCTCGGCCCGGTCCAGGACGTCGAACAGCCGCCGCGCCACCTCCGCGCCGAAGCCGAACACATCGTGGCTCATCGCCGACAGCGTCGGATGTGTCAGTCGGCACAACTGGGAGTCGTCCCATGCCAGCAGCGACACATCGGCGGGCACCGCGAGCCCCATCTCGGCGGCCACCGACAGACCGGCCACCGCCATGATGTCGTTGTCGTAGATGATGGCCGTCGGCCGGTCGCCCGAGGCCAGCAGGGCGCGGGTGGCCCGCGCCCCCTCCTCGCCGGAGAAGTCCGTGGCCACCGTGCGCCCGGTCCCGAGCCCCAACTCGCCCAAGGTGGCCTCGAAGGCCGCCGTGCGCACGGTGCTGTGCCCGAGCGCGGGGACGCCGCCGACCCGGGCGATCCGGCGGTGGCCGAGCGCCGCCAGATAGCGCACCGCCTCGCCCACCGCGGTGGCGTCGTCCGTCCACACCGAGGTGAACCCGCCCGCCAGGGACGGGTGTCCAGCGGCGACGGCGGGCAGCCCGAGCCGCCGGAGCGCGGGGACCCGTGGATCGCCGTCGCGCAGGTCGACCAGGATCGAGCCGCCCACCTGCCGCCCGCGCCACCACGCCTCCTGGACCGCGATCTCCTCCTCCACATCCCGCACCAGCCGCAGCAGCAGCGAGCAGGACCGCTCGGCCAGCACGCTCTCGATGCCCGAGACGAACTCCATGAACCAGGGCTCGAGACCCAGCATCCGGGCCGGGCGGGCGATGGCGAGACCGACCGTGTCCACCCGGGAACCGGCCAGCGAGCGGGCGGAGAGATGGGGTGCCCAGCCCAGTTCGCGGGCGGCCGCGAAGATGCGGTCCCGGGTGGCAGGGGAGACGCCGGGCCGGTCGTTGAAGGCGAGGGACACCGCGCCCTTGGAGACCCCGGCGCGCGCGGCCACGTCCCGTATGGTGACGCGCCTTCCCCGGCCCGCCCCGAGCCCGCTGACCTCGCCGACCCCGCTGGCGTCGCTGTTCACGAATCGCGCTCCCCCATGTCCGGCCAGTGTGAACCGCCACACGATATCGCGGCGGTAAACCGGTTCAGCCGGGTCGTGGTGGCGTTCAGGAAGCGGGCGGCGGCGCGGTTTCGCGGGCCGCGCCGTCGCCGTCGCCGTCCATGAGACGGAACCGGAGCGTTTGGCGCAGCGCGGCCAGGTCGGGCAGCCCCGGCGGCACCGGCAGCCGGTGCCACGGCACATAGCGGTCGACCAGGCCGAAGGCCAGCCGCGCCCCGGCCCGCACCGGCGCGGCCAGGACCGTGCCGCGCGGCGCCCGCGGCGCGGTGCTGGAACACAGCCCGAGCCGGTGCGCGGCGGCCGCCTCGTACGCCGCCTTACGGGCCCGGTTGAGGTTGCCCAGCGGCCGGAACTCCGCCGTGGTGTGCCACGGGTTGAACGCGAGCTGCTCCACCCGGCGGGCCGCCGACCGGGCCCCGGGGGTGTCCAGATCCTGGCGGGGTACGGTCAGCAGCGCCACCGGGACGACCGGGGCGTCGCTCTCCCGCCACTCCACCGAGCCGTCCTCGACCGGGGTACGGCGCTGGTCCGCGTAGCGCTGCACACACAGCTCGAAGCACACATCGCCGGTGGCCAGCCGCATCGTCAGCTCATGGCGGAGGTAGTCCGGGTCGGAGCTGTCGGGGAAGGGCGAGGGGGTGCCGCCGGGGGCCGGGCGCAGCTGGTAGCGCACGGGCCCGGCCGCGCCCCACAGGATCGCGCCCCGGCTCCAGAAGGTCTCCCGGGCCAGCGAGCCGACCGCGTGGCGGGTGGCCGTTCGCACATTGCGGCGCATCCGGTCGGCGGCTACCCAGCCGACGGCCAGCGGCAGCCTGACGAAGAGCCCGAACGCCCGCTCGACGGTGGTGTCCGCGCCCACCGTGGCCTTGGCGAAGGCGACGAACTCGCGGGCGTCCGCGGCGTGGGACACCGGAAAGCTGGTGGCCAGCAGATCGTGGCTCTCCCCGGGGCGGACCTGGACCCGCACCGCCATCCCGCGCAGATCGGGCGTGGCGTCGTGGCGCTCGGTGCCGCTCTCGTTCGACAGCCGCACCACGGCGGAGTACTCGGCGCCCGGCCGGGCGTAGCCCACGCACAGCTCGGGCGGGAGGCCGTCGTGGAAGCGCAGCCGCGCGTTCTCCACGCCGAGTGCCGCCTTCGCGTGGAACGTGCGCAGCAACTGGGTGGCACCCGACGCCCGCTGGTGCGCCCGCTGGACGCTCATCAGCTCGCGCGCCAGCTTCTCGAAGAGCAGCCGTTCGGCCTCGGGGCTGCCTCCCTCGTACGCCTCATGAGCCTCGTACGGCTCATAGTGCGGTACGGACCGCTCACGCTGTCCGGTGTCGGGCATGGGGACTCTCCGTACAAGGGCGCAAAGGGACGCAGAGGGACAAGAGCGACAGTAGGGGAGGGGGCCGCACCCCGCAGCCCGGAGTGGTACGGGGGTGGGGCGCGGACGACCCGGCGCGCCCCGGCCGGTGCTGCGGCACACTGGTGGCATGCCGGAGCTGCCCGAGGTGGAGGCCCTCGCCGGAATCCTGGCCGACCGCGCGGTGGGCCGGGAGATCGCCCGCGTCCTGCCCGTCGCGGTGAGCGTGCTGAAAACGTACGACCCGCCGCTGACCGCCCTCGAAGGCCGCACCGTCACGGCGGCAGGCCGCCACGGCAAGTTCCTCGACCTGGCCACCGACGGCCCCCATCTGGTGATCCACCTCGCCCGGGCGGGCTGGCTGCGCTGGAAGGACGGACTGCCCGAGACCCCGCCACGCCCCGGCCGGGGCCCGCTGGCGCTGCGGCTGCTGCTCTCCGGACCGGAGCGCTCCGGTTTCGACCTCACCGAGGCGGGCTCCCGCAAGGGACTTGCCGTGTACTGCGTGAGCGACCCCGGCGAGGTGCCGGGCATCGCCCGCCTCGGCCCCGACCCGCTCGCCGACTCCTTCACCCTGGAGGCGTTCGCCTGGCTGCTGCGCGGCGTACGCCACCGGATCAAGGGGGTGCTCCGCGACCAGGGCGTCATCGCCGGGATCGGGAACGCCTACTCCGACGAGATCCTGCACGCCGCCCGGATGTCGCCCTACCGGCTCGCCTCGGATCTCACCGAGGAGGAGATCGCCGTCCTGTACGAGGTGATGGGCGCCACCCTGCGCGACGCCGTCGAACGCTCCCGGGGGCTTGCGGCCGGGGACCTCAAGGCGGAGAAGCGCAGCGGGATGCGGGTGCACGGGCGCACCGGTGAACCCTGCCCGGTGTGCGGCGACACCGTCCGCGAGGTGTCCTTCAAGGACTCCTCGCTCCAGTACTGCCCCACCTGCCAGACAGGCGGCAAACCGCTCGCCGACCGCCGGATGTCCCGGCTGCTCAAATAGTCGGGCGAACCGGCCCCGTGACCCGCGCCCGGGCCCTATGGTGCTGTCACCTTCTACCGACCCTCTGTCACGGAGCACCATGACCAAGGCCCTGATCATCGGTGGCGGCATCGCCGGTACGGTCACCGCGATGGCCCTGCACAAGGCGGGCATCGACGCGGTCGTCTACGAGGCGTACCCCCCGGACGCCACCGACACGGGCGGTGCGTTCCTCGTCGTCGCGAACAACGGGCTGGAGGCGCTGGGCACCATCGACGCCCAGGAACCGGTCCTGGAGCGCGCCTTCCCGGCCACCCGCGTCGAGTTCATCAGCAACACCGGCAAACGGCTCGGCGACAAGCCGATGGCCGGTGCGCAGGACGGTGGCCTCGGGGCGGTCACCATCCGGCGCGCCACGCTGGCCCGGGTGCTGCGCGAGGAGGCCGTGCGCCGCGGTGTGCGCATCGAGTACGGCAAGCGGCTGCTGGCCGCCCAGACCGGCCCGGACGGCACCATCGTGGGCTCCTTCGCGGACGGCGGGCGGGCCATGGGCGACGTCCTCATCGGCGCCGACGGCATCCACTCCCTCATCCGCCGCACCATCGACGCGGGCGCGCCCCGGCCCCGCTACACCGGCCAGCACACGGTGTGCGGCTACACCCGCGACGCCGCCGCGCCGCCCGCCCAGGACACCTACACGATGGTCTTCGGCAAGCAGGCGTTCTTCGGCTGCACCGCCGCACCCGACGGCGAGGTGTGGTGGTTCAGCAACGCCCCGGCCGCCGAACTGTCCAAGGCGGAGCTGGCCGCCGTCACCCCCGGACAGTGGCGCGATCGGCTGACGGAACTGTTCTCCGAGGACCAGACCCCGGCCGCCGACATCGTCCGCGCCACCGGCGAGAACATCGTCGCCAGCGCCGCGTACGACCTCATCTCCACCCCCGTCTGGTCCGAGGAGGGCATGGTCATCGTGGGGGACGCGGCACACGCCTGCGCGCCCAACGCCGCCCAGGGCGCCTCGCTGGCCATCGAGGACGGTGTGGTGCTCGCCAAGTGCCTGCGCGATCTCCCCGGCCCGCGATCGGCGTTCGCCGCGTACGAGGGGCTGCGCCGCGAACGGGTCGAGAGGGTGGCCGCGAACAGCGCGGGCCTGGCCCGCCGCAACGCCCCCGGCCCGGTCAAGCGGGCCCTGCGGGACGCCACGATGGCCCGACGACTCGACCGGGCGGCCACCACGGGCGGCGACGACTGGCTCACTGGCTACCGCATCGACTGGGACGAGCGGGTCCGCGCGTAGCGGCAGCGGGCCGCCGCATTATCGACCGGGCCGAGGCCGACCGCCACGTTAGGTTTGACCTCGGCCTGTACGGGCACTTGGAGCGCTCTGCCCTCGTCACGCCCGGGAGTCCGTGTGAGCCCAGTACGCATCGTGATCGTGGGGGCCGGCTTCGCCGGTTACCAGGCCGCTCGTACGCTGTCGCGCGCCCTGCGCCGCTCGGCGGAGATCGTCCTGATCAACCCCAACGACTACTTTCTGTACCTGCCACTGCTCCCGGAGGTGGCCGCCGGTGTCCTGGAGCCGCGCCGGGTGTCGGTGTCCCTCACCGGCACCCTGCCGCACGTCCGGCTGGTGCTGGGCAACGTCGACTCCGTCGACCTCACCGGCCGCAAGGTCACCTGGACCGACCCCGAGGGCGGACGCGGCGAGATGGGCTACGACCGGCTCGTCCTGGCGGTCGGCAGCGTCAACAAACTGCTGCCGATCCCCGGCGTCGCCGAGCACGCGCACGGCTTCCGCGGCATGCCGGAAGCCCTCTACCTGCGCGACCACGTCACCCGCCAGATCGAGATGGCGGCCAACGCCCGCGACCCCCGCGAGCGGGCCGCGCGCCGCACCTTCGTGGTGGTGGGCGCCGGATACACCGGCACCGAAGTGGCCGCCCACGGCGTGCTGTTCACCGATTCGCTCGCCCGCCGGAACGCCGCGCTGCGTCACGACCCGCCGCCCCGCTGGGTCCTGGCCGATGTAGCCGACCGGGTACTGCCCTCGCTGGACGAACGGCTCTCCCGTACCGCGGACCGGGTGCTGCGGCGGCGCGGGGTGGACGTCCGGCTGGGTACCTCGGTCAAGGAGGCCACCTCCGACGGGGTACTGCTCGACGACGGCGAGTTCGTCGACACCCGGTCGCTGATCTGGTGCGTCGGCGTACGTCCCGACCCGCTGGTGGAGGACCTCGGGCTGGCGACCGAGAAGGGGCGGTTGCGGGTCGACCAGTATCTGGCCGTGCCCGGCCACCCGGAGGTGCTGGCCTGCGGGGACGCCGCCGCGGTGCCGGACCTGACCCGGCCCGGCGAGTTCACGGCGATGACCGCGCAGCACGCGCAGCGCCAGGGCAAGGTGGCGGCCCGTAACATCCTCGCCTCCCTCGGGCGCGGCACCCCGCGCCCGTACAAACACCACGACCTCGGGTTCACGGTCGACCTCGGCGGAGTACAGGCGGCCGCGGATCCGCTGCACATCCCGCTGGCCGGCCCCGCGGCCAACGCGGTCACCCGCGGCTACCACCTGATGGCCATGCCCGGCAACCGGGTCCGGGTGGCCGCCGACTGGCTGCTGGACGCGGCGCTGCCGCCGCAGGCGGTGCAGTTCGGCCTGGTGCCGTCCTGGTCGGTGCCGCTGGACACCGAGTCACCCGAGGTCGCGCGGCTCGGCCGCGGCGGCTGAACAGCCGGAAGGCTGAGCCGCCGGACGCTGGGTCGCCGGAAACACGTGGAAGGAGAACAATGCGACACGAACAGCTCAGCGAGCTCGGGCAGCAGCTCCGGGTGGACTCCGTGCGGTCCTCGGCCGCCGCCGGGTCCGGCCACCCCACGTCGTCGATGTCGGCGGCGGACCTGATGGCCGTCCTCATGGGCAACCACCTGCGCTATGACTTCGAAAAGCCGGAGCACCCGGGCAACGACCACCTGATCTTCTCCAAGGGCCACGCCTCCCCGCTGCTGTACTCGGTCTACAAGGCGGCCGGGGCGCTCAAGGACGAGGAACTGCTGACCTTCCGCAAGCTCGGCAGCCGCCTGGAGGGCCACCCCACCCCCGAACTCCCCTGGGTGGACGTGGCCACCGGATCGCTCGGCCAGGGGCTGCCCTTCGGCGTCGGCATGGCGCTGGCCGGAAAGCGGCTCGACCACGTCTCCAGCCGGGTCTGGGTGCTGTGCGGGGACAGCGAGATGGCCGAGGGCTCGATGTGGGAGGCGTTCGAGCACGCGGGCCACGAACGGCTCGACAACCTCACCGCCATCATCGACGTCAACCGGCTCGGCCAGCGCGGGCCCACCCGCCACCAGTGGGACCTGGACGCCTACGCCCGCCGCATCCGCGCCTTCGACTGGCACACCATCGAGGTCGACGGGCACGACATCGCCGCGATCGACCGCGCGTACGGCGAGGCCACGTCGACCGTCGGCCGCCCCACCGCCATCATCGCCCGCACCCAGAAGGGCCGCGGCGTCGCCTCCGTGGAGAACCACGAGGGCATGCACGGCAAGCCGCTGAAGGACCCCGAGGAAGCCATCGCCGAACTCGGCGGCGTACGGAACATGGCGGTACCGGTGCTCGGCCCGCCCGCCGAGAAGCCCACCCGGCCCACGTCGGAAGGCCCGCTGAGCCTGCCGCGCTTCAACACCGGCGACACCGTCCCCACCCGCGACGCGTTCGGCGAGGCGCTGGCCGCCGTCGGCACCGCCCGTGGCGATGTGGTGGCGCTCGACGGCGAGGTGGGCGACTCGACCCGGCTGGAGTACTTCCACAAGGAACACCCCGAGCGCTACTTCGAGTTCTACATCGCCGAACAGCAGATGGTGGCCGCCGCGGTCGGCATGCAGACGCGCGGCTGGACCCCGTACGCCTGCACCTTCGCCGCCTTCCTCACCCGCGCCTACGACTTCGTCCGGATGGCCTCCGTCAGCCGTGCCGACCTCAACCTGGTCGGCTCGCACGCCGGGGTCGCCATTGGCCAGGACGGGCCGTCGCAGATGGGGCTGGAGGATCTGGCGGCGATCAGGGCGGTGCACGGCAGCACCGTGCTCTACCCGTGCGACGCGAACCAGGCCGCCCAGCTGACCGCCACCATGGCCGAGCTGTCGGGCATCCGCTATCTGCGCACCTCGCGCGGCGGAACGCCCGTCATCTATCCGTCCTCCGAGCGCTTCCCCATCGGCGGCTCCAAGATCCTGCGCGCCACCGAGAGCGACCGCGTCACCCTCGTCGCGGCCGGGATCACCGTGCACGAGGCCATCGCCGCCGCCGACTGGCTCGCCCAGGACGGCATCTCCGCCCGCGTCATCGACCTGTACTCGCTCAAGCCGGTCGACGCCGAGGCGCTGCGCACCGCAGCCGAGGTGACGGGCCGTCTGATCACCGTCGAGGACCACCACCCCGAGGGAGGTGTGGGCGACGCGGTCCAGAGCGCCTTCGCCGACGGCCGCCCGGCACCGCGCATGGTGCGGCTCGCCGTACGGAACATGCCGGTGTCCGGCACCCCGGCCGAGCAGCTCAGCCAGGCCGGAATCGACGCCGAGGCCATCACCGCGGCGGCCCGCGAACTCGTCGCCGCCTGACCGCCTGACCGACCCCGGAACACCCCTATGTGACGAAGCTCCTCTCGTCACCCGTCAGCACCTCCCGTACGCTGCTGCCCAGTTGTGACGGCGGCGTCAGGGGTGGGGGCAGATGGGCAGCGCGGGGGGAGCCGTGTCCGGCAGGGCGCGGCACACACGGACGGTGGCGGTCGCGGCGGCGGCCGCCGCACTGTGTCTGACGGCGGCGGAGGGCGCGAGCCCGGCCGCCGCGGCCGAGCCGTCGTACGCCGCCACCACCGGGGTGGGTGTGCACAACGCGTACGAGAAGGCGAAGTACCCGTACTTCGCCGACGCGCTCGACTCCGGCGCCTCCCTGCTCGAACTCGACGTGTGGACCAACGCGTTCGGCGCCGGGTGGCGGGTCTCGCACAACAACCCGCTCGGCAACGACAACAACTGCGAGAACGCCGCCACCCCCGCGCAGCTGCGCACCAAGGCCCGTAACCAGACCCTGGCCGGATGCCTCGCCGACATGAAGGCCTGGCACGACGCCCACCCCGGCCACCGTCCCATCGTCATCAAGATGGAGCTGAAGGACGGCTTCTACGACAAGAGCGGCCGCGGCCCCGACGACCTCGACGCGCTCCTGTCCCGCACGCTCGGCGACGCGCTGCTGCGCCCCGCGGACGTGGTGGGCGCTCACACCGACCTGGACGCGGCGGTGAAGGCCGGGGCCTGGCCGTCCCGGTCCGCGCTCGCGGGCACGTTCATCGTCGAGCTGATCCCGGGCACCGTCGAGGAGAACAACCCGCTCGACACCCTGTGGACCGACCGCGAGTACGCCACCCATCTGCGCGATCTCGCCGCCGCCGGGAAGCTCCGCCAGGCGGCCGCCTTCCCCGCCGTCCACGCCGCAGCCCCCGGCGACCCGCGCACCCGCTACCAGGATGCCGCGATCCGCCCGTGGTTCGTGTTCTTCGACGGCGACGCCTCCGCGTACGTCACCAGGAACATCGACACCGCCTGGTACGACACCCGCCACTACATCCTGACCATGACGGACGCGCAGAACGTGGCGCCCGCCATCGACGGCACCCGCCCCACCGAGGCCCAGGCCCGGGCGCGGGTGAACGACCTCGCCGCCCGGCACGCCAGCTTCGCGACCGCCGACTGGTATCCGCTGCCGTCCGTGCTGTCCACCGTCGTCCCCCGTGGCTGAAGCGCGGTCAGCCGGGCAGATCACCGGAGCCGGAGTCGGTGTCCTCCAGCCGGAAGCCGAGCTTCAGCCCCACCTGGTAGTGCGCGATCCGGCCGTTCTCGATATGCCCGCGGACCTGGCCGACCTCGAACCAGTCCAGATTTCTGAGCGTCTTCGAGGCACGGGTGATACCGCTGCGGATCGCGTCGTCGACGCTCTCGGTGGACGAGCCGACGATCTCCGTCACCCGGTAGGTGTGGGACATGGCAGTCTCCTTGGGGACTGGTCCTGGGGCGGTCGGACCGCCCCTCTCCCCACGGTGCCTCACCCCGCCCCGGTCCGCGAGCCGGAGGAGCCCGCGGTCCCGCCCGGAGCGTTACGGCACCACCGTGACCGGCCAGCGGCCCGCCTTGACCAGCCGGACCGCCACCGAGCCGACGATGCGGTGCCCCGCCTGCTCGGACGCGCCGACCACCACCGCGTCCGCCTTCAGCTCGTCCGCCGCCGTCACCAGGCCGTTGTACGGATCGCCGCGGAAGGTGTGGAACTCCCAGCGCACCTCGAAGACCCCGCGCAGCCGCTCCGTCGCCTCGCGCATCTCCCGCAGCAGTTCCTCGGCCACCTCGCCCGTGGTGTCCGCCACGGAGGCGCCCAGGGACGCCCCGGCCGCCATCACCGGCTGCACGTACACCACGGCGAGCAGCGCCTTCTGTCGTCTGGCCAGCCCCGCGGCGTACGCGGCGGCACGCCAGGACGACTCGGAGCCGTCCAGACCGGCCACGATAACCTTCGGACCGTCAGTTCCGCGCTCGAAGGACGCGGGAAGTTTGTCCACCACATCTGCGAGGCTAGCGGCAGAGGCGAACCGGTGATCATCCGGCCCGTCCTGCGGCGTGACCACGCCGCGACCGCAACCTGACCGCCGACCGTACGACAGGAGAAACAATGGGCGGCACGCACCGGGGCGAACTACTCGCCATCAGTGACCTGCACGTGGCCTACGAGGAGAACCGGGCGATCGTCGAGCGGCTGCGGCCCGGCTCCGAGGACGACTGGCTGATCGTGGCCGGGGACGTCGGCGAGGTCTTCGCCGACATCGAATGGGCACTGGGCCTGCTGAGCGAGCGCTTCGCCAAGGTCATCTGGTCGCCGGGCAACCATGAGCTGTGGACCCACCCCAAGGACCCGCTGGAGGCCCGCGGAGTGGCGCGCTACGAGGCGCTGGTGGAGCTGTGCCGGAGCAAGGGCATCGTCACGCCCGAGGACCCGTACCCGGTCTGGGAGGGCATCGGCGGGCCGCTCACCATCGCCCCGCTGTTCCTGCTCTACGACTACACCTTCCGGCTCGACGGCCTCCACACCAAGGAGGCCGCTCTCGCCCACGCCCACGACGAGGGCGTCGTCTGCACCGACGAGCACTTCCTGCACCCCGACCCGTACCCCACTCGCGACGCCTGGTGCCGCGCCCGGGTCGCGGAGACCGAGGCCCGGCTCGCCGCCTGCGATCCCGCGCTGAAGACGGTGCTCATCAACCACTGGCCGATGACCCGGCTGCCCACCCGCGTGCTGCGCTACCCCGACTTCGCCCTGTGGTGCGGCACCGAGCTGACCGCCGACTGGCACGTCCGGTTCCGCGCCGAGACCGTCGTCTACGGCCATCTGCACATCCCCCGGACCACGGTCGAGGACGGGGTGAAGTTCCAGGAGGTCTCGGTCGGCTACCCACGCGAGTGGAAGGCCCACGGCCGGGTGCCCGAGGACCCGCTGCGCCGGGTGCTCCCGGTGCCGGTGTCCTGACCCCCGGAACGGGCTCAGACGCCTCCCCGCGCGCCGGGGAACAGGTCGGTGAAGGGCGACGTCGCGTCGCCCACCGACCGTCCGAAGGGCTCGTCGAAGTCCCACACCAGGTAGAGCAGGAAGATGATGAGGGCGGTGAACATCACCGCCAGCATCAACTCCCGTGGTGAGCGGCGGATCTGCAGGGTGAAGACCAGCCCGATCACCAGCGCCGCGCCGAACAGCAGCCCGAACCAGACCACCTCGGGCATCGTCGGCCCCGCGCTCTGCTGCCGGGCGCCCCGCGCGTCGTCGACGGCGGCCACCTGGTCCACGATCGGCTGGTACGCCTGCGACTGGAGGTCGGTCTGCGGCGTGGCCATGGTGACGTCGTGCCGCAGCTTGGCCAGCAGGTCGGTGCCCCGGTCGGTCAGCTCGCCCCGGTCGACCATCACCTGCCACTCCCGGGACACCACATGGCGCACGTACGCGTCGACGTCATCGCGGATGCGGTCGCGCACCGGCTGGGGGTAGACGCTCACCCGCTCGGTCACCTCGTGCAGGGCCTGGGCCTCCGTCCGCACACCGTCCTGGGCGGCGCCGCGGGCCTCCCAGACCCCGGCGATGGCCAGGCCCAGCACGATCGCGTAGACCACGCCGATCATCATGATCATGTAGTCGAGGACATCGGGGGTCTCGCTCGGATCGTCGTCGTCGCCGAGGCGGCGGGCGTTGAGGATCGCGAGGACGACGACGGCCGCGCAGATCCCGGCCATCAGAAGAGTCAGAATCAGCCATTCAGGCATGGGTAACCTCCGGTACGGATCGGCCGACGCGTCAGCCGCGGCGCCCGCCGCGCGAGCGGGGGCGGAGCGCGGCGGCCGCGAGAACCGCGGGCGCGGTGATGAGCAGGGTGAACGTGACCAAGGAGGTTCCGCTGTCGAGTTCGTGGCGCGCGGGCTTCTGATACGCGTGCACCTCGACGCGACGGGACTCGCTCGGCGCGGGAGCCGGTTCGGGGGGCGGCGCCGGAGGCTCGGGCGGCCGGGTCGGCGGAGCGACTGGAAGCGGCGGCACGGACGGCGCGGGCGCGGGAGCGGGCGCCGCCGACCGGGTGGGCGCGGGGGCGCGCGTCGGCGTCGGGCTCGGTGCCGGAGTGGCCGACGGCGGCGCGCTGGGCGTGGGCGTCGGCTCGGGGGACGGCGTGGGGCTCGGCGTCGGCGTAGGCGTCGGCGTGGGTGTCGGTGTCGGAGTGGGGCTCGGTGTGGGCGTAGGCGTCGGAGTCGGGCTCGGTGTGGGCGTAGGCGTGGGAGTGGGGCTCGGTGTGGGCGTGGGTGTAGGCGTCGGCTTGGGCGGCCGGGGACACCAGCCGTACTGGAGCTTGAGCCAGCCCCGCCGCGTCGCTACCGACGCCCTGACGCACGGACAGAACCCCGGGCCGATCTGGACCCGCACCCGCACCCTCGGCCTCGTACGCGGCCCGTGCTCCGCACCCCCGTCCCCCGTCCCCGCCCGGTCCCCGACGTCGGTCGTCCGCCGCGGGGCGGCGGTGGCCTCCCGGCCGTCACCCTCCCCGTCGGCTAAGGCTGTCGCCCCCGTCGAGGCGAGCAGCAGGACCGTGGTGAGGACCCCCGCCCGCCATGCGCGATGCCATCGATTCACGAGGAGATGTTCGGCCGAACACGTCGCCGCCAGCCGCATGTGCCCAACTATTCGCCCGAATAGGGGAAAAGATGTGGAGGTTTCGGTGAGAGAGGTTTACGCGCGCAGATCCTTGGGGCGGGCCCGGTCCAGGATCGGGCCGGTGTCCGTCCCCGGCGGCAGGGTGCCGAACGCATGCCCCCAGTCGCCGTCGAGCCGGGAGGCGCAGAACGCGTCGGCGACCGCCGGGTGGCTGTACCGCACCAGCAGGCTGCCCTGCAGGACCAGCGTCATCTGCTCGGCGAGGCGGCGCGCCAGCAGCTGCGCCCGCTGCGGATCGCCGAGCTGCGGCAGCAGCGCGCGCAGCCTGGCCACGGCCGCGTCCAGCCGTGCGTCGGCCCCGGCGGCGGCGTCCACCTCGGCGAGGAAGGCGTCCAGCGCGCCCGTCTCCCGGCCGAGTGCGCGCAGCACGTCGAGGGCGGCGACGTTCCCCGAGCCCTCCCAGATCGACGACAGCGGCGCCTCCCGGTACAGGCGCGGCATGCCGGAGTCCTCCACATAGCCGTTCCCGCCCAGGCACTCCAGAGCCTCGGCGGCGTGCGTGGCGCCGCGCTTGCACACCCAGTACTTACTGACCGCGAGCCCCAGGCGGCGCAGCGCCGCCTCGCCGCCGTCCCCGGCCTCGGCGCGGTCCAGGGCGGTCGCCAGCCGCATCGCGAGCGTGGTGGCCGCCTCCGACTCCACCGCCAGATCCGCCAGGACGTTGCGCATCAGCGGCTGGTCGATCAGCTCGGCGCCGAAGGCCCGGCGGTGCTCGCAGTGGTGCAGCGCCTGCCGCAGCCCGGCGCGCATGTTCGCCGCCGAGCCGATCACACAGTCCAGCCGGGTCACGTTGACCATCTCGACGATGGTCCGCACCCCGCGCCCCGGTTCGCCGACCCGCCAGGCCACGGCGCGGTCGTACTCGATCTCGGAGGAGGCGTTGGAGCGGTTGCCGAGCTTGTTCTTGAGCCGCTGGAGATGGAGCGCGTTGCGGGTGCCGTCCGGCAGGACGCGCGGCACCAGGAAGCAGGTCACCCCCTCGGGCGTCTGCGCCAGCGTCAGGAACACATCGCTCATCGGCGCGGACGTGAACCACTTGTGGCCGGTGAGCAGGTACGTCCCGTCGTCCCCGGCCGCCAGTACGGCCTCCGTGGTGTTGGCGCGGACGTCCGAACCGCCCTGCTTCTCCGTCATCGACATGCCTGCGATCAGCCCGCGCTTGGTGAGCGGCGCGCGCAGCCCGGGGTCGTAGGCGCGGGCGGTCAGCAGCGGTTCGTACGCGGCGGCCAGCTCCGGTTCGGCGCGCAGCGCCGGGATCGCGGCGTACGTCATGGAGATCGGGCAGCCGTGGCCGGGCTCGGCCTGGGCGAACGCGTAGAACAGGCCCGCGCGCGCCAGGTGCCGCCCGGGGCGGGTCTCGGCCCAGGCCGCCGCGTGCTGGCCGCTCTCCACGGCGGTGGTCATCAGCTGGTGGTAGGCGGGGTGGTACTCGACCTCGTCGATCCGGTGGCCGTAGCGGTCGTGGGTGTGCAGCACCGGAGGGTGTTCCTCCGCCATCCGGGCCCAGTCCTGGACCTCGGCGGAACCGGCCCGCGCGCCCAGCTCCCGCACCCGCGGCTCGGCCCACTCGGCGCCGTCCCGGCGCAGGGCCTCCAGCAGGGCGGGGTCGTCGGCCGTGCTGAAGCCGGAGAGGGGCGGGGCCTGGTTGAGGACTTCGTGCGTCGCGCTCATGGCAAGCGTCTCCTGGGGTCGCCTCGGTGCCGTGCCGGGTCCTGCGGTTCTGTGGTTCTCATCGAGGTTCTTACAGTTTCAGTATGCGTGATAGGAAACTGTAATGGTAGCCCGGAGGGCGGTCACGGATAGGGTTTCGCACAGCCATGGACGACACCGGAACGCTCACGCTGCGCCCCCTGACGGCGCGCTCGATCGTGCTCAGCACCCTGCTGGGCCACCATCCGCCGCAGCTGCCCGCCCGCGCGCTCGTCCGCGTCGGCGCGCTGTTCGGCACGGCCGAGGGGACGGTGCGGGTCGCCCTCACCCGGATGGTGGCCGCCGGTGACCTCGAACAGCACGGCGGCGGCTACCGGCTCACCGACCGGCTGCTCGCCCGCCAGGCCCGCCAGGACGACAGCCGCGCGCCCCGCACCCGGCGCTGGGACGGCACCTGGGAGATCGCCGTCGTCACCCCCGACCGCCGCCCCGCACCCGAGCGCGCCGCCCTCCGCCAGGCGATGGCCGCGCTGCGGCTCGCCGAACTCCGCGAGGGCACCTGGCTGCGTCCCGCCAACCTCGTACGCCCCCGCCCGCCCGTGGTCGCCGAGCAGTGCGGCTGCTTCACCGCCACCCCGGAGGACGACCCGGCCGCGCTCGCGGCCCGGCTCTGGGCCCTGCCGGACTGGGCCGACCGGGCCCGCCGCCTCGCCGACGCCCTGGAGACGGCGCGCAGTCCGGCCGACCGCTTCACGGTGGCGGCGGCGGTGCTGCGGCATCTGCTGACCGATCCGGTGCTGCCGGAGGAACTGCTGCCGCAGGGGTGGCCGGGCGCGGATCTGCGGGCGCGGTACGACGCGTTCGAGCGGGAGTTCCGCGAGCAGCTGCGCCCGTACACCGCCCGCTGACCTCTCCGGCTACGCCGAGCCGCGCGGCACCAGTTCCACGTTCAGCACCACGGCCGGTTCGATCGCCTCCCCGGCCGCCAGCCGCAGCAGCTGACGCGCCAGCCGCCGCCCGATCTCCGTGATCGGCTGCCGCACCGTCGTCAGCGGGGGGTCCGCGTAGCGCGCCGCCTGTACGTCGTCGAAGCCGACCACCGCCACGTCCTCCGGCACCCGCCGCCCGGCCTGCCGCAGGGCCCGCAGCACGCCGAGGCCCATGAGGTCGGAGGCGACGAAGACGGCGTCGAGCTCCGGTTCCCGCGCCAGCAGTTCCCGCATCGCGACCGCGCCCGACTCCTGTGTGAAGTCCCCGGCCGCCACCAGCGGTTCCCGCCGCGCCTCGCGCAGTGCCGCCGTATAGCCGGTCAGCCGGTCGATCCCGGCCACCATGTCCTGCGGGCCCGCGACCGTGGCGACGCGGGTGCGGCCGGAGTCGAGCAGATGCCGTACGGCGAGGGCCGCGCCCCCGGCGTTGTCGACGCCCACGTACGGCAGCGCCGCCGACCCCAGCAGCCGTTCGTTGCAGACCACCGGAATGCCCATACGGGCCAGCGCGGCGGGCAGCGGGTCGGCGCCGTGCATCGAGGCGACCATGACCCCGTCCACGTGGCGGGCCAGGGCGAAGCGCTCGACGCGGTCCCGTCCGGCGGGGGAGCGGGCCATCATCAGCACGAGCTGCTTGTCCGCCTCCTCCAGCTCCTGCCCGACCCCGCGCACCACGCCCTGGAAGAACTCGTCGTCCGAGAAGACCCGGCCCGGCTCCTCGGGCAGGACGAGCGCGAACGAGTCGGTGCGCTGGGTCACCAGGCTGCGGGCCGCCTGGTTGGGGACGTACCCCAGCTCCTCGATGGCCCGCAGCACCGCCGCCCGGCTGTCCTCGGCGACCCTGGTCGAGCCGTTGACGACACGGGAGACCGTGGCGCGTGAGACTCCCGCGTGCAGGGCCACGCTCTCCAGGGTGGGCCGGGGCCGGTGCATCCGGGCATACCTCGCTGTTCGCTTCGCCGCCTCTGCTCGTCGGTAACAGCATGGCCCGGTGCGTGCCCCGTTGTCAGGGCGCGAGGTCAGGGCGCGAGGGGCAGGACGCGAGCGTCAGGGCGCGAGCACGCGGGCGCGGCAGACCGAGGGCGAGCCCCAGGCGCCCCGCAGGGCGCGGGCCTTGCGGATCCACAGCGACAGGTCGTACTCGTCCGTGTAGCCGATCGCGCCGTGCAGCTGGAGCGCGGTGCGCGCGGCCGCGTACGCCGCCTCGCCCGCCGCCACCTTGGCGGCGGCCACGTCGGCCCCGGCCTCCGGCCCGCCCGCCGCGAGCGCGACGGCGGCCCCGTGGAGCAGCGGGCGGGCGAACTCCAGCCCGATGAGCACATCCGCCAACTGGTGCCGCACCGCCTGGAACGAGCCGATCGCGCGGCCGAACTGGGTCCGCTGCCGCACATACGCCACGGTCCGGTCCAGCAGCGCGAGCCCGGTGCCGAGGGACTGCGCGGCCGTCGCGAAGGCGGCCCAGTCCGCGGCGCGGGCGGCGGCCCCGGCGACGGCCGGGCCCCGGACGAGCGGCTTGCCCCCGGGCAGTGGCGGGGCGAGCCGCCGGGCGGGGTCGAGGGAGGTCCGCACCGGGCCGTGCCCCGGCGCCTGCCACAACTCCTCGCCGCGGACGGTGAGGACGGCATCGGCGGCGTCCGCGTCCAGGGCGTACGGACCGCCCTCGGCCATCGCCACCGTGACCATGGCCTGCCCGGAGGCGATACGGGGCAGCCAGTCCCCGGCCGCGGGGCACGCCGTCAGCAGCACCGCCGCCGCGGCCGTCTCCGTCCACGGCCCCGGCACGGCATGCCGCCCCAGTTCGACGTACGCGACGGCCAGCTCCACCGGCAGCGGCCCCACGCCCTCGTACGCCTCCGGCACGGCGAGCGCGGTCACCCCGGCCTCGGCGAGCCGCCCCCACAGCGCCCGCCCGGGCCCGTGCTCCCCGCGCGCCCACGCCCGCACGGCGCCAGGGGTGTCCGCGGCGCCGAGCATCCGGTCGAGGGTGCGGCCGAACTCGCTCTGCGCCTCGTCCAGCAGGAACCTCATGCGCGGTCGCCTTCCGTCGTGGTCTCGCCGTATCCGTCAGGGCCGCTCATCGCCAGCACATCGCCTGTTCAATGCCTGCTCACCGCCTGCTCTTCGGCAGGCCGAGCAGCCGCTCCGCCACGATGTCCCGCTGGATCTCGTTCGTTCCGGCGTAGATCGGTCCCGCCAGCGCGAAGACATAGCCCTCCGCCCAGCCGCCGTCCTCCGACAGTTCGCCGTCCGGGCCCAGCAGGTCCAGGGCGGTTTCGTGGAGGCCGAGGTCCAGCTCCGACCAGAAGACCTTGTTGAGGCTCGACTCGGCTCCGAGCGTGCCTCCGGCGGCCAGACGCGAGGCGCCCGCGTAGGCGAAGAGTTCGTACGCGCGGGCGCGGATCACCGCGTCGGCCACCCGGTCCCGCAGCGCCGCCGCCGTCTCCTCCCCGGCGGCGGTACGTGTCCGCCACAGGGCGGCCAGACGGCGGGCGGCGGCCGTGAACCGGCCGGGGCCGCGCAGGGTCAGGCCGCGCTCGTTGCCCGCGGTGCTCATCGCGACCCGCCAGCCCTGGCCCGGTTCGCCGATGACGTCCTCGTCGGGCACGAACACCTCGTCCAGGAAGAGTTCGGCGAAGGCGGGCTTCCCGTCGAGGCGGCCGATGGGACGCACGGTCACGCCCGGCGCGTCCAGCGGGAACATCAGATACGTCAGCCCGCGGTGCGGTGGGGCGCCGGGCTCCCGGTGGCTGCGGAACAGCCCGAAGGCCCGGTCGGCGAAGGCGGCCCGGGAGGACCAGGTCTTCTGGCCGGACAGCAGCCAGCCGCCGTCCGCGCGCCGGGCGGTGGAGCGCAGCGAGGCGAGGTCGGAGCCCGCCTCCGGCTCGGACCAGGCCTGCGCCCAGATCACCTCCCCGCTCGCCATCGGCGGCAGGATCCGGGCGCGCTGGTCGGCGGTGCCGTGGTCGAAGAGGGTGGGGGCCAGCAAGCTGACGCCGTTCTGGCTCACCCGGCCGGGGGCGCCCGCCGCGTAGTACTCGTCCTCGAACAGCAGCCACTCCAGCACCGACGCGCCCCGCCCGCCGTACTCCTCGGGCCAGGTCACCGCCGACCAGCGGCCGGACGCCAAAGTCCGCTCCCAGGCGCGGTGGGCGGCGAACCCCTCGGCGGTCTCCAGGGACGGCAGCGAGGCGACCGGCACATGGGCCGCGAGCCACCGCCGGGCCTCGGCCCGGAACGCCTCCTGCCGCGCGGTCAGGTCGAGATCCATCGGGCCCCGAGCTCCTTCCCTAACAAGTGTTTGGTAGGTTACCGTGGCGTTGTGATGGACAACAAGCCGTCGTACGTCCCCGGCCACGGCCTGCTCACCGGCCGCACGGCCGTCATCACGGCCGCGGCGGGCGCTGGAATCGGCGGCGCCACGGCCCGCCGGTTCCTGGAGGAGGGCGCCCGGATCGTCATCGGCGACGCCCACGCACGCCGCCTGGGCGAGACGGCCACCGCCCTCGCCAAGGAGTTCGGAGCTGACCGCGTCGCCGGGCTGACCTGCGACGTCACCGACGAGGACGAGGTGGCGGCGCTCTTCGACCTCGCCGAGGAACGCCACGGACAGCTGGACGTCCTGGTCAACAACGCCGGTCTCGGCGGCACCGCCGAACTCACCGAGATGACCGACGACCAGTGGCACAGCGTCATCGAAGTCACCCTGGGCGGCACCTTCCGCTGCACCCGCGCCGCCCTGCGCCGCATGAAGGCCCGCGGCTCCGGCGGCGTCATCGTCAACAACGCCTCGGTCGTCGGCTGGCGCGCCCAGGCCGGGCAGACCCACTACGCCGCCGCCAAGGCCGGGGTCATGGCGCTCACCCGCTGCGCCGCCGTCGAGGCCGCCGCGTACGGGGTGCGGGTCAACGCCGTCGCGCCGAGCCTCGCCATGCACCCCCACCTGGCGAAGGTCACCACGCCCGAGCTGCTGGCCGAGCTGACCGAGCGCGAGGCGTTCGGCCGGTACGCCGAGCCGTGGGAGGTCGCCAACGTCATCGTCTTCCTGGCCAGCGGCTACTCCTCGTACATGACGGGCGAGTCGGTCGCCGTCAGCAGCCGCCACCCATGAGCCCGGGACCGATGAGTGCCGCAGCCGTGAGGCGAGAATGGGAACGTGCCGAAAATCAGCGGGAACAGCAAGAAGACCACCGTGAGCCCGTCCCCCGAGCGGCGCCGCGAACTGCTCGCGACGGCGGCCGAGGTGTTCGCCGCCCAGGGCTACAACGCGACCACGGTCCGCCGGATCGCGGACGAGGCGGGGATGCTCGCGGGCAGCCTGTACTACCACTTCGACTCCAAGGAGTCGATGGTCGACGAGATCCTCTCCACCTTCCTCGACGAGCTGTGGGCGGGGTACGAGGACGTGCTGCGGGCCGGGCTCGGCCCCCGGGAGACCATCGAGGCCCTCGTCACCGAGTCCTTCCGGGAGATCGACCGGCACCGGGCCGCCGTCGCGATCTACCAGAAGGAGTCCCGACAGCTCGCCGCCCTGCCCCGGTTCGGCTACCTCACCGACTCGCAGCGCAGGTTCGAACAGGCCTGGCTGGGCACGCTGGAGCGCGGCGTGGCCGACGGGGTGTTCCGCGCCGACCTCGACACCCGGCTCGCCTACCGCTTCCTGCGCGACACCGTCTGGGTCGCCGCGTCCTGGTACCGGCCCGGCGGACAGCACAGCCCCGAGGAGATCGCCCGCCAGTACGTGTCTATGGTCCTCGACGGCATCACCCCCCGACGACCCTGACCCGTATGGACCCGTGAGGAGCTGGCCATGGCCGAGGCATTCATCGTCGAAGCGGTACGGACCCCCGTCGGACGGCGCAAGGGCGGGCTGGCGTCCGTCCACCCGGCCGACCTCGGCGCGCACGTGCTGCGCGCGCTGATCGAGCGCTCGGGCGCCGATCCGGCCGCCGTCGAGGACGTGGTCTTCGGCTGCCTGGACACCGTGGGCCCGCAGTCCGGGGACATCGCCCGCACCAGCTGGCTGGCCGCCGGGCTGCCCGAGGAGGTGCCGGGCGTGACCGTCGACCGGCAGTGCGGCTCCTCCCAGCAGGCCCTGCACTTCGCGGCGCAGGCGGTGCTCTCCGGCACCCAGGACCTGGTGGTCGCGGGCGGCGTGCAGAACATGTCGCAGGTGCCGATCGCCTTCGCCAGCCGCCAGGCGGCCGAGCCGCTGGGGCTGAGCGAGGGGCCCTTCGCGGGCTCGGAGGGCTGGCGCGCGCGGTACGGCGACCGGCCGGTCAACCAGTTCTACGGGGCCGAGATGATCGCCGAGAAGTGGGGGATCAGCCGCCTGGAGATGGAGGAGTTCGCGCTCCGCTCCCACCGGCGCGCGCTCCACGCCATCGACGAGGGCCGCTTCGACCGCGAGGTGGCCCCGTACGGGGACGTCCGCGTGGACGAGGGGCCGCGCCGCGACACCAGCCTGGAAAAGATGGCCGCGCTCGCCCCGCTCATGGAGGGCGGCCGTCTCACCGCCGCGCTCTCCTCCCAGGTCTCCGACGGCGCCGCCGCGCTGCTGATCGCCTCCGAACGGGCCGTCCGGGAGCACGGCTTGACCCCGCGCGCCCGCATCCACCATCTGTCGGTGCGCGGCGAGGACCCGATCCGCATGCTGTCCGCGCCGATCCCGGCCACCGCGTACGCGCTGAAGAAGACCGGCATGACCATGGCCGACATCGACCTGGTGGAGATCAACGAGGCGTTCGCACCGGTGGTGCTGGCCTGGCTGCGCGAGAGCGGCGCCGACCCGGAGCGGGTCAACGCCAACGGCGGCGCGATCGCCCTGGGCCACCCGCTGGGTGCGACCGGCGCGAAGCTGATGACGACGCTGCTGCACGAACTGGAGCGCACGGGGGGCCGCTACGGGCTGCAGACGATGTGCGAGGGCGGCGGCCAGGCGAACGTCACGATCGTAGAACGCCTCTGACGCCGCCGCCCCTCGCTATGCCCCGGGCCAGCACCCCGGACCAGCCGCGCCCCGCGCCACCCCGCCGCCGGAACGGCCGCTTCTGCGTGGCGGGGCGTCGGGGGCCCGCGCATGATGGGCGCATGGCGTGTGGATCTACCAGCCTCGGGAACGGCGAAGCCACCTGGTTCTGTTGTGGCAACGCCTGGGGGCCGTGTGCCGCCGCGGGCGGTGGGGCCTGTGGTACGTGCAAGTCCAGTGCTCTGCAGGCCGCCTGGCCCAACGCGTCCAAGGCGTGCTGGGACATCACCCGGCCGGATCTGTGCGGCGAGAATCTGCCGCGGCGCGGCTGCGGGTCGGCCATCAAGGTGCGCCATCTGTGCTCCGGCGTCTCCGTCTGTGTCACCGTCAGCGATTGCGGCCCGCGCACCAAGAGCTTTTGCGGCGAGTCCAGCTGCTGCGACGGCGTGTGCCGCAGCAACCGCGTCATCGATCTGACCCCCGCCGCCTTCTCCGTCATCGGCAGCCTCAGCACCGGCACCCTGCCGGTCTCCCTCTACGAGTGAGCCCGCGGCCATGAGCGCACACCGCATCTCCGACCGCCTCGACCGCCGCCGCTTCCTCACCGCCGCCGCGCTGCGCGGCGCCACCGTCGTCGGGACGGGTGTCATCGGGGCGACCGCGCTGGGGGCCGTGGACGCCGACGCCGTCTTCGCCGCGCCGCTGCGCCGTCCCCTGGACCCGGCGGTCCCCGCGGGCGCGTTCGTGGAGGGGCGGATCACCTCCATCGACGGCGCGGTGCTGGCCGTGGCGGGCTCCCATGGCGACTACGCCCGGGTCCGGCTCACCAACGCCACCAGCGTCTGGAAGGTACGCGCCACCACCGCCGCGTCGATCGAGACCGGCGACGGCCTCTACGCTCGCGGCGTCCCGATGCCCGACGGCACGATCGCCGCCGACGCGGTGTGGGTGAACATCGTGAACCTCCACACCACCATCCGCGGCATCGAGAAGACCCGGCTGCACCTCGCGCACGGAGCCCACGAGATCGTCGGCAATCTCATCCCACAGACCTCCAGCGCCTCGTACTCCGGTGCCGCGCCCACCGCCGACCTCTCCGGGCTGCGGATCGGGCAGGGCGCCCAAGTCCTGGGCGCCTGGCGGCCGTCCGACGACTCCGTGGACATCGTCCGGGTGGCGGTCGGGCCGGGGGCGGGGCACCGCCGATGAGCGCTGCCGCCCTCGACCTCGCCGCGCCGCTGCTCGCCGGGGTGCTGGGGGCGGCCGGTGCGGGCAAGGTGTTCGGCCACGGGACGGCCCGGCTGGCGCGCCGGACCGCGCTGGCCCGGCTGCTGCGCGGTGGCGGCCGCGCGGCGCTCGCCCTGCGCGCGCTGGGCACCCTCGAACTCCTCCTGGCCGCAGCGCTGTTGGCGCTGCCGCCATCGGTGGCCACGGGTGCGGCCGTCGCCGCGCTCGGCGCCGGTTTCCTCGGCTATCTCGGATACGCCCGGGCGACCGCGACCGGCACCTCGTGCGGCTGTACGGCGCGGGACGGCGGGCCGGTGGGGGTCAGGGCCTTCGCCCGCGCCGCCGTGGTGGTGGCGGGCGGGATCGCGGTGGCGCTGGCCCGCCATCCCTGGTGGGCCACGGCCCCGCGCCACCCGGCCGCCACCGGGTGCTGCGCCCTCGTGGCGGTGGCCGGGCTGGTGGCCCTGTCCGCCGATCGCCGGTGGCGGATGCCGTGGCGCAGGCTGCGGCTCCGTCTCACCGGACACCCGCTGGCCGGGACGCCGTCCGGGGCACGGGTGCCGGTGGCCGCGACGGTCGAGCTGCTGGAACACTCCCTCGCCTGGCAGAGCACCTCGCCCCTGGTGCGCTCCGCGCTGCTGGACCACTGGGACGACGGCGGCTGGCGCATCCTCCAGTACGCCGGGATCCACGCGCGCGGCGGCACCGCGCGACCGGTGGTGGTGCTCTTCGCGCTGGACGCGGGAGCGAGCCGGGACGCGGTACGGGAGCCCGCGGTGCGGGTGAGCGTCCTCGACGCCGATACGGGCGAGTCGCTACGGAGTTGACGCGGCCAGCAGCGCCGTGTCGTCGTCCACCCGGCCCGGGATGTCCAGCAGCCCCAGCGCCCGGTCGATGATGGCCTGCGGGTCGGCGAGAAGGGGTGGCGTGAGCCCGTCGCAGGCGCGCCGCAGCGCCGCCAGGCCGTCGTCGAGGGGCAGATGGCTGTTCTCCACCAGCCCGTCGGTGAACAGCAGCAGCCCCGCGCCGGGCGGCAGCCGCGTCTCGTGGCCGACCGGGGGGTCGTGCGCGAGGCCCAGCGGGGCGTTCGGGCAGACCTCCAGGAAGCTCGTCGTGCCGTCCGCCACCAGCAGCGGCGGCAGATGGCCGCTGGCCGCGTACCGCAGCCGCCGGGTGCGCGGTTCGTACACCGCGTACAGGCACGTCGCGAAGTGGTCGACGTCCAGGGAGCGCAGATAGGCGTCCAGCTTGCCGAGCAGCACACTGGGGGAGGCGCGGTCCAGGGCGAAGCCGCGCAGGGTGGAGCGCAGCCGTCCCATCACGGTGGCGGCGTCCACGTCATGGCCCATCACATCGCCGATGGTCAGCCCCATCTCGCCGTCGGGCAGCGCGATGACGTCGTACCAGTCGCCGCCGATCTCGGCGCCGCTGGCGCTCGCCTCGTAGTAGGAGGCGGTGTGCAGCCCCGGCATCTGGGGGAGGTGCTGCGGCAGCAGGGCGCGCTGGAGCGTCATCGCGAGATGGCGCTCGTTGCGGAAGCGGGCCGCGTTGTCGTAGGCGAGGGCCAGCCGCCCGGCCACGCCCTGCAGATACTGCCGGTCGGCCATGGTGTACGCGCCCTCGCGGCGGGCGACGGCCAGCGCGCCCAGCATCCGGCCGTGCGCGAGCAGGGGTACGGAGAGCAGGGTGCCGCCGGTGGCGGGCGGCCCGGGGGTGGCGCCCGCGAGCAGGGTCTCGGCGAGGGCCCGGTCCAGGCGGTCGTCCGGCGCCACCGGTTCCCCGGCGGCGTACACGGGCCGCTCGGCGCGGGGGTCGGCGAGGCGGATCCGTATCTCGTCGGCCAGGGCCGGGACGAGCAGCTCCCGGGCGGTGTCCAGGACCTGCGGCGGATCGAGGGTGTCCGACAGCTGCAGGCTCGCCTGGGACAGCGAGGTGAGCATGTCCGTCTGGCGGCGGCTGTCGCTGAGCACCCGTTCGCGCAGCTGTGACAGTTCCAGGTTGGCGCCGACCCGGGCGAGGAGCTGACGCGCCGAGAAGGGCTTGGCGAGATAGTCGTCGGCGCCCGCGCCCAGCCCCCGCACCGTGGACTCCTCCCCGGCGCGCGCGGTCAGCATGATGATCGGCAGCCGGGTGGTCCGGGGGTCGGCGCGCAGCGCCCGCACCAGCCCGAACCCGTCCAGACGCGGCATCATCACATCGGTCAGCACCAGATCGATGGGGTGCGCCAGGGCGGTGTCCAGCGCGGTACGGCCGTCGGCCGCGAGGAGGACGTCGTGGTCGCGGCCGAGGAGATCGCCGAGATAGGACCGCACGTCGGCGTTGTCGTCCGCGACCAGCAGCCGGGGCCGCCGGGCCGGGGCGGGCTCCGGCGGACCGGGGGCGTGCGGCTCTTCGGGCGCCCCGGCCTCCGCACGCGGCGCCTCGGACGGGACCTCCGGGGTTGTCGCGGGGACCTCCGCCGCCAGCGGCTCGGGCGGCGGGGAGGTGTCGAGCCAGTGGGCCGCCTCCTGGGTATAGGCGGCGGCGCGCTCGGCCTCGCCCGTCGTGCCCCGTACGGACGGCGCCCCGCTCCGTACGCCCTCCAGATGCGCGGTGCCGAACGGTATCTCCACCGTGAACTCGGTGCCCCCGGCCGGGACGCTGGTCACCGAGATGGTGCCCGAGTGCAGCTCGACCAGGTCCTTGACCAGCGCCAGCCCGATGCCACTGCCCTCGTACGACCGGGACCGCGCCCCGCGCACCCGGTGGAAGCGCTCGAAGAGGTGGGGCAGCTCCTCCGGCGGGATGCCGGTGCCGGTGTCGCTCACGGTGAGCCGGGCGTGGCGGCCCGCGGTGGCCATCCGTACCGTGGCCCCGCCGGTGAAGGTGAACTTCAGCGCGTTGCTGACCAGATTGAGGACGATCTTCTCCCACATCTCCCGGTCGACATGCACCGGCTCGGGCAGTGGCGGGCAGTCCACCTCCAGGGTCAGCCCGGCCATGTCGAAGGAGGAGCGGAAGATCGCCGCCAGCTCCGCGGTGGTCTGGGACAGGTCCACCGGTTCGAAGGTGCCCTTGAGCCCTCCTGCCTCCACCCGGGAGACGTCCAGCAGGGTGTTGACCAGCTTCAGCAGCCGCAGCGCGCTGCGCTCGGCCAGCTCCAGCTGGGACCGCCGCCCGGCCCGGTCCTCGTCGGCCAGCGCCTGCTGGACCGGGCCGAGGATCAGGGTGAGCGGAGTGCGGAACTCATGGCTGATGTTCGAGAAGAACACCGTTTTAGCGCGGTCCAGCTCGGCCAGCGACTCCGCCCGCCGCCGCTGCTCCTGCTGGGCGTGGGCCGCCGACAGGGCCGCCCCGACGGTGGCCGCCAGCACCTCGAAGAAGTCCTGGTAGGGGGCGGTGGCGGGCAGTCGCGGATTGACGCCCATCACCAGCACGCCCTCCACCGCGCCCGACCGCACCAGCGGATGGGCCAGCGCCTCCTGGTCGGGTATCGAGAACAGCGCGCCCGGCAGCCGGGCCGGTGCCGCGTCGCCCACCACGGCCGCCAGCCGGGTCTCCAGGCTCGCCGCCTCCTCGACCCGGTCCAGCCGCAGCTCCCGGACCGCCCGGGCGGCCTCCGCCGGGACGGCGGCGGACGCGGCGAGCTGGAGCCTGCCGGGCCCGGGCACCAGGTAGAAGGCGGTGAACGGGACGTCGTCCCGGTGGATGTCCAGCATCTCCGCGACCGTCCGGGCGACGCTCTGCGGGGTGTGCAGCCCGGCCGTCCGGGCGCCGAGCCCCGCCAGCAGTCGCAGCCGGCGCTCGCTGAGCACCCGCGCCGTGGTCTCGGTGACGACGCACAGCACCCCGCCCACCGCGCCGTCCTCCAGCAGCAGCGGCTGGAAGGACACGTCGAAGTAGGACTGCTCCAGGAAACCGCGCCGCTGGAGGACGAACGCCCGGTCGGTGACCAGGGAGGGCTTGCGGCTCTCCCACACGGTCTCGAAGAGCGGAGCGGCGGACAGCTCCCAGTTCTCGGGGAAGACGTCCCGGCCGGACCGGCCCAGCGCCCCCGGATGCTTGGAGCCGATGATGTCCGTATACGCCTCGTTGTAGAGCATCAGATAGTCGGGGCCCCAGAACACGGCCATCGGCTGCTCGGTGAACAGTACGATCCGCAACGCCTCGACCAGCCGTGGAGGCTAGGCGGCAGTGGCGCCGAGGGGCGTCGCCGACCAGTCGATTCCGCTCATCACCCTGCCGAGCGCACCGCCCTCGGCGAACAGCTCTCCGGCCGCTGTGTGCTGGTTCCCGGGCCCGTTCATCGAGTCAGCTTCCCTCTCACATTCTGGCACAGTGCCGCCACCGGGCGAGGGGCCGCGGACACCGTGGGTTGCACGGGCATCCGCACTGAGTACGCTGGACGATGCGCGACGTACCGGGGTATATCGCGCTGCGTAGATCCTTACTGGGGCATATCGCATGAACCGGGGGTGGGGAGTGGGAGTGGTATGTCCGAGCAGTCCCCCGACCCCCCGCGCCACCGCTCGCGGCTCCGGCGGCTGCACCGCAGGTTCCACCGGTCCCCGGCCGGGCGGGGGTGGCGCCGGGGCAGCGAATTCGAGCTGATGCACCGGGCGTTGGGGTTCGCCGCGCTCGGCTTCCTCACCCTCGTGCCGCTGCTGATCGTGGTCGCCGCGGCCGATCCGGTGAACCGGCACGGCTTCGCCCAGTGGCTGGCCGAGGGGCTCGGGGTGTCCGCCACCTCACGGGACGAGGTCCTGGACCTGTTCGCCCCGCCGAGGCGGTCGCTGGAGACCACCACCGCGTTCGGTCTGGCCACGCTGGCCCTCTTCGGGCTGACCTTCTGCGGGGTGGTGCAGACCGGCTACGAGAAGGTGTGGGAGCTGCCTCCCGGCCGCTGGCACACCGTGTGGCGCCATCTGGTCTGGCTCACCGTGCTCATCGGCTACCTCCTGCTCTCCTCCCACCTCGGCTCCGGGCCCCTCCGGCTGGTCGTCACCGTCGTCGGCACGGTGCTCTTCTTCTGGTGGTCGCAGCGGCTGCTGCTCGGCGGGCGGATCAGCTGGGGCGCCCTGCTGCCGGGCGCGCTGTCCACGGGCGTCGGGCTGCTGGGGCTGCGGGTCTTCTCGCGGCTGGTGTTCTCGCCGCTGATCGCCTCCAGCGCGGTGTCCTACGGCCCGGTCGGCACCGTGCTCGTCGTGCAGTCCTGGCTGGTCGGCGTCGGCTTCGTGGTGTTCGGCGGCGCGCTCGTCGGACGGCTGCTGCACGAGGAGTATCTGCGGCTGGTGACCTGGCGCCGCACGCGACGCCGCCTGGAGCGCTCCGACGGCGCCTGACCGGGGGTGCCTGATGGGGGTGCCTGGTCGGGGTGTCCGACCGGGGTGTCCGACCGGGTGAAACGCCGTCGCCCGGGGCCGGTCACGCCTGGCATGCTGGCGGTGTGAACGGACCGGAGATCCAGCTCAGCCTCGCCCCTGAACTGCGGCTTTTCGCCGCCCCCGAACGGCGCCGGGCCCGCACGGCCGTCATCACCGACGGCGCGTCCACCCTCGGCCATGTCGTCGAGTCGTTCGGGGTCCCGCTCACCGAGGTCGGGCGGCTGCTCGTCGACGGCCGGGAGGCCGCCGTCTCGCACGTGCCCGGCGCGGGGGAGTCCGTGGAGGTGCGCCCGGTCGTCCGGCCGCAGCGGATCGCGGGCGCGCCGCTGCGCTTCCTGCTCGACGTCCATCTGGGCACCCTCGCGCGCCGCCTCAGGCTCCTGGGCGTCGACGCGGCGTACGAGAGCGAGGACATCGGCGACCCCGCGCTCGCCGCCCGCTCCGCGGCCCAGCGCCGGGTGCTCCTCTCGCGTGACCGGGGGCTGCTGCGGCGGCGTGAGCTGTGGGCCGGGGCGTATGTCTACAGCGACCGTCCCGAGGAGCAACTGCGCGACGTCCTGGGCCGCTTCACCCCGCCCCTCGCCCCGTGGACCCGCTGCACGGCGTGCAACGGCCCCCTGGAGGATGCCGACAAGGACACGGTCCGCGAGCGGCTGGAGCACGGCACGCGGAGCGCGTACGAGGTGTTCGCCCGCTGCGCCGCCTGCGAGCGTGTCTACTGGCGCGGCGCCCACCACGCCCGGCTGGAGGCGATCGTGGCGGCCGCGATGGAGGAGTTCGGCGCCCCGGTGCCGTAGCCAGCCAGGCCGGTCAACACGGCCCTCTCAGGAGGCCGGGCGCCACCCCGGCTCGGCCCCCGTCGCCCGCTCGACGAGGATCATCGCCGCGTCATCCGCCAGCCGCCCCTCGGCGTGGTGGACCAGGGCGTGGCGCAGCCGGTCCAGGTATTCGGTCGGGGTGGCGCCCTCCGCCGTCTCCATGGCCTGCGGCAGCGGGAAGAACTCGTTGCGGTGGTTACGCGCCTCCAGCACACCATCGGTGTGCAGCAGCAGCCGGTCGCCGGTGACGAACGGGAAGGTCTCGACGCCGATCGGGGGCGGGGTCAGGAACTCGTCCAGGCCGAGCGGCGGCAGCGGGCGCACTGGGCCCAGCGTCCGCGCCTTGCGGTCGTGCAGCACGAGCGGCGGGGGATGGCCGCGGTTGATCAGCTGGATCTGGGAGGTGTCGGGCACCACTTGGGCGAGCAGGACGGTGACGAACTGCTCGGCCCGCTCGTCCCAGTCCTGGAGCCGGGAGCGGTCCAGCAGGTCGTATTCGCGCCCCAGCGCGGCCGCGCACCGCTCCATCACCTCGATCAGATCGTGTTCGTAGTGCACGGCCTCCCGGAAGGCGCCCAGGACCGCCGCGGCGGACCGCACCGCGGCCAGCCCCTTGCCGCGTACGTCGCCGACGATCAGCCGCACTCCGTAGCGGGTGCCCACCGCCTCGTACAGATCGCCGCCGATCTGCGCCCCGCGCTCGGCCGCCATGTACACGCTGGCGGTGCGCACCCCGCCCATGCGGGCGGGCAGCGGCCGCAGCACCACGTTCTGGGAGACCTCGGCGATCCGGCGGACCTGGCTCAGCTCCCGGCCTCTGCGCTCCCGGATGGCGCTGCTCGCCACGCTCGCCACGGACACCACGAGGAGCGCCAGCAGGTTCGCGTACACCTGCTGGGTGCCCCAGGCGTGGTTGTGGGTGGCGGTGAGCGCGCTGATCGCCGCCGCCAGCGCCACCACGCCACCGGTGCCGACCGGGCCCATGGTCACCGCGGCCAGCGCCGGGGCCGGGGTGAGGAGGGGGCCGGTGTAGAGCACATGCGCGGGCGTCAACTCGATGGTGACGACCACCGCCATGACCACGAAGGGCAGGCACCGCGCGATCGCGAAGAGCGTCTGATTGCGACCGCTCGCTCCCGGCTCGGAGCGGATGAATCGCATATTCAGGTACTTTATCCGACTCGTGCAAAGTTTTGGTTATCCTCACTTTTCTTCTCCCCGGTCTTCTCCCCGAGCCGCCCTCCACGGTCCGGCGTAATCTGGCGCTATGCCCGAGCTGCCCGACGTCGAGGGCTTCCGTCGCACGCTGGCCTCCTGTGCGCAGGGGCGCCGGATCGAGCGCGTCGAGGTGGCCGATCCGGGGGTGTTGCGCGGGGTCACTGCAGGGCGGTTGAAGCGAGAGCTGGAGGGCCGCCGGTTCGCCGCTCCGCGGCGCCACGGAAAGTGGCTGATCGCCCCGACCGAGGGCGCCACGCTCATCCTGCACTTCGGCATGACCGGGGGCCTGGTGTGCCGCTCCGGGGACGATCCGCCCGAGCGGTTCGGCCGCGTCGTCCTCGCCCTCGACGACGGCCATCAGCTCCGCTACCACGACCAGCGCAAGCTGCGCGGCCTGTGGCTCGCCGCCACGGACGCCGATGTCGGCCGCGTCCTCGGCGAGCAGGGCCCGGACGCGCTCTCGCTGGGCCGGGCCGAGCTGGACACCCTGCTGGAAGGACGGCGCGGACGGGTCAAGGCCACGCTGACCGACCAGTCCGTCGTCGCCGGGCTCGGCAATCTGCTCGGCGACGAGATCCTGTGGCGGGCGCGGGTCCATCCGAAGAGCCGGACGGGCGACCTGGGCCCTGACGAGCGGCGGCGGCTGCACACCGCGCTGCGCGGGGTGCTGCGCACCTCGGTGCGGGCGGGACAGGTGCCGCCCCGGCCGTCCTGGCTCACCGGTCACCGCGACGACCCGGACCCGCACTGCCCGCGCTGCGGCCGCCCGCTGCGCCGCGGGAAGATCGCCGGCCGGACCAGCACCTGGTGCCCGCACTGCCAGCAGGAACGCCCCTGACCCGGCGCCCCGGCAACGTCGACTGGTGCGGTGTCATGTCAGGAACGGAATCACTTCTGGCGGAATCAATTTCCGAAGGGGCGGAGTCACTTGACGAAGTCCGGGCGGACCCGGGCGGGCCAGGTGCCGACGGTCAGCATGCCCGCCGCGTACGCGCGCGAGACCAGGGCCGCGCGGTTGGGCGCCTTCATCTTCCGCAGCATCGACCCCACGTGGTACTCGACGCCCTGGCGGCTGAGGTAGAGCTTGGCGGCCATCTGCACGGTCGAGGCGCCGGTGGCCACGCCCTCGAGTATCTGCGCCTCCAGCGGCGACAGCAGATTGCGGCGCTGGGCGGTGGCGTCGTCCTCGGCCTTCTCGTCATCCGGCTTGACCAGGACGACGATGGCCGACAGCGCGTCGGACGGGCCCTGGACGGCCGTACCGGTCAACTCGCCGGAGAACACCCGGCCTCCCGAGCGGTAGCCGACCACGCGCTCGGTGAAGCGGGTGCGACGGCCGTCGTGCAGCCGCAGGAAGTGTTCCCGCAGGACGGCGGGGGCGCTGGGGTGGAGCAGTTCGAAGAGGTTGCGTCCGCACAGCTCGGCCGAGGTTCCGCCGAAGTGCCGGAAGAAGTCCTCGTCTCCGGCGAGGACTTGGAGGTCAAGCGCGAGGGTGGCCATGCCGGTGGCGTGGCGTCCGGTCACGGCACGGGCCCGGTTCCGGTCATGGGCTAAGCCCGATGCTGCCTGTGTGGGCACGCGGCGGGCGGCCTGAGTGGTGTGGGGGTGAGCCATGGAGAGCACCGCTTTCTGTTGTCTCAACAACGGCGTGGTCGTGCGGAAACCGGAAAAGGCTGAGGTCGCGGCCCTGCAACCAGCCACCGGACCGGCGCTGCAACGGGAGGGCGCGACGGCTTCAGTGACGGGTGTTAGATGCGCTACATGGTATATACCAACGTTTCGATTGCTTGCCACTGCCCGTTTGTGGTCAACTTCTGCCCGATCCTTGCCCGTATGACCTGATGAAACGGTCAAAGGTGCCGCTGATCGGGGAAAGTGGGCATCGCTCGCGCATCCCGAAGTCTCGGTGAATCCCTAGTCTGTCCCATTCCGCTCGATGCGGGCATCGGCGATTTCAGGACGGATCGCCTGGTTCGGGTCACCCGGCACGCCGGGTCCCGCCCCCGCGAGGTGCACGGGAGCGGGACCGGGGTCCGCCGCGTTCAGGCCTTGCGGGTCTCGGATGGCGGCGCCATGACCCCGCCGCGCCGCAGCACCGCGTAGCCGACGCCCACGCCCAGGGCGACCGGCCATTCGATGATCTCGGCGGCGCCCAGCACTCCGAGCCCCGCGTACAGCGGGAGCCCGCCCTTGGCGGGCAGTACCCGGCGGGCCGCCGCGATCGGCATCAGGGCCACGTTCGCGGCGCCCTTCGCCGCACGGCCGAGGCGCTCGCCGTCGACCCGGTCGAGATGGGTCGCGCTCGCGGCGCGGTCGAGCCGCGTCGCATGTGCCACATGACCGAGGCTGGGGACCGTGACGGTGATCCGGTGGTCACCCTTCTGGGGGGTGGGCTTCGCGGACTTCGCCGCCTTGGCCGTCTTCGACCTCTGCGTGCTCTTCGCCGCCTTCGTCTTCCCCGGCTGCGCGGACTTGGAAGCGGCCGCGGTCTTCGACGGGGTCTTGCTCCTCGATGTGGCCTGGCTCCGGCCCGACTTTCCGGCGCTGCGCGCCGACGACCGTGCCGTCGCTGAAGTGCTGCGCTTGCGGGAGCTGGTGGGAGTGGTCACTGGTCTCACGTCCACACATGATTGACATCCGGAATCTTCTGCTTATTTCAGGGTAATCGGAATCAACCGGACAGGCCGCTTCACGCGGAAACCGTGCCGCGGACGCCGACACACCGGAGGTCTCGCCGATGACGACGCTGCCTGGGCTGCACTTGATGAAACCCCCGATGCTGGAGCCCCTCACCCATGGAGTGGTCGCGCGGGTACGGGACGCCGCCGGGGCGGTCAACCGGCTGGTCCACCCGCCCGGCCGCGGAGTGTGGTCGTACCCGGGCCGCTACTACATCGAGGTGCACGGTGTGCACGGCATCGGCGGGGAACAGGTGGCGGGCCGGGTGGAGGCGGCCCTCGAAAAGCATCCGGGCGTGCTGTGGGCACGGGTGAACGCGCCCTCCGAGCGGGTCGTCGTCGCCGTCACGAAACCGCCCCCTCGCGAGGTGGAACTGGTCGCCCTGATCGAGCGCGCGGAGACCCGCGGCCCCGCCCTGCCCAACGAGGAGTTCGACGAGTGGGCCCCGGAACCACGCCACCCCTCGGGCGGGCCGCGGGAGGCCCAGTCCCTCGCCGTGGTCGCCGCGGACGTGCTGGGCCTGAGCGTCGCCACCGCCCTGCGGCTGGCCCCGTGGCTCAAGCTCCCGACCGAGGTGAGCGCGTCCGTGTCCGCCATCCAGAACCACCCCCGGCTGCGCCGCCTGGCCCTGGCCATCACCCGCGGTCAGCCCACCGAGGCGACCCTGCCGGTGCTGAGCGCGCTCACCCAGGGCGTGGCCACCAGCGGCGGCGGGCTCGTCCTCGACCTCGCCCAGCGCATGGGCCTGTGGCGGGAGGCCAGGGCCGAGGGCGAGGCCTGGGCGGCGATGGAGCCGCATCTGGTGCACGGACCCCAGGACGTGGCCGCCGAACCCATCGTGGTGGAGCGGCCGGGACCCACCCCCAAGGACAGCATGGAGCGGTTCGCGGAGCGGTCCATGGCCGCGGGAGCGGCGGTCGGCGCGCTGACCGTGCCCTTCGCCGGACCGCGCCGCGGGCTGGCCGTCGCGTTCTCGTCCATACCGAAGGCGCCCGGCGCCGGACGGGAGGGGTTCGCCACCAGCCTCGGCCGGTTCCTGGCCCTGCGCGGCGTCCTGGCCATGGACCGCAGCTCCCTGCGGCGGCTCGGCCAGGTCGACACCGTCGTGCTCGACGAGGCGGCGCTGCGCGGCGACCGGTACGAGCCCATCGACCTGGAACTCCTCGGCGGCGCCGATGCCGAGCAGGTCGCGATGCGGCTCTTCGACCTCTTCGACCCGGACGAGCCCCTGCGGACCCGGAGCGACAACGGATGGGTGCTGGGCCCGCTCGACCAGCTGGAACTGACCGGCCGTACCGGCCAGCAGGCCGCGGCCAGACTGCGCCGCAAGGGCAGCGAGCGGGCCCTCGGCCTGGCCCGGGGAAACCGGCTCCAGGCGGTCGCCGGGCTCGCCGCCCAGGCGATCCCGGGCGCCGAGGCGGTGGCGGCGGCCGCCCGCCGGGCGGGCGCGCGCATCGTCCTGGCCACCGACCGGCCGCATCCGACGGCCTTCACCTTCGCCGACACGGTCGTACCGTCCGGCCGCCGCCTGGTGGCCTCCGTACGCGCCCTCCAGGCCGATGGCGCGGTCGTCATGCTGCTGTCCGGGAACCGCCGGGCCCTCGGCGCGTCCGACTGCGGCGTCGGGATCCACCACGAGGGCGAGCCGCCCGCGTGGGGCGCGCATCTGCTCGTCGGCGCTGATCTGGAGTCGGCCGGAATCATCGTGGACGCTGTCGGCGTGGCCGCCCAGGTGGACCGGGAGAGCGTCCTGCTGTCGGCGGGCGGCAGCGGCATCGGCGCGGTCGCCGCCCTCAAGGCCCCGCGCGACCAGGCCACCGCGCGCGGCGCGGCGGCCGGGACCAGCGCCGGGGCCATCGCGTTCGGCCTCGGCAACTGGCGCGCCCGGCAGCTGCTCTCCCGCCCGCTGGTGCCCCCGGTGTCCACCACCCCCTGGCATCTGATGCCCGTGCCCCGGGTGCTGGAGCGGCTGTCGGCCGACCTCGATCAGGGGCTGACCCCGGAGCAGGTCGCCACCCGGGCGGGCAAGGCCCCCACTCGCACCGGAGAGCCGACCGGCACCAGCCTCCCGGCGGCGTTCATCGAGGAGCTGGCCAACCCGCTCACCCCGGTCCTCGCCGCCGGTGCCGCGCTCGCCGCCGCCGTGGGGTCGCGTACGGACGCCGCGCTCGTGGTGGCCATCACCGCCACCTCGGCGCTCGTCGGCGGCTTCCAGCGGGTCAGGACCGAGCGGGCGCTCGCGGAGCTGTTCGCCCGCTCCGCGGTCGGCGCCCGGGTGCGCCGCGGCGGTACGGAACGCCTGGTCACCGCCGGGGACCTGGTCCTCGGGGACATCATCACGCTGGGCCCGGAGGACGTGGTTCCGGCCGACTGCCGGGTGCTGGAGGCCGACGGTCTGGAAGTCGACGAGTCCTCGCTGACCGGCGAATCCCTGCCGGTGTCCAAGAACCCGGCGCCGGTGGTCGCCGCGCACATCACCCAGCGCCGCTCGATGCTCTACGAGGGCACCACCATCTCCGCCGGGCGGGCGCAGGCCGTCGTCGTGGCCACCGGGCCGTCCACCGAGGTCGGCCGCAGCCTGGCCACCGCCCGCCGCGCCGCGCCCGTGACCGGCGTCGAGGCGCGGCTCACCGCGCTCACCCGCTCCAGCGTGCCCATCGCGGTCGGATCGGCCGCCGCCGTATCCGGCGCCGGGCTGCTGCACGGCCTCCCGCTGACCGAGAACCTGGCCTCGGCGGTCAACCTCGCCGTGGCGTCCGTACCCGAAGGCCTTCCGTTCCTCGTCAACGCGGCACAGCTCGCCGCCGCCCGGCGGCTGGCCGACCTCGGCGCCCTGGTCCGCAACCCGCGCACCATCGAGGCGCTCGGCCGCGCCGACGTGCTGTGCTTCGACAAGACCGGCACCCTCACCGAGGGCACCCTCGAACTCGCGGCGGTCAGCGACGGCGGCGGCCCGCTCTCCGCCGACCGGCTCGACCCCTCGTGCAAGGAGGTGCTCGCCGCCGCGCTGCGGGCCACCCCGCCCGCCCGTCAGGCCGAGCCCATGGCCCACCAGACCGATCGCGCGGTCATGGCCGGGGCGCGCCGCGCCGGGGTCGCCGTGCGCCGGGGCGCACCGCGCTGGCGGCGCACCGCCGCGCTGCCCTTCGAGCCCTCGCGGGCCTATCACGCCACCGCCGGGTCCACCGTGCGCGGCACCCTGCTGAGCGTGAAGGGCGCCCCGGAGAGCGTGCTGGAGCGCTGCGTCCGGCGGCAGCCGTCCGGTACGGCGGCGAGCGCCGCCCTGGACGCCGACGGCGTCGCCGAACTGACCGCGGCCGCCGAGGAGCTGGCCGGTGCCGGGCGCCGGGTCCTGGCCGTGGCGGAACGCCCCATGCGGTCGGGGGAGCAGCTCACCGACGAGTCGGTGCGGGACCTGGTCTTCCGCGGGTTCATCGCGCTGGCCGACCCGGTGCGCACCAGCGCCGCCCCCGCGACCGCGCGGCTGCGCGAGGCGGGCGTGCACACCGTGATGCTCACCGGCGACCACCCGGCCACCGCCGAGTCCATCGCGGCCACCGTCATCGAGGCCACCGAACTGAAGGTGTGCACCGGGCCGGATCTGGACGAGATGAAGGACGCGGAGCTGGACGAACTCCTCCCCACGGTGGACGTCATCGCCCGGTGCAGTCCGCACCACAAGGTCCGCATCGTGCAGGCATACCAGCGCCTCGGCCGGGTGGTGGCGATGACCGGGGACGGCGCCAACGACGCCCCCGCGATCCGGCTCGCGGACATCGGGATCGCCCTGGGGCGGCGCGGCACCCCCGCCGCGACCGCCGCCGCGGACCTCGTCGTGAGCGACGACCGCCTGGAGACGATCGTGTCGGCCCTGATGGAGGGGCGGGCGATGTGGGCCTCGGTCCGGGCCGCGCTCGCCATCCTCATCGGCGGCAACCTCGGCGAGGTCACCTTCAGCGTGCTCGCCTCCGCGATCACGGGCAGCACCCCGCTCACCGCCCGGCAGATCATGCTCGTCAACCTGCTGACCGACCTCGCTCCGGCGCTCGCCATCGCGGTGCGCGAACCGACCGGGCACACCGGTGAGCGGCTGCTCAAGGAAGGCCCCAGCCGCTCCCTGGGCACCGCGCTGAACCGGGAGATGATGCTGCGCGGCATCATCACGGCCGCCGGTGCGGGCGTGGCGTGGACGGGCGCGCGGCTCACCGGCCGCAAACGCCGGGCCAGCACGGTGGCGCTCGTCGCCCTGGTCGGTACGCAGCTGGCCCAGACCCTGGCCACCGGGGGCCTGGACCGGCATGTGCTGATCGCCGGAATCGGCTCGGCCGCGGTCCTCGCGGGCATCATCCAGACGCCGGGCGTGAGCCAGTTCTTCGACTGCACCCCGCTCGGCCCGCTCGCCTGGGGCATCACCCTCGGCTCCATCGCGGCGGCCACCGTCGTCGGCTCGGTCATGACCCCACTGGCCCGCAGCGCGGTCGCCGGGGAGTCGGGTCCGTGACCCTCTTGCGGTGGCGGATCCGTTCGATAGTGTTGATTGTCCCGGTTTGGGAATGAGGGGCGGGTCCGTGCGGGAGGAGCACCTGATGCCGCGACGCGAGAGATATGAGCTGATCTTTGCCGATCCGGTCGCCCCGGCGCCCGACGCCGAGGACATCGTGATGGTTCACCGCACGGACTCCAGCGGTCCCGGCGGACACCCCGTCTACGCGGACGACACCGGCATCGTACGGGCCGAGATCAGCGACCGCGCCGAGGTGCGGATGCTCGCCAGCGGCGGGCACCAGGTGCATGCCTCGACGGTCCGGGCCCGGCCGGTGGCCTGAGCGGATTCGCAGGTCAGGGGCTTTGTCAGTGGAGCGCGCTAGCTTTCCTCCCAGGGGAGCCCGCAGAGCGGTCTCCGCAGACCGATCGAGGTGGGCCGATGAGTGATGTCGCGGCAGTGGACGGCACGGCCGGTGCCGAGCTGGAGCTGGAGCCGTACCGGGTCCAGCTCACCGGTTACTGCTACCGGATGCTGGGCTCGGCGTTCGAGGCGGAGGACGCCGTCCAGGAGACGATGGTCCGCGCCTGGCGGGGCCTGGACCGCTTCGAGGGCCGGTCGGCGCTGCGCTCCTGGCTGTACCGCATCGCCACCAACGTCTGTCTGGACATGCTGAACGGGAGCAAGCGCCGGGCCCGCCCGATGGACCTCACCTCCGTCTCCTCCGCGACCCCCGCCGCCCTCACCACGCAGCCGGAGGTCACCTGGATCGGGCCGGTGCCCGACGGGCAGGTGCTGGCCGCCGCCGGGGACCCGGCCGAGGTCGCCGCCCAGCGGGACGCGGTGCGGCTGGCGTTCGTGGCCGCCCTCCAGCACCTGGCGCCGCGCCAGCGCGCGGTGCTCATCCTGCGGGAGGTGCTGGCCTGGAAGGCCGCCGAGGTCGCCGAGCTGCTGGGCACCACGGTCGCCTCGGTCAACAGCGCGCTGCAGCGCGCCCGGGCCACCCTCGCCGCGACCGAGATCAGCGACACCGACCCGGTCCAGCCGCTGGACGAGGAGCAGCGTGTGCTGCTCGCCCGCTATGTGGACGCCTTCGAGCGCTACGACCTGGACTCCCTCACCTCGCTCCTGCACGAGGACGCCACCTTGTCCATGCCGCCCTACGACCTGTGGCTGCGCGGCCACGACGACATCCGCGCCTGGCTGCTGGGCCACGGCATCGGCTGCCGCGGCTCCCGGCTGGTCCCTACCGTGGCGAACGGAGCCCCCGCCTTCGGGCAGTACCGGCCGAGCGGACCGGGCGGCGCCCATGAGCCCTGGGCGCTCCAGGTCCTGGAGATATCAGCCGGGCGGATCACCGGGCTCAACTCCTTCCTGGACACCGAGCGGCTGTTCCCCCTGTTCGGCCTCCCCGCCCGGCTCCCGTAACGCCGAGGGCGCGGTCAGCAGCTCGTCCAGCCCCGTCCGGGCGAGCACCCCGGCCAGTTCCCCGTCCGCGTTCCGCAGCCGCATCCCCCGCCCCAGGCGGCGGGCGGTCAGCCGCAGCCGGGCCAGGGTCTCGACCAGGGCCAGGTCCGGCGGGTGCGCCGCGCCCACGTCCACGGTGACGGGGCCGGGGGCGCTGCGGCGCGCCAGCTCGCGCAGCCGTTCGCACAGCCGCTCCACCTCGGCCCGGGTCCGCGGCGGCCTGCCGAGGACCAGGATGGCCGGGGGAAGCGTGGTCGGGTTCTCGGGCTCGGGACCGGCCAACGTCCACCTCCTGTTGTGGGGGCGCGCGGTGGCACGCGCGCTCATCAGAAGGGACCCCCCGGACCGGGAAAAGTCATCGCCTCACCGGCACTGTCCGCGCGGGGGACCGGATGTCAGGATCGGCGCATGACGACACCACGGCTGAGAGCCGGGCGCGAGGAGGAGGCCGGGGCGCTGACCGACCTGGCGCTGCGGTCGAAGGGCCACTGGGGGTACGACGAGGAGTTCCTGGCCGCCTGCCGGGAGGAACTGACGATGAGCGAAGGCGAGTTGGCGGCCCGCCGGACCGCGGTCGCCGAGGAGGACGGGCGGGTGCTGGGATTCTCCACGCTGGAGGGCACCGCCCCGCAGGGCTGGGTGGGAATGCTGTTCGTCGACCCGCCCGCGATCGGCCGTGGCGTGGGGCGGCTGCTGTACCGGAACGTGCTGGAGACGGCGGGCCGCCTCGGCTTCGCCCGGCTGACCATCGACGCTGATCCGCATGCCGAGCCGTTCTACCTGGCCATGGGGGCGCGGCGGATCGGTGCCGCGCCCTCGGGCTCCATCCCGGGCCGGATGCTGCCGCTGCTGGAGGCCGTGCCGTAACGCCCGGGGCCGCCGGGCCGCCGGGCCAAGGGGCAGGACCGACGGCCGGGCTGGCCGCGGACGGGACGTCAGTTGTTCTGCACGAACTGCTTGGCGAGCCCGTCGCCGACCGAGACGGCCTTGTCGTGGTTCTCGATGGGGGACACCGAGGAGTTCTTGAAGAGGATGTACGTCACGCCCGACTCCGCGCCGCCCGTCTCCGGGTCCGGGTCGATGCCGAGCGCGGCGGCCGCCGCGTACGACGCCTCGCCGATGATCTTCGTCGGGCCGGTGTCGCCGACCACCGCGTACTCGACCTTGTTGTTGTAGACGATGGCGACCACACCGCCGCCCTTGATGCCGGACTTGCTGTAGTCCCAGGTGGAACTCTTGCTGGGCACCACCACATAGGGCAGCTTGTCGGCGATCAGGGGCTTTCCGTTCGACTGGTGGAAGGCCGTGTCGTCCTGGAACCACGGGTCGGTGTCCTCGTTGCACTTCGAGGTCACCTGGCCGTCGCAGTCGATGTCCATGTCCGCTTTCCAGAAGACCGCGCCACCGGCGTCACAGACCGGCACGGTGGCCGACGTCTCGTCGTCGGTGCGGTACTTGCCGCTGGATATCTGCGAACAGCTCTTGACCTTGTCGAGTAACTGCGCCGCCGTGACGGAGCCTTCCTTGACCGAGCCGGAGCCCGGCGTGGACGCGGGCGCCGGTGCGGGGTCCCGGGTGGTGGCCTGGGCTCCGGCGGTGAGGGATCCGGCCAGCAGCCCGGCACCGGCCAGGACGAACGCGAGTCGTGTGCGCATGGGACACTCCTCTGTTAGGAACCTTTCCTAACCTCCCCCGCATCGTGGGTGACTTGATAAGGTCATGTCAACAGCGCGCACAGGCACACGTGCCCCATATGCCGCCCGGTGTCAGCGCGGTACGGCCCGGACCAGGGCCAGCAGGCGGGTCACCTCGCGCGCCACCGCGTCACGCGCCGCCGCGACATAGCGGCGCGGGTCGACCACCTCGGGATGGTCGGCGAGGTGGTCGCGGATCGCCCGGGTGTAGGCCACGTTGAGGTGGGTGGCGATGTTCACCTTCGTCAGACCCGCCGCGACCGCACGGGTCAGATCCGGCTCGGGCACCCCCGACGAGCCGTGCAGCACCAGCGGTACGGGCACGGCCGCGCGCAGCGCCGCGACCAGGTCTAGGTCCAGCACCGCCTCCTTGACCACCATGGCGTGCGAGGTGCCCACCGCGACCGCGAGCGCGTCCACGCCCGTCGCCGCGACATACGCGGTGGCCTCGGCCGGATCGGTCCTGGCCCCGGGCGCGTGCACCCCGTCCTTGCCGCCCACCTCGCCCAGCTCCGCCTCGACCCACACCCCGGCCGCATGGCAGTCGGCGGCCACCGCCGCGGTGGCGGCCACATTGCCGTCGTAGTCGCGCGCCGAGGCGTCGAACATCACCGAGCCGAAGCCCAGCCCGAGCGCCTCCCGCACCAGTCCGGGTTCGGTGGCATGGTCCAGATGCACCGCGACCGGAACCCGCGCGGCGCGGGCGACCTCGACCGTGGCCCGGCCGATCGCGGCCAGGGCGCCGTGATACCGCACCGCGTTCTCGCTGATCTGCAGGATGACCGGAGCCCCGGCCGCCTCCGCCCCGGCCACGATCGCCTGGGCGTGCTCGATCTGGATCACATTGAACGCCCCCGCGCCGAGCCCGTCCCGCACGGCGGGCCCGACGATCTCAGCGGTGGCCACCAGCGGCATGGCCCGCCTCCCCTTCCTCGCCCCGCCCGCTCAACCGAGGATCACCGAGCGGGTGAGGTTCCGGGGCCGGTCGGGGTCGAGGCCGCGCGCCGCCGCGATCGCCACCGCGAGCCGCTGCGCCAGCACCAGTTCGGCCAGCGGATCGCGGCCGTATCCGACGAGACGGCCACCGACCCCGGTGACCTCCTTATCCGCCAGTCCGGACGGTCCCTCGCCGAGCCACCACACCACGCTGCGCGGCCCGGTGACACTGATCGGCCCGTGCCGGTACTCCATCACCGGATACGCCTCGGTCCACGCGCCCGCGGCCTCGCGCATCTTGAGCGCGGCCTCCTGCGCGACGCCGTACGTCCAGCCGCGCCCGAGGAACGTGAACTGGCCCGCCTCCGCGAGCCCGTCGGGCAGCGGAGCGGCGAGCGCCGCCTCGCCGTCCTCGACGAGACCGTCCAGATGATGCCCCAAGTGAGCGCGGAGCAGGGCTAGTTCACTGGTCGCCCAGCGGGTCTGCACCACCGACCGCTCATCCGCGAAGTCCAGCACGACCGCCGCGTCCGCCAGGCCGGTGACCGGGGAGCCGGGGACCGCGGTGATGACGCTGGTGCGCACCCCGCCCCGTAGCCGGCCGAGCAGAGACAGCACCTCGGTCGTGGTGCCCGACCGGGACAGCGCGAGCACCCGGTCGTAGGCGCGCCCGGTCGGCATCTCCGACGCCGGGAACGCGTCCGTCTCGCCCTCCCCCCTGGCCTCGCGCAGCGCCGCGTACGCCTGGGCGATGAACCACGAGGTGCCGCAGCCGACGACGGCCACCCGCTCACCGGCCCGGGGCAGCGCCTCGCGCACCGGGCCGTCCGGATCCCGGGCCAGTTCGATGGCGCGGCGCCAGCAGCCGGGCTGGCTCGCGATCTCGGTCTCGGTGTGGCTCATGGGGCTCCCCAGCTCGGCTTCCGGTGGATGGCGATGCTCGAAGATGCTTCCTACGGCCCGATAATGCGCATGATATTGCAGAGAAGTCCAGAGTGCGGACAACCGGGTAGGGTGAACCGCGACGGTACGACGGGGGTCGAGGAGACGGCGTGAAACGGCCCGAGCGGTGGAACGCCCTGCTGGAACTGCTGGCCAGGGACGGCAAGGTCGAGGTCGACGAGGCCGCAGCCGAGCTGGCGGTGTCCGCCGCCACCATCCGGCGGGATCTGGACGAACTCGCGCAGCAGCAGATGCTCACCCGCACCCGCGGCGGCGCGGTCGCGCACAACATGTCGTACGACCTTCCGCTGCGCTACAAGACCGCCCGGCGCGCCTCGGAGAAGCAGCGGATCGCCGCCGCCGTGGCCCGCATGGTCGAGCCCGGCGCGATCGTCGGCCTCAACGGCGGGACCACCACCACCGAAGTCGCCCGCGCCATCGCCACCCGTGGCGAACTGTCCGGCTCCGAGGGCGGCGGTCCGGCCGTCACCGTCGTGACGAATGCCCTGAACATCGCCCATGAGCTGGCGGTGCGCCCGCACATCAAGATCGTGCTCACCGGCGGGGTGGCCCGCCCCCAGTCGTTCGAGCTGATGGGACCGCTGGCCACCGGGGTGCTGGCCGCGGTCTCCCTCGATCTGGCCATCCTCGGCGTGGACGCGCTGGACCCCGAGGGCGGCGCGGCCGCCCACCACGAGGGCGAGGCCAGCATCAACCACCTCATGGCCCAGCGCGCAGCCCGGGTGGTCGTCGCGGCCGACAGCTCCAAGCTGGGCCGCCGGGCGTTCGCCCGGATCTGCGCGCTCGACGAGATCGGGGTGCTGGTCACGGACACCGGCGCCACCGAGGAGGCGATCGCCCCGTACACCGAGGCCGGTGTCCGCGTCATCAGGGCCTGAGGGGTCTGACGGGTCTCACCGACGGGTCCGACAGGGTCCGACGGGTCCGGGGCTACTTCTTCATGGCCGCGAGCAGCGTGGCCACCCGCTCCACCGCGAAGGCATAGCCCTGGATGCCGCATCCGGCGATCACACCGCTGGCGAGCGCGGAGACATAGGAGTGGTGCCGGAACGCCTCGCGCTGGTGGATGTTGGAGATGTGCACCTCCAGGATCGGCATGTCGTCGCAGGTCGCCAGCGCGTCGCGCAGGGCCACGGAGGTGTGGGAGTAACCGGCCGGGTTGATGACGACGGCCGCGTGCCGCTCCCGGGCCTCGTGGATCCAGTCGATCAGCTGCCCCTCGTGGTTGCTCTGGCGGCAGTCGGTGGTGAGCCCGTGCGGGGCGGCCGTCTCCGCGACCAGTTTCTCGATGTCGGCCAGGCTGTCGGTGCCGTAGATCTCCGGCTGGCGGCGGCCGAGCAGGTTCAGGTTCGGCCCATTGAGAACCATGATCGTGGAACGGTCGCGCACGGGGGTGTTGGCCATGGCGTTGGGGTCCTTCCGTGGTCGTCATCAGCGGATACGGGGAGTCCGACGGTCGCGCCGCTCCGCGAGGCATCGTAGATCGCCACCACCGCTGACGGCTCCCGGCGGGCCACGAGGCGACCGCCGGACCGTTGGCGGCCGGGGCCGGAGGGGGCAGAGTGGCTCCGGGCACATGCCCATGGACCATGACCACTGTGGATGAAGGGAGACGCCGATGCGCGTGGCGCTGCACTCGGTCCTCAAGGAGGGCCAGGAACCGGGCTACGAGCGGGAGCACGCCACGGTTCCGGCGGATCTGCTGGAGTCGCTGGGGCGGGCCGGGATCACCAACTGGCGGATCTGGCGCAGCGGACGCCATCTCTTCCACCTCGTGGACTGCGAGGACTTCGCCGCCGCGATGGCGGCGCTGGACGAGGACCCGGTCAACCACCGCTGGCAGGAGTTCATCGGCGCGTACGTCGATCACTTCGAGACCACGGCGGGTTCCCCGGTCGAGGGGTCGGCGCAGATGGCCCTGGGCGAGGTGTGGGAGCTGCGTGCCCAGGCGGCTCAGTCGGCTCAGGCTGCCGGGGGTGACGAGGGCTGAGGGCGCGGAAACGGCGGACCCTATCGCTCCGGATCGTTCGGCGCAGCCATTCATCACACTGTGAGTCATGGTGAGAACGGAGTAAACGCCTTCCGTACTCGGTGGTGGCCCTGCGCGGGGGGTGTGGGAAAGGGAAAAAGAAATCCACCCACACCCCCCGCCCCCCCCCCGGGGGGAAGGGTTGGGCCCACA
>NZ_JBVIZF010000036.1:0-63508 GCF_055591805.1 Streptomyces sp. NPDC041200 | reverse complement strand
ACCACGTTCCTGGGGCTGCCGTTTCCCAGGATGTTCATGTACGGCGACCAGAACGCGTCCCTGTCCTATCTGCCACGGCTGGACGCTGCGGGCGTCGAACTCGCCGAGATTCCGCGGTGTGGACACTTCCCCATGTACTCCAACCCGCCGGTCATGTGGGCCCGCATCGCCGACTTCCAGGGGAAGGCACCTGCCCCGTGGTGGTGAGCCACCGATCGGCCTATCCTGCGGACGCGTTGATCGACTTCCTATGGAGGACGCATGACCGTCGGCAGCAGTCCCTCCCGGGCCGTGGTGGTGGGCACCGGATCCCGTGCGCAGATGTTCACCACGGCGCTGGCCCGCCGCCCCGGGCTGCGGGTCGCCGCGCTGTGCGACCCCAACCCGGTGCGCGTCGCCCACCACCAGCAGCTGCTGAAGGAGGCCGGTGAGCCGGAGGCGGCCGCCTGGAGCCCGGAGGACTTCGAGCGCCGACTGCGTGCGGACGACATCCAGGAAGTGGTCGTGACCTGCGTGGACGCACTGCACGACGCCTACATCGTGCCCGCGCTGCGGGCCGGTTGCCGGGTGGTCACCGAGAAGCCGATGACCACCGACGCCGCCAAGTGCCGCCGCATCCTCCAGACCGTCGAGGAGACCGGCAACCATCTGGCGGTGGCCTTCAACTACCGCTTCAACCCGGTGCACGAGGAAGTCCACCGGCAGCTCGCCTCGGGCGCCATCGGCGAGGTGCTGTCGGTGCACTTCGAGTGGCTGCTGGACACCCGGCACGGCGCGGACTACTTCCGCCGCTGGCACCGCGAGAAGGAGCACAGCGGCGGGCTGATGGTGCACAAGTCCAGCCACCACTTCGACCTGGTCAACTGGTGGCTGGGGGCCCGGCCGCAGGAGGTGTTCGGCTACGGCAGGCTCGGCTTCTACGGCCGCGAGGCGGGCGAGCGCAGCGGTTACCGCCGCGAGTACGAGCGGGCCCATGGCGCGTCCGCCGCCAAGGACGACCCGTTCGCGCTGGAGCTGGCCGACAACGACGCGCTGCGCTCGCTGTACCTCGACGCCGAGGGCGCGGACGGCTACCACCGGGACCGCAATGTGTTCGGCGACGGCATCACCATCGAGGACGACATGTCGCTGCTGGTGCGCTATGACACCGGCGCCACCATGACGTACCACCTGACCGCGTACTCCCCGTGGGAGGGCTACCGGGTGATGTTCAACGGCACCCGCGGACGGCTGGAGCTGGAGGTGGAGGAGAGCCGGTGGCAGCCGCCCGTCCTGGGCACCGCCTCCGGCCGGGGCACCATCCACGGCGACGAGGCGCTCGCCAACGCGGGCGGCCCGCGCGTGATCCTGCGCCCGTTGTGGGAGCCGCCGCGGGAGGTGGCGCTGCCCGCGTTCGACCACGCGGGGCACGGTGGCGGGGACGAGCGCATGCTGACGGCGCTGTACGGCCCCCTGGATCCCGCGGCGGCCACCGGAACGCCTCACGCCGAGGACGGCTCCGACGCGTCGAAGCAGCGGGCCACCGAGGCGGACGGGGCGCTGGCCCTGGTCACCGGTCTGGCCGCGAATGAGGCGTTCGCCACCGGAAAGCCCGTGGCCACGGCGGATGTGGTGCCGGTCTGAGGTGTGAACGGCGGCTGCGGCACCTCGCTGACCTGCGCGAGCCGCCGCAGCCGCCGGGCCACTAGGCGCTCAGCCGTTCCTGCCGATCGTCCAGTTCCAGGTCCATGTGCTGGGCCAGGCCGGTGGCGAGGGCCGCCACATGGGGGTGCTGCCAGACGAAGTTGGCGGCGAGCTTGATGTTCAGGCCGGTTTCCAGGCGTACCCGCAGCTCCATGGCGAGCAGCGAGTCGAAGCCGAGGGACTTCAGCGGGGTCTGCGGATCGAGGGTGGTGCTGCTCAGCCGCAGGACGACCCGGATGTGGTCGGTCAGATACGCCTCCAGGGCGGCGCGGCGGGCGAGTCCGGCCGGGATGGCGGCCAGCCGGCCCCGGATGTCGTCAGTGTTCTCCTCGGCGTCGGCCAGCTGGTCCTCGCCGGGGACGAGGTGGCCGAACAGGGACGAGTGGCGCCCGGCCGCCGGGATCCAGCTGACGGGTTCGCCGGGGATGACACCGGTGTGCACCCGCCCGTACGCCAGGAGGGTGCCGAGCGCGCGCAGGCCCTCGTCGGTGGGGATGGTCCGGTAGCCACGGTCGGCGAAACCGGTGGCGACACCGGTCTCGCCCCACGGGCCCCAGCCCACGGCCAGCGTGCGCAGGCCCTGGGCGGAGCGCCAGGCGGCGAAGCCGTCCAGCCAGGCGTTCGCGGCGGCGTAGGCGCCCTGCCCGGGGTTGCCGAGCAGCGAGGCCATCGAGGAGAACACCGCGAACCAGTCGGGCCGCAGTCCGGCGGTGGCCTGGTGCAGCCGCCACGCCCCGGTGACCTTCGGTGTCCACACCCGGCCCAGCTGGTCCTCGCGGATGTTGGTGACCGCCGCGTCGTCGAGGACCATGGCGCAGTGGACGACGCCGTCGAGCCGTGCCCCGTCCGTAGTGGCGGCGGCCACCAGCCGCTCGGCGGTGCCGGGGCGGCCGATGTCGCCGAGGATGACGGTGACCTTGGTGCCGGTGGCCGACACTTCGCCGAGGGTCTGCGCGTCGGCGCCCACGGGTGCGGTACGGCCGTTGAGCACGAGGTGGCCCGCGCCCTGTCCGGCCAGCCAGCGGGCGGTGGCGAGGCCGAGGCCCCGCAGACCACCGGTGATCAGATACGTGCCGCCCTCGCGCACCGGGACGGGCCCGTCGGGCAGGACGGCGCTGACGTCGCCCTGCTGCGGGAGGGTCAGCACCAGCTTGCCGAGGTGGCGGGCGCCCGCCATCTGCCGGAACGCCTCGGTGGCATCGGCCAGCGGATAGGTGGTGCACCGCAGGGGCCTCAGGCGCCCGGCGGCGAACTGGTCGAGCACCTCGTGCAGCGCGGCGGCGAACACCTCGGGGCGGGAGGTCTGGAGTTCCACGAGGTCGACCGTGCTGAAGGTGATGTTGTGGCGCAGGGGCGAGAGCCCGAGCGGGGCGTCGGAGAGGATGTCGCGGACGCCGAGTTCGATGAAGCGGCCGAAGGGGCGCAGGGACTCCAGCCCGGCCCGGATGGCCGCGCCGGACAGGGAGTTGAGGACGACGTCGACGCCCTCGCCGCCGGTGGCCGCCATGACCTCGTCGCGGAAGTCGAGCGAGCGGGAGTCCATGACGTGGGTGATGCCCATGGAGTGCAGATAGCGGCGCTTGTCCTCGCTGCCCGCGGTGGCCAGCACCTCGGCGCCCAGCAGCCGGGCGACGGCGATGGCGGCCAGTCCGGTGCCGCCGGTGGCCGAGTGGATCAGCACCCGCTCGCCCGCCGTGACCCGGCCGATGTGGCGCAGCGCGTACCAGGAGGTGAGGAAGGCGAGGGGCAGTCCGGCGGCGGTGGCCGGGTCGAGTCCGTCCGGTATGGGGGCGGTGCAGTCGGCGGGTACGACGGTGAAGGAGCCGAAGGCGCCGCCGCGCGCGTCGGCCGCGACGACCCGGTCCCCGACGCGGACGTGGTCGACGCCGGCGCCGACGGCGGTCACCTCACCGGCGCATTCGAAGCCCATCCGGTAGCGGACGTCGCCATCGCCGGGGAGCAGGCCCATGGCGGTGAGGACGTCGCGGAAGTTCATGCCCGCGGCCAGGACGCGCAGTTCGGCCTCGCCGGGGCCGGGCGGGCGCCGTCCGGCGGTGGTCAGCTCCAGGGTGCCGAGGTCGCCGAGGCGTCCGGCCCGCAGCCGGAAGCCGTCGGTGCCGCAGCGTACGGTGCGGGCGGCGGCCGTGGTGCGTTCGGTGTCGGTCAGGGGTGCGTAGGCGAGCCGGGCGGTGTGGCGGGTGCCGCCACGGAGGGCGATCTCGTCCTCGGCGGCGTCGGCGAGGAGTTCGGGGACGAGGTCGAGGGGCGCGGCCGGGTCGGTGTCGACCAGGGTGGCGCGCAGTTCGGGGTGTTCGTACGCGAGCACCCGCACCAGTCCGCGCAGTGCGCTCTGCCCCGGGTCGGGCACGCCGTCGGGCGCCACGGCCCGGGCGCCGCGGGTGACGGCGTACAGGCGCGGCGGGTCGGCGGGACGGGCGGGCACGGTGGGACCGGCGGCGAGGGCCTGGGCGGTGGCGAGCAGCCGCCGGGTGCGGCGCAGCGCGTCGTCGCCGCTGTCGTCCGTATGCGTGTCCTCGGGACCGTCGGTACGTGGCGCGGTGCCGCACAGGAGGACGACGCCGCGCGGCAGTGCGCCGGGGCCGGTCAGCCGGGCGGTGAGGTCGTCGCGGAGGGCGTCGAGCCGTGCGTCGTCCAAGGGCGGGTCCCAGACCCGGGCGGTGGCTCCGGCGGCGCGCAGCGCGTCGGCCGTGGTGTGGGCGGAGCCGTCGCCCTCGCCGACGACGAGCCAGTGGCCGGGCGGGCGTCCGTCATCGGGGGCGGGCAGCGCGGCGCGTTTCCAGCCGACCTCCAGGAACCACTGGTCGACCTCGGTGGTCGGCTGGGCGGCGCGGCGGGCGATGCGCAGGCCGTCGACGGCGAGGATCGGGCGGCCTTCCCCGTCGAGCAGCCGGATGTGGCCGACGAGGACTCCGGCGGTGGACTCGGCGGTCAGCCGGGCGTGGCAGTAGACGGCGGTGGCGGGGTCGCCGAGGACGCGGGCGGTCTGGATCCCGACGGGCAGCACCAGCCCCTGGTCGGCGTCCTCCAGGAGCCCGGCGGCCAAGAGCTGGGCGCACAGGTCGACCAGGACGGGGTGGATGCGCAGGGCGTGTCCGGGGCTGCGTGCCGCGTCGGGGATCCGTACCCGGGCCCAGAAGCTGTTGCCATGGCGGGAGGTGTGCACCTCGGTGATCCCGTTGAACGCCGGGCCGTGTTCGATGCCCCGCTCCCGCAGGTTGCCGTACAGGGCGGCCGGTTCGATGGGGACGGGGTGGCGCAGGGCCAGGGTGCGTACGGAGGCGGGGCGGGGCTTCGGGGGTGCTGCGAGGCGGCGCAGGACCGCACCGGCCTGCCGGATCCAGCTGCCGTCCTCGCCGCGCCCGAAGATCTCGCAGGTGGCGCGGTCGGCGGCGGCCACGGTCACGGTGGTGCTGAGGTCGGTGTGTTCGGCGATGGTCAGGAACTCGTGGAAGCGCAGATCGGTGACCTCGACCTCGGTGGGGGCTGCGTCGAAGACCTGGCAGGCGGTGGTGAGGGCGAGCGCGTAGTAGGCGGCGCCGGGCAGCACGGGGGTGCCGTGCACCCGGTGGTCGTCCAGCCAGGGCAGGGTGGCGGTGCCGGTGCTGGCGCGCCAGGAGTGGCGGAGGGATTCGCCGGGCACTTCGGTGTGGCTGCCGGGCAGTTCGTGGGCGGGCCGACCGGTGGTGTCGGCGGGGAGGGCGGGGGTGGCCCAGTGGGGGGTGCGGTCGAAGGTGATGGCGGGGACGTCGGCGAGGTCGCCGTCCCCGTACAGGTGGGCCCAGTCGACGGGGACGCCCGCGCAGTGGAGGGCGGCGAGCTGGGTGCGGAAGGTGGTGGTCTCGTCCTCGCCTCGGCGCAGGGTGGGCAGGACGACGGGGTCCCGGGTCAGTCCGGCGAGGGTGCGGGTGACGGGGTGGGTGACCACGGGGTGCGGGGAGATCTCCACGTACACCAGGTGGCGGTCGGCCGCGGCGGCGGTGAGCGCGGCGGAGAACCGGACCGGGCGGCGGAGGTTGGCGCACCAGTAGTCGGCGTCGAAGGCGGGCAGGTCGTGCGGGTCGTCGAGGACGGTGGTGTAAAAGGGAATGTCTGGCCGACGAGGCGTCAGATCAGCGAGGACGGTGCGCAGTTCGGGGAGCAGCGGGTCGACCTGCGGGGAGTGCGAGGCCACGTCGACGGCGACCAGGGCGGCGGGCACGCCGCGGGCCTCCCAGTCGGCGACCAGGCGTTCCACACGCGCGGTGTCCCCGGCCACGACGGTGGAGCCGGGCGCGGCCATCACGGCGACGGTGACGGCACCGGATACGGCTCTGTCGAGTTCGGCCTGGACCTCGTCGGCGGGCAGGCCCACGGTGGCCATGGCGCCGTTTCCGGCGATCCGGGTGAGCAGCGCGGAGCGGCGGCAGATGACCTTGACGCCATCGGCCAGGGAGAGCGCCCCGGCCACCACGGCGGCCGCCACCTCGCCCATGGAGTGGCCGACGACCCCGGCGGGTTCGACGCCATGGGCACGCCAGGTGGCGGCGAGGGCGGTCTGCAGGGCGAACAGCACGGGCTGGACGCGGGCGCAGCCGGTCACCGGCTCGCTCGCGCGGATGATGTCGAGCACCGAGAAGCCGGTCTCGGCGGCGATGAGTTCATCGGCCTCGGCGAGGGCGGCGGCGAAGGCGGGTTCGCGCTCCAGCAGGCCGCGTCCCATGCCGGGCCACTGCGAGCCCTGTCCGGAGAACACCCACACCGGCCGCCGGGACACCTCGGCGCCCACGGCGCCCGTCACCACCGCGGGGTGGGCCTGGCCGGTGGCGAACGCCCGGAGGACCTGGGCGAGTTCGTCGTGGCTGGTGGCGGTGACGCCGAGGCGTCCGCGGCCCGCGGCCCGGCGCAGGGCGAGGGTGTGGGCGATGTCGCGCAGCGGTACGTCCGCGCCGTCGCCCTCCAGCCAGTCGGCCATGCGCCGCGCCGCGGCCGGCAGCGCGGCGGGGGACCCGGCCGGGAGGAGGACGATGTGCGGATCGGCGCCGGTGGTGTGGCGCGGCCGCCAGGCGCGGGGGCGGGCCGGGGTGGCGGGCGGCTGTTCCAGCACCACATGGGCGTTGGTCCCGGAGAACCCGAAGGAGGACACGGCCGCGAGGCGGGGGCCGGCGCGCACGGGCCAGGGGGTGAGTTCCCGGGGGACGAAGAAGCGGGTGGCCTCGGCGTCGATGGCCGGGTTCCAGCGGGTGAAGTGCAGATTGGGCGGGATGAGGCCCTGGTTCAGGCAGAGGATGGCCTTGATGAGGCCGGTGACCCCGGCGGCGGGTTCGAGGTGGCCGAGGTTGGTTTTGACGGACGCCAGGGCGCAGCGGTCGCGGCCGCTGCCGTACACCTTGGCGAGGCTGCCGAATTCGACGGGGTCGCCGACCGGGGTGCCGGTGCCATGGGTTTCGACCATGCCGACGTCGCGGGCGTCGATCCCGGCGCGGGCGAGCGCCTCCTCGTACAGGGCGCGCTGGGCGGTGGGCGAGGGTGCGGCGAGTCCGTCGGAGTGGCCGTCCTGGTTGATGGCGGAGCCGCGCAGGACGGCGAGGACGCGGTCCCGGTCGCGGATGGCGTCGGGGAGGCGTTTGAGGACGACGATGCCGCAGCCCTCGCCGCGCACGAAGCCGTCGGCGGCGGCGTCGAAGGCGCGGCAGTGGCCGGTGTGGGAGAGCATGCCCATCCGGTCGAAGGAGCGGGTGACTCTGGGTTCGAACATCAGGGTGACGCCGCCCGCGAGGGCCAGATCGCATTCGCCCGCGCGCAGCACCTGGGCCGCGAGGTGCACGGCGACCAGGGAGGAGGAGCAGGCGGTGTCCAGGGCCAGGCAGGGCCCCTGGAGGCCGAGGAGGTAGGAGATCCGGCCCGCGGCGACGCAGTGCGCGTTGGACAGGGCCGAGCCCCACTGTTCCTGGGTGTGCCGGTCGAGTCGGTCCGCGTAGTCGTTGTAGCTGAGGCCGGTGAAGACGCCGGTGGCGGTGCCCGCGAGCCGGTCGGGCGGCATTCCGGCGTGTTCCAGGGCCTCCCAGGCCACTTCGAGCAGCAGCCGGTGCTGGGGGTCGAGGACGTCGGCCTCGCGGCCGGAGACGCCGAAGAAGTCGGCGTCGAAGCCGGACACTTCGCGCAGATAGCCGCCGACAGCGGGCAGTCCGGAGCCGTCCGCCGGGCCGGTGGGGGGCGGTGGCCCCCACAGGGCAGTGCGCTCGGCGGGCGGCACGGCGACCGCGTCCCGTCCCTCGGCGAGCAGGTGCCACAGCGCGGCGGGCGAGTCGATGTCTCCGGGGAGGCGGCAGCCCATGCCGACTACGGCTATGCGGGTGGGCGGGCGACCGGAGGCAGGGGTGTTGTGACGCATCAGGGTCTCCTTGGAAGTGTTCGGCCTGTGGGGTGGAGGCCAGGGCGGGGGCGGACTCAGATGGCGTCCGGGCTGCCCAGCAGCATGGCGTGCTTCACGCCTCCGATCTGGTAGTTGAAGCTCAGCGCGTAGTCGAAGTCGAGGGGACGGGCGCGGGTGCCGGGAACCGGGTCGAAGGGCAGGCCGTCGGCGGGTTCCTCGCAGTTGGCGGTGGGGCACACCTCGCCCTGTTCCATCATCATCAGGGTCAGCGCGGCGCCGACGCAGCCGATGGGTGACCCGTGGTGGCCGAAGCACGCCTCCTGGGTGGTCACCAGGACAGAGCTGTCCGGTCCGTACAGCTCCCGGATGGTGTTGACCTCCAGGGCGGTGACAGCGGCGCCGCCGTCGCAGGCGCCGTTGACGTACGGGATCTGCTCGATCCGCCACCGGTCGCCGAGGCAGGCGCGGACGGCCCGCACGAGCTGGGCGCCGCCGGCGTCGGTGGCGAGGGGGTTGTCGAGGCCGTCGCGGGTCATGGCGGTGGCGAGCACCTGGCCGTAGAGGTGTGCGCCGCGGCGCAGGGCGTGTTCCCGGCTCTCCAGGATCACGGTGGCGGATCCCTCGCCGTGGTTGATGCAGTCGGCGCGCCGGTCGTAGGGGCGCATGAGGGAGTCGAACGAGGCGAGGAGGTCCGGCATGGCGGCGGCGTCCACCGCCTCGTGGGCGCGCTGGGCGCCCACTTGCACCTGCTGGCCGTGCTGGATCAGGGCGATGTCGAAGACGTCGACTCCGGTCACGGCGGCCATCTCGACCTCGCCGGTGGCGATCATCCGGCGGGCGTTGCCGATCTGCACGGCAGCGGACGAGCAGCCGCAGGTCACCGTGAAGCAGGGGCCGGTGGAGCGGGCGGCCGCGGCCTGGACGACCGCGACATCGGAGGGGGTCGCGCCGAGGGCGGCGGCGACGAACATCTCCACGCCGTCCAGCGCGGTGGCCTCGTCGGACTGGGTGTTCAGCAGCGAGAGGTACACGCCGACGTTGGAGTCCACTCCGCCGCGGCCGACGAGCAGGGCCGCCTCGCTCAGATCCCCGGCCCGGAGGTCCAGTTCGGCGTCGGCACACGCCTCCACCAGGGACACCAGGCCGAAGCGGTGGGTGTCGGTGTAGTGGCGGGAGAAGAACTCGGGGATTTCGGGGAGCCGTTCGCCGAAATGTTCTGGGGTGAGGTTCACCGCTCCGTAGGCGATGTCCCGCTGGACGAGGGCGGAGCGGCCGTGGGAGGCGATATCCCACACCTGACCCGCCGTGAATACGGGCTCGGCGTCGCCCGGCAGGCAGAAACCCAGACCGGTGACCACGGCGTCCCGCGGTCTTTTCACGGCACTCTCCTGAAGCTGACAATAGTTGTCATGACGGCCACCTGATCACCAGTTGGAAACGAGTGAGGGATTAGAAGACGTTACGCCGCGGCAAGGATCGCCGGAAGGTTGTGCCGAATCACCGCGGCGGATACGACGGGTACGGTGCCCGGATTCGTACGCCCGGCGCCCAGAACACACCACCGCTCCGCCATCGGGCCCCGTACTCCCGTACACGCCCCCTCTTGCAGAAACGTCCTGAAAGCCCGGGAAACCAAGGGAAAACACCGCGATTTGCGGGCATCTCATCGGTACGACATTCCGACTAATCATCACCGGTCGCCGAAAGGACCCCTCATGGCGAACCAGTCCGCACCCTTCGACGACCTGGACCGCAAGATCGTCGCGGCTCTGGTCGCGCACGCCCGGGCGAGCTTCACGGAGATCGGCGACGCGATCGGGCTGTCGGCCTCCGCGGTCAAGCGGCGGGTCGACCGGATGCGGGAGAACGACGTGATCACCGGCTTCACCACGACCGTGCGGCCGGCGGCGCTGGGCTGGCGGACCGAGGCGTACGTGGAGGTGTACTGCGACAGCGCGGCACCGCCGCGGCGGCTGGCGGAGGTGGTTGCCAGCTACCCGGAGATCACCGCGGCCATGACGGTGACCGGCGGCGCCGACGCCCTGCTGCATGTCATGGCCAGGGACGTGGAGCACTTCGAGGAGGTGCTGGAGCGTATCCGGACCGAGCCCTTCATCCGGAAGACCATCAGCTACATGGTCCTGTCGCACCTGATCGCGGGCAGCGCCGAGGCGGGCGCCAGCCCCGCAGCGCCACCCGGAGCCATGGACGCAATGAACGATCGCTGAACCGGCCGGAGACGCAACGTCACTGCGCCATCGCGCAATTTTCCTTTCTTGTGTCCCCTCTCGTCCGCTTTCTACCGTTGAATCATTCCCCGGTAGCCCGCGGAAGCGAGAGGACTGCCCCGTGCCCCAGCCCCGTGTGCCGCGCCCCCGGCGCTATCTGACCTGTCCCCCCGGATATTTCGATGTCCGGTATGCCATCAATCCCTGGATGCGCGAGGACACCGTGGTCGACACCGCGCTCGCCCAGGCCCAGTGGGAGACGCTGATCCGCGCCTACCGCGACCACGGCCACCGGGTGGAGGCCGCCGAGCCGGTGCCGGGCCTGCCGGACATGGTGTTCGCGGCGAACTCGGCCCTGGTCCTGGAGGGCCGGGTCTTCGGCTCCCGGTTCCACGCGCCCCAGCGGCGGCCGGAGCAGCTCGCCTACACCTCCTGGTTCAAGGCGGCCGGTTTCGAGGTGCACCCGCCGGAGGCGGTGTGCGAGGGCGAGGGCGACCTCGTGCCCGCCGGCCGGTTCATCCTGGCGGGCACCGGGTTCCGTACGACGCGCGCCGCCCACCAGGAGGTCCAGGAGTTCTTCGGGGTGCCGGTGATCAGCCTGCTCCTGGTGGACCCGTACTTCTACCACCTGGACACCGCCCTGTTCACGCTCGACGACGAGAACATCGCCTACTACCCGGGGGCGTTCTCCCCCGGGAGCCGTGAGGTCCTGGAGCGCCTCTTCCCGGAGGCGCTGATCGCTACCCGGGACGACGCCATGGCCTTCGGGCTCAACTCCGTCTCCGACGGCCGTCATGTGTTCGTCGCCCCGCGCGCGACCGGCCTCATGGCCCAGCTCACCGACCGCGGTTACGTCCCCGTCCCCGTCGACTTGTCGGAGCTGCACAAGGCCGGCGGGGGCATCAAGTGCTGCACTCAGGAGATCCGCTGATGACCGCACCCGCCCGCACCGCATCCGCGTCCACCAGCCCGGCGGCCACCGCCCCGGCCACCGGCGCCCCGGCCACCGGTGCCCGCCCCGCGCGCTCCTCGGCCGAGCTGATCCACGCCGAGGAGTCCTCGCTCGCCCACAACTACCACCCGCTGCCCGTGGTCGCCTCCCGCGCCGAGGGCGTCTGGGTGTGGGACGTCGAGGGGCGCCGCTACCTCGACATGCTGGCCGGGTACTCGGCCCTCAACTTCGGCCACCGCCACCCGGCGCTCATCGAGGCCGCCCGCCACCAGCTCGACCAGCTCACCCTCACCTCGCGCGCCTTCCACAACGACCGGCTCGCCGGGTTCGCCGAGGGGCTGGCCCAGCTCACCGGCCTGGAGGCGGTGCTGCCGATGAACACCGGCGCGGAGGCGGTGGAGAGCGGCATCAAGCTGGCCCGCAAATGGGCGTACGAGGTCAAGGGCGTCGCCCCGGACCGGGCGACGATCGTGGTGGCCGACGGCAACTTCCACGGCCGCACCACGACGATCGTGGGGTTCTCCAGCGACCCGGTGGCCCGCACCGGGTTCGGCCCGTTCGCGCCGGGCTTCCGCGTCGTCCCGTACAACGACCTCGCCGCGCTGGAGGCGGCGGTCGACGAGACCACGGCCGCCGTGCTGATCGAGCCCATCCAGGGCGAGGCGGGCGTGCTGATCCCGGACGACGGCTACCTGCGCGGGGTGCGCGAGGTCACCCGGCGGGCCGGGGCGCTGTTCATCGCCGACGAGATCCAGTCCGGCCTCGGCCGCACCGGCACCACCCTCGCCGTCGACCACGAGGCGGTGCGGCCGGACGTCCTGCTGCTCGGCAAGGCGCTGGGCGGCGGCATCGTGCCGGTCTCCGCCGTGGTCGCCGACCGCGCGGTGATGGGTGTGCTGCGCCCCGGCGAGCACGGCTCCACCTTCGGCGGCAATCCGCTGGCCGCCGCCGTCGGCTCGGCCGTGGTCGACCTGCTGGGCACCGGGGAATTCCAGCGCCGAGCCGCCGAGTTGGGCGAGGTGCTGGACGCCGGGCTGAGCGCGCTGCACGGCAAGGGCGTGGCGGGCCACCGCTGCCGCGGTCTGTGGGCCGGGGTCGACGTGGACCCGGCGCTGGGCACCGGGCGCGAGATCGGCGAACAGCTGTTGCGCGAGGGTGTCCTGGTCAAGGACACCCACGGTTCGACGATCCGGCTGGCCCCGCCGCTGACCATCACCCGGGAGGAACTGGAGGCGGCACTGGCGTCGCTGGAGAAGGTTCTCGGCTGACCCCGGCGGGCTTACACAGCCCGAAACAGACCCGACGGCGACTATGAGCGCCGGGCCGCATTACGTTCCATACGGCCCGGCGCTTCGTCATGTTCAATCCGCCTCCGAGATTCTTTTTCGCACCCCGGCCAGAGCCTCCGAAGCGTAGATAACGCGCAGGTCACGGCCCTTTTATGTACGTTGTTGAGCATTCGACTGTTGCGGATCTCCCGATGTGGAACACTTCCTGTCAACTCGCCGGGAAGACCTGGCGAAGAGTGTGAAGTCCTTGCAGGTCAGCATGGGTTGAGAAGGCGAGCGTGCAGGGTGCGGGAAGGAGTTGCGGCTGGAGTGGACACGGAACCGGTCACGGTGACGGCCGCATACCGGGTGGACCCCGGCCGCGAAACCGAGTTCTATAACTGGGCGATTGAGATGCTCAATGCCGCGGCAAGTCTTCCGGGATACCTGGGAGGTGGCGTCATGGGCTCCGGTCAGGCGTCCTCGGAGTGGCACGTCATCTACCGATTCGACAGGGAAGTATCCGCACAGGCTTGGGAAACCTCGCTCGAGCGCGCCCGGTTGGCGACTCGGGCCGGTCCCTTCGTACAAGAAAAGGGAACTCAGCGCACCTCAGGACTGCAGAACTGGTTGAAGGGTCCGGTGCGGCCGCTGCCGCCGCCCCCCAAATGGAAACTCTGGCTGGTGAACCTGAGCGCCGTGTTCCCTCCGGTCCTCATCTTCAACGTGCTGGTGATCCCGTTCCTCGAGGACACCAATTTCCTGCTGCGGACCCTGGCTCTGTGTCTTGGCGTGACCGCGATGGTGACCTGGCTCGTCATGCCGCGCCTGCAGCGGCTCCTCAAGAAGTGGCTCTACCCGCCGCTTCAGTCGATCCGAGGACGTCACAGGCGCATGGCGGTGGACGGCCCGAAGCAAGGAGGCAAATCCGGATGGAATCGCTGAGGACGCTCCTCGTCGATAATTACGACTCGTACACGTACAACCTCTTCCATCTGCTCACCGAGGTCAACGGTGAGGAACCGGAGGTGCTTCTCAACGACGCGCCCGAATGCGCGGACATCGACCTCTCCGAGTTCGACAACATCGTGGTCTCCCCCGGCCCCGGACATCCGGCCGACGCCCGTGACTTCTCCGGCGCCGCCCGGCTGATCGAGCGCGCCACGATCCCGGTGCTGGGCGTGTGCCTCGGCCACCAGGGCATCGCGCTCGGCGCCCAGGCGCGGGTGGTACCCGCCCCCGAGCCGCGCCACGGCCATCTCTCCCGGATCAAGCACGGCGGGCGCGGCATCTTCCGTGGTCTTCCCCAGGACTTCACGGCCGTCCGCTACCACTCGCTGTGCGTGGCCGAGCCGATGCCGCTGGGCCTCCAGGGCATCGCCTGGTCCGAGGACGGCGTCCTGATGGCGCTGCGCCACCGGGCCCGCCCGCTGTGGGGGGTGCAGTTCCACCCGGAGTCGGTGCTCACCGGATACGGCCACCGGATGTTCAGCAACTTCCGCGATCTGACGATCGAGCACGCCAACGGCGAGTCCGTGACGTCCACCGCCATCCCGGGCGCGCCCCGCAAGCCCCGCGCCCCGCGCCCCGCGAAGCCGCTGGTGGCCAGCGCCCCGGCGGCGGCCGGAGCACCGGCCCGCTCCTACCGGCTGCACGCCCGCTGGCTGGCCGACGCGACCGACACCGAGGCGGCCTTCACCCGGCTGTACGCGGACGCGCCGCGCGCCTTCTGGCTGGACAGTTCGCGGACCCAGTCCGGCGAGGCGCGCTTCTCCTTCCTCGGCGACGGACAGGGGCCGCTGGCCGAGTTCGTGGCGTACGACACCGCCACCCGGGTGTGCGAGATCGAGCGGCCCGGGAAGCCCGCCACCACCTACGAGGGCAGCGTCTTCGACTACCTCAAGCGGGAGCTGGCCGCCAGGAAGGTCCACGCCCCGGACCTGCCCTTCGACTTCACCGGCGGCTACGTGGGCTACCTCGGCTACGAGATGAAGGCCGACTGCGGCGCCCCCGGCCGCCACAAGGCCGCCACCCCGGACGCCTGCTGGCTCTTCGCCGACCGCTTCGTCGCGGTCGACCATCAGGAGGGCGTCACCTACATCTGCTGCCTCAGCGAGGACACCCCTGACGGCCACCGCGACGCCAAGGAGTGGCTGGACGCGACCGTGACCGTGCTCACCGGGGTGCCCGCGCAGAACGAGCCGCTGCCCGCACCGCCGCCGCTCACCACCACCGCCGCCGTCGAACCCTGGCTGGTCCGGGACCGGGAGAAGTACCTGGCCTCGATCGAGGCGAGCCTGCGCGAGCTGCGGTCCGGGGTGAGCTACGAGGTCTGCCTCACCAACTCCGCGTGGCTGCCCGCCCCGAGCGACTCGTACACCTTCTACCGGACGCTGCGGCGCTGCAACCCGGCCCCGTACGCCGCCTATCTGCGGTTCGGCGACACCGACGTGGCGTGCGCCTCCCCCGAGCGCTTCCTGCGCGTCACCCCGGACGGCATCGCCGAGGCCAAGCCGATCAAGGGCACGGCGCCGCGCTCCGGGGACGCCGAGCAGGACGCCCGCGCGCTGGCCGCCCTCGCCACCAGCGCCAAGCCCCGGGCCGAGAACCTGATGATCGTCGACCTGCTCCGCAACGACCTGGGGCGGGTGTGCAAGCCGGGCAGTGTGTACGTCCCGCGGCTGATGAACACCGAGTCGTACGCCACCGTGCACCAGCTGGTGTCCACCGTGCGCGGCCGGCTGCGCCAGGACACCAGCACCGTCGACTGCGTACGCGCCTGCTTCCCCGGCGGCTCCATGACCGGCGCCCCCAAGCTGCGCACCATGGAGATCATCGACGCGCTGGAGTCCGAGGCCCGCGGCGTGTACTCGGGCGCCCTCGGCTTCCTCAGCTGCAACGGCGCCGCCGACCTCAGCATCGTCATCCGCACCGCGGTGTTCACCGGCGGCCGGATGCACATCGGCGCGGGCGGCGCCATCATCCTCGACTCCGATCCGGCCGAGGAGTACGAGGAGATGCTGCTGAAGACCGCCGCCACGATGCGCGCCTATGACGCCTCGGAACAGCGGCCCGCCGGTGAGCTGGACGACCTGCTGGTAGCGGCGGCCCCGTCGCTGCCGGACGCACCCGCGAAGGAGCTGGAACGGTGACCGCTCTCTCCGATCTCTCGGAACTCTCCGGTCTCTCGGAGTCCGCCCTGCTCGGCCCGGTCCTCGGCCGCTCCGGGCTCGTGCTGTCCGGCCCGTCGGTCTTCGTCCCGTCGGTGTCCGCCAACGTGGCCGCGCATCTGGCCGCGCTCGCCGACCGGTGCGGCTGGTCGGCCCGGCCCGCCTTCCTGGAGGCGCACCGGATCTGGACCCACGGCGAGGTCCACGACCGTGCCGCCCGCGCCGCCACCGTGCTGGCCGGGCGCGGAGTGGGCGCCGGGGACCGGGTGCTGATCGCGCTGCCCGACGGCGTCATGTGGGTGGCCACGTTCCTGGCCGTCGCCCGGCTGGGGGCCACGGCGGTCCTGGTCAACCCCGGGCTCACCGCCGACGACCACCGCTTCATGGCCGAGGACTCGCGGGCCGCGCTGTGTGTCTCGGGACCCGATCTCCAGGACCACTTCGACACCGCGCGCTGGCTCGGCGCGGACCAGCTGTCGGCGCTCACCGGCCCGGACGCCATCGACGCCGCCGCCGCGGCGCGGGAGGCCGAGCCGGTGACGGCCGACGCCCCGCTGTACATCCAGTACACCTCGGGGACGACCGGCCGCCCGAAGGCGGTGACCCACACCCATGGCCATGTGGCCGCGTACTACGACCTGGTGGGACGGGAGGTGCTGGACATCGGCCCGGACGACGTGACGTTCTCGGTGTCCAAACTGTTCTACGCCTACGGGTTCGGCAACGCCTTCGTCTTCCCGCTGTTCTCGGGCTCGTCCGCGGTGCTGAGCGCGCAGCGCCCCGGCCCCGGCCTCACCGACGACCTGGTGGCCCGTCACCGGGTGACCCTGCTGTACTCGGTGCCCTCCGCGTACGCCGCCCTGGTGGACGAGCGCGGCACCGGCCACACGCCGTGCTTCGCCTCGGTGCGCGCGGCCGTCAGCGCGGGTGAGAGCATGCCCCGGGGCTTGGGCGAACGGGTCGCCGAGATGCTGGGCGCCCCGGTGCTGGAGCAGATCGGCTCCACCGAGGCGGGCCACGCCTTCTGCGCGAACACCGTCTGGGAGAACGCCCCCGGCACCCTCGGCCGCCCGGTACCGCGCTTCGAACTGGAACTGCGGGACGGCGAGGGCGCCGTGGTGGCGGCCACCGACGGGGAGGCCGCCGAGGGCGAGCTGTGGGTGCGCGGGCCGACGGTGGCCTCCGTCCGCCCGGCGGACGACGGCTGGCTCGCCACCCGGGACCGGGCCCGGCGCAACCCGGACGGCACGTACCAGCACCTGGGCCGGGTCGACGACCTGGAGATGGTCGGCGGGATCACCGTGTCCCCGCTGGAGGTCGAGGAGGTGCTGCGGCACCACCCGGCCGTGCGGGAGGTGGCGGTGGCCGCCGTCCCCGACAGCCGGGGCGCGACCCGGCTGCACGCCTTCGTGGTGCCGACCGCGCCGGTGGCCGGCGGCCGGACGGTCGACGAACAGGCCCTGTCGGCCGATCTGATCGAGCTGGCCCGTAAACGCCTCGCCGCGTTCAAGGCGCCGCGCACGGTGCGGGTGGTGGCGTCCCTGCCCAGGACGCAGACCGGCAAGCTGCGGCGCCACGTCGTACGGACCGGCGCCTGGTGACCCCCGCCGGGCACCATCCCGCCCGTCCCCGCCACCCCGCCCCCGCGCGCCCCCTCGTGAACGATTCCGAACGGTAGGTACTGGATATGTTGGAGCGGCTACTCCCCGAACGCGGGTTCTACCTCGGGCTGATGTTCCAGGAGGCCGCGGCCCGCCACGGCAGGGTCCGGGTGACGCTCGACCGGCCGCTGGACGTCGCACCGGACGCCGGTACGGACCTCGGGTACACCGATCTGGCGGATCTGGTCGACGATCTGGCCGCCCGGCTGTGGTCGGCGGGGGTGCGGCCGAGCGAGCATGTGGCGATCCACAAGAGCGACAACGTCGACATCGTGCTGCTGGCCTGCGCCGTCTCCCGCATCGGCGCGGTGCCCGCCCTGCTGTCGCCCTCGCTGGACGGCGGGGTGGTCGCGGTGCTGCTCGACCGGCTGCACGCGCCCTGGCTGCTCACCGACCGGGCCGCGCTGGAATCCACCCTGAGCGGGCTGGACACCGGGCTCGCCCGCGGCGTGCTCACGGTGGACGAGGCGCCCGGCACGGTGAACACGATCCCGCTCTCCAAGTTCGCCGGGGTGCCGCGCCGCGCGCCCATCCGGCTGCACCCCCGCGAGCCCTCGCTGATCACGCACAGCTCGGGCACCACCGGCATCCCCAAGCTGGCGGTGCACTGCGCGCACACCATGTGGAACCGGCTCGTGCCGCAGCAGGCGCTGGGGCGGGCCACCCGCGGCGAGTCGGCCGCGCTGCACATGTCGTTCGTGCACTCCCGCTTCTACCATCTGCTGGGCGTGCTGCTGCACTTCGGCAGCCCGCTGCTGCTGCTCCTGGACCCCGACCCGGCCCATGCGGGCCCGCTGCTGGCCAAGTACCGGCCGGGCATCGTGGAGACCCACCCCAACACCTTCGTGCTGTGGGAGGACCTGGTCACCGCGCCGGGCATGCCGCTGGCCAACGTACGGGCGTACGGCTCCACCTTCGACGCCATCCATCCCCGCACCGTGCAGCGGCTGCTCGGCGCGTCCCGCCGCCGCGACCCGCGGCTGGTGCAGCTGTACGGACAGAGCGAGACCGGGCCGATCGCCTTCGGCTGGTACACCCGGCGCGGCGCGGACCGGGTGCAGGGGCGGCGGGTGGGCACCGGCATCCCCGGGTTCACCCGGGTCCGGGTGGTGGACGAGAAGGGACGGACGTGTCCACCGGGCAAGCCCGGGGCCATCGAGGCCCGTACCCGCGGCCGCATCCTCACCTATCTCGGCGCCCCCGACCAGTACGCCCAGCAGGTCGACCGCGGCTGGTGGCGGATGGGCGACATGGGCTACCGCGACCGCTGGGGCGCGCTGTACCTGCTCGACCGCGAGGTCGACCAGCACGCCACGGTCGAGTCCAATCTGGAGGTCGAGGACGAGCTGCTGTCCCGGGTCGCCGAACTCCGGGAGGTGATCATCGTCCACGGTCCCAGCCTGGAGCCGGTACCGGTGGTGTGCACCCGCGGCGACCAGCCACTGGACGCGGACCGCTGGCGGACGGCCACCTCGGACCTGCCGCCGCTGGCCGATCCGGTGCAGTGCCGCTTCGAGGACCTGCCCCGCACCGGCACCTGGAAGATCAAGCGGCTGGAGATCAGCCGGCTGCTGGCCGAGGGCGGACTGCCCACGCTGTCCACCGTCCAGGCCCATGGCTGACCCGGCGGCGGACGGGCGGCCGGTCCTGGTGGTGGGCGCCGGGCCGGTCGGGATGACGGCGGCGCTCGCGCTGCGGGCCCGCGGACTGCCGGTCACCGTGCTGGAGTCGGGGGCGAAGGACCGGGTCCGGCCCGGGAGCCGGGCGCTGTTCGTGCACCGGCAGTCGCTGAAACTGCTGGAGGGCGCCCACCCCGGGCTCGGGCGGCGCATCGCGGCGTACGGCACGACCTGGCGGACCCGGCGCACCCTCTACCGCGGGCGCCAGGTGTTCGCGCAGACCTATCCGGAGGCCGCGGACAGCGGCGGCGAGGGCAAGCTGCCCGCCTTCGCGAGCCTGCGCCAGGTGGACACCGAGCGGTTCCTGTACGAGGCCTGCCTGGAGGCGGGCGTGGACTTCCGCTTCGACGCCGAGGTGACCGGGGTCCGGGCCACCGGCACCGAGGTGACGGTGACGGCGGCGGACGGCGACAGCTGGACGGCGGCCCACGCGATCGCCGCCGACGGGGCCCGCTCCGGCGTGCGCCGGGCGCTGGACATCCCGCTGGAGGGCACCCGTTCCGACGGCTACCACGTGGTGGTGGACGTGGCGGATCCGGCGGGCGGGGAGTTGTCGGCCGAGCGGGTCTTCCACTACGAGCACCCCGCCGCCGGCGGCCGCACCGTGCTGCGGGTGCCGTTCACCGGCGGCTTCCAGATCGACCTGCAGTGCCGGGCGGACGACCCGCCGGGCACGTACGACACCGAGCAGGCGGTGCGCCGCTGGCTGCCCCGGCTGGTGGGCGCGGACTGCGCGCACCATGTGCTGTGGGTGTCCCGGTACCACTTCCTGCGCAAGGTCGCCGCCTCGTTCACCGATCCGGCGGGCCGGGTGCTGCTGACCGGCGAGGCGGCGCATCTGTTCCCGCCGTTCGGGGCCCGCGGGATGAACAGCGGGATCGCGGACGCGGTCGCGGCGGCCGACGCCATATCGGTGGCATGCTCCGACCCCTCGCGGGCACCCGTGGCCATCGACGAGTTCGCTTCCACCCGCCGCCGTGCCGCGCTGTTCAACAGCGTGGCCGCGGGGGCGGCCCTAGACCATATGCGGCCCCGCCGCTGGGGTCGGGTGACCCAGCGCGCGGCGGCCACGCTGGCCCCGGTGGTCCCCCGGTGCGGTGCGTGGCTGGAGCACGCCCCGTACGGCCCCCGCGGCGGCCCGATGGCCGACGCGGCGCGGAAGTACTGACGGTGGAGGGGAACAGAGACGTGAACACGGACACGAACACGATCGCGGCGGCCCGGCAGCACACCGGCCGGGAGAAGCCCTCCGAACAGCAGCAGTGGACGCTGATGTGGCGCGAGGACGGCGGGCTGATGCCCTCCCGCCCGGTGCCCGACAGCGCGCTGCTGGCCGCCGACTCCTGGCTGGTCGACGAGGGCCGGGCGCGGGCGCTGGACCACCACCACCGGCGGTTCGCCGCCGCGTGCGCCGAGGCGACGGGCGACTCCCCGGCCCGGATCGAGAGCTTCTGGCGGGACGCGGTGGCGGCACTGCCGCGCACCGGCCGCTGGTTCCCGCGGGTGGAGCTGGCCGGTCCCGAACCGGCCCGGCTCTACGTGCGGATACGGCCCGCACCGGCCCGGACGGCCAATGTGGCGGTCTGTCTGACCGAGGAGTTCGACCCGCGCGTCCATCCGCGCCGCAAGGGGCCGGATCTGTCCCTGCTGGCGCATCTGCGCCACCGGGCCGCACAGCGCGGTGCGCAGGAGCTGATGCTCACCACCCCCTCGGGCATGGTGCTGGAGGGGACGACGGCGAACGTCCTGTGGTGGGAGGACGATGTGCTGTGCCTGCCGCCGCCGGACCTGCCGCTGCTGGCGGGCGTCACCACGGCCCTGATCCAGGAGCGCGCGGCGGAGCTGGGCGTCCGTACCGAACACCGCCGGTGTCCCGTCCACGCGTTGGACGGGCGCGAGGTGTGGCTGGTCAACGCGTTGCACGGGATCCGTCCCGTGACCGCGTGGCTCGGCCGTCCGCTGCGCGCGGGTCCGGCCCTGCGCGCCGCTTCCTGGCAGAGCTGGCTCGACAGCTGTGCCGATGTCCTCATGCCGACGAACGGAGTTCACCGATGACCGCTACCGCGCCCGGGCCCCAGGCCACCACCGCCCGGCTGGAGCTGAAGAAGCTGGCCCCGGAGGTGTCCGCCGCGATGGGTGCCCTGCACGCGGCGGCCGTCGCGGCGGCGCGGGAGGCGAAGGTCGAGCCCGAGCTGCTCGAACTGGTCAGAATCCGCGCCTCCCAGCTCAACGGCTGTGCGTTCTGCCTGGACATGCACACCAAGGACGCCCGGGCGAAGGGCGAGACCGAGCAGCGCATCTACGCCCTGAGCGCCTGGCGGGAGACCCCGTTCTTCACCGAGCGCGAGCGGGCCGCGCTCGCCCTGGCCGAGGCGGTGACCGAGGTTCAGGACGGCCACGTTCCGGACGAGGTCTACCGAGCCGCGTGCGAGGTCTTCGACGAGCCGCAGGTGGCCGCGCTGATCTGGGCCGCCGTCGTCATCAACGCGTACAACCGCACAGCGATCAGCGCCCGGATGGTGCCCGGCGCGTATCAGCCCGCTCCTCGCACCTGACCCACTCCCGTCGCGTGGCGCGCCATGGGGCACCCCCGGCGCATGGCGCGCCACGCGACGACGTCAGCACTCGCTGGAGGCCTCAGACCCATGAACACCCACGGACCGCGGGGCGCTTTCGGACCCCAACCGCCCCTGCTGGGCCGTCCGGCCAGGGGACGCAACCCGCTGCGCAGGCGGACCGACCGGGTCCAGTCCTGGTTCACCGCGCTCTTCCTGCTGGTCCTCGGGCTCGGCCTGCCGATGGCCGCGATCAGCTCGGGGAACGCCGCGTACGCGTCGCAGATGAACGTCGTGCACCTCCAGGCCGCGGAGCGGCACCAGGTCACCGCGCGGCTCGCCGAGTCGCCTCCGGGCGGTCCCGGCCAGTCGGAGGCCACCGAGCTGCGGATGGCGAAGGTCAACTGGACCGGCGGGGACGGCGCCCGGCACACCGGTGTGGCGACGGTGCCCGGCGGCGCGGACGCGGGGACGGACGTACGGGTGTGGGTGGACCGGGACGGAAAGCTGGCCCAGCCGCCCACTTCGGCCTCGACCGCGCGGACGATGGGCTGGTTCACCGGCACGCTGACCGCCGCTGTGGTGCTCGCCGCGGCGTTCGCGGGGCGGGCCCGGGTCCGGCAGGTGCTGGACCGCCGCCGGTACGCGCAGTGGGAGGCGGAGTGGAAGGCCGTGGAACCCATGTGGTCCGGCAGGAACCGGCGCTGATCTCCTTCGCGCCCGGCCGCGGGTCCGGTCAGCCGTCGGCGGGCCGGGACGCGGCCGCGCCGACGTCCTCGGCCGCCTTGACGAGCAGATCGAGCATGGCCAGCTCCGCGCGCGGGGCGTCCCGGTCGCGTACCGCGTCCAGCACCCGGCGGTGGCTGGGCACCGGGTCGTCGGCGTCGCCGTGGGCGTGGACCAGCCGGTCGCGCTCGCGCAGCCCGGGCTCCAGGATCAGATCGAACCGGGCGAGGAGTTCGTTGCCGGTGGCGGCGAGCAGCGCCCGGTGGAAGGCGGCGTCGGCGTCCGCCTCGGCGGCCAGGTCGCCCCGGGCGTGTTCCATCGCGGCCAGCGCGGCGTCCAGCGCGGTCAGGTCGGCGTCGGTGCGGCGCAGCGCGGCGCGGTGGGCGGCGGCGGGTTCGACGACGGAGCGCACATCGGTGAGGTCGCGCATCAGCCGCTCGCCGTCGCCGCCCGCCATGCGCCAGCGGATCACGTCGGCGTCCAGGAGGTTCCAGGCGGAGCGAGGGCGGACGTAGGTGCCGCGCTTCTGCCGGGCGTCGATGAGCCCCTTGCCCGCCAGCACCTTCAGGGATTCGCGCATCACGGTGAGGCTGACGTCCAACTCCTCGCCGAGGGCCCGGACATCGAGGACGTCACCCTCGGCCCAGTGGCCGCCGACGATGCGGGCGCCCAGCCGCTGGACCACCTGGCCGTGCACTCCGCGGCCGGAATAGGACGCCATGGGGTTCTCCTCGGGAATGGTCATCGACGCTGGGTATTATTTATGAATACATCTTGACACTCCCCAGGCCCGCCCGGACGATGAACCGACCTCACCGACGAGCACGTCGACCGCGGGGAGCCCCCTGTGACGCAGTCGCCGCACGCCCATCTCCCGGCCACCCTGACCATCTCGCTGTGGGACTTCAGCTGGTACACCCGTACCGGCCCGGGCGAGCCCTTCGCCGATCTGGACCGCGCCTTCGAGGACGCCGTCGCCCGCGGCTACAACACGGTGCGGATCTGCGCGATGCCGTTTCTGCTCTTCGGTTCCGGACTCGACACCAGCGAGCTGCGGCTGCGCCCGCTGGGCGGTGACTACGGGCAGCGGATGCGCTGGTACGACGTGGGCGCGGTCGCCGAGATCGACGGACGCGCCCAGCTGCGGGCGCTGTTCGAGGCGGCCCTGCGGCACGACTGCTACGTCATCCTCTCCAGCTGGGAGTACCAGCAGAGCCCGTCGTTCGCCGAGGACCGCGCCTGGTTCGACGCCCTGATGGCGGTCGATCCCGAGCGGCGCGCCGAGGTGCTCGCGGACGCGCTGGCCGACCTGATCGACTTCCTCGTGGTGCACGGTCTCGACGACCGGATCGCCTTCACCGAGCTGCACAACGAGGTGCAGGGCACCCGGCTCACCGACGGTCTGCGGCAGGGCGAGGACCGGGTCGTCGCCCTGCGCCCCCGGCTGGAGCGCGGTCTCGCCCGGTTCCGGGAGCGCCACCCGAACCGTCCGGTCACCGTCAACTACGCCATGGTGCCGGTCGGTTCGCTGCGCGGAGTACCCCGCGACATCGACGTCGCCGTGTTCCATCCGTATGTCTACGGGGTGCTCGGCGAGCTGATCGACACCTTCGCGATCCGCGACCGCGCCCGGCCCTTCCCTCAGCCGCGGGCCCGCCGGGAGCTGCTGCGCCCGGGCGCGCCGGATCTGGCGGACTGGGTGCCTCCGGAGCGCGACCGGTGGCGGCTGGCGGCCACCACGGTCGGGCCGCGCGAGATCTACGTCCACGACTGGTGCGATCCGGCCAAGTGGGACGCGTGGCTGTACGAGCGCTACGCGACGCACCGGCTGGCGATGGAGCAGAAGCTGGTCACCTGGATCGACGCCGCCGCCGACTGGGCGGCGGAGACGGGTGTGCCGCTGGTCTTCGGCGAGGGCTGGATCGGCTACACCCCGCTGCACGGCACGTTCGAGGAGGGCCCGGTGGGGGCCGCGTTCTGCCGCCGCGCGGTGGCGGAGGCGGCGCGGGTCGGGGCGTGGGGCGCGGTGGTGTGCTCCAACGCCGCGCCGCAGCACCCGATGTGGCAGGACATAGCGCTGCAGCGGGAGTGCAACGCCGTCCTGCGCGGCTGAGCGCGCCCCCGGAAGCGGCGCCCCCGGAAGCGGTCTGTCACCACTCGGCGAACGAGCCGTCCGGGTGGCGCCAGATCGGGCCGCGCCAGTCGGGGGCGGTTCCGTCGGCGGCGCGTACCGCCCGCTCGTCGACCTCGATGCCGAGGCCGGGGGCGGTCGGCCGGTTGATGTGGCCGTCGTGGAAGCGGAACACCTCGGGGTCGACCACGTAGTCGAGGACTTCGGCTCCGTCGTTGTAGTGGATGCCGATGCTCTGTTCCTGGATCAGGAAGTTGGGGGTCGCGAAGGCGATCTGGAGGCTCGCGGCGAGCGAGACCGGGCCGAGCGGGCAGTGCGGGGCGAGGGGGATGTCGAAGACCTCGGCGAGCGAGGCGATGCGCCGCACCTCGGAGATGCCCCCGGCGTGCGAGAGGTCGGGCTGCAGCACGGCGACCCCGGCCTGGAGCGCGGGCAGCGCGTCGGTGCGCGAGTAGAGCCGTTCGCCGGTGGCGATGGGGACGGGCGAGGAGGCGACGAGGTCGCCGAGCAGATGGGTGTACTCGGGAAGGACCGGCTCCTCGGCGAACAGCGGGTTGTACGGGGCCAGATGGGGCAGCATCTTGCGGGCGCCCGCGGCGGTGAAGCGGCCGTGGAAGTCGACCGCGAAGTCCCGGTCAGGGCCCAGGGCCTCGCGCGCGGCGGCGGCGCGCGCCACGACGGCGTCGATGTCGGAGACGGTGGACAGCCGGTTCATCCGCCCGGAGGCGTTCATCTTGACCGCGGTGAAGCCCGCCTCGACCTGGGCGGCGACCGCCTCGCCGATCGCGCTCGGCTCGTCGCCGCCGACCCAGCTGTAGGCGCGGACCCGGTCCCGTACCGGGCCGCCGAGCAGGACGTGGACGGGCACCCCGAGGGTCTTGCCCGCGATGTCCCACAGCGCCTGGTCGAGTCCGGCGACGGCGCTGGAGAGCACCGGGCCGCCGCGGTAGAAGGAGCCCTTGGTCATGAGCTGCCAGTGGTCCTCGATCCGCGCGGGGTCCTTGCCGACGAGGAGTTCGGACAGCTCGTGGACCGCGGTGCGGACGGTGGCGGCGCGGCCCTCGACCACGGGCTCGCCCCAGCCGACGACGCCCTCGTCGGTCTCCACGCGGCACAGCAGCCAGCGCGGCGGGACCGCGAAGGTCTCCACTCGGGTGATGATCACAGGTTGCTCCTCATGAACTGGTTTTCAGCACGCTCCACCCGCCGTCGACCACCAGCGAGGCGCCGGTGACGAACGAGGCGTCGCCGCCGAGCAGGAAGGCGATGGCCCCGGCCACCTCCTCCGGGCGGCCGAGGCGGCGGGCGGCGGTCTGCTCGGCGCTATCGCGCCGGTCCTCCTCGCTGATCTGGGCCCAGGCGCGGGTGAGGACGGGGCCCGGCAGGACGGCGTTGACCCGCACCGCGGGGCCGTACTCGACCGCCAGCTGGCGGGTCAGCCCGGTGAGGCCCGCCTTCCCGGCCGCGTAGGCGGGGCGGCCGGGAAGCCCGATACGGGCGTGTACGGACGACACCAGGACCGCGCTCCCCCGGGTGGCCCGCAGGCCGGGGAGACAGGCGCGAAAGCCCAGGAAGGCGGCGGTGAGGCCGACCGACAGCTGCCGGTTCCAGTCGTCGAGGCCGATCTCGTCGGCGGGCCCGATCCGTACCGCGCTGGCGTTGCTGACCAGCCCGGACACCGGCCCGAAGGCCTCGGTGGCGGTACGCACCGCCGCGTCCCAGGAAGCCTCGTCGGCCACGTCGCAGTGCTGGAAGGCGGCCCGTCCGCCGTCGGCGCGGATCTCCCGGGCGACGTCCTCGCCCTCCTCGCGCAGCACATCGGCGATCAGCACCCCCGCGCCGTCCGCGGCCAGTCGGCGGGCGGTGGCCGCGCCGATGCCGCCTGCGGCGCCGGTGATGATCACGCAACCGGACCCCTGAGCGGGAGAAGAAGACGTCACGGCCGATATTAAATATGAATTAATGACTGACGCCAAGGGGTCGTCCGAGCCCGGCGGAGTAAAATTCGCTGCACGTGCCGATACGAGGCGCATGTGTCCGTGTGAGGCGCACGTGCCGATACGAGGCGAGAGCGCATGCAATGGGCGACACCACCTTCCGCGGATGGCCCCACCACCTCCCCGATCCGGTCTCCGAGGCCGCCCTCGTGGTGGACGAACGGGGCGTGCTGACCGGCTGGAGTCTCGGCGCGCACCAGCTCCTCGGGTACCGGGCCGAGGACGTGGTGGGACATCCGTTGGCCGAGCTGTTCGCCCCCGGCGGCCCGGGGCCGCCCCGCGCCGACGCGTACACCGCCGCCGGAGGCGGTCCGGCGGTGCTGCGCCACCGCGACGGCGAGGAGATACACACCGTCCTGTGGGCCCAGCCGTGGTCCCCTGGTGACGGGCGCCCCCACTGGCTGCTGCAGGCCACCCGCGAGACATCGGTGCGGCGCCAGGACATCGGCCGCGCGCTCCTGGACGGCCTGGGCCTGGCGTCGCCCGTGGCCATGAGCGTCTACGACGACCAGTACCGCTGTCTGATGCAGAACGCCGCGCTGCGCCGACTGAGCGGAGTCCCGGACGAGGAGCGCCTGGGGCTCACCCTGAGCGAGACGGTCTCGCAGGTGGACACCTCCGGAATGGAGGCGACCCAGCACCAGGTGCTCCGCCAAGGCGTCGCGGTCGCCGACATCGAGGTCCAGGGCCGGGTGCCCTCCGACCCGGGCCGGGAGCACGTCTGGTCCAACTCGGTCTTTCCGCTCAAGGACCGCTCCGGCGAGGTGTTCGCCGTCTGCCACGCGGTGCTCGACATCACCGAGCGGCACCGCGCCCGGGAGCGGCTCGTGGTGCTGAACGACGCCAGCGCCCGTATCGGCTCCACCCTCGACCTGCTGCACACCGCCCAGGAGCTGGCCGACGTGGCGGTGCCCCGGCTCGCGGACTTCGCCTGCGTCGACCTCATCGATTCGGTCTTCGAGGGCGAGGAGCCGCCCACCGGGGCGGTGGCGCGCGAGACCGTGTTCCGGCGCGCCGCGCACCAGTCCATCGTGCCCGGCACCCCGGAGGCGGTGGCCGACGTGGAGGACGTGGACGTGCACGCGTCCGCCCCGGACTCCCCCTTCGCCCGCGCCCTGGCCACCGGCACCTCCGTCATGGAATCGGTGGACGGCCCGGGCCCGGTGCCCGGCTGGCTCGCCGACGATCCCAAGCGCGCCGAGGGCATCAAGCGGTGGGGCATCCACTCCTGGATGGTGGTGCCGGTACGGGCGCGCGGCAGCACCCTCGGAGTGGCGGTGTTCCTGCGGCGGGATCGCACCGACCCCTTCGAGCAGGACGATCTGCTGCTGGCCGACGAGATCGTGGCGCGCGCCGCGGTCTGCGTCGACAACGCCCGCCGCTACACCCGCGAACGCGGCACCGCCCTCGCCCTCCAGCGCAGCCTGCTGCCCCAGCGGCTGCCCGCCCAGGCGGCGGTGGAGACCCGGTCGCGCTATCTGCCCGCCGGAAGCCGGCTGGGGGTGGGCGGCGACTGGTTCGATGTGATCCCGCTGTCCGGGGCCCGGGTGGCGCTCGTCGTGGGGGACGTGGTCGGCCACGGGATGAAGGCCGCCGTCACCATGGGGCGGCTGCGCACCGCCGTGCGCACCCTGGCCGACCTCGACCTTCCCCCCGACGAGCTGCTGGCCCACGTCGACGACCAGGTGCGGCGGCTGGTCGACGAACAGGCCGCCGAGGGCCCAGAGTCCGGCGAGGCCACCGGCGCCACGACGGGCGTCGCCCCCGAACCGGCCATCGACGCCTATGCCTTCGGCGCCACGTGTGTGTACGCGGTCTACGACCCCATCACCCGCCACCTCACCTTCGCCCGGGCCGGGCATCCCCCGCCCGCCGTCATCACCCCCGGCGGCCGGGCCGAGTTCCTGGACTCCGCGAACGGGCCGCCGCTGGGCGTGGGCGGGCTGCCGTTCGAGGCCACCGAGGCCGAACTGCCGGACAACAGCCTGCTCGTGCTCTACACCGACGGCCTGGTGGAGTCGCGCGACCACGACATCGACGCCGGGCTCGACCACCTGCGCCGCGCCCTGGACGACGGCTGCCGCGACCTGTCGCTGGACGCGGTGTGCGACACCGTCGTCTCCCGGCTGATCCCGGGCCATCCGTCCGACGACGTGGCGCTGCTGGTGGCCCGTACCCGCGCGCTGAGCGACGACCGCTGCGCCGCCTGGGACCTGCCCGCCGAGCCCGAGGTCGTCGCCCGGGCCCGGGAGCATGTGGCGCGCCAGCTGGTCCGGTGGCAGCTGGGCCATCTGGTGGCCACCACCCAGGTCGTGGCCACCGAGCTGCTCACCAACGCGATCGTGCACGCCCGCGGCCCGATCCAGCTGCGGCTGGTCAGAAACGAGTCGCTGATCTGCGAGGTGTCCGACAGCAGCGCGGCCGCGCCGCATCTGCGCCGGGCGGGCCGGATGGACGAGGGCGGCCGGGGCCTGTTCCTCATCGCCCAGCTCAGCCAGCGCTGGGGCACCCGGTACTCCGGCGACCGCAAGACCATCTGGGCCGAACAGCCGCTGAACGGTCCGCCCCGGTAGCCCCTCCCTCTCCCTCCGGTCCCTCCGGTACGGACCCGCCCCGGGCGGGTACGGGTTCCGGATGTGAGCGCTTTACTCCCCGGTCCGGCCAGGCGCCGCGCCCTGCTGGCGGGTTCGGTCGGCAACTTCATCGAGTGGTACGAGTTCGGCGTCTACGGCTTCTTCGCGACCGTCATCGCCGCGAACTTCTTCACCCCCGAGGGCGGCAGCGAGCTGGAGGGCCTGGTCAAGACGTACGCCTCGTTCGGGCTCGCGTTCTTCTTCCGGCCCATCGGCGCCGCCGTCTTCGGCCGCGCCGGCGACCGGATCGGACGGCGCCCGACCCTGATCCTGGTGCTGCTGCTGATGACCGGCGCCACCACGCTCATCGGTCTGCTGCCCACGTACGGCACGGTGGGCGCCGCCGCCCCGTGGCTGCTCACCCTGGCGCGGATCCTGCAAGGGCTCTCCGCGGGCGGGGAGTTCGGCGGCGCGGTGTCGCTCATGACGGAGTTCGCTCCGCCGGGGCGCCGCGGGCTGTACGGGGCGTGGCAGTCGTTCACCGTCGCGCTGGGGCTGCTCGTCGGGGCCGGGACGGCCGCCGTCCTGGCGACCGCGCTGGGCGAGGAGGCGTTGCGTGACTGGGGCTGGCGGGTGCCGTTCCTGCTGGCCCTGCCGATCGGGCTGACCGCGCTGTGGCTACGGCTGCGGCTCGAGGAGACTCCGTCGTTCCGCACGGCGAGCGCGCGGCCCGGGCCGGGTGGGGCGGCGGCCGGGCGCCGCGAGACGGCCGGGGCCATCGTGCTGGGCGCCGGGCGTGTCATGGGCTGGTCGGCGGCCGGATACACCTTCCTGGTCGTCATGCCCTCGTATCTGCAGGCCACCCTGGACGCGAGTTTCCAGCAGGCGCTGATCGCCACCGTGGTGGCCAACGCCGGGTTCGCGGCCGCCATCCTCCCGGCGGGGCTGCTCAGCGACCGGATCGGGCGGCGCCCGGTCATGGTGACCGGCGCGGCCCTGGTGACCGCACTCGCCTTCCCGCTGCTGGGCCTCCTACAGGATCCGGGCAGTTCGGCCCTCGTCCAGGGCGCGGCCGTCTTCGTGGCGGGCGCGGTGGTCGGGCTGATGGCGGGGCCGGGACCGGCGATGCTCGCCGAGATGTTCCCGACCCGGGTGCGGTACACGGGACTTGGCCTGGCGTACGCGCTGTCGAACGCCGTGTTCTCGGGCTGCGCCGGGCTGATCATCACCGAGGCGATCAAACGGACCGGGGAGGCGGACATCCCCGCGTACTACGTGGCGGCGACCGGCGCGCTCAGCCTGGTCGCGCTGGCCACCCTGCGCGGCGACACCCACCGGGGCACGCTGCGGGAGGAGGACCGGCACCCGCCCCGGGACGAGACCGAGGAGGAGACCCCATGCGCGTGATCGGACTGATGTCGGGCACATCCCATGACGCGGTGGACGCGGCGGCCGCCGACCTGGCCCTCGACGGCGACACCCTGGTGCTCGCCCCGCTGGGCCTGCTCAGCGCCGCCTATCCGGACGAGCTGCGCGCGGCGCTGGCCGCCGCGCTGCCACCGGCGGCGACCACCATGGCGGATGTGTGCGCGCTGGACACCCGGATCGGCCAGGCGTTCGCCCGGCTCGCCGTCCGCGCCGACCGGGAGCTGTGCGGCGGACGGGCCGATCTGATCAGCTCGCACGGCCAGACCACGTACCACTGGGCCGAGCACGGCCGGGTGCGCGGCACGCTGCAGCTCGGCCAGCCCGCCTGGATCGCCGAGGCCACCGGCGTCCCGGTCGTCTCCGATCTGCGCGGCCGGGACGTGGCCGCGGGCGGTCAGGGCGCTCCGCTGGTCAGCCTGGTCGACACGCTGTGGCTGCGCGGGCGGCCCGGGGTGTGCGCCGCGCTGAACCTGGGCGGCATCGCCAACCTCACCGTGGTCCCCCGGTCCGGTGAGCCGCTGGCCTTCGACACCGGCCCCGGGAACGCCCTCATCGACGCGGCCGTACGGGACCTGACGGGCGGTCGGCGGGATTACGACGCGGACGGCGCCCTCGCCGCGCGCGGCACCGTCCACCCCGGGCTGCTGGAACGGCTGCTGGCCGAGCCGTACTACGCGCTGCCGCCGCCCAGGACGACCGGCAAGGAGCTGTTCCATCTGCCCTATCTGCGGGCCGCGCTGGCGTCCACCGGCCCGGTGGACGGCCACGACGTCATCGCCACCGTCACCGAGCTGACCGCCCGCACCGTGGCCGACGCGGCGCGCTCGGTCCACGCCACCGAGGTGATCGCCTCCGGCGGTGGCATCCGCAACCCCGCCCTGATGGCCGCACTCCGCCGCACGCTCGGCACGATCGCCGTGCGGGCCTCCGACGAGCTGGGGCTTCCGGCGGCGGCCAAGGAGGCGTACGCCTTCGCCGTCCTGGGCTTCCTGACCGCCCATGGGCTGGCGGGTACGGTGCCGAGCTGCACCGGAGCCCGGCACCCCGGGATCCTGGGGTCGATCACCCCGGGGCGGCGGCCGCTCGTCCTGCCGCCGCCGGACCGCCCGGCGCCCACCCGGCTGGAGATCTTCCGCCGGTGACCCGGCAGGGGCCGGTCAGTCCTCCGGGGTCTCCATCCGGAGGTCCCGGGGCAGCCGCTGTTCGAACCACACCAGCTTGCCGGTGCTCAGCCGGGTCGCGCCCCAGCGCCGGGCGAGTTGGTTGACCAGGAACAGTCCGCGGCCGCCCTCGTCGCCCGGGCGGGCGTGCAGCATCCTGGGCACGAACGGCGAATCGTCGCCCACCTCGCAGCGCAGCACATCGGTGCGCAGGAGGCGCAGCGTCACCGGCCGGGTCGCGTAGCGGACGGCGTTGGTGACCACCTCGCTGACCATCAGTTCGGTCGTCTCCAGCAGCGAGTCCAGATGCCAGCGGCGCAGGGTGCGGCGGGTGAGGCGGCGGGCCCGGCCCGCGGTCTGCGGCTTCGGGTCCAGGAACCAGTAGGCGACGTTGTACGAGGGGATGCCGTCGAAGCGGGCGGCGAGCAGCGCGATGTCGTCGTCCCGGTCCCGGGGCCCGACGCCGCCCACCGCCGCGTCGCACAGCAGCTCCAGCGGCGGCGGGTCGAGCACCTGGGCGGTGGTGTGCAGCCGGTCGCGCAGCCGCTCGACCCCCGTGGACACATCGGTGTCGCGGGACTCCACGAGACCGTCCGTGTACAGCAGCAGGGTGGCCCCGGTGGGCGCGAACATCTCCACCGCCTCGAAGCTGACACCGCCGACGCCGACCGGCGGGCCGGGCGGTATCGGCAGCACCTGGCCATGGCCCCCCGGCCGCAACAGCACCGGGGGCGGGTGCCCGGCGTTGGCCATCAGCAACCGGTGCGCGATGGGGTCGTAGATGCCGTACAGACAGGTGGCCATGTGCTGGCTGCCCAGCCGCTGGGCCTGCTCGTCGAGATGGTGCAGCACCTCGTCCGGCGACAGGTCGAGCCCGGCGAGGGTCTGCACGGTGGTGCGCAGCTGACCCATGATCGCGGCGGAGGTCATGGAGTGGCCCATGACGTCGCCGATGACGAGGGCGACGCGGTTGCCGGGCAGCGGGATCGCGTCGTACCAGTCACCGCCGATCCGGGAGGTCTTCGAGGAGGGGAGATAGCGGGTGGCCAGCCGGACGCCGATCGGTTCGGGCAGCGAGGAGGGCAGCATGGTGCGCTGCAGGGCGTCGGCGACGGAGACCTCGCGCCCGTAGAGCACCGCCTTGTTCAGGCCGAGGGCGGTGTGGGTGGCGAGCTGGGAGGCGACCAGCAGATCGTCACCGGTGAACGGCGGCCGGTCACGGTGGCGTACGAGGACGGCGGCGCCCATGACGATGTGCTCCCGGCCGCGCAGCGGGGCGATGATCAGCCGCTGTCCGGGGGGCACCGGGCCCGGGCCGCCCACCGCGGGACTCAGCAGCTCGGCGACCTCGGCGGCGATCCGGGGCACATCCCCGAACGCGGGCCGCCCGGCCGCCAGCAGCTCCGCGAGCCCTCCGGTGACGGTGAGCCGCGCACCCCCGTCCGCCGTGTCCCCCAGCCGGGCCCGGACCGCCCGCACCCCGCCCCCCGGGCCCGCGCTGTGGGGGCGCAGGACGAGCGGGCCCGGCGGCTCCTCTTCGCCCGCGGGGAGCGGGTCGCGCAGGTGCACCACGGCCGCGTCGGCGAAGGCGGGCACGGCGGCGCGGCACAGCTCGTGCAGGGTCTCGTCGAGGTCCATGCCGCGGGCGATCTGCCGGGTGGCGGTGTCGAGGTAGCGCAGGCGGTCGGTCTGCGGGCCGGTGGCGTACGCCGCCTCCTCGCGCGGGGGCTCCGCGCCGGACCGGTCGGGGCCGGACTGTGGCGGCGGGGAGCGGCGGGACGGCGTGGCGGGTCCCGCCGACCGGTCGCCCGGCCGGTCCGGGCCTTGCTGGGGGGTGGGGTACGGGTACGCCATCAGCTGTGCCGTTCGCCGCGGACGCGGATTCTCAGCCGCCTCGTCGGCACCGGAGGAAGATCTGTTCCTCGGGCGGGACGTCCGAGGAGGCCGGTGCGTAGGTGTAGGACGACTCGCCGACGATCTCGAAGCGGGCCGCTTCGATGACCTGGCGCAGATCGTCCCGCAGATAGCCGGTGACGCGGATGGTGGAGCGGAGGAACGGGATCGCGTAGTCGTCCACGTCGGCCTCCACCATCGACAGGGCGAACAGCCCGCCGGGGAGCAGCAGGCGGTGGATGGTGCCGAGCGCGAGCGGGATCTCGGCGCGGGGCAGCATCAGCAGCGAGAAGAACGCCGTGACCGCGTCGAACCGGCCGAGATCGGCCGGGCCCCCGTGGCGCAGATCGGCGATGTCCAGCTGCTGGAAGTCGGCGCAGGGGACGTACGAGCGGGCGAGCCGCACCATTCCGGCGGACAGGTCGACCCCGGTGACCCGGAGCCCCGCGCCGGTCAGCTGGCGCGCGGTGGGGAGCCCGGTGCCGCAGCCCAGGTCGAGCACCCGGGATCCGCGCGGGAGCGTGCCGATGAGCCACTCGCCCGCGGCGAGCTGGCCGTCCTTGTGCGGGAACGCCTCGTCGTAGCGGTCGCCGATGGCGTCGAACGCCTCGGCCTGACCGGTGCGGTCGAGCCGTATGTTCCCGTATCCGGTGTCGCCGGTTCCGTTGCTCACGGACACATCCCCGGGGTTCTCCACGTCACCCCCCATTCTCCTCGCATTCCGGGTCCGCGCCATGGCCGGAGCACACCTTCCGCAGCAACATTCCGGGGCGCTCAGCCGGTGCTCCCCTTCGGCTTCTCGTCGTCCACGATCTCCGCGTCCACGACCTCGTCGGCGTCCGGGTGCGAGCCTTCCTGGCTTCCGTCGCCGTCCGGGGTCCCGGAGGACCGGTCCCCGGGCCGCGCCTGGGCGTAGAGGGCGGTGCCGATCTTCTGCCCGACGGCGGCGGCCTTGTCCGTGGCGTCCCGGATCGCCGTGGTGTCCTCGCCCTTCAGCGTCTCCTTCAGCTCCGCGACCGCCGTCCCGGCCTCCTCCCGGACGTCCTGCGGCACCTTCCCGGCCTGGTCGCGCAGCAGCTTCTCGGTCTGGTACACGAGGGATTCGGCCTGGTTGCGGGTCTCGGCGGCCTCGCGGCGCTTGTGGTCCTCCTCCGCGTAACTCTCGGCCTCGCGCATCATGCGGTCGATGTCGTCCTTCGGCAGCGCCGAGCCACCGGTGACGGTCATCCGCTGCTCCTTGCCGGTGCCCAGATCCTTGGCGGAGACGTGCATGATGCCGTTGGCGTCGATGTCGAAGGCCACCTCGATCTGCGGCACCCCGCGCGGCGCGGGCGGCAGCCCGGTCAGCTCGAACATCCCGAGCTTCTTGTTGTACGCGGCGATCTCGCGCTCCCCCTGGAACACCTGGATCTGCACGGACGGCTGGTTGTCCTCGGCCGTCGTGAAGACCTCCGAGCGCTTGGTCGGAATGGTCGTGTTGCGCTCGATCAGCTTGGTCATGATGCCGCCCTTGGTCTCGATACCGAGGGACAGCGGAGTGACGTCCAGCAGGAGGACGTCCTTGACCTCACCCTTGAGGACGCCCGCCTGGAGGGACGCGCCGATGGCGACGACCTCGTCCGGGTTGACCCCCTTGTGCGGCTCCTTGCCGGTCAGCTCCTTGACCAGGTCGGTCACCGCGGGCATCCGGGTCGAGCCGCCGACCATGATCACGTGGTCGATGTCGGAGGTCTTGACCCCGGCGTCCTTGATCGCCTGGTGGAAGGGGGCCTTGCAGCGCTCCAGCAGATCTTCGGTGAGCTGCTGGAACTGCGAGCGGGTGAGCTTCTCGTCCAGGTGCAGCGGGCCCTCGGCGGACGCGGTGATGTAGGGCAGGTTGATCGTGGTCTCGGTCGCCGCGGACAGTTCGATCTTGGCCTTCTCGGCGGCTTCGCGCAGCCGCTGCACCGCCATCTTGTCCTTGGCCAGATCGACCCCGTAACCGTTCTTGAACTGCTTGACCAGGTAGTCGACGACGCGCTGGTCCCAGTCGTCGCCGCCCAGATGGGTGTCGCCGTTGGTGGCCTTGACCTCGACGACCCCCTCGCCGATCTCCAGCAGCGAGACGTCGAAGGTGCCGCCGCCGAGGTCGAAGACCAGGATCCGCTGATCGTTCTCCCGGTCCAGCCCGTACGCGAGGGCGGCCGCCGTGGGCTCGTTGATGATCCGCAGCACCTTCAGCCCGGCGATCTCGCCCGCCTCCTTGGTGGCGGTGCGCTGGCTGTCGTTGAAATACGCCGGGACGGTGACCACGGCGTCCGTGACGTCCTCGCCGAGGTAGGCCTCCGCGTCGCGCTTGAGCTTCTGGAGCACCCGCGCGGAGATCTCCTGGGCGGTGTAGCGCTTGCCGTCCACGTCACCCGTGGCGGGGAAGCGCCAGCGCTCCTCCCCCATGTGGCGCTTGACCGAGCGGGCGGTGCGGTCGATGTTGGTCACCGCCTGGCGCTTGGCCACCTCGCCGACCAGCACCTCGCCGTTCTTCGCGAAGGCGACCACCGAGGGGGTGGTCCGGGCGCCTTCGGTGTTGGTGATGACGGTGGGCTCACCGCCTTCGAGGACCGAGACCACGGAGTTCGTCGTCCCCAGGTCGATACCGACTGCGCGGGTCATGTCGAACCACCTCCCGATACGTCTCCAAGTATCCCAAAAGGATGCCTTTAGGGGCGGTGGCCCGGGCAGCCCCCCGGGCAGTCGGTTCAGTCGCCCAGGTGGTCGACCTCGCGCATCCGGTTCGTCGCGTCGAGCGCGGCGACCTTGTAGGACTCGGCGAAGGTCGGATAGTTGAACACCGCGTCCACCAGATAGTCGACGGTCCCGCCGCAGCCCATCACCGCCTGACCGATGTGGATCAGCTCGGTCGCGCCGGTGCCGAAACAGTGCACGCCGAGCAGCCGCCGGTCCTCCGGGGACACCAGCAGCTTCAGCATGCCGTGCCCGTCGCCGACGATCTGGCCGCGGGCCAGCTCGCGGTAGCGCGACATCCCGACCTCGAAGGGCACCCTCGCCTCCGTCAGCTGGTCCTCGGTCCGGCCGATGAAGCTGATCTCCGGGATGGAGTAGATGCCGATGGGCTGGAGGCCGTGGATCGGGTTCACCGGCTCGTCGCACGCGTGGTACGCCGCGCTGCGGCCCTGCTCCATGGAGGTCGCGGCCAGCGCCGGGAACCCGATGACGTCCCCCACCGCGTAGATGTGCGGCACGGCCGTACGGTAATGCTCGTCCACGGTGATCCGGCCGCGCCGGTCGGCGGTGAGCCCGGCCCGCGCGAGGTCCAGCTCCTCGGTCAGCCCCTGCCGCCCCGCGGAGTACATCACCGCCTCGGCCGGGATCTTCTTGCCGCTCTCCAGCACGGTCAGGGTGCCGCGCTCATGCCGCTCGACCGCCGCGACCGTCTCGCCGAAGCGGAAGGTGACGGCGAGGTCCCGCAGGCGGTACCGGAGCGCCTCGACGATCTCGACGTCGCAGAAGTCCAGCATGCCGTCGCGCTGCTCGACCACGGTGACCTTGCTGCCCAGCGCGGCGAACATCGAGGCGTACTCGATGCCGATCACCCCGGCCCCCACGATGACCATGGACCGCGGCACCCGCTCCATGCTGAGGACGCTGTCGGAGTCCATGACCGTGCGCTCGTCGAACTCCACGCTCGCCGGGCGGGCCGGGCGGGTGCCGGTGGCGATCACGATGCGGCGCGCGGTGAGCCGCTGTTCCTGGCCGGACGCGTCCGTCACGGCCACCGTGTGGTCGTCCACGAACCGTCCGGTGCCGGAGAACATCGCGACCCGGTTGCGGGAGAGCTGATTGCGGACGACGTCCACCTCGCGGCGCACCACATGCCGGGTGCGCGCCGTCAGGTCCGCGACCGTGATCTCTTCCTTGAGCCGGTAGCTCTGGCCGTACAGATCCCGCTGGGTCAGCCCGGTGAGGTAGAGCACCGCCTCGCGCAGGGTCTTGGACGGCACGGTGCCGGTGTGCAGGGACACCCCGCCCACCATGTCCGGCCGGTCGACGACGGCGACCCCGCGGCCGAGTTTCGCCGCCGCGATGGCGGCCTTCTGGCCGCCCGGGCCGGATCCGATGACAAGCATGTCGAAGTCGGTCACGGCTGGAGTCTGTCACCCGGGCCCGCCCGCCGGAAGGGCGTTCCGCCTCTCCACCCTCCCCGCTCAACGTCCCTCGATCGACGCCCACTTGAAGTCCCGTACCCCCGGTGCGGCGAACGACGCCAGGAGGACCAGCGCGACCAGCCCGGCCGGGAGGGCGGGCGCGGCCAAAGCGGCGTGGGTGACCAGCAGGGCGCCGAGCGTCGCGCCCACGACGAGCGCGGCGAGCAGTGCCGCGCTGACCCAGCGCACCCGGCCGTCGCGGGCCATGTCGACCAGCAGACCGGTCAGGGTGCCGGTGAGGTACGTCGTGGACATCCCGGGCGGCCCGACGGCGCGCACCAGGCCGCTCTGGCCGCCCATGGCGAGCGCGGCCACCGCGAGCAGCGCCGACCGCGCGCCCCCGCCCGGGTGGCCGCCCGTCGTGGCCCACCCCGCCCACAGCCCGCCGAGCGCGAGCACTTCCACGCCGAGGGCCCAGCGGGCCCGCCGGGCGGGCCGCTCGCCGCGCACGATCCGGGCGCTGAGCAGGGCGCCGACGACGAAACTGGCCACGGCGACGGAGGCGTCCAGGGCCCGTCCCGGGTCCTGGACGCCCGCCGAGATGCCGAGGAGCGAGAGGTTGGCCGTCATCACGCTGGTGAAGACGCCACCGAGGGCGAGGAAGCTGATCGCGTCCATCGCACCGGTGGCCACGGTGAGCGCGACGGCGGTCGCCACCAGACCGCCGTCGCCGGTGGTCCTGTCGCCGTCCGCCATCGGCCACCTCCGGGCGTCCCGGGTGCCCCGCCGCGGGCGCGGGAAACAGCGGGGCGAGATTCCGGGCCGGGGATTTGGGCGATCCGCTCCGTGGATCCGAACGATCCGGGCCGGGATTCCGCTTCCCGTACCGCCACGGCATCGTTAGGTTCGGGGTGCCCCGCCCCGTAACAGCCCCTGAACCGTGGAGGAATACCGCACGTGTCCCGCGAACTCCATCACCGCGCGGTCGTCGCCGACGCCCACAATGATCTGCTGATCGCCGTCGCCGCCCGCCCGCCGCGGCGCTGGGCGTCCTTCTTCCGGGACCAGTGGCTGCCCCAGCTGCGCGAAGGCGGTGTGGACCTCCAGGTGCTGCCGGTCTTCATCGACGACCGGTTCCGCCCCGAAGGCGCGCTGCGGGAGACGCTGCGCATGATCGAGTGCGCCCATACGCTGGCCGAGGGCAACCGGGACGCGGTACGGCTGTGCCTGGACGGGTCCGACATCGACGCCACGCTGGCGGAGGGCAGGATCGCGCTGGTGCTGGCGCTGGAGAGCGCCCCCGGCCTCGACGCCGACGTGGAACTGATCCCGACCGTCCACCGCCTGGGCGTGCGGGTCGCGTCCATCGCCCACTGGGGCCGTACCGCGCTGGCCGACGGCAGCGGCGAGGACGCCACCGGCAGCAGGCTGACGGCGGCCGGGGTCGAGGCGCTGCGGGAGATGGAGCGCCTGGGCATCCTCTTCGACGTCTCCCACCTCAGCGCCTCCGGCGTCGCCCATGTGCTGGAGCTGGCCACCCGCCCGGTGCTGGCCACCCACTCGTCGGCGCGTGCGCTGCTCGACCATCACCGCAATCTCACCGACGACCAGATCCGCGGCATCGTGGCCACCGGTGGCATGGTGTGCGTGAACTTCCTCGGCGAGTTCCTGGCCACCGATCCGGACGAGCGGACCGTGGACCGGCTGGCCGACCACATCGCCCATGTCGCGGAGGTCGCGGGGCCGGACCGGGTGGGTCTCGGGCCGGACTTCATCAAGGAGGTCAGCGCCGATGTCAGCCCGCCGTGCTGTGAGGACCTGGAATACGCCGAGCTGGTCGTCCCGGGCCTCGAAGGGCCCCGCGGTCTCCCCCTGGTCACCGAGGCGCTGATCGACCGGGGCTTCTCGGAGGCCGCCGTCCATCAGATCCTCGGCGGCAATGTGCTGGACCTGTTCCGCAAGGAGCTGGGCCGCCCCGGGTGAGCGTCGCGCCCGCCAGACGCGACAGAGACGAAACGGGCGGCACCGCCACCGCGATGCCGCCCGTTCTTGACGTACCGTCAGGGACCCGCCACCGTCGCGGGTTCCGCGGGCTGCCCGGCCGGGGCCTCGTCACCGGCGCGCACCCACAGCGGCTTCAGCCGGTAGGTCAGCAGGTACAGCACCAGGGAGGCGCCCGCGGCGACGTACATGCTCAGGTCACCCGCGCTCGGGTACGCCGAGGCGAACGCGCCGGTGTACAGCTTGGACTCCCAGAAGGGTACGGACGCCAGCACGCCGCCCGCCCACGCGACGAAGCCCCAGGAGAGCACCCGCTTGCGGTCGTACAGTTCGGCGATCCGGGCCGGGTCGGAGCGGCCGCCCAGCCAGTAGTCCAGGAGCAGTACGACGGCGAAGGGCGCGATGAAGTACGCGGTGAGGTTGAGGAACACGGAGAACTTCTCCTCGATCCCGGACTCGCCCCACAGGCTGATGACGTACGCCAGCAGACAGATGACGGTGACCGCCTGGGTCCGGGTGACCGGCACCTTCAGGGTCTGGACGGAGATCGCGCCGCCGTAGACGTTGAGGAAGTTCTGCGCGAGCGCCGAGAGGCCGACCGCGATGAGCGCGGGTATGGCGAACGGCCCGGCCAGTTCGTGGAGGGCGGTGATGGAATCGGTGCTGTTGGCGTTCGAGCCGACCAGGACGCCCAGGATGCCGAGCCAGCAGATGGTGACGAAGTTGCCGAACCCGGTGTACCAGGCGGTGCGCTTCACCACGTCCGGGGTGTCCGGCAGATAGCGCGAGTAGTCGGAGGCGAACGGCGCCCAGGCGACGAGGAAGGAGAGGAACCAGCCGCAGAAGGTGATCCAGCCGCCGGTGTCACCGATGTAGCCGGACGCCTTCGGGTTGGCGTCGAAGGTGCCCGCGCCGCGCACCAGGGCCACGACCGTGATCATCGCGAACAGCGGGGTGAGCACATAAGTGAGCACGCGCTGAAGGAAGTTGATCATGTTGTAGCCGAAGATGGATACCACCAGCTCGATCCCGGTGAGCAGCAATCCGCAGAGCCAGTACGGCAGATGCGTCAGCTCCGAGATCGCCTTGGCACCGAGGATCACGGTGACCGAGGCCCAGCCGACCCCGGCGAACACATTGATGTACGCCACCGGCAGGAAGTTTCCGAAGAAGCCCAGCGGCCCGCGCGCCTGAATCTGCTGCGGCACCCCGAGCCGTACGCCCATCTTGGACATCACAGCCATCAGCACCGAGCCGGCCCCGGCCCCGACGACGATCGCGGCGACCGCGCCGGTGAAGCTGAGACCCAGGCTGATCGCGCTGAACCCGAGCAGGATGATGGGGAAGTTGAGGCCGGCGGCGAACCAGACGAAGAACTGCGAGCTGGGCTTGCCGTGCCGCTCGTTGTCGGGGATGTGGTCGACCCCGAAGGGTTCTACTTTGGTGACCGCGCTGCCGTAGACCGGCGCCGCATCGTCGTGGGTCATGGGCGTGCTCCTGGGGACAGGGGAGATCTGGGCGTCAAGGGGTGGCAGTGTGCGGAGGGAAGGGTGGGTCCAGGCGCGGCCGGAGGCGTCTCACCACGGCAAAGGCGCTGTGTTCGAGATATCGAAAAACCCGCCACCACTGTAGACCAGAGGTGCCAGGTCCTCGTGACGGGCCGCGACCACCCGGCCGGTGAAGACGGTGTGGCTGCCCGCTTCCAGCCGCTCGCCGATCTCCACCTCCAGCTGGGCGCAGGACCCGTCGAGCAGGGGGACGCCGGAGTCGCCCGGGGTCCAGGACAGTCCGGCGAACTTGTCGTCGCCCTTGGACGCGAAGACCTTGGCGACGTCGAGCTGACCGGCGGCGAGGATGTTGATGCCCAGGTGGGTGGCCCGGTGCAGCGCGGGGTGGGTGGTGGAGCTGCGCTGGACGCAGACCAGCACCATCGGCGGGTCCAGTGAGATGCTGGAGAAGGCGTTGACGGCCAGGCCCCTGGGCGTACCGGCGTCGTCGGTGGTCACCACGGTCACGCCGGTGATGAACTTGCGGTGCACCCCGCGCACCAGGTCGGCGTCGACGGCGGCCTCCTGGGTGGTGGTGATGATCCCCAGCGCCTCCAGCAGCTGGCGGGGGTCCCAGGTCACCCACTCCTCGGCGATCACACCGTTGTCGAAGTGGGTGAAGGTGGCGCCGGAGACTTCGACCGGGCGGCCGGTGGGTGGCACGCCGAGGAAGTCGCCGGTGTGGCTGCCGGTGCTGCGCCAGCGGATCGCCAGCTCCTCACCGTCCTCCACGATCTCCTCGATCTCGGTGTGGAGGTCGGGGAACGCCTCGCGGATGGCGCGTACGGAGTCCTTGAACTGCTCGCGGTCCTGGGGCGCCGCGGCGGGGCCGCGCCGTCGGACGTAGCCGGGGCTGAGCAGCTCGTCGAGCGCCTCCATCCGGCCCTGATCCCAGGCGGCCTGCCAGGCGGAGCGGATGCGGGTGGTGCGGTCAAGAGTGTGCGTCATGACGGATCCCTCATTCGGCTCTTGTATGGCAGAGGACGCTAAGAACGGCGTCGGCCGCTGTCAACACCTTGGGACAAATGAACCGGGAAAGAACCGTTCTCGCAGCAAATGCACAGGTCAAAGTTGTTGCCTGGACGTTAACCCTTGACGGGCCCCAACCGGACTCCTAGCCTCCCTGCCATGGCACAGCGCGACCCGGAAGAACAGGACGGACGCTGCATGCGATTCTCGATATTCCACAACCTCGGAGCACCGGGCCGGCTCGGCTCCTACGCCGAAGTCATGGACGAGGCACGGGAGTTCGCGGTCGCCGCGGACCGCGCTGGCTTCTGGTCCACCTGGTACACCGAGCACCACTTCGGCCACGAGGCCATCGAGATCACCCCGAACCCGGTCCTGATGGGCGCGGACATCGCCGCCCGCACCGAGAACATCAGGATCGGCCAGGCGGCGAACATCGCCACCTTCTGGCACCCGCTGCGGCTCGCCGAGGACATCGCGATGCTCGACCAGCTCTCCGGCGGCCGGGTCGAGGTGGGCCTCGGCCGGGGGCTGTACGGACGCGAGGCGCTCAATCTGAACGCGCTCGCCGATCCTCGCGACCAGGAACAGAACCGCGCGCTGTACGACGAGACCGTGGAAATCCTGCGCAAGGCGTGGAGCGGCGAGTTCTTCTCGCACCAGGGCCGCTTCTACGAGTTCCCCGCCCCCGGGGTGAAGTGGAACCACCCGCTCTCCCCCGCCACCCCGGCCTACATGGAGGACGGGGTCATCACCAAGATGCAGGTCACCCCGTTCCCGATGCAGCGCCCGCATCCGCCGCTGTGGCAGGTCATCGACAGTCCCCGGTCGATCCAGGCGGCCGCGGCCGACGGGGTCCAGGGGATGTTCTGGCTGCCGCCGGTCTCGGCGCTCAAGGAGCGCTTCGAGCTGTACCGCGACACGGCGAGCCGGGCGTCGGGCCGCGCGTACGCGCTCGGCGAGGGCATCGGCCTGGTCCGGGACGTCTACGTCGCCGACACCATGGAGCAGGCGCGCGCCGACTTCGAGGAGGCGCTGATGACCACCTACCGGTGGATCATGCACTTCCGTGGCCTGGGCAACCTGATGGAGGCGGGCGAGGAGCTGACCGGCGCCCACGAGCTGTCGTTCGACTTCCTGGCGGAGCGCAATCTGCTGGTCGGCACCCCCGAGTACGTCTCGGAGAAGATCGCCGAGCTGCGGGAGGAGGTGGGCCTGGAGCATCTGCTGCTGTGGACCACCCACCCGGGTCTTGAGCACCGCAAGGCGATGCGCAGCCTGGAGCTGTTCGCGGAGAAGGTCATGCCGCGGTTCACCGGTGGCGGCAGCCATGACTGACCTGGGCCTGCGCAAGGTCGTCAGTGTCACCGACGAGCTGCTGCTGGAGCTGGGGCGGCCGGTGACCGTGCCGGTGCGCCGGGCCGCGGCGGCCGCGGTGATCCGTAACCCGTGGGCGGGCCTGGGCCTGGTCGCCGATCTGCAGCCCGAGGTCGAGCGGATCGCCCCGGGGCTCGCGCGGCTGCTCACCGACCGGGTGAGCGAGGCGCTGGGCGGCGTGGAGCGGGTCGAGGCGTTCGGCAAGGCCGCCATCGTCGGCCTGAACGGGGAGATCGAACACGGCGGGGCGCTGATCCACACCCCGTTCTTCGGCAACGTCCTGCGGGAGCTGACCGAGGGCACCTCGATCATCGTGTTCAGCGACGACCGGCTTCCGGCGGGTGAGCCGCTGACCGTACCGCTGTGGCACAAGACGGCGGCCGCGACCCGCTCGCACTACCAGACGTGCCAGATCCGCATCCCCGACGCGCCCCGGCCCGACGAGATCGTCGTCATCGCGGCCGGTGCCTCCGGCCCCCGCCCCAACGCGCGGATCGGGGACCGGGCCACCGATCCCGCCGTCCGCCTCGCCGACCTGGAAGACCGCAAGAACATGGAGACCGTGCAGTGAACGTCCGCAAGATCATCACCTTCACCGAGGACATCCACAGCGAGGGCGGCCGCCCGGTGGACCCGCCCGCCCGGACCGCGGTGGTGCTCGCCGTCATCGAGAACCCGTGGGCCGGACAGGGCTATGTGACGGATCTGCTGCCGGGTATCGACGAGGTGGCGCCGAAGCTCGGCGAGCTGCTGGCGCCGCGGGTGGTCGAGGCGCTGGGCGCGCCGGTCGAGGCGTACGGCAAGGCCGCCATCGTGGGCCTGGACGGGGAGATCGAGCACGGCTCCGGGCTGATCCACACGCTCAAGTTCGGCGACCACTTCCGCAAGGCCGCGCAGGCCACCACCCTGCTGCCCGCCGTGGAGAAGCGCGCGGCCGCGGGCACGGTCTTCGACATCCCGCTCAAGCACATCACCGATGCCACGATCCGCTCGCACCACCAGAGCATCGAGGTGCGGGTGGCGGACGGACCGCGCGCCGACGAGATCGTGGTCGGGCTCGCGGCCGCCGCCCAGGGCCGCCCCCAGGCCCGGCTGGCCCCGCTCGCCACGGAGCAGTGAGCGCCATGGGCACGGGCAGCGATACGCACACGCCCCGGACGGGCGGCCCGACCCGTCCGTCCGGGACGTGCTCCACCACGCCGGTCGCGCTGGGGCACGAGACGCACGGCGCCGGGACCGACCTCGTCCTGCTGCACGGGGTCGGGCTCGACCGGAGGATGTGGGAGCGGTGTCTGCCCGCGCTCACCGCCCGGCACCGGGTCACACTGGTCGATCTGCGCGGCCACGGCACCTCCCCGGCCGCGGCCCCCGGGGTGTCGACGGCCGAGCTGGCCGCGGATGTCGCGGCCGTGCTGAGCGGACCCGCGCACATCGTCGGCTTCTCGCTCGGCGCCCTGGTCGCCCAGCAGCTCGGCCTGGACCGGCCGGACCTCACCGCCTCGCTGACGCTCGTCAGCTCGGTGGCGGGCCGGTCGGAGGACGAGCGCGCGGCGGTGGCGCGGCGGCGGGAGGTGGCGGCCCGGGACTTCGGGGCGTCCGCGTGGGCGGCGGTCGACCGCTGGTTCTCCCCCGGCTGGCGGGCGCAGGAGCCCGGTCTGGCGCAGCGGGTGCTGGACACGCTGCTGGCCAACGATCCCGTCTCGTACCTCGCCTGTTACGACGTCTTCGCGACCGCCGACGCCGGGCTGTGGCCGCAACTGCCCCGGATCACCGCCCCCACCCTCGCGGTGACCGGGGAGGACGACCCCGGGTCGACCCCGGCCATGACGCACCGGCTCGCGCAGCGGATCCCCGGGGGCCGGGCGGTGATCGTGCCCGGGGCCCGCCATCTGCTGCCACTGGAGTGCCCGGAGCGGCTCGCCGACGCAATCCTCACCCACACCGGACATCAGGAGTGCCACAGCTCATGAACCGCCTGCCGCGCCATGACCACTACATCGCGGGCGAGTGGACCGCCCCCGCCGACGGCGGCTACTTCGCCAGCGTCAACCCGGCCACCGCCGAGTCCTGGTACGAGGCGGCGGACGGCACCGCCGCCGATGTGGAGCGCGCGGTGAACGCCGCCCGCGCCGCCTTCGAGGATCCGCGCTGGCGCGATCTGAGCCAGACCCGGCGCGGCCGGCTGCTGCGCGACCTCGGCGATCTGATCGGCGAACACGCCGAGGAGCTGGCCCGCACCGAATCCCTGGACAACGGCAAGCTGCTGCGCGAGATGCGCGCCCAACTCGCGGGCATGCCCGAGTACTTCTATTACTACGCGGGCCTCGCCGACAAGATCCAGGGCGACGTCATCCCGGGCGCGAGCCGCGCACTGCTCAACTACACCCTGCGCGAACCGGTCGGCGTGGTGGGCGCCATCACCCCCTGGAACTCGCCGCTGCTGCTCACCGCCACCAAGCTGGCCCCGGCACTGGCCGCCGGGAACACGATGGTCATCAAACCGTCGGAGCACACCTCGGCCTCGCTGCTGGCGCTCGCCCCGCTCTTCGAGGAGGCGGGCTTCCCGCCGGGCGTGGTCAACGTGGTCACCGGCTTCGGCGCGACCGCGGGCGGCCCGCTGACCGAGCACCGGGACGTGGCCAAGGTGAGCTTCACCGGCTCCACCGAGACCGGCCGCCGGATCGCCCGTACCTGCGCCGACCGGCTGATCCGCTGCACCCTGGAGCTGGGCGGCAAGTCCCCCAACATCATCTTCCCGGACGCCGATCTGGGCTCGGCCGCCATGGGCGTCATCGCCGGGGTGTTCGCCGCCGCCGGGCAGACCTGTGTGGCGGGCAGCCGGGTGCTGGTGCACCGCGAGGCGTACGACGAGATCCTGGAGCGGGTGACCGCGCGGGCCGCCACCATCGCGATCGGCGACCCCCTCGACGACGCCACCGAGCTGGGCCCGCTGGCCCTCGCCGACCAGTTGGAGAAGGTCGAGGGTTACGTCGAACTGGGCCGCTCCGAGGGCGGGAAGGTGGTCTGCGGCGGGGCCCGGCCGGACACCGGCCTCGGCGGCTACTTCTACTCCCCCACCGTGTTCACCAACGTCGACAACACGCTGCGGATCTGCCAGGAGGAGATCTTCGGGCCGGTGGCCACGGTCATGGCCTTCGACTCCGAGGAGGAGGCCCTCGCCATCGCCAACAACTCGCAGTACGGCCTCGCGGCGGGCGTGTGGACCCGGGATGTGAACCGGGTGCACCGGATGGCCGACCGGCTGGAGGCGGGCACGGTGTGGGCCAACACCTACCGTTCGATGTCGCCGATGTCGCCCCGGGCGGGCTTCAAGAACAGCGGCATGGGCACCGAGCACGGCACGGAGGTCATCCGGGAGTACACCCGGCTGAAGAGTGTGTGGATCAACACCAGCGAGGAACCAGCTGGGGATCCGTTCATCCTCAGGTCATGACGGTATGAGGTCATGGCGCGTGAGGTCATGACGACATGTCCAGGCGGGAGCGCTCTTGTATGGCAGAACACACCAACCTGTCCTCGGTTGACGGGGAGAGAGCGCCCCGCATACTGTCCCGTGCCATGCAACAACCCACAGGGAAGCGGCTTCAGCAGACCAGCATGCAGGCGAGGGTCGCCGAGGAGCTGCGGCAGATGATCATCAGTGGCGAACTGCCGCCCCGCTCCAGCCTGTCCGAGATGGCGCTGTCCGAGACCTTCGGGGTCAGCCGGACGCCCATCCGCGAGGCTCTCAAGCAGCTCCAGATAGAGGGGCTGGTCGAGGTCCGGCCGCGGGTCGGCACGTTCGTCGCCGTGCCGTCACGCCGTGAGCTGACCGAGCTGTTCCAGATGAAGGAGCTGTTCGAGGGCGCCGCCGCCCGGCTGCTCGCCTTCCGTGGGAACGTACCCGAGGTGGATCAGCTGGAGGCCAGCATGCGGGCGGCCGACCAGGCTGTCGAGGACGGCGACGCCGAGCGGTACGCGGCGCTGGTCCACGAGTTCCACGATCTGATCGTCAGGGGCGCGGACAACAGCAAGCTGGAGGGGCACTACCGCACCCTGATGAATCAGCTCGCCTACGCCCGGCTGGTGCGCACCTCGCTGTCCCGCCCCGGGCGCCTCATCGAGTCGGACTCCGAGCACCACCGCGTCCTCAGCCTGATCCAGGCCAAGGACGGCGACGGCGCCGAGCGGGTGATGCGCGAGCATGTGCGCGCCAGCCACCAGGCCCTGATGAAGGGCATGGACGAGCGCGGGCACTGAACGCTCAGCCCTCGGCGGCCCGTGCGGCGCGCAGCGCGGCGCGCAGCCGGTTCTTGGCGCCGAGGAGATGCTCGCGCAGCGTGGTGACGGCCGTCTCGGTCTCGCCGCCGCGCACGGTCTTCAGCAGATCGGCGTGGGCCTCGGCGGAGGGGTGCAGATCGACGTCCTGGGCGTTGGTGACATCGAGGACCACGCCGAAGGTGGGGCGGTACTGCTCCCAGACTGCGACCAGCCGCCGGTGCCCGGACAGGACGTAGAACTGGGAGTGGAACTCCAGGTCGGCGAGGGCGAAGTCGCTGGGCGCCGCGCGGTCGGCGGCGTCCAGCATCCGGTCGACGAACCCCTGGGCGCGGTCCCAGTCGCCGGGTTCGGCCCGGCCGATGGCGAGGGTGAGGGCCAGGGTCTCCAGGGATTCCCGCAGCGTGTACAGCTCGTCCACGTCGTCCTCGGTGAGCCCGGTGACGAAGACCCCGCGGCGGCGCGATTCGACCAGCCCCTCGGCCTCCAGCTGCCGCAGCGCGTCGCGGACCGGGCCGCGGCTGACGTCGTACTGCTCGGCGAGGGCACCTTCGACGAGATGGGTGCCGGGGCGCTGCCGTCCTGAGATGATGAGGACGCGCAGCTCGTGGGCGACCAGATCGCCGAGGGACTGCTGCTGTAGCGAGGTGATGGGCACCGACGGACTCCTTCTGGGGGGCGGAACGTCCTCTTCAGTCAACGGTTAACCGTTGACTCATTATTCCTCCCCCAGGGCCGCTTCGGAAACGGTGGCGAAGACGATGCCGCGCCGCTGCCAGGTGTAGCTGACGGCGACCCCGTCCGCCCAGGGCACAACGGCCGGGTAGGAGAACTCGCGGTGGCCGTCGGTCCGCACGCCCGTCTCGTCCGGGACGATGGCACCGGGGCGGGAGACCGGCCGGTCCTCCAGCACCACCGCCCGGCGAAAGGTGAGCCCGTCGTCCTCGGAGACGGACAGCACCAGCGGGGTGCGCGCGCCCCACTCGGCGGCCACCGGGTTGTGGGCCAGCACCACCCGGCCGTCGGCGATCCGTACGGCGTCCAGCCCGCTGTTGTTGTTCGGGACGTCCAGCGGCCGCGCGGCCGACCACGTCATGCCGCCGTCGTGGGAGGCGCTGCGGCAGACCCGGCCGCAGGAGCTGCGCAGCAGCATCCGCACCTCACTGGGGGCGCTCTCCCACAGGGTGGGCTGGATGACCCCGGCGCCGGGGAACGCGGAGCGGTCCAGCGGTACGGGCGCGGAGCGCCGCCAGCTCGCGCCGCCGTCGTCCGAGCGATCGGTGAACGCGTCCCAGCGGCCGCCCGCGCTCCGCGGCTCCTCGGTGGACGCGGGCGCGAGCCAGCCACCGTCGGCCAGGCGGACCGGCTTGTTCTTCACCGGTCCGCGCCCACCGGCCCCGTCCGCGCCCGGCACCAGCTCGGCGGGGGCGGACCAGCTCAGACCGCCGTCCCGGGAGCGCAGCACCCGGGTGCGCCAGCCGGGGATACGGTGGCCGGTCTTGTAGAAGAGCAGCACCTCGCCGTGGCCAGTGGCGAACAGGACGGGGTTCCAGTGTGGCAGCCCCGTCTCGTCCGCCACCTTCACCGGCTCGTGCCACGCGCCGTCACCCGCCCGCCGCGCCAGCCAGATCGCCACGTCGTCCGCGCCCTCCCGGCTCCCGGCGAACCAGGCGGCGAGCACCTCGCCGTCCGGCAGCGGGAGCAGGGTGGAGGCGTGGCAGTGTCCGAAGCGGGGGTCGTCGCGCAGGACGAACTCGCGGTGGACGGTCATGGGTGGCTCCTGTCAGGGCGCGACCGCGTCGGTCTCCGGCACCTTGGCGGCCTCGGTGTCCGGTGCGGGCCCGGGCCCGGCCGTCATCGCGGAGCTGGTGTCGACCAGGTCGCGGCGGGAGGTCTCGGGGGTGAAGAAGTACGCGGCGGCCGCCGAGACCAGGGCGACGGCGCTCGCGTAGGCGGCCACCGGGACCCAGTTGTCGCCGCCGCCGGTGAGCGCGGTGGCGATGAACGGGGTGAGGCCACCGGCCACGATGGCGCCGAGCTGGGCGCCGACCGAGGCGCCGCTGTAGCGGACCTTGGAGCCGAACAGCTCGGTGAACAGGGCGGGTTGGACGGCGTTGCAGGCGTTGTGGGCGAGGTTGATGACCAGGCAGTACGCCAGGACGATCAGCACCGCCGAGCCGGACTTCAGCAGCCAGAACGCCGGGAAGGCCAGCGCCGCGGCGGCCAGGCCGCCGTAGACGTACACCGGGCGGCGGCCCACCTTGTCGGACAGCGCGCCGAAGAAGCCGTGGGCGGGGAAGGCGAGCACCGAGGCGATCATGATGGCGGTGGTCAGCGTGGCCTTCGGGATGCCGAGGTGTTCGGGTCCGTAGGACACCGCGAAGACGGTCAGCAGGAAGAACGGCACGCTCTCGCTGAACCGCAGCGACATGATCAGCAGCACGCTCCGCCAGTCGTGGCGCAGCACGTCCAGCAGCGGCGCCTTGGCCTTGCCCTCCTCGTGCTTGACCTGCTCGAACACCTCGGATTCACCGAGCCGCCCGCGCATCCACAGGCCCACGCCCACCAGCGCCGCACTGCACAGGAACGGCACGCGCCAGCCCCAGGCCTGGAACTGCCCGTCGGGCAGCATGCCCATCAGCGCGAACATGCCGGTGGCCAGCAGCTGTCCGGAGAAGCCACCGGTGTTGGGCCAGGCGCTGAAGAAGCCGCGGCGGTGGGCCGGGGCGTTCTCGACGACCATCAGCATGGCGCCGCCCCACTCACCGCCGACCATGAAGCCCTGGATGAAGCGCAGCACCACGAGGAGCACCGGTGCCCAGATGCCAATGGTGTCGTACGTTGGCAGAAGACCGACGGCGAAGGTGGCGGCGCCCATCCCGCACAACGTCGTGACCAGCGTGGTCTTCCGGCCGATGGTGTCGCCGAGGTGGCCGAAGACGAAGCCGCCGAGCGGGCGGGCGATGAAGCCGATGCCGAAGGTGGCGAACGACGCGAGGGTGCCCGCGAACGGGCTCAGACTCGGGAAGAAGAGATCGCCGAATACCAGCGCGCTGGCGAGGCCATAGAGCAGGAAGTCATAGAACTCGATGGTGTTGCCGATGAAGCTCGACAACACGGTGCGGCGGAGCTGGGCGGACGCGTGGCGTGAGGTCATGTGTTTCTCCTGCTCTGGGCCTCATTGCCCGGGCAATTGGTTAACCGTTCACGGTTAACCGTGGCGATGAGTATGGAATCCCGCCCCACGCCCGTCAATAGGAACCCATTACGGGAACCCTTGACGCCCCGGAAACGGCTCCGTACCTTCGGTTCACCTCTTGAAAGATCGAACCGTCGAACACCCTCTGAACTCTTCACAACTCTTCAAGGGACGAAGAAACATGAATGGTGTGCGCAGACGAACGGTGCTCGCCGCGGCGGGCGGCACGGCCATCGCGGGCAAGGCCGCCACCGGCACCGCCCACGCCCGGGAGCGGCCGGGCCCGGGCGAGCGGCCCGCGGCGGAACCCGCCCCGTACGAGGCCAGGGTCCAGGCCCTGCTGGGGCGGATGACGGTCGAGGAGAAGCTCGGCCAGCTCCAGCAGCTCGCCTGGACCGGCGACACCGGGCCCGGCGGCGGACAGACCGCCGAGGCGGAGAAGGCGGCCCGCCAGGGACGGCTCGGCTCCGTCCTCAACATCTACGGGGCGAAGAACACCAACACCCTCCAGCGGATGGCCGTCGAGGAGTCACGCCTGGGGATCCCGCTGGTGTTCGGGCTCGATGTCATCCATGGCATGTGGACCACCTTCCCCATCCCGCTGGCCCAGGCCGCGAGCTTCGACCCGGCGGTGGCCGAACGGGACGCCGAGGTGTCGGCGAAGGAGGCCCGCTCCAACGGGGTGCACTGGACCTTCTCGCCCATGATGGACGTCACCCACGAACCTCGCTGGGGGCGGATCTCCGAGGGCAGCGGCGAGGACCCGTATCTGACGGCCGCCGTCGCCGCCGCCAAGACCCGCGGCTACCAGGGCGAGAACCTGGCGTCGAAGGACCGGCTCGCGGCGTGCGCCAAGCACTTCGTCGCGTACGGCGGCGCCGAGGGCGGGCGCGACTACAACACGGTGGACGTCTCCGAGGCGCGGCTGCGCAACCTCTACCTCGGGCCGTTCCTGGCGGCCGTGGACGCCGGGGTGGCCACCGTCATGGCGAGCTTCAACACCATCAGCGGGGTCCCCGCCCATGGCAATCCGCACACCCTCACCGACATCCTCAAGGACGAGTGGGAGTTCGGCGGCGTCGTCGTCAGCGACTACAACGGCGTTCAGGAAATGACGGTTCACGGCTTCGCCGCCGACCACGCCGACGCGGCCCGGCTGGCGCTGAACGCCGGGGTCGACATGGAGATGGCCAGCACCACCCTCGCCGACCACGGCAAGCGGCTGCTGCGCGGCGGTGACATCACCACCGCCCGGCTGGACGACGCGGTAGCCCGTATCCTGCGGCTCAAGTTCCGGCTCGGGCTCTTCGAACACCCCTATGTGGACGAGGACGCCGCGATCAACGAGCCCACGAAGGCGTCCCGGGCGGCGGCCCGCGAGACGGCCGCGCGCACCCTGGTTCTGCTCAAGAACACCCCGGCCGCGAAGGGAAAGGCGGCGCTCCTCCCCCTCGGCCCGTCGGTCTCCTCCATCGCGGTCGTCGGCCCCTTCGCCGACTCCACCGATCTGCGCGGCTCCTGGGCCGGACCCTGGGCGGACGCGTTTGCCCCGGTCACCGTCCTCGACGCGGTCAAGGACGCCGCGCCGAAGGCCCGGGTCACCCATGCCCGCGGCGTGGACCCGGCAGGCAAAGACACCGGTGGCATCGCGAAGGCCGCCGCGGTCGCCAGGGCGGCCGAGGTGGCGGTCGTCGTGGTCGGGGAGGCCTCGGCGCTCAGCGGGGAAGCGGCCGTACGCAGCGACATCAGCCTGCCAGGACAGCAGGAGAAGCTGATCGCGGCGGTCGCGGACACCGGTACACCCTTCGTCGTGGTCCAGGTCAGCGGGCGTCCGCTGACGATGGGCGGCTGGCTGGACTCGGCACCCGCCGTGCTCCAGGCGTGGCATCCGGGCATCGAGGGCGGAAACGCCATCGCGGACGTCCTGTTCGGCACGGTGAACCCCGGCGGCAAGCTGCCGGTGTCCTTCCCGCGCTCGGCCGGGCAGATCCCCATCTACTACAACCACGAGAACACCGGGCGCCCCTACGACCCGGACAACAAGTACACCTCCAAGTACCTCGACCTCGCCGACGGCCCGCAGTTCGCCTTCGGCCACGGCCTCAGCTACACCACCTTCGACATCGGGGAGCCGAAGCTGTCCGTCAGCCGGATCACGGCCGACGCGCTGCGCAAGGGCGACACCGTGGAGGTGGCGGTCACGGTGCGCAACACCGGGGAGCGCGAGGGCGACGAGGTGGTGCAGGTGTATCTGCGCGACCCGGTGGCCAGCCTCGCGCAGCCGGTGCGGCGGCTGTGCGGCTTCCGCCGGACCACCCTCGGCGCCGGGAAGTCCACCACCCTCCGCTTCCGGCTGGGCACCGAGGACCTGGGCTTCTGGACCCATGACCGGGACGGCACGTTCACGGTGGAGAAGGGCGAGATCCAGATCTACGCGGGCAACAGCTCGCTGGCGAGGAGTGAACGCACCCTGACGATCACCTAGGCCGATCGCACAGCCGATCACATAGTGGGACGGCGTCCCGTCTTCTGCACAGCCCGCCCGGGTTACTTGTAGGGTGCATGCTGACAACTCCAGCCCGGGAAGACACCGCCGATGACCGCCGCGCCCCGCCTCTCGCCCCGCGTTCCCAGACGCCACCCCGCTCCGCGGGACCCCGTAGCCCACCGGCACCCCGGCCGGGCGGAGGTCCCGTGGGCGGTGTGATCACCGGCTTCGGCGTCATCGCGAGCATCATCGTCACCGGCTATGTGCTCGGCCGCCGCGGAGCGCTGGGCGGGCAGGGCCGGGAGGTGCTGACCAAACTCTCCTTCAACGTCGCCTCACCCGCACTGCTGTTCACCACGCTCGCCCACGCCGATCTCGCCGTCATCGTCTCGACCCCGCTGCTCGTCACGGCCCTGAGCACCTTCGTGGTGGCGGGCGCGTTCGTCGCGGTCGGCGCGGTACGCAAGTGGAGCGTGGGCCGCACCACGATCGGCGCCCTGTGCGCGAGCTATGTGAACGCGGGCAACCTCGGCATCCCGATCGCCATGTACGTCCTCGGCGACGCGTCCCTCATCGCCCCGGTGCTGCTGTTCCAGCAGCTGGTGATGACCCCGATCGCGCTCACCGTGATCGACCTCAGCCGCCCCTCGGACCACCCGCCCTCGGTACTGCGCCGGGTGACCTCCCCGTTCCGCAATCCCATCGTGATCGGCTCACTGTCCGGGGTGGCGGTGGCCGCCGCCGGGTGGCGGGTGCCCGGGCCCATCATGGAACCCTTCTCCCTGGTGGGCAGCATGGCCGTCCCCGCCGTGCTGCTGGCCTTCGGGATCTCGCTGCCCGGCAGTGAGCTGCCCGGGCGGGGCGAGGAGCGCGGTCCGGTGCTGCTGTCGGTGGCGCTGAAGTCCTTCGGCCAGCCGGTGGTGGCCTGGGCCATCGCGGCCGGTGTGTTCCGGCTCGGCGGGCCCGCCCTCTTCGCGGCCGTCGTCACCTCCGCGCTCCCCTCGGCGCAGAACCTGTTCACCTACGCGGTGCGCTACGACACGAGCACCATCCTGGCCCGCGAGTCCATCCTGCTGTCCACGGTGCTGGCCGCGCCGGTGCTCATCACGGTGGCGGCGCTGCTGGGCTGAAATCCCCGTGTGCGGCGGCCGGTTGGGTTTACCCCTGGAGGCCCCGGGCAAGCGGCTATGCGTGCTTCGGACCGGAGGCACGCACCGCGGGAGCAGTCTGATCGCTCCAGGGCGCGGCCTCCGGTCCGCATCCCGCACGCTCCCGCATGGCAGCGACCACGGTCCCAGGCGACCCGTCAGCCCATCGCAGGAGGTGTGTGAGATGACGACCGCAGCGCAGGACACGGCCCGTCCCCGGTCCGGCTCCTCGAAGCACCCGCATGACGACGCCCCCGACACCAGCGCCGAGTTCCACGAGATGGCCCGCCTCCCCGAGGGCCCCGCGAAGGACGCGCTGCGGCAGCGGGTGGTGGAGGCCTGGATGCCGATGGCGCGGCGGCTGGCCCGCCAGTACCGCAACCGGGGTGAATCCCTGGAGGATCTGGAGCAGGTGGCCGCGCTCGGCCTGGTGAAGGCCGTCAAGCGGTACGACCCCGAACACGGCACGGCGTTCGCCGGTTTCGCGGTGCCCACCGTCGTCGGCGAGATCAAGCGCCACTTCCGGGACCACCTGTGGGTGCTGCACGTGCCGCGCCGGGTCCAGGAGCTGCGCAACCGGGTGCGGACCGCACACCGGGAGCTGTCCCACTCCCTCGACGACGCCTCGGTGCCCACCGAGGCCATCGCCGAGCGCACCGGCCTCACCGAGAAGGAGGTGCGCATCGGCATGGAGGCCATGGGCAGCTTCACCCCGCTGTCCCTGGACGCCCAGCTGACCGGCGCGGACGACGGATACTCGCTGGCGGACACGCTCGGCCGCCCGGAGCCCGCGTACGACCGGGTGGTGGACCGCGAGGCGGTGCGCCCCGGGCTGGGACGGCTGCCCGACCGGGAGCGCCAGATCCTCTACATGCGGTTCTTCTGCGACATGACGCAGAGCCGGATCGCCGAGCAGCTCGGCATCTCCCAGATGCATGTCTCCCGGCTGATCAACCGCACCTGCTCGACGCTGCGCGCCCAGGCCATGGCGGAGGCGAGCGCCCACTGAACGGCGCGCCGCCCGCCACTCCCCCGCGTCGCGCGGCTGAACGTTGCTGAACGTTGCGCCGCTGGAACGATGTGCATCGCCTCAGCGGGTGACCGTGGCGCCGTGGAGAAGGACGGTGTCCGCCACGGGCTGCGAGGGTCGGGGCGCGCACCACGGACGCCCCAGCGAAGGAGAACACCCATGACCACTCCCCAAGGCCCGCCCTCGGTGTCCGACCTGCGGCTCCTCAAGGGCCAGAAGGCGCTGGTGACCGGCGCCAACTCGGGCATCGGCAAGGCGACCGCGATCGCCCTCGGGCGCTCCGGCGCGGATGTCGTCGTCAACTACGTCTCCGACCGTCCGGCCGCCGAGGCCGTCGTGAAGGAGGTCGAGGACCATGGTGTGCGCGCTTACGCCCACCAGGCGGATGTGTCGCGGGAGGACCAAGTGGTCGGCATGGTGTCCGACATGGTCGACCGGCTCGGCACGATCGACATCCTGGTCGCCAACGCGGGCCTCCAGCGTGATGCCCCGACGATGGAGATGACCCTGGCGGACTGGGAGAAGGTGCTCTCCGTCAACCTCACCGGTCAGTTCCTGTGCGCCAGGGAGGCGGTCAAGGAGTTCCAGCGGCGCGGTGTCGTTCCGCAGGTGTCGCGGGCGGCCGGGAAGGTCATCTGCGTCAGCTCGGTGCACCAGATCATCCCCTGGGCCGGTCATGTGAACTACGCGTCGTCCAAGGGCGGCGTGGCGATGATGATGCAGACCATGGCCCAGGAGCTGGCGCCGCGGAAGATCAGGGTGAACGCGATCGCGCCGGGTGCCATCCAGACCCCGATCAACCGCGACGCGTGGGACACCGAGGACGCCCGCACCGCGCTGCTGGAGCTGATCCCCTACGGCCGCGTCGGCGACCCGCAGGACATCGCGAACGCCGCGGTCGTCCTCGCGTCCGACCTGTGTGACTACGTAGTGGGCACGACGCTCTACGTGGACGGTGGCATGACGCTCTTCCCCGGATTCGCGACGGGCGGCTGACCGCGGCGGCACCGGCCGCCACCGGCTGCCACCGGCTGCCACCAGCCCGCCACCAGGCGATTCGGCGCGCGGAGAGCGAGGATGGTGGTATCACTGTTCCCTCAAGGAGGTGGACGACGATGACGTTCCCCTCGGACAATTCGCGCGACGCCGACCAGGCAGATCAGCGGGCCGACCAGCGGAATGAGCGTCCCGGCGACGCGGACCGCCCCTTCACCGGTCTCCTGGGCACCCTGTCGGACGCCGCATGGCAGGTCCTACTGACCGCGGGCCTGGCCGCGATCGTGCTGGGGCTGCTGGTACTGGTGTGGCCAGCGGCCACCCTGGCGGTGGTCGGCGCCCTGTTCGGCGTATACCTGCTGATCAGCGGCATCTTCCAGCTCATCGGGGCCTTCGGGGCGCATGTCCCCCGGTCGATGCGCGTCCTCGGCTTCATCAGCGGCGCGGTGAGCGTGTTCCTCGGACTGATCTGCTTCCGGGGTCCGGCACAGTCGGTCCTGCTGCTGGCCCTGTGGATCGGATTCGCCTGGCTGCTGCGGGGCGTCATGCACACCGCCACGGCCGTCCAGGACGAGGGGATCCCCGCCCGTGGCTGGCAGATCTTCCTCGGCGTCATCAGCGCCCTGGCCGGAGTCGTGCTGATCGTGTCGCCCTTCGGCTCCATCGCCGCGCTCACCCTGGTGACCGGCGTCTGGCTGATCGTTCTGGGCATCATCGAGGTGATTCACGGGATCCAGCTGCGGGCCCGGCTCGGAGGCCAGGGGGGCGAGGCCGCGCGCAAGGCACATCACGGCTTCCGGTTCCGTCAACAGCCCCATCCGCAGCCGTGACAGCCGCGACAGCCGCCCCGAGCGGCTGTCGCGACAACCTGGGGGCTAGTGGGTCTGCACCCACCACGCCATCATTCCGATGGCCGCGGTGCCGCATGCATACGACGCGCCCCGCACGAAATTCGCGGCGGCGAGCCGTCCGTATCGACGCCATCTACTACTCGAACGACTGGGTACTGGTGGGCGAACCTCCATCGTCTGCATGTGGAGCCCCTTTCGTGACCGTACGGACAGTGACTGTCCGACAGGGGGGAACGACGCGCTGAAGAAAGCATACAAAAGTGTGAACTTTCCCTATATGACAGACTCGCCGGGAAAATAGCTTTCGACACGATTTCAGATCCGGTGCGGCCAGGGGCTCCTGACGGCCCCGGGGCGCGACCGGCAGCGGGTCTCAGCCCTGCCCGTGCCAGCGCAGCACCGCGCCCAGCCCACCGGCCGGTCCCGGCACGCCCTCGGGGACCAGCAGCACCTCGGTGTCGGCCACCGCCGCGGACCGCATCAGCGCGTCGTCCGCGCGCGCCGGCTCGGGTGTGCGCACGCCCAGCGCCCGCACCTGGGCCCGCTGCACCGCCAGCTGATCGGCGCCGGGCCCGATCCACACCTCATGGCGCATGTCGCCGCCCGCCTGCCCCAGCAGCAGGGTGGCCGCCTGATGGCTGCGCACCGCCTCCACCACCGCGGGGACCCCCTCCGCCGCCCCGCTCGGCGCGGAGCCGTCGTGGCCGCTGGCGATGTGCCCGCCGGGGCGACCGCGCCCGGCGCGGAAGAGATCGAGTACGGCTTCCAGATGGGCCCGGGCGTGGTCCGCGCGGGCGTGGTCGATCTCCGCCTCCAGGAGTTCCCGGGCCGATCCGGGCGCCCGGCTGCCGTGCCGCGCCTCCACGGCCCGGTCCCGCAGCGGCTCGGGCAGCCGGTCACGTACCGCCCTGCGCTCGCGCGGATCGCCCGCCAGGACCAGCAGCGGCGCCCCGCTGTCCGGCCACTGCCGTACCAGCTCCTCGGCGACGAGGTCCGCAGTGTGCTCCCAGCCGTTCTCGACCCGGTTGCGGTAGTGCCACTCGTACCGGTCGGCGGGCAGCGACCGGTGGCCACGGCCCCGCGGTCCCCCGGCCGTGGCGCGGCACACCGGGCGGGCCCCGCCCTCGTCACGCAGCTCCAGGTCGGCGCCCGTCCGGTCGACGTACACCACCAGGCACGACGGCCACTCGCCGCGCAGCGACGCCAGCGGCGCCACCCGGGGCAGCGGCGACCAGGACGTCATCACGTCGCCCGGGGACGCGGCCAGCGGCAGGTCGAGCACCACCTCACCGTCCGCGGCGAACAGCGCCCGTCCGGCGGACGCCGTGGCCGCCCGCTCACCGGCCAGCCTGCCCACCACCGCCTCACGGGTGCGGGGGTCGGCGCCCTGGGCGGTCAGCTGACCGGCCACGAACCGCTCCCGCAACCGGCGCCGCGTGGGGGCGTCCTCCGTCGCACGCGAGGTGTCGAGGTAGACGCACGCCCACGGACCGGGACGATCGAACAACGGCTTCAGGAATCCAACGTCCATGACCTCCCCCAAACCGGGGAAACACCCGCGGGGAAACACACGCGCTTCTCGAACCAAGCATCCCTCCAGCGCTCCGGGATCGCCAGTACCGTCCGGCCGTACGGCGACTAGAATTTGTTGCATGGCTCGCTCCAACGAGGAGGTCGAAGCCCTCCTGCGTGAGTACGCCGATCTCCTCCTGATCACGGGCGGGGACGCGTTCCGGGCGCGCGCCTACGAGAAGGCCGCGCGGTCGATCGGCGGCCATCCCGCCGATGTGGCGCGGCTCGATGTGAAGGCGCTGCGCGAGATCCCGAACGTCGGCAAGTCGATCGCCGACAAGGTCGTCGAGTATCTGCGCACCGGACACGTGCCCGCCGTCGAGCAGGCGCGCGCCGCGATCCCCGCCGGGGTGCGGGAGCTGACCGCGATCCCGGCGCTCGGGCCGAAGAAGGCCATGCTGCTGTACGAGGAGCTGGACATCGCCTCGGTCGAGCAGCTGGCCACCGCGATCGAGGAACACCGGCTGCGCGACCTCAAGGGCTTCGGGCCGAAGTCCGAGGAGAACATCCTGCACGGCATCGGACTGCTGCGGGCCGCGGGCGGCCGGGTCCCGCTGGACGGGGCCATGGACGTCGCCGATGACATCGTGGCCGCGCTGTCCCGGGTGCCGGGCTGTGAGCGGGTGGCGTACGCCGGGTCGCTGCGCCGGATGCGGGAGACCGTGGGCGACGTGGACATCCTGGTGGCGGCCGCCGAATCGGCCCCGTTCATGGACGCGTTCACCGCGCTCCCGTACACCACCGAGGTCATCGCGCACGGCGAGAAGAAGACCTCCATCCGCACCACCAAGGGGCTCCAGGTGGATCTGCGGGTGCTCCCGCTCGACTCGTGGGGCGCGGGGCTGCTGTACTTCACCGGCTCCAAGGCCCACAACATCCGCGTCCGCGCGATCGCGGTGCGCCACGGGCTCAAGCTCTCCGAGTACGGCCTCTTCGAGACCAAGAGCGGCAAGAAGATCGCCTCGCGCAGCGAGGAGGACGTGTACGCGCGGCTCGGCATGGACTGGATCCCGCCGACCCTGCGCGAGGACCGCGGCGAGGTGAAGGCCGCGCTGGAGGGCCAACTGCCCACGCTGGTCGGCGCATCCGATCTGCGCGGCGATCTGCACACCCACACCGATCTCACCGATGGCCTCGAACCGCTGGAGAACATGATCGCCACGGCGGAGCGGCGCGGCTACGCGTACTACGCCGTCACCGACCACGCGCCGAAGCTGTACATGCAGCAGATGACGAAGGAGAAGATCCTCGCCCAGCGGGAGCGCCTGCGCGCCATGGACCACGGGCGCGGCCGCCGGGACATGCGGCTGCTGCACGGTGTGGAGCTGAACATCGACGCCGACGGTGAGGTGGACTGGCCCGACGACTTCCTCGAAGGCTTCGATCTGTGCGTGGCCTCGGTGCACACGCAGTTCGGCCAGGACCGGGACACCATGACCCGGCGGTTCCTGCGGGCCTGCGAGAACCCGCACGTCAACATCATCGGCCATCCGACGACCCGTATCCTCGGCAAGCGGCCCGGCGTCGACGCCGACCTGGACGCGGTGTTCGCCGCGTGTGCCCGTACCGGTACCGCCCTGGAGATCAACGCGCATCCGAACCGGCTGGACCTGTCGGACGAGAACATCCTGCGGGCGAAGGAGTACGGCGTGGTGTTCGCCATCGACAGCGACGCGCACTCCACGCTGGACCTGGCCAATCAGCGGTACGGGGTGGGCATGGCCCAGCGCGCCTGGCTGACCACCGACGATGTCATCAACACGTGGCCACTGACCCGGCTGCGGCGTTTCCTGCGCAAGGGGGCGGGGCACCCGCGCGACGTATGACCCCACGTGACGCACCAGCCGAGCCCGCCCGCCGGGCGCCCGGAGCCCGTACCCTCGCCGAGCTGGACGAGCGGGTGAGCCGGTGCCGCGCCTGCCCGCGGCTGGTGGCGTGGCGCGAGGAGGTGGGCCGTACGAAACGGGCCGCCTTCGCCGACTGGGACTACTGGGCCCGGCCGGTGCCCGGATTCGGCCCGCCGGACGCGGCGCTCGCCCTGGTGGGGCTCGCCCCGGCCGCGCACGGCGGCAACCGCACCGGCCGGATGTTCACCGGCGACCGCTCCGGGGACTTCCTGTTCGCGGCGCTGCACGCGGTGGGCCTGGCCAACCAGCCCACCGCTACCCACCTCGGCGACGGTCTCGCGCTGCGCGGGGTACGGATCACCTCACCGGTGCACTGCGCGCCGCCCGCCAATCGCCCCACCCCGGAAGAGCGGGACACCTGCCGCCCGTGGCTGGAGCGGGAACTGCGTCTGCTGCGGCCGACCCTGCGCTCGGTGGTGGTCCTCGGGGCGTTCGGCTGGCAGGCCGCCCTGCCCGCGCTGAACGCCGCCGGCTGGACCGTGCCCCGGCCGCGGCCCGCCTTCGGACACGGCACGCGGATCACGCTGGAGGCCACCGACGGGGGCGCACCGCTGCGGGTGTTCGGCTGCTATCACGTGAGCCAGCGGAACACCTTCACCGGTCGGCTCACCCCGGCCGTACTGCGCGATGTGCTCGGCGCGGCGGCGGAGGCGGCCGGGCTCCGCGAGATCGGCTGAGCGTTGTGCGGGGGAAGAGAGGGAGGCCCCGGGCACTGGGGCAGGAGGGCGCCCGGGGCCTCGTTCAGGGGGTGAGCCGGGTCAGTTGAGCCCGGCCCCACTGGCGGCGTCACCGGCTCCGGCGCCCGCGTTGGCACCGGCGTTCGCACCGGCATTGGCACCGGCATTGGCACCGGCGTTCGCGGCACCCTCGGCGCCCGTACCGGCATTCGCGGCGCCTTCATCACCGGCACCGGCGTTCGCGGCACCCTGATCACCGGCACCGGCGTTCGCGGCGCCCTCGTCGCCAGCACCGGCATTCGCGGCGCCTTCATCGCCCGCGCCCGCGTTGGCGGCGCCACCGGCGTCCTCCGCGCCACCGGCATCGCCCGCGCCGCCGTCATCGGCGCCGATCACAGCGCCCGTGGCCTCCAGGGCACCGGTCACCGGCTGGAAGAACGTCTCGCCGCCCTGGGTGCAGTCACCGCTGCCACCGGACGTGAGGCCGACCGCCGCGTCCCCGGCGAACATCGCGCCGCCACTGTCGCCCGGCTCCGCGCACACGTTCGTCTGGATGAGGCCGTTGACGATGTCGCCACCGCCGTAGTTCACCGTGGCGTTCAGGCCGGTGACCTCGCCGTCGCTGACGCCCGTCGTGCTGCCGGTGCGCGTCACCTCCAGGCCCACGCTGGCCTCGACGGCCCGGCCGATGGCCTGGTTGGTGCCGTCGGCGAGCTTGACCGCGCTCTCCGGCTGGGTGGTCGCGTCGTCGTACATGACCAGCGCGAAGTCGGTCTCGGGGAACTGGGTGTCCTGGACCGTGCCGAGCGCCTGGGCGCCCTCCTGGTCAGCGGTCCAGGTCTCGGACTCGTTGCCGCAGTGGCCCGCGGTCAGGAAGCCGGGGGCTCCGTCGACGTCGACGTTGAAACCGAGGGAACAGCGGGCGCCACCGCCGAAGATGGCATCGCCACCCACGAGACCGGCAGCCGCTTCGCCGCCACCGCCCGCGCCACCGGCAGCCTCACCGGCACCGCCAGCGGCACCCCCGGCACCGCCCGCGGCCTCACCAGCACCACCGGCACCCGCGTCACCAGCACCACCGGCGGCAGCGTCACCGGCACCACCGGCGGCAGCGTCTCCCGCGCCGCCAGCGGCCGCGTCGTCCCCGGCGGCGGCGCCGCCCGCCGCGTCACCGGCGCCCGTCTGGGCCGTGTCGCCCTCGTCGAACCTCTTGAACTCGCCCTTCGTCCGCTGGACGGTCACCATGCCGTCCATCGCGTCCGTGGCCTTGGTCAGCGTGGCCCACTTGGCGCCGGTCACGGTCTTGTCCGCGGTCACCCGGACCTTGTTGGTCACCGGGTCGATGGACCAGGCGGTACCGGCCACCGAGGCGTCGGTGCTCAGGGTCTGGGTGGCGGCCTTCAGCTCGGTCATGCTGTTCTGCACGATCTTGGCGACCGCGCCCTGCGCTTGCACGGTCTTCGCCGCGTCCTCGGTCATGACGTTCATGACCAGTTGGCTCGTGTCGTTGTTGAAGTACCAGCCAGCGCCGTTGTCACCGAGGTCAGAGGCGAGACTCCGCGCGAGTTTCACTGCCGACGGGGACGAGAAGGTCTTCACGTCCGTCGTCTTGTCCTGGCTCGCATTGGCATTGGGCAGCAGAAGGGCGGCTGCCCCGAGCGCGACGACAGCAGCTCCGGAAACGGCGAGGGTCCGCTTGTTCACACGTCGGTGGTGGCTCAACACTGACCTCCAGTAGGGGGGCGTGGGGGGGGGGGTGGGTGTGTGAAGTGTCTCTTTCCCCCCCCCCCCCCAGCCACCCCCCACAACAAGAAAAGGATCCCCCCCCCCTCCCCCCCTGCCTCCCTCC
>NZ_JBVIZF010000035.1:0-65243 GCF_055591805.1 Streptomyces sp. NPDC041200 | reverse complement strand
TGCGCGTCGCCGCCGCCGGGGAGGGCACTCGTCCCCAGGGGGTGTCTTGCCGATCATGCCGGGCTCCCGACGCCTGGCACGGCACCTCGCGGCCCCGCGCTCGTCGCACGCGGCGCCTCCCCCAGCTACCGCTGGGAGGTGCTCCCTGCACCAGACGCCGCTCGCTGATCCGGCCTGATCGACAAGACACCCCCTAGGGTCGGTGCACCCGCCCGACCGAATCTTGCCCGGAGGATCCCGTGCCGAACGGTTCGCTCTCCCTCGCCGCCACGCTCTACCTGCTCGCCTTCGACCCCGGCACCGGCAAGCCCGTCACCCATCTGGGCTATCTCGTCCAGGCCGGGGCGCTCACCGAACTCGCGCAGCGCGAACTGCTCGTCGACGCGGACGGGTGGCCCGAGCCGCTGCCGGACGCGCGGACCGGCGACCCGGTGCTGGACGGGCTGCTGGAGCTGATCGAGGAGTCGCGGCCGCGGCGCTGGGGGACGTGGGTGGGGCATCATCCGCAGCTGACCGAGCGGGCCGTACGGGACCAGCTACGGGCGGCCGGGTACCTGCGCGTGAGCACCCGGCGGGTGCTCGGCCTGTTCCCGGTCAAGGAGTACGCGGTGGAACGGTCCCAGCTGGTCGCGGAGATGCGGGACGAGGCGGTGCGCGTCCTGTCCGGGGAACAGCCCGTGGCCGAGGTGTCCGAGCGGGACGCGGCGCTGATCGCGCTCGCCGCGGCGGGCGGGCTGACGACCGTCGTCACCCACAAGGACCTCACCACGCACCGGCGGCGCATCGCGGAGCTGGAGGCGCGCGGCGGCGCGCCGGGGGCCGCGCTGGAGGGCGTGGCCGACCAGGTGCGGGCGGCGCTGGCCGCCGCGGTCGCCACGGCGCTGTCAGCGGCGACCACCGCCGCGACCACGACCACCAGCTGACCCGGGACGGAAAAGCTCAGGCCGCGTCTCTGAGCAGGGACGCCAGCCCGTCGTCCAGATCCAGCTCCCCGCCCTCGGCCCCCTCCGCCACCACCGCGTACGAGCGGTCCAGGAACCGCCGCAGGTCCGCGGTGTCGAACTGCACCATCGCCATGCCCTCGGGCGCGTGGAACTCCAGCACGGTGCGCTCCGTTCCGCACGGCCACATCTGGACGTCACCGCTGCCCGCGGGTCCGCGCAGTCCGGCCGCGAGCAGTTCGCGCCCAAATGTCCACTCCACGGCGGAGCCGTCGAGGGACGCGGTGGGCGGAAAGGAGACGCGGACGGCGAACGGGTCGTCGCGCTCGTAGCGCAGGCACGCCGGGATGGCGCGTGCTTCCGGGGTCGACGCGATGAGGTGGGCCTGGACTGCTTGGTCGATGACAGTGGTCACAACGCCTGCTCCCTTGCGATCGGTGCGAGCCTTCGCCGTCTCTACGTCCATAAGACGTACGGGCCAAGTGGCCAGTGCACCCGCGATGGGCGTGACGTGCGTCACGACTGGTTTTTCGGGGGGACATACGGCATTTAGGCTTGCCAAATCCATGCACGGTCTCGGGTGCCGTGCGGAGCTGTTACAAAACTTCCGCCGCACTCCGCTCTCCCGAGGCACCCACCCCAGGGGTTGTTCCACCATGACCGAACGTCCCGCGGCGCTGGATGCGGCCGCGTACACCCGGCTTTACGAATCCGAATATCCACGACTTGTCGGGTACGCCCGCACCCTCACCGGTAACCCCTGGATGGCGGGAGACCTCGTCGCCGAGGCGCACTTCCGCGTCTGGCGGCGGCTGCGCGCGGGGGAGTCCATCGAGGCCGACGCCCTGCCGGGCGAACTGACGGGCGCCGTCCGCGGGCTCGCCGTGGCCTCCGTGAACTGGGGCCCGCCGCAGCAGGCCTCGCTGCTCGAACCGCTGATACGTGTCCTCGGTGAGCTGCCGCAGCGCTGGGTCAAGGCGCTCTGGCTCGCCGAGGCGGAAGACCTGCCGCCGGAGGAGGCGGCCCGTCGTACGCGGACGACCCCCGAGACCGCTGCCGCGCTCGTGGAACGGGCCCGGGGGAGCCTGCGTCACGAGTTCCTGCGCGCGCAGCCCGGTACTCCGGCGAGCGCCGCCTGCGGCGGCCACTGGGACGGGCTGCCCGGCCATGTGATGGGGGCGGACGATCCGCACCAGGCCGAGCGGATCGCGGTGCACATCGACGGCTGCCGGGACTGCCGGTGCCGGATGGAGCGGCTGGTGGCGGCCGATGGCCGACTGGCCGCGCTGACCGGCCCGGCGCTGCTGGCGCTGTACGACCGGGGCACCGCGCCGTACCTGCGGCCGCTGGCCGCCGCGGGCGGCTGGGCCACGACGGGCGCCGCGGCGGCGGGCGCCGGAGCCGCTGGGGTGGGCGGTCCGGCGACCGTGCCGATCGGCGGCGCGCACGCGGCTCCGGCGAACGGTCCGCTCGTCTCGGGCCGCCGGTCGATGCGCCACCTGATGCACGGTCAGGTGCGCGAGGCGGGGCCGGTGGCGGTCGCGGTGGCCGGGGCCGGGGTGCTGTTCGTCGCCGGTGCGGCGATCATGACGGGCCTCGCCCTCACCAACGGCGGCGCTGCGGAGGCGGGCCAGCCTGCCGCGGTGGCGTCGGCACCGAGCCACAAGTCCTCCGACGCGCCTGATTCTTCGGGTTCGTCCGGTTCTTCCGGTACGGACGCGACCGAGGCCGCGTCGCGGACGCCGGACAAGCCGCACGCGGACGGCAAGCGCGAGGGTGAGGCCTCCCGGAGCCGGCCGTCCACGGGCGTCGGGCCCTCGGACGTACCGTCGAGCGCGGTGTCGCCCTCGCGGTCCACGGAGCCGTCGTCCGCTCCGTCGGACCCGTCGTCCTCGGAGCCGTCCGAAAAGCCCACGACTCCGTCCAAGCCGACCAAGTCGCCCGAGCCGACGGAAACCGGATCCACGCCGACGTCCGAGCCCACGTCCGATCCCTCGTCGCCCTCGCAGGACCCGACGGACGACGGTGGCGGCAGCGGTGACGGCGGCGGTACGTCGGACCCGCAGGGAACGCCGAGCCAGCCCGACACCCCGACGTCGGCGCCGACCGACGACTCGCAGAACTGCGTGTCGCTGCTGGTCCGGCTCTGCGTGAACAAGTAACCCGGCACGGTTGACGGCTCTTCGGCGGCGTTCGCGGGAAACCGCGGGCGCCGCCGAGTGCTGTTCCCCACACACCAGGGCGTTATGGACGGCGTACCACCCATGGGCTAGCTTCCACCCCCATGACGGGCATGGGGATCATGGGCATGATGAGACGTATGGCGGCCGCCGCGCTCTGCGGGGCGGCGCTCGCCGCCGTCCTCGCCGCACCCGCGCAAGCCGGTGGGGCGGAAGACGCGGAAGGCATACGCGCCGGATGGCGGCTCAAGGACAGCGGCACCGACGCCCGCTTCCGCGGACTGGCCGCCGTGGGGCGCCAGACCGCCTGGGTCGCGGGCACGAAGGGCACGGTGCTGCGCACCCGCGACGGCGGCCGCAGCTGGCGCGACGTGTCCCCGCCCGGCGCGGCGGGGCTGGAGTTCCGCGACATCGAGGCGCTCGGGGCGCGGCGCGCGGTGGTGCTGGCCATCGGCGAGGGCGAGGCGTCGAGGGTCTTCCGTACGGACGACGGCGGCGCCACCTGGAGCGAGACGTTCCGTAACCCCGACCCCCGCGCCTTCTACGACTGCCTGACCTTCTTCGACGCCCGCCACGGGCTCGCGCTCAGTGACCCCGTGGACGGCAAGTACCGCATCCTCGCCACCGGTGACGGCGGCCGCACCTGGCGCGTGCGGCCCTCCGGCGGGATGCCCGCCGCGCTGCCGGGCGAGGCCGCGTTCGCCGCGAGCGGGCAGTGCCTGGTGAGCGCCGGGCGCCGGGACGCGTGGTTCGCCACCGGCGGCGCCGCCACCGCCCGGGTCTTCCGCACCGCCGACCGCGGCCGCACCTGGACCGTCGCCGAGGCGCCGATCCCCGCCGGTGACCCGGCCCGTGGCGTCTTCGCCCTCGCCTTCCGCGACGCCCGCCACGGCCTCGCCGTCGGCGGCGACTACCGCGCCGACCAGCCGTCCCCGCGCGCGGCCGCGGTCACCGCGGACGGCGGCGCCGCCTGGACCCCGGCGGCCCAGCCCCCGCCCGCCTACCGTTCCGGCGCCGCCTGGCTCCCGTACGCGCGCCACACCGCCCTCGCGGTCGGCCCGACGGGCACCGACGTGACGGCGGACGGCGGCCGCACCTGGCGCACCGTCGACTCCGGTTCGTACGACACGGTGGACTGCGCCCCGGACGGCGGCTGCTGGGCGTCGGGCGAACAGGGCCGCATCGCCCGCCTGGAGCCGACCCGCCGGATCAGCGCTGCCCGATAAGGTCCGCCGCCCGGGGCGGTCCCCGGGGGCCGCGAGGAAGACAGCCGGTAGCGTGACCGGTCATGACGAGCGCCATCGATCCCCGCTATGAACTCCCGCCCGACTGGCCCACGACCGAGGCCGAGGCGACCGCCGTGCAGGAGCGGCTGCGGGGATCGGTCCGCGCCGAGGGCGGGGCCGTACCCGCCCCGGGCGGCGGGCCCGGAGCGGTCGTCGGGGTCGACGTGGCGTACGACGACGAGCGGGGCGCCGTCGCGGCGGCCGCCGTCGCGCTGGACGCCCGTACCCTCGCCGTCGCCGGGGAGGCGACGGCGGTCGGCCGGGTCACCTTCCCGTACGTGCCGGGCCTGCTGGCGTTCCGCGAGATCCCGGCCGTCCTGGACGCGCTCGGCGCCCTGGACCGGCTCGGCCACCGCCCCGGCGTCGTCGTCTGCGACGGCTACGGCCTCGCCCACCCCCGCCGCTTCGGGCTGGCCAGCCATCTGGGCGTGCTCACCGGGCTGCCGACCATCGGCGTCGCCAAGAACCCCTTCACCTTCCGCCACGACCCGCCCGGCCCGCACCGCGGCGACTGGACGCCGCTGCTCGACGGGGACGAGGAGGTCGGCCGGGCCCTGCGCACCCGGGACGGCGTGAAGCCGGTGTTCGTGTCCGTCGGCCACCGGGTGACCCTCGACGAGGCCTGCGCGCACACCCTCCACCTGGCCCGCGACTACCGCCAGCCCGAAACCACCCGCCGCGCCGACGCCCTATGCCGCCGCGCCCTCGCGGAGGCGCGCCACGACACCCCTTGACCGGCCCGGCACCGCCTGACCGGCCCGGCACCGCTTAACCGACCCGGCGCGTCTCGGCGACGAAGCAGCCGAACTCGACGCAGCGCACATGGACCGCGGCCACCTCGGGGTCCGCGTACAGCTCGGCGAGGGTTTCCTCGCACGCGCGCTGTCCGCCGCCGGTCAGCAGTTGCCCGCGGAGGATGTCGCCCGACGCGGAGTAGGCGCGCAGCACCCGGTGGTCGTCCCACATGCCGAACGGGAAGCCCGGGCCCGTCCAGCCGTCGCACTCCTCGGCGTGGAGGAAGACCGGACCCTGCTCGTCGTACGGACCGGGCGCGGCGCCCGTCTCCTCGGCCCAGCGGCGCAGCGGGGCGTAGGAGACGAGGACGATGGTCTCGCCCGGCAGGCTCCGGCCCAGGCAGCAGCGCAGCGGGTTGTCGCCCTCCTCGTCCACCACCCTGCGCGGGGGGTTGCCCGCGTCGTCCATGATCCGCAGTTGCTTCGCCACCTCGGGCGCGATGGCCCGGATCTCGTATGCGTGGTCGCTCATGGGTCTCATCGTCGTCCGCGGACGACGCGATGGCTGGCGGTATGCGGACGGGGCGCTGGGCGTCATCCGCGCGGAGGCGTACTTGACAGCGAGCTGGTGCTCAGTCAGATTCGGCCCAAAACATAGGACGTCCGACGTCCGTATTGCCCCATTGCGCAGCATGGAGAAAGCAGGGTCCTGATGAGTCTTCCGGCTCCGCTCACCGGTGTGGTCCCGCCCCTGTGCACTCCCCTCACTCCGGACGGCGAGGTCGACACGGTCTCGCTCACCGCCCTCGCCGAGCGGCTGATCGGCGCGGGGGTGAGCGGGCTGTTCGCGCTCGGGTCGAGTGGTGAGGCGGCGTATCTGGGTGACGGGAGGCGCCGTACCGTCCTGGAGACGGTGGTCGGGGTGGCGGCCGGGCGGGTGCCGGTGCTCGCCGGGGCGATCGACATGGCGACCGAGCGGGTCGTGGACCATGCCCGTACCGCCGCCGCGCTGGGCGCGGACGCGATCGTGGCCACCGCGCCCTTCTACACCCGTACGCATCCGGTGGAGATCGCCGACCACTTCCGGCGGGTGCGCGAGGGCGCGGGGCTGCCGCTGTTCGCGTACGACATCCCGGCCTCCGTCCACTCCAAGCTGCCGCCCCAGGTCGTGCTGGAGCTGGCCGCCGACGGCACGCTCGCCGGGCTCAAGGACAGCAGTGGCGAGGACGGGGCGCTGCGGCGGCTGCTGGTGGAGGTGCGCCGCCGGGGGCTCATGGACTCCTTCTCCGTGCTCACCGGGTCCGAACTCGCCGTGGACGGAGCCCTCTTGGCCGGGGTCCATGGCGTCGTCCCCGGGCTGGGCAATGTCGACCCGGCGGGCTACGTACGGCTCTACGGGCACGCCCGCGCGGGCCGCTGGGAGCGGGCGGCGGCCGAACAGGATCGGCTGGCGGCGCTGTTCGCGCTCACCGATGCCGGGGATCCGGCCGTGATGGGCGGCAGTTCCTCGGCGCTCGGCGCGTTCAAGGCGGCGCTGCATCTGCTGGGCGTCATCGCCTGCCCGGCGACGGCCGCGCCGCAGGTGCCGCTGGGGGAGGACGCGGTGAAGACGGTGCGTCAACTGCTGGAAGGAGGAGGGCTGTTGTCGTGACGGTCAGCGAGAAATCGGGACGTTGGTATCGCCAGGTCTCCGGGCGCCAGTGGAAGTCGATGTTCGCCGCCTGGATCGGCTATCTGCTCGACGGTTTCGACTTCGTGCTCATCACCCTCGTGCTGACCGAGATCGCCGACGAGTTCGACTTGAGCGCGGCGTCGGCGGCGAGCCTGGTCTCGGGCGCGTTCATCACCCGCTGGCTCGGCGGGGCGCTGCTCGGCGCGATGGGGGACCGGTACGGGCGCAAGTCCGCGATGATCGCCAGCATTCTGCTCTACTCGCTGGGCACCTTCGCGTGCGGCTTCGCCTGGAACTACTTCAGCCTGTTCACCGCCCGGCTGCTGATTGGCATGGGCATGGCTGGTGAGTACAGCGCGAGCGCGACGTACGCCCTGGAGTCCTGGCCCGCCCCGTTACGTAACCGCGCCTCCGGCTTCCTGATCTCCGGTTACGCGGGCGGCACGATCCTCGCCGCCGAGCTGTACAAGTGGGTCGTACCGCACTGGGGCTGGCGCTGGATGTTCTACATCGGCGTCCTGCCCGTCTTCGTCGCGCTGTGGGTGCGGCGCGCGCTCCCGGAGGCGGGGGACTGGCGCGAGGAGGTGGCCGCGTCCGGCGCCGCCCGGCCGAACCCGTTCCGGCCCCTGTTCACCGGCCGCCGCGGATCCCTCAACGCGGCCCTCGCGGTGGCCGCGAGCGCCGCGCTGTTCTGCGTCTTCACCCCGCTGGGCGCGGGCTGGCGGTGGCCGCTGTCGCTGCTGGCGGCGGGCGCGCTGCTCGCCTTCGCCGCCCAGCTCGGGGGACGGCGGGGCTGGCTGCTGTACGTGGCGCTGATGGCCACCGTCTTCTGCGCCTTCCTCTACAGCTGGCCCATCCAGGCGCTGCTGCCCACCTATCTGAAGACGGAGCTGGGGTACGCGCCGTCCGAGGTCACCGACGCGATGTTCTACGCGGGCTTCGGCACCATGGCCGGATGCTGGCTGGCCGGTTTCGCCGGTGACTGGCTCGGCACCCGGCGGGCCTACGCCTACACCCTGCTCGCCTCGCTGTGCTTCGTCTTCCCCGTGTTCGCGGTGCGGGACACGCTGGTGGGGCTGGGGGTGCTGCTGTTCTGTCTGCTCGCCCTGAGCCAGGGGATCTCCGGCATCCTGCCGAAGTACATCGCCGGTCACTTCCCCACCGAGAGCCGCGCCGCGTCGCTCGGCTTCGTCTACAACACGGGTGCGCTCGGCGGCGCGGTGGCCCCGGTCCTGGGCACGCGGCTGGCGGAGGGCATGCCGCTCGGGCAGGCCCTGGCGGTGCTGACGTCCGGTCTGACGCTCGTGGTGATCGTGCTGGTGGGGGCGGATGTGCCACGGCGGCTGGGCCGTCTGGTGGACCCGGCGCTCTCCGGTGACCATCTGGTGCGGGAGCGCCCGGCCCCGGCGGGCGGGGCGGCGGACAGGGGGACGGACGGGGAGACGGACCGGGCGGACGCGCCCGGCTGAACGCCCCGCCCCGGGTGGGGGCTTGTGGAATGAGGGGTGCCTTCCTAGCATCGGCGGTGTTACAGCGGTGGTGTCATAGAGGCTGAGGACGGACCCGGATGGCGGCGGCAGCACAAGTGGGCGAAGCGACGAGGCACGGGCCGCTGGCCGGGGTGCGGGTGGTGGAGCTGGCCGGGATCGGTCCCGGGCCGTTCGCGGCCATGCTCCTGGGCGACCTGGGCGCCGATGTCGTACGGATCGACCGCCCCGACCGCCCCGGCGGCCTGAAGATCGACCCGGCGTACGACCTCGCCAACCGCAACAAGCGCTCCGTCCTGCTCGACCTGAAGTCCGAGCACGACCGGGACGTGGCGCTCGACCTCGTCGAGCGGGCCGACATCCTGATCGAGGGCTACCGCCCCGGCGTCGCCGAGCGGCTGGGCCTCGGCCCGGACACCTGCCTCGCCCGTAACCCGGCGCTCGTCTACGGCCGGATGACCGGCTGGGGGCAGGAGGGTCCGCTCTCCGGCACGGCCGGGCACGACATCGGCTACATCGCCATCACCGGCGCCCTGGGCCTGGCCGGGGCCGCCGACGGCCCGCCGGTCATGCCCGCGAACCTGCTCGGGGACTACGCGGGCGGCTCGCTCTACCTCGTCATCGGCGTCCTCGCCGCCCTCCAGCACGCCCGCTCCGGCGGCACCGGCCAGGTGGTGGACGCGGCGATCGTGGACGGCACGGCGCATCTGACCGCCGTCCTGCACGGCATGATGGCCGCCGGTGGCTGGCAGGACCGGCGCGGCAGCAACCTCCTCGACGGCGGCAGCCCCTTCTACGGCACGTACGAGACCGCCGACGGCGGCTATATGGCGGTCGGCGCGCTGGAGCCCGCGTTCTACGCCGAGTTCATCGACCTGCTCGGGGTCGCCGAGCAGGTGCCCAACCGCCGCGACGTCCACAGCTGGGACCGGCTGCGCGCCGTCATCGCCGCCCGCTTCAAGGAGCGCACCCGCGAGGAGTGGACAGCGGTGTTCACCGGGTCGGACGCGTGCGTCTCGCCCGTCCTGTCGCTGCGCGAGGCCCCCCGGCACCCGCAACTCGCCGCCCGCGCCACCTTCGTCGACGAGGCGGGCATCACCCAGCCCGCACCCGCCCCGCGCTTCTCCGCCACCCCCGGCCGGGTGCGCGGCGGCCCCGCCCGGCCCGGTGCGGACGCCGCCGAGGTGGCCCGCGACTGGGGCGTCCCCGACGTCCTGCCGACGCCGCCGACCGCCGGCGACTCCCCCGCGTGACGCGCCAACCGCCCACCCCCGAAAGGCAGCAGACGTGAGCACCGAAGCGTACGTGTACGACGCCATCCGCACCCCGCGCGGGCGCGGCAAGGCCGACGGCGCCCTGCACGGCACCAAGCCCGTCGACCTCGTCGTGGGCCTCATCCACGAGATCCGGCGGCGATTCCCGGACCTCGACCCGGCGGCGATCGACGATGTGGTGCTCGGCGTCGTCAGCCCGCTCGGCGACCAGGGCTCCGACATCGCCAAGGTCGCGGCCATCGCGGCCGGGCTCCCGGTCACCGTGGCGGGCGTCCAGGAGAACCGCTTCTGTGCCTCGGGACTGGAGGCCGTCAACCTGGCGGCGGCCAAGGTCCGTTCGGGCTGGGAGGACCTGGTGCTGGCGGGCGGCGTCGAGTCGATGTCGCGCGTGAAGATGGGCTCCGACGGCGGCGCGTGGTTCGCCGACCCGATGACCAACTACGAGACCGGCTTCGTCCCCCAGGGCATCGGCGCCGACCTCATCGCCACCCTCGGCGGCTTCACCCGCCACGACGTGGACACCTTCGCCGCGCTGTCCCAGGAGCGGGCGGCCCAGGCCTGGAAGGAGGGCCGCTTCGACCGCTCCGTCGTCCCGGTCCGCGACCGCGCCGGGCTGACCGTCCTCGACCACGACGAGCACATCCGCCCCGGCACCACCCCCGAGACCCTGGCCGGGCTCAAGCCGTCGTTCGCCACGATCGGCGAGGCGGGCGGCTTCGACGCGGTGGCGCTGCAGAAGTACCACTGGGTGGAGGCAATCGACCACGTCCACCACGCGGGCAACTCCTCCGGCATCGTGGACGGCGCGGCCCTCGTCGCCATCGGCAACCGCGAGACCGGGGAACGCTACGGGCTCACCCCCCGCGCCCGCATCGTCTCCGCCGCCGTCTCCGGCGCCGACCCGACCATCATGCTCACCGGCCCGGCCCCCGCCTCCCGCAAGGCCCTGGCCAAGGCCGGGCTGACCATCGACGACATCGACCTCGTCGAGATCAACGAGGCCTTCGCGGCGGTCGTACTCCGCTTCGCCGAGGACATGGGCCTGGGGCTGGACAAGATCAACGTCAACGGCGGCGCGATCGCCATGGGCCACCCCCTGGGCGCCACCGGAGCGATGATCCTGGGCACCCTGGTAGACGAACTGGAGCGCCGCGACGAACGCTACGGGCTGGCGACGCTGTGCGTGGGCGGCGGCATGGGCATCGCGACGGTGGTCGAACGGCTGTAGCCGGTGCCAGCGGGCCTTTCCCCCACCCCGCCCCTTCCCGAACCGGGGCTCCACCCCGGGCCCCCGGGCCCTTCCCCGGCCTGGGCCCCGGTTTTGGGTTCTGGGGCCTGTCCCGGGCTCCGGGCTCTGCCTTTCTGGGCTCTGGGCTCGGGGGCCCGTACCGAGCCCCGGGCTGTGGGTCCTGCGTCGGGCTCTGGGGCCCGGAGCCTCGGGCCGTGCCGGGCTCCGTTCCTGGGCCCAGGGCCCTGCCGGGCTTCGCTCCCGGGGCCCGGCCCTGCTCCGGGCTCCGGGTCCCGGGCCCTGATCCGGCTCGGTCCCCGGACCCTGCTCCGAACCCCGGGGGCAGCCCGCGTCCGGTCGTCGTCCGCAACCAACTTCCCACCCGCTTCCGTTCACCCTCGCCCCCTGGAGACCGTGAGATGAGCAACCCCGCCAGCGCCTCGACCATCCGCTGGGAGCAGGGCGACGACGGCATCGTCACCCTCGTTCTCGACGACCCCGGTCAGTCCGCCAACACCATGAACGCCGCCTTCATCGGCTCCCTCGACGCGGTCGCCGATCGGCTGGAGGCGGAACAGGAGTCGATCCGTGGGGTCATCGTCACCTCCGCCAAGAAGACCTTCTTCGCGGGCGGGGACCTCAAGGACATGATCACGCTGGGGGCCGACCAGGCGCAGCAGGTCTTCGAGACGAACCTGCGCATCAAGCGCGGGCTGCGCCGTATCGAGACCCTCGGCAAGCCCGTCGTCGCCGCGATCAACGGGGCGGCGCTCGGCGGGGGGTTCGAGATCGCGCTCGCCTGCCATCACCGGGTCGCGCTCGACACCCCCGCGTCGCGGATCGGGTTTCCCGAGGTGACCCTCGGGCTGCTGCCCGGCAGCGGCGGGGTCGTGCGGTCGGTGCGGCTGCTGGGCGTCGCGGACGCGCTGCTCAAGGTGCTGCTCCAGGGCACGCGGTACGCCCCGCGCCGGGCGCTGGAGGCGGGTCTGGTGCACGAGGTCGTGGACACGGCGGACGAGATGCTGGCGCGGGCGCGCGCCTTCATCGACGCGCACCCCGAGTCCCGGCAGCCGTGGGACGAGAAGGGCTACCGCATCCCCGGCGGCACCCCGGCGGACCCGAAGTTCGCCGTCAACCTCCCCGCCTTCCCCGCCAATCTGCGCAAGCAGCTGAACGGCGCCCCCTACCCGGCCCCGCGCAACATCCTCGCCGCCGCCGTCGAGGGCTCACAGGTCGACTTCGAGACGGCGCAGACCATCGAGGCCCGGTACTTCACCGAGCTGGTCACCGGCCAGACCGCCAAGAACATGATCCAGGCGTTCTTCTTCGATCTCCAGGCGGTCAACTCCGGTGCCAACCGCCCGCAGGGCATCGAGCCGCGCACCGTCCGCAAGGTCGCGGTGCTGGGCGCCGGGATGATGGGCGCGGGCATCGCCTACGCCTGTGCCAAGGCCGGTATCGAGGTCATGCTGAAGGACGTCTCCGCCGAGGCGGCCGCCAAGGGCAAGGAGTACGCGGAAGGGCTGCTGGCCAAGGCGGTCGCCAAGGGCCGTACGAGCGAGGCCCGGCGCGACGAGCTGCTGGCCCGCATCACCCCCACCGCCGACCCGCGCGACCTCGCGGGCTGTGACGCCGTCATCGAGGCGGTCTTCGAGGACCCGGCCCTCAAGCACAAGGTCTTCCAGGAGATCGAGCCCATCGTCGCACCGGACTCGTTGCTGTGCTCCAACACCTCCACCCTGCCGATCAGCATGCTGGCGGAGGGGGTGCGGCGCGCCGGTGACTTCATCGGGCTGCACTTCTTCTCACCCGTCGACAAGATGCCCCTGGTCGAGATCATCAAGGGCGAGCGCACCGGGGACGAGGCACTGGCCCGCGCCTTCGACCTGGTGCGGCAGATCAACAAGACCCCGATCGTCGTGCGCGACTCCCGCGGCTTCTTCACCTCCCGCGTCATCGGCCACTTCATCAACGAGGGCGTGGCGATGGTCGGCGAGGGCATCGACCCGGCCTCGGTCGAGCAGGCCGCCGCCCAGGCGGGCTACCCCGCCAAGGTGCTCTCCCTGATGGACGAACTCACCCTGACCCTCCCGCGCAGGATCCGCGAGGAGACCCGGCGCGCGACGCTGGAGGCGGGCGGCGAGTGGCGGCCGCACCCGGCCGACGCGGTCATCGACCGCATGGTGGAGGAGTTCGGGCGCCCGGGGCGCAGCGGGGGAGCGGGCTTCTACGAGTACGACGCGGCCACCGGCAAGCGCCTGGGGCTGTGGCCGGGGCTGCGCGAACACTTCGGCACCACGCGTGACAAGAGCATCCCCTTCGAGGACATGAAGGAGCGCATGCTCTTCCGCGAGGCCCTCGACACGGTGCGGCTGCTGGAGGAGGGCGTGCTGACGTCCGTCGCCGACGCCAACATCGGCTCGATCCTGGGCATCGGCTTCCCCGGCTGGACGGGCGGGGTGCTCCAGTACATCAACGGTTACGAGGGCGGCGTGGCGGGCTTCGTTGCCCGCGCCCGGGAACTCCAGGCGGCGTACGGGGAGCGGTTCGCCCCGTCGCCGCTGCTGGTGGAGAAGGCGGAGCGCGGCGAACGCTTCACGGACTAGGGGCGCCCGCCAACGACGCGCCGATATCCGTCGGATATCGGCGCATCGTTGGCGAGATATCGCCGTGGATATCGCCGTGTCGAACAGGTGAACTGTTCCCATGAGCAACAACCACCCCACCATGTTCGTATTGGTCCACGGGGCCTGGCACTCCTCCTGGCAGTGGGCCCCCACCCAGCGCGCCCTGGCCGGGCTCGGCGCCGTGAGCCTCGCCGTCGACCTGCCGGGGCACGGCTTCGACGCACCGGTGCCCTCGGGCTATCACGCCCTGGGCCAGCCGGGCTTCGCGACCGAGAAGTCCGCACTGGCCGGGCTGACCCTGGAGGAGTGCGCCGGGGCCGTCGTCTCGGCGCTGCGCGCGGTGCGCGGCCACCGCAGGGTGGTCCTCGTCTCGCACAGCGCCGGTGGCATCTCCGCCTCGCTGGCCGCGGAGCAGGCCCCCGAACTCGTCGACGAGCTGGTCTATCTGTCGTCCGTCGTGCCCGCGGCACGCCCCCGCTTCGCCGACTACATGGCGGCCCCGGAGCAGACCGCGACCACCCGCGGCCAGGGGCTGATGGTGGGCGACCCGGAGGCGATCGGCGCGTTCCGCGTCAATCCGCTGTCCGCCGACCCGGAGTACGTGGAGGGGCTGCGGCTGGCCTACTACCACGACGTCCCCGCCGAGTCCTTCGCCCGCTGGCGCCACGCCCTCAGCCCCGATATGCCGTTCGCGATACCGACGACCCCGGTCTCCCTCACCCGTGAGCGGTGGGGCCGCATCCCGCGGACCTTCCTCCGGTGTGCCGAGGACTGGGCCCTGACGCCCGCGGTGCAGGACCTGATGATCGCGGAGGCCGACGCGGCGATGCCGGACCAGCCGTTCACCGTACGGACGCTGCCGGGCAGCCATTCGCCGTTCGCCACCCGCCCGGCCGAGCTGGCCGCCGCCCTCGTACGGACCTGAGCGCACACCCGGCCAGCGGTCAGTCGGTCCCGTACCAGGCCCGCAACTCCTGCTTCATCGACCGCTGAAACGCGATCACCAGGGCCTGCACCACCAGCGGTTGCATGTCCGCCGACAGCGACTTCTTCGCCGCCACCCGCTCCGCCCCACCGCCGGACTCCGGCTCCCGCTCCGGGCCCCACACCTCGTCGCGGAAGAGCCGACCCAGCTCGCGGGCCACGGAGCGGCTGTGCTCCAGGACGACCGTATGGGCCGCGAGTATCGTCTCCAGGTCGATCGGGACGTCCAGCAGCCGCAGGCCCAGGTGCAGCACTCCGGGGTCGACGCGGAAGACGTCGGGCCGGTCGGTGCGCTCCAGCGCGTGGAGGGCGGCCAGCCGGTCGATGTCCTCGTCGGACAGTGCGCGCCCGGCGCGCCGGGCCAGCTGCTCGCGGGTCGCCTCCTCGGGTGCCTCGGGCGCCCAGGAGGCGACGAGGGCGCGGTGGATGGCGAGGTCGTCCGCGCTCAGACCCGCCGGGAGCTGCCGCAGATAGCGCTCGATGGCGGAGAGGGTCATACCGTGGTGCTGCAACTCCTCGATCAGCGCGAGCCGCGACAGGTGCCCGGGCCCGTAATGCCCCACCCGGCGCGGTCCGATGGCGGGGGGCGGGAGCAGGCCCCGGGTGCCGTAGAAGCGGATCGTGCGGACGGTCACCCCGGCCCGGGCCGCCAGCTCGTCGACGGTGAGGGGCGGTTCCTCGCTGGCCGGTACCTCGCTGTCGGGGGTGCTCATGGGCGCGCCTCGCTCTCCGGTGTGCTGCCCGCTCAGGCGTATCAGTATTGCTGTCTCATCATCGCTGTGAAACCTTCCGGCCTTATCTGATCGCACAGAGATCAGTCCGCACCGTTGACGCTCTCTTTACCCGGCCAATAGCGTGCATCGCTGTTCAGCTGTGTTGGTTTTCTTGCGAATATGTGAGGTGGGGTCGGATTGGGCACGGTACGCGGCAGGTACGGCACACGACTGATCGCGGTGGCGGCCGCCATGGCCACCGCGCTCGGAGCCGCCCTCACCACGGCGGACACCGCCGCCGGAAGAGCGCCGGACGCGGGCAAGTTCCCCGCCGATGTGCACAGTTACCTGGAGGATCCGGAGAAGACCGGGGAGGGCCAGGAGCCCCCGCACACCCGGCTGAAGCCCACCGGGCCGGACGCGGAGAAGTGGCAGCGCAGCCTCGACGGCAGCTGGCGCTTCGCCCTCGCCGACAAGCCCGAGGACGCGCCCCAGGGCTTCTGGAAGGAGGACTACGACGCGTCCCCTTCCCAGGGATTCCAGCGCGTCAAGGTCCCGCACACCTGGCAGACCGACGACCTCGACCACCCGATCTTCCGCAACATCGACGGCGAGATCGTGCCCGAGAAGCCCCCGAAGATCCCACGCGACGTCAACCCCACCGGGACGTACCTGAAGGACGTCCAGGTCCCGAGGGACTGGGACGGGCGGCGGCAGGTGCTCCGCTTCGACGGGATGACCTCCGGCGCGTTCGTCTGGGTCAACGGCCGCTACGTGGGCTACGACCAGGGCGGCTACGTCCCGGCCGAGTTCGACGTGACCGACTATCTGCGGCCCGGCCACAACCGCGTCGCCGTCCAGGTGCACCGCTGGAGCGCGGGTTCGTACCTGGAGGACTACGACCAGTGGCGCTTCGCGGGCATCTTCCGTTCCGTATCGCTGTACTCCACCCCCAAGACCCGGATGGAGGACGCGTACGTCACCACCGACCTCGACGCCGGCTACCGGGACGCCACGCTCCGCGCCGAGGTCGACATCGCGCGCGCGGAGGGCGGTGAGAAGGGCGAGCAGCGGGTCACGGGCGTGCTGTACGACCCGCGCGGTCGCGAGGTGCGGCGGCTGTCGGCCGAGGAGGCGGACGGCAAGGCCGAGCTGACGGCACAGGTGGAGAACCCCGCCAAGTGGTCCGACGAGACGCCGAATCTGTACCGCCTCGTGCTGAAGCTGCGCGACGGCGACGGCAAGGTCACCCAGACCGTCCGGCAGAGCGTCGGCTTCCGTGAGGTCGAGGTCAAGGACCAGCAGCTCAAGCTCAACGGCAAGCGCATCCTCGTACGCGGCGTCAACCGCGCCGAGACCGACCCCACCACCGGCCGGTACGCCACCCGGGAGCGCATGGAGCAGGACGTCCGGCTGATGAAGCGGCTGAACGTCAACGCGATCCGCACCTCCCACTACCCCTCCGACCCCTACCTCTACGAACTCGCCGACCGTGAGGGCATCCTCATCGACGACGAGATGGAGGTGGAGACCCACAGCTTCGAGAACTGCCCGGACGACTGCCTCGCCGAGAAGCCCGAGTGGCAGAAGGCGTTCCTGGAGCGCCACCAGGGCATGGTCGAGCGCGACAAGAACCACCCCAGCGTCATCATGTGGGACACCGGCAACGAGGCCGGGCTCGGCAAGGCGCACTACTCCATGGCCGAGTGGACGAAGAAGACCGACCCGACCCGGCCGCTGTACCACCAGCCCAACCGGCCGGACGGCGACGCCCCCTTCGCCGATATCGCGGGCCCGCGCTACCCCACGCCCGCGAAGCTCGAAGACAAGGCCAAGAGCTTCACCAAGCCGATCGTGATGGGCGAGTACGCCCACGCGATGGGCAACAGCCTCGGGAACTTCCGGGAGTTCTGGGAGGTCATGCGGAAATACCCCAGGGCCCAGGGCGGCTTCATCTGGGACTGGGCCGAGCAGAACATCAAGCGCCCCCTGATCACCACCCCCGACTCCTCCGGCAACCGCGTCGCCGCCAGCCTCTCCGGCAAGCCGAAGGTCGTCGACGGCAAGCGCGGCAAGGCGCTGTACCTGTCCGGTCTGGACGACTTCGTCGAGACCTACCGTGACCCGAAGCTCGACCTGACCGGCAAGGCGGTCACCCTCGACGCCCAGGTCAAGCCCGCCGAGCCGTTCACCGGCGACTTCACCATGGTCAGCAAGGGCGACCAGTACGTGCTGCGCATGAAGGACGCCGACACCCTGGAGTTCACGATCACCAGCGAGGGCAAGCCCCGGACGGTGACCGCGGACGTCCCCGAGGGCTGGACCGGCGCCTGGCACCGCGTCACCGGCACCTACGACGGTGAGCGCTTGCGCCTCTACGCCGACGGGAAGCAGCTCGCCGAGACCGCCTGGAGCGGCCGCATCGACTACACCGGCTACGACCTCGGCGTCGGCCGCAACGCCGACACCATGGAGGACGGCTACCCCGGACGCACCGCCAAGGGCACCATCGACCAGGTCCGCGTCTACGGCACCGCACTCGGCGCGGAACAGCTCGCCGCCGGTGACGACCCGAAGCGGGGCGCCCTGATCGCCCTGGACTTCGACGACTTCCAGCGCAAGGGCAGCTATCTGTCGTACGGCCTCTACGAATCCGGTGTCGACGGCCTCGTCACCGCCGACCGCAAGCCGGAGCCGGAGACCGCCCAGCTCGCCTGGGTGCAGGCGCCGATCCGCATCACCGACGCCGACGCCCGCACCGGCAAGGTCAAGGTCGCCAACGAGCGCGTCTTCACCGGCACCTCCGACCTGAAACTGCGCTGGAAGGTGACCGAGGGCGCGAAGACCGTCGCGAGCGGCACCCGCGCGCTGAACGTCGGGCCCGACGCCAGCGACGAGGTCCAGCTGCCCGCCCCGCCCGCGAACCCCGGCGGCTACGAGCGCTACCTCACCGTCCAGGCGGTGACCGCCCACGACACCAACTGGGCGAAGGCCGGACACGTCGTCTCCTTCGGCCAGTTCGCGGTCGGCGGGGACAAGGTCCCCGAGCCGGAGCAAGCTCGTACGAGCGACGCCAGGGCCAAGGCAACATCCAAGGACGACACGGTCGAGGTCACCGGACCGGACTTCCGCTACACCTTCGACAAGAAGAAGGGCACTCTCACCTCGATGCGCGCGGGCGGCCGCGAGCTGCTCACGTCCGGCCCCGAACTCGACGCCTGGCGCGCCCCCATCAGCAACGAGCGCTCCGACTGGGGCACGGCGGAGGGCAAGCAGTGGCGCTCCCTCGGCCTCGACCGGCTGCGCGCCACCGTCACGGGCATGGACGTGACCCCGGGCGACGACGGCACGGTCAGCGTCGCCTTCACGACCACGGTCGCCCCGCCCGAGGCGACCAACGCGTCCTTCGACCAGACCATGACCTACCGCGTCGACGGCTCGGGGAAGATGCGCGTCCAGCACCAGGTGGAGGCGCGCGGCGAGTTCCGCAAGCTGTCGTACCTGCCCCGGGTGGGCATGAAGCTGAAGGTGCCGGAGCGGTACGACACGTTCCGGTGGTACGGCCGCGGTCCGGTCGAGAACTACAACGACCGCAAGGACGGCGCGCCCATGGGGGTGTGGTCGTCCACGGTCGAGGACCAGTACGAGGAGTATCTGAAGCCGCAGGACCACGGCAACCACGACGATGTGCGCTGGGCGTCCCTCACCGACGGGCGCGGCGGCCCCGGGCTGCTGGTCTCCGGTGACCTCCAGGCGGGCGCCACCGCGTACGACGACCTCGACCGCGCCGCGTACCCGCATCTCCTGGGGCGCAACGCGGGCTGGAACACCCTGCACGCCGACCACGACGTCACCGGCGTCGGCGACACCCCGAACCCGGTGCGCGACCAGTACCGGGTCAAGGCCGACAAGGCGTACGACTACACGCTGACGCTCCGCCCGCTCGCGGCGGACTGACAGCGAACGCCCCCGGCCGGTGCCCGGGCACCGGCCGGGGGCGTCACCTCACTTCTCGGAGTGCGCCGCCTGGATCTTCTGCCAGGACTTCGGCCGCACCGGCGCCTTCGCCGGGCTCAGCTCCGCCGCCCGCGCCTGGGCCGCCCCCGGCTTCGACGGGGTGAACAGCCAGGTGTCGAAGAGCGCGGCCAGCGGCTTCCCGGACACCTTCTCGGCGTAGGACACGAAGTCCTTCACCGAGGCGTTGCCGTACCGGTGCTCGGTCGTCCACCCCTTCAGGATCGTGAAGAAGGCCTTGTCGCCGATACGGCTCCGCAGCGCCTGCAGCGCCAGCGCGCCCCGGTCGTACACCGCCTCGTGGAACTGGTTGTCCGCGCCCGGGTCGCCCGGCTCGACCTTCCAGAACGGGTCGTCGGCCGGGTAGGAGTCGTACGTGTAGTCCGCCAGCTCCCGCGCCGTGCCCTCGCCCTCCTTCTCCGACCACAGCCACTGCGCGTAGCTCGCGAAGCCCTCGTTGATCCAGATGTCGCGCCAGCCCTTCACCGAGACGCTGTCGCCGAACCACTGGTGCGCCAGCTCGTGCACGACCACCGACACGTTCGAGCCCTTGGCGAACTTCTTCGGGCCGTAGAAGGGCCGGGTCTGGGTCTCCAGGGCGAATCCGGCGGACACGTTCGGCACATAGCCGCCCAGCGCCTCGAAGGGGTACGGGCCGAAGACCGTGGACTCCCAGTCGGCGATCTCGGCCGTCCGCTCGACGCTGGCCCGCGCCGCGCCCGCGTTCTCGCCGAGGTCCTTGCTGTAGGCGTTGAGGACCGGCAACCCGTTCGCGGTGGTGTCCGTCGTGATGTCGAACTTGCCGACCGCGAGCGTGGCCAGATAGGTGGCCTGGGGCTTGCTGGAGCGCCAGTTGTAGCGGGTCCAGCCCAGCTGCGAGGTGCTCGACGTCAGACGGCCGTTGCTGATGGCCTGGGTACCGTCCGGCACCGCCACCGAGACGTCGTACGTGGCCTTGTCCAGCGGGTGGTCGTTGCTCGGGAACCACCACCACGCCGACTCCGGCTCATTGGCCGCGACCCCGCCGTCCGGCGTCCGCTGCCAGCCGGTGAACCCGCCAGCCTCCACCTTCGACGGCGTACCGCTGTAGCGCACCACGACGGTGAAGGAACGGCCGGAGTCGATCGCCGAGGAGGGGGTGACCTCCAGCTCGTGGTCGCCGGTCTTCGCGAACGCCGCCTTCTTCCCGCCCACCAGCACCTCGCGCACATCGAGCGCGAAGTCGAGGTTGAAGCGGGACAGATCCTGCTTGGCGGTGGCGACGATCGTCGCCGTGCCCTCCAGGCCGTCCGACGTCGGCTGGTACTTCAGCCGCAGGTCGTAGTGGGAGACGTCGTAGCCGCCGTTGCCGTACGAGGGGTAGTAGGAGTCCCCGATGCCGGGCGCGCCGGGCGTCGGTTCGGCCGCCGAGGCCGGGATCGCCAGCAGGAGGCAGGCCGCGGCCGCGCTCGGGACGATGAGTCTGTGGTGACGCACGAGTCCTCCAACTCGTAGGCGAGAACGATCATTCGCGACTCTATGTACTCCCCGTGCGCACTTCCCGTCCATCCGTTATCTGACATGCAATCGACATCCAGCCGCCACACGGGTCCCCTTCCGCGCCGCGCCGTTCGCCCTCTTCTGCACAGGAGTTCACTCGCGCTACCGTCCGGCCGTGCTGCTACGTAGGCGGAAACCCCGCATCCACTGGGCCAGGCACCTCGTTCCGGCGCTCACCGCACTGGTGGCCGCCACCCTCCTCCCGCTGTCTCCCCTCGGCACCTCACCGGCCCACGCGGCCCCGGTCCGGGAGAGCAGACCCGTCTACTCGTACGACGACGCCATACGCGAATCCGTCTGGGTGGACACGAAACTCGACGGCGACGCGGACGGCAGGACCGACCGGGTCGCCGTCGACATCGTCCGGCCGCGCGAAGCCGCCCGGCAGGGCCGCCGGATCCCCGTGATCATGGACGCCAGTCCGTACTACTCCTGCTGCGGACGCGGCAACGAGAGCCAGCTCAAGACCTATGACGCGAACGGCAAACCGGTCCAGTTCCCACTCTTCTACGACAACTACTTCGTCCCGCGCGGCTATGCCACCGTCCTCGTCGACCTCGCCGGAACCAACCGCTCCGACGGCTGCGTCGACGTCGGCGGCCGCTCCGACATCCAGTCCGCCAAGGCCGTCGTCGACTGGCTGAACGGCCGCGCCACCGGCTACAGCGCGGCGGCGGGCGGCACGCGGGTCAAGGCGTCCTGGAGCAACGGCCGCACCGGGATGATCGGCAAGAGCTACGACGGCACCATCGCCAACGGCGTCGCCGCCACCGGCGTCAAGGGCCTCAAGACCATCGTGCCCATCGGCGCCATCTCCTCCTGGTACGACTACTACTTCGCCAAGGGCGCCGCCCTCTTCGGCTCCGGCCCCGACGGGCTCGCCTACCGGGTCGAGAGCGACGCCGCTCACCAGCGCTGCGACGCCGTACAGAAACGTCTCCTCGACGGCGCCCCGCGCACCGGCGACTGGACCGGCCTGTGGAGCGCCCGCGACTACGTGCCCGACGCCAGCGAGGTGCGCGCCAGCGTCTTCGCCGTCCACGGCACGCAGGACCTCAACGTCCGCACCAAGCACCTCGGGCAGTGGTGGGACGCGCTCGCCGACGCGGGCGTGGAGCGCAAGATCTGGCTGTCGCAGGCCGGACACGTCGACCCGTTCGACTTCCGGCGCGGGGCGTGGGTCAAGACCCTGCACCGCTGGTTCGACCACTATCTCCTCGGCCTCGACAACGGCATCGAGCGCGAGCCCATGGCCGACGTCGAACGCGCCCCCGACCAGTGGTCCACCGACCGCGTCTGGCCCCCGTCCGGCACCCGGCAGACCACCCTGCGGCCCGGCACCGGCGTCACGCCCGGCGTGGGCGTCCTCGGCACCGAGCGCGCCAGGCCCGGCGCCACCGCGTCCTTCACCGACGACCCCCGGCTGAGCGAGACCGAGTGGGCCGCCGACATCGACCGGCCGACCGCGGCCAAGGCGGGCTTCAGCACACCGCCGCTGACGAAGGACCTGCGGCTGTCCGGCTCCGGCACCGTGACGGTCACCGCCACCCCCTCCACCGCCAGCGCGCATCTGTCCGCGGTCCTGGTCGACCTCGGCCCCGACACCATCCGCGACTACGGCGCGGCTGGCGAAGGCATCGTCACCCTCGACGACCGCACCTGCTGGGGGAGCGGCACGGCGGGCGACAGCGCCTGCTTCAAGGTGACCGCCGCCGATACGGAGACGGTCGACTACACCGTCTTCAGCCGTGGCTGGGCCGACCTCGGCCACTACGCCGACCCCGGCAAGGGCCGCCCGCTGACCCCCGGCAAGCCGTACACCGTCACCCTCGACCTGGCCGCCACAGACCATGTCGTCCCGGCGGGCCACCGGCTGGGCCTCATCATCGCCGGTACGGACGCCGGACTCCTCGAACCGCCCACCACCACGCCCCGGTTGACCCTCGACCTGAACCGCACCGCGGCCCGTCTGCCGCTGGTCGGCGGCGCCCCGAAGGCCGAGGCCGCCGCGCCCGGGGCCGCGCCGTCCCCGTCGCCGGAGCGGCTGCGCGGCGTCCGCACCCCGAGCGTCGAATCGCCCCTGCCCCTGCGCTGACCCGCACCCCGCAACCTCCGGTGAGGCGCCCGCACCCGGACGCCTCACCGGGCATCCCGCACCACACCGCGATCCCTGGAGGTCCGCACCGTGTTCTCACCCGCACCCCTCATCCGCACCGCCGTGACCTGCGGCGCGCTCGGCGCACTGCTCACCGGGTCGCTGCTGGCCGCGCCCGCCCGGGCCGAGCCCGCGGCGCCGCGCACCGGCTTCGAGGCCAGCCAGGGCGCGCGCTGGACGACCCAGACCGAGGAGGCGGACTTCCTCGCGGCCGTCGACCGGGCCAGCGCGCGCGTCGCCGTCGACACCATCGGCACCACCGCGCAGGGCCGCCCGCTCAACCTGGTGCGGATCGGCGCCCCCGGCGCGCCCGCCGACCCCGCCCGGGCCGCGCGCGGCAACTCCCTGCTGCTCATCTGCTCCCAGCACGGTGACGAACCGTCAGGCCGCGAGGCATGCCTGACCACCGTGCGCGACCTCGCCTACGCCAAGGACCGGAAGACCCGCCGCTTCCTGGAGCGTACGAACGTCCTCGTCGTGCCCACCGCCAACCCCGACGGCCGGGCCGCCGACACCCGGGGCAACTCCGACGGCACGGACATCAACCGCGACCACATCGCGCTCACCACCGCCGAGGCCCGCGCCATGACGCGCGTCATCCGCGACTGGCAGCCGGACACCGTGTACGACCTGCACGAGTACGGGGCCACCGTCCCGTACTACATGAAGGACCTGCTGGCCCTGTGGCCGCGCAACCTCAACACCGCCGCCCCCGTCCACCGCGAGGCGCGCGCCCTGGCGGACCGGTACGTACGCCCGCACGCCGAGGGCGCGGGCTACTCCACCGGCGTCTACGGCATCTGGACCGACCCCGAGACGGGCGAACCGGTCAAGCAGGTCGCGGGCGACGGCCAGGAGCGCATCCTGCGGAACACCGCCGGGGTCAAGAACACCATCGGGCAGCTCGTCGAGACCCGCGTCGACCCGCTCACCGACGCCGAGCAGGCCGACCCCGCCGTCAACAACAAGCGCCGGGTGGGCTCCCAACTCGCCGCCCTGGACGGAGCGTTCGACTTCATGCGGGACCGGCGCCCGCGCATAGAGGCCGCGACGACGGCGGCCCGGCTGTCCGGCTACGCCGACCGGGGCCCGGTGTACCTCGGTGGCGCCGACAACGACCCGGCCGAGGCGGGCGAGGTGCTCCAAGACCCGCCGTGCGGTTACCGGTTGAGCGCCGCGCAGTACGCCGACGTACGGGATGAGCTGGGCCTTCACGGGATACGGACGAAGACGCTCCGGGGTGCGGGACACGATGTCCTCGTACCGCTGCGGCAGCCGCTGCGGGCCCTCGTCCCGCTGCTGCTGGACGGCGGCGCAGCGTATCACCTCACCGCAGGTCAGCGCATGAACACGTGTTGACACAACGGGTGTCGTACTGACATACGTGTCCGACTACTGGGTAGCCGCATGTTCGTTCCATTAAACCCAGTGGAATCAAACACAGTGAAAGGTTTATGCGTGACGGAGACACAGAAGGACTCGGGGGACGTAAGAAACGACCCTCCGGTCACGGCAGACCTTCCCGGTAGTCCCGACCCGACTCCGGCTCCCCAGACCGACCGCATCGTGTTCGGCGTCTCCGCCGGACTCACCCTCGCGTTCGTCGTCTGGGGAGCCCTGTTCACGGACACTCTCGAAAGTGTCTCGGACAGCATGCTGTCCGGACTGATCCACAACGGTGGCTGGGCGTTCATCCTCGCCGCCACCGGCTTTGTGATCTTCGCGCTGTGGCTGGCGATGAGCCGCTACGGCAAGATCACGCTCGGGAAGGAAGGCGAGGACCCCGAGTTCAAGACCGTCTCATGGGTCGCGATGATGTTCAGCGCGGGCATGGGCATCGGCTTGATGTTCTACGGGGTGAGTGAGCCGCTGGCGCACTTCATCACCCCACCGCCGGGGACCGACCCCGGCACCGCGGCCGAGAAGATGCAGGTCGCCATGTCCACGACGCTCTTCCACTGGACGCTCCACCCGTGGGCGATCTACGCGGTCGTGGGCCTCGCCATCGCCTACAGCACCTTCCGCCGCGGCCGCCGCCAGACCATCAGCGCGGTCTTCACTCCGCTGATCGGCAGCAAGAACGCCAACGGCGCGGGCGGTCGCGTCATCGACATCCTCGCGATCTTCGCCACCCTCTTCGGGTCCGCCGCGTCCCTCGGGCTCGGCGCGCTGCAGATCGGCAGCGGTGTCGAGGTGCTGGGCTGGAAGAGCAACGTCGGAACCGGGCTGCTCGTCGCCGTGATCGCCGTGCTGACGGTCGCGTTCATCGCCTCCGCCGTCTCGGGCGTCGCGAAGGGCATCCAGTGGCTGTCCAACATCAACATGGTCCTGGCGCTGTTCCTGGCCGTGTTCGTGTTCGTGGCCGGTCCGACGATCATCATCCTCGACCTGCTCCCGACCTCCATCGGCTCCTACGTCGGTGACCTGCCGCAGCTGGTCGGCCGTACGGAGGCCACCGGTGGCGACACCGTCGCGACCTGGCTGAGCGACTGGACGGTCTTCTACTGGGCGTGGTGGATCTCCTGGACGCCGTTCGTCGGCATGTTCATCGCGCGGATCAGCCGCGGCCGCACCATCCGGCAGTTCGTCGGCGGTGTGATCCTGGTGCCCAGCTCGGTCAGCCTCATCTGGTTCGCGATCTTCGGCGGCTCGTCGATGAAGCTCCAGGCAGCGGGCAAGCTGGGCAAGGAGACCACGCCTGAGGGCCAGCTGTTCGGCGTGCTCGAGCAGTACCCGATCGCCAGCGTCATGAGCGTCATCGTGATGATCCTCGTCGGCATCTTCTTCGTCTCCGGCGCGGACGCGGCCTCGATCGTGATGGGCACCCTCTCGCAGAAGGGCTCCTTCGAGCCGAGCCGCTTCGTCGTCATCTTCTGGGGCGTGGTCACGGGTGGCGTCGCGGCCGTCATGCTGCTCGTCGGCGGCGGCGGTGACGACGCGCTCACCGGGTTGCAGAACCTGACGATCCTGGTGGCGGCGCCCTTCACCCTGGTGATGGTCGGGCTGTGTTGGGCCCTGCTCAAGGACCTGCGCCGCGACCCGCTGATCGTACGGGGCGAGAAGGGCGAGGAAGCGGTCGAGATGGCCGTCATCGCCGGACACGAGAAGTACGACGGTGACTTCGAGATCCGGATCGGCCCGGCCGCTCCCGCCGAGAACATCGACGGTGCCGCCGGGACGGGCGAAGCCGAATCCGCCGACTCCGCCGGCTCTAAGGCCGACGACAGCAAGGTCGCAGCGAGCGAGAGCACGTCCCGCTAGCCCGTTCGCACCGCCACACGGGGCCCGTCGACACCGCACCCGGTGCGACGAAGCCTTCTCGCCGGACCCCTGCCGATGCCCCGCGCATCCCGGCCCGGGGTTCCGGCGAGAGGCGGACCCTGTGCCTTATCCGCTGCGCTCCACCCGCCTCTCTCCATTCGCTTCCTCCCGCTATAGGCGAGTCGCGGTGATGCTGCCCCGATGCGGGAATACTTGGGGCATGACCTCCGAGTACGTGACATTCGGGCTGGCCCCGGCGATGCGCGCCGGTGGCGTCCTGTCCGACGGCGCGTACCAAACCCACCGCGATTTCCTGGACTTCGTGATGGACGGCAGACCCCTCCTGCCGCGCCTAGCCGACCTCGACGCCGTCTCCCCGCTCGCCTCCGACCTCGGCCCCACCGTCTTCGCCGAACAGGTCCGCAGACTTCTCCTGGAGGCCGAGCCGCCGCTCGATGGCGGACGGTACGTCATCTACGGCTGCCCCGAATGCGAAGGGCTCGCCTGCGGCGCGGTCACCGCCGTCATCGAACGGGACGGGCCCGACATCATCTGGCGGGACTTCCGCTGGCAGACCGACCAGGCCCCCGACCCCGAACGCGACGGCTACCACGGCATCGGCCCCTACCGCTTCCACGGCGACCAGTACCGCGCGGAACTCGGCCGACTGCTCCTCACCGCCGACGCCCACGACCTCTCCGCCCACCGCCGCGTCCTCCTCGTCGGCCGCCGCGCCGCCCTCCTCGCCAAACTGGCCGCCGCCCTGCGGCGCACCGGCATCGGCGCCGAGATCACCCTCGACGCGGTGGGAGCCCACGCCGCCGAACTCCGCCGCTACGGCGTGGTGTTCTTCGGCCGGACGATCCATCAGGCCGAGCGTGACGCCGTCCGGGACGCCTTCGCGAAGGCCCGTTCCGACGCCGTCTTCATCACCGGCCTCGCCCCCATCGTCCCCCTGCTCGTCGCCCAGGTGGAACAGGCCCTGGACCCCATCCCCCAGGACCGCCGCCGCCTGGTCCGCCTCACGGCGCGGAACGGCGAGGCGCTCGTCGAGGTCGCGTCCGAGTGCCGCGTCCGTCTGGCGGCCCACCGCCTGGACCGCCTCTCCCGCCCCCACACCCACCCCGTGTTCGACGCCCCCCTCCCGCCCGGCCTCCACCCCCTCCCTCTCCCCCCGAGAACCGCCCGAGGCGACACCTACCTGGAGGCCCGCACTGCGAACACGGTCCTGACAGCCCCGATAACGCGGTAGGGCTGCGCCGCGGTGAGGCTGCGGCGCCGTGGGGGTGCGGTTGCGGTAGGTGGTGGGTGCGGGCGCCGGGGCCTCCGGGGCAGGGCCCTGGACCGCATATTTACGGCGCCGCCGCCCGGGAACGAGGGGTCGGCCGGGAGTCCACGGCGCCACAAATACACGTCAGCGTCCAGGACCCCACCCCTCCGACCCCGACCCCCTCCCGCCGTCCCCGACCGCGCCCAGGCGGCCACCACGCTCCAAGGGGGCGCGAACCCCCGGCCGCCCGCCCCAGGACCGCCTCGGCGCCGGATCCCCCGGTGGCGTGTGCCTGCTGGCCGGGGCACCGGTCCGCCACCGGTGCTCGCCGAGCCGTGGCCCCTCGGCCGACTGGCGCCCACGGCGGGGCCCATGGTTCCGGGGAGGGGCGGGGTGGGGGAAAAGCCGAGCCCGGCGGCGCGGGCGGCAGTTAGGATCTACTGCCTGATGACTGCCACTCTCGTCGCCAAGGACCTGGCCGCCGGACACGGTGACCGCCCCCTCTTCTCCGGGCTCGATCTCGTCGTCGCCCCAGGCGAGGTCATCGGCCTCGTCGGGGTCAATGGAGCCGGGAAGTCGACCCTGCTGCGGCTGCTCGCCGGGCTCACCGACCCCGAGCACGGCGCCATCCGGCTCAGCCCGCCGCACGCCACCGTGGGCCACCTCCCGCAGGAGCCCGAGCGGCGGGCGGGGGAGACCGTACGGGCGTTTCTGGCCCGCCGCACCGGCGTGGCCGCCGCGCAGGCCGACCTCGACGCCAGCACCCAGGCGCTCGCGGACGGCGCACCCGGTGCGGACGACGCGTACGCCGTCGCCCTGGAGCGCTGGCTCTCGCTCGGCGCCGCCGACCTCGACGAACGCGCCGACGAGGTCGCCGCCTCCCTCGGGCTCGACATCTCGCTCGACCGCCCGATGACCGCCCTGTCCGGCGGCCAGGCGGCCCGCGCCGGTCTCGCCTCGCTGCTGCTCAGCCGGTACGACGTCTTCCTCCTCGACGAGCCGACGAACGACCTCGACCTCGACGGGCTCCAGCGCCTCGAAACGTTCGTCGGGGGGCTCCGCGCCGGTACGGTGCTCGTCAGCCACGACCGCGAATTCCTCGCCCGTACCGTCGACAAGGTCCTCGAACTCGACCTGGCCCAGCAGCAGGTGAACCTGTTCGGCGGTGGCTACACCGCCTATCTGGAGGAGCGGGAGACCGCCCGCCGGCACGCCCGCGAACGCTACGAGGAGTACGCGGACACCCGCGCCACCCTGGAGGCCCGAGCCCGCACTCAGCGCGCCTGGATGGAAAAGGGCGTCAAGAACGCCCGCCGCAAGGCCACCGACGGCGACAAGATCGCCCGGAACCACCGCGTCGAGTCCACCGAGAAGCAGGCCGCCAAGGCGCGCCAGACGGACCGGCTGATCGAGCGGATGGACGTGGTCGAGGAGCCGCGCAAGGAGTGGGAACTGCGGATGGAGATCGCCGCCGCGCCGCGCTCCGGCGCGGTCGTGGCGACCCTGCGCGGGGCCGAGGTGCGCCGCGGCGACTTCCACTTCGGCCCGGTCGACCTGCAGATCGACTGGGCGGACCGGATCGCGGTGACCGGCGCGAACGGCTCCGGCAAATCCACGCTGCTGGCCGCCCTCCTGGGCCGCCTTCCCCTGGACGAGGGCCATGCGTCACTCGGGCCGGGGGTGGTGGTCGGCGAGGTCGACCAGGCTCGCGCGCTCTTCTTCGGCGACGAGGCCCTGTTGGACGCGTTCGGCGCGGCGGCGCCGGAGATGGCGCCCGCGGACGTACGGACCCTGCTGGCCAAGTTCGGCCTGAAGGCCGCCCACGTACTGCGCCCGGCGTCCACGCTCTCCCCGGGGGAGCGCACCCGCGCGGCACTGGCCCTGCTCCAGGCCCGCGGCGTCAACCTGCTGGTCCTGGACGAGCCCACCAACCACCTGGACCTGCCCGCGATCGAGCAGCTGGAGTCCGCCCTCGCCTCCTACCAGGGCACGCTGCTCCTGGTCACCCACGACCGCCGCATGCTGGAAGCGGTCCACACCACCCGCCGCCTCCACGTAGCGGAGGGCCACGTGACGGAGTCCTGACCCCGGTCCGGGGCCCACTCATGCTGCGGGAGGGGGCGGGGTGGGGGAAAACCCACCCCGCCACCGCGACGGCTACCGCCGCTTGGGGTCCAGCAGCCCGGCGCGCCGCAGTGCGTCCGCCATCGCCCCGTTGGCGGGCGCGGCATCACGCCCGCCGCCGCCCCGCGAGCCGCCGCGGCCGCCGCCGCCCTGGCGCTGCTTGGGGGCGGAACGGCGCCCGCCGCCACCCTGCTCGGAGCGGTCGGAGCGGTCGGAGCGGTCGGCGCGGCCGCCGCCCCCACCGGTACCCGCCTCGTCATCCAGCCGCAGCGTCAGCGAGATCCGCTTGCGCGGAATGTCCACATCGAGGACCTTCACCCGCACGATGTCACCCGGCTTCACCACATCCCGCGGATCCTTGACGAACGTCTTGGACATCGCGGAGACGTGCACCAGCCCATCCTGGTGCACCCCGACATCCACGAACGCCCCGAACGCGGCCACGTTCGTGACGACCCCCTCCAGGATCATCCCGGACGCCAGATCGCCGATCTTCTCGACGCCCTCCTTGAAGGTGGCCGTCTTGAAGGCGGGGCGCGGGTCACGGCCCGGCTTCTCCAGCTCCTTCAGGATGTCGGTGACGGTCGGCAGACCGAAGGCGTCGTCCACGAAGTCATCCGGCCGCAACGACCGCAGCGTGGCCGTGTTGCCGATGAGCGCGGTCACGTCGCCACCCGTGGAGGCGATCATGCGGCGCACCACCGGGTAGGCCTCGGGGTGCACGCTGGAGCCGTCCAGCGGGTCGTCGCCGCCGAGGATGCGGAGGAAGCCCGCGCACTGCTCGTACGCCTTGGGGCCGAGCCGGGCCACGTCCTTGAGGGCCTTGCGGCTGCGGAAGGGCCCGTTGGTGTCGCGGTGGGCGACGATGTTCTCCGCGAGCCCGGCGCCGATGCCCGAGACCCGGCTGAGGAGCGGCGCGGACGCGGTGTTGACGTCCACCCCGACCCCGTTCACACAGTCCTCGACGACCGCGTCGAGCGAACGCGACAGCTTCACCTCGGATAGATCGTGCTGGTACTGACCGACCCCGATGGACTTCGGGTCGATCTTGACCAGCTCGGCCAGCGGGTCCTGGAGCCGCCGCGCGATCGAGACCGCGCCGCGCAGCGAGACGTCGAGGTCCGGCAGCTCCTGGGAGGCGAAAGCGGAGGCGGAGTACACGGAGGCGCCCGCTTCGGAGACCATCACCTTGGTCAGCTTCAGCTCCGGGTGCTTGGCGCACAGGTCGCCCGCGAGCTTGTCGGTCTCCCGGGAGGCCGTGCCGTTGCCGATGGCGATCAGATCGACGTCGTGCTCGCGGGCCAGCTTGGCGAGCCGGTCAAGCGACTGCTCCCACTGGTTCCGCGGGACGTGCGGATAGATCGTGTCGGTCGCGGCCACCTTGCCGGTCGCGTCGACGATGGCCACCTTCACGCCCGTACGGAAGCCGGGGTCAAGACCCATCGTGGCGCGCGTGCCCGCCGGGGCGGCGAGCAGCAGATCGCGGAGGTTGGCGGCGAAGACCCGCACGGCCTCGTCCTCGGCGGCCTGCCGCAGCCGCAGGTCGATGCCGAGGTGGACGAGGACGCGGGTGCGCCAGGCCCACCGCACGGTGTCGGCCAGCCACTTGTCGGCCGGGCGGCCGCGGTCGGCGATGCCGAAGCGGTGCGCGATGGACCGCTCGTACGAGGTGGGCCCGGGGTCCTCGGACGGCTCCTCCGGCTCCAGGGCGAGGTCCAGGACCTCTTCCTTCTCACCGCGGAACATCGCTAGCACCCGGTGCGAGGGCAGCTCGGTGAAGGGCTCGGCGAAGTCGAAGTAGTCGGCGAACTTGGCGCCCGCCTCCTCCTTGCCCTCCCGCACCTTGGTGGCGACCCGCCCCCGCGACCACATGCGCTCGCGCAGCTCACCGATGAGGTCCGCGTCCTCCCCGAACCGCTCGGTGAGGATCGCCCGCGCGCCCTCCAGCGCGGCGGCCGGGTCCGCGACGCCCTTCTCGGCGTCCACGAACGCGGCGGCGGCCGCCGTAGGCTCCACGCCGGGGTCGCCGAGCAGCCCGTCGGCGAGCGGTTCGAGACCGGCCTCGCGGGCGATCTGCGCCTTCGTGCGGCGCTTCGGCTTGTAGGGGAGGTAGATGTCCTCCAGCCGGGCCTTGGAGTCGGCGGCGAGGATCTGCGCCTCCAGCGCCTCGTCCAGCTTCCCCTGCGACCTGACCGATTCGAGGATCGCGGTGCGCCGCTCCTCCAGCTCACGCAGATAGCGCAGCCGCTCCTCCAGGGAGCGCAGCTGCGCGTCGTCGAGCATTTCCGTCGCTTCCTTGCGGTAGCGCGCGATGAACGGCACGGTAGAGCCGCCGTCGAGCAGCTCGACGGCGGCTTTGACCTGCCGTTCCCGTACGCCGAGTTCCTCGGCGATCCTGCCTTCGATGGACGTCGTCACGATCACGCTCCGCTTTCGGTCTGCACTGCCTCTGCATTGTGGCAGGTGACACTGACGAAGCGGTCACGGACGACGTGTTCGGCGGGTGTCGGAGGGCGCGTACCGGGCTCAGATGTGCCGGCGGCGGCGTGCGCCGCCCGCCGTGTCGGCGGCCCCGCCGAACAGCCGGGCAATGGCACGGAACGGAAGCGTCACCACCGTGGCGATCGCGGATCCGATGGCACGGAGCACATCGGCGATAGCTCGCAACACTTCAGACCTCCCATCGGGTCGGGAGCGGGTCGGCAGCCGCCGCTGGGCGCCGCACGTACGCGGAGCACGGGCACTCGCCGGCGTGCGCGGCGCGCGGTTGGGCGCCCGGTGAAAGGGCGGCCGATCACTCATCAGCCGGGTATCCCGCCTCGCTCCGCGCAAACCCGCCCCGACCTCAGGGCGGCGTGTCAGCCCTTGCCGCGGAGGTCCGCCGGGAAGGCGCCCGCCTCCATGGCCCGCGCCGTGAACGCCCCGGCCAGCTCCGTCAGCCGGGCCACCCCGGCCGCGCCCAGGTGCTCGTACGGGGCGGCGTCCAGGCGGTCCGTCTCGGCCTCCAAGGCCTCGCGCTGGTCGATCCCCGCCTGGGTCAGCTCGCCCGCCTCGTCCAGCAGCCCGCGCTCGCGCAGCCGGTCCCGCCCGGCGGCCAGCTCCTCGGCCGACCAGCCGCGGGTGGCGAGGAGCCACTTCGGGGACATGCCCTTGCCGGTCGCCGCGTGGCTGACCATGGCCTCCACCCCGTCCAGCCCGGCGGCGACGAGGGTCAGCAGATGGGTGTCGCCGCGGTGCTCGCGCAGCAGGGTGGCGGCGTGCCACAGGGCCAGGTGCGGGGCCTCGGGCACCGGGAGGTCGGCGTGGGCGGCGTACAGGGGACGTGCGGAGCGGGAACACGCCTCGGTCGCGCGCAGCGCCAGCTCGGCGGCCTCGGCCATCTCCTTCGAGGCCACCGCGTCGTCCCCGAGCAGCCGCCGCAGTACGGAGTCGGCCGCCCGCAGCCGGGCCTCCAGGGCGGCCTCGGGGGAGACCACGTCCCAGGCGCGCGGGATGTGGCGGGCGACCAGGTCGTGCTTGAAGTTGTAGAAGGTCGCGGTAACGGTCCCGGCGCCCACCCGGCCGAACGCCGCCGCACGGCCCACGAAGTAGACGGCGCCCCGCTCCTCCAGGCCCAGCTCGGTCAGCTCGTTGGCGTAGTCCGGGGCGAAGTAGACGCAGGAGTGCAGCGGATTGACGACGGAGTGGCAGCGCCGTACGGCGCGCTCGGGAAGAGTGGTCATGGGCCGCACGCTACCGGCTGGTAAGAAAAGCTGTCAGCCGGGTCCGGAAGCCTGGTCCGGGGGAGGCGCCGGTGCCGTCAGGCGACCGGCGGGGTCCAGCCGAAGCGTGGCGCCCGGCGCTCCAGGAAGGCGGCGATCCCCTCCCCGGCCTCCCCGCTGGCCCCCACCTGTGCCTGCCAGTACGCGATGCGCTCCGCGTCGGCGGGCCCGGCGGCGAACTCCTTGGCCGCCGCCTGGGTGAGCTGCGACCGGGACACCAGCACCCGTGTGAACTCCGCGATCCGCTTGTCCAGCTCACCGGTCGGCAGCACCTCGTCGACCAGCCCGGTGCGCAGCGCCCGCGCGGTGTCGATCAGCTCGCCTGAGAACAGCAGGTACTTGGCGGCTGCCGGTCCGGTCAGCTCCACCAGCCGCCGGGTGGAGCCGGGGGCGTAGACGATGCCGAGCTTGGCCGGGGTGATCCCGAAGAGCGCGCCCTCCTCCGCGAACCGCAGATCGCAGGCGGCCGCCAACTGGCAGCCGCCGCCCACGCAGTAGCCGCGCACCGCGGCCAGCGTCGGTTTGGGGAAGGCCGCGAGGGCCTCCTCGGCGGGCAGGGCGAGGCCCGTCGTCTCCTCGTACGTCGCGCTCAGTGAGCCGATGTCGGCGCCCGCGCAGAAGGTGTCCCCGTGGCCGGTGAGCACGAGGGCCCGTACGGCGGGGTCGGCCGCGAACTGGTCGAGCAGCGGGGGCAGCGCGCGCCACATGGCGGGGGTCAGCGCGTTGCGCTTGGCGGGATTGCGGATGACGACGGTCGCTATGCCGTCCGTGACGTCGTGCCGCAGGCAGGGCTCCATGCGGCGGATCGTATCCGGGCCGCCCGCCGCACGTCCCGAGGGCGCCGGGCCGGGGCACTGCGCGAGGGTCAAGCCATAGGCACCAGAGGGCGTCATCCAGACGGGCAGGAACAGTCGAGCGTGTGACCCTGGCATACGCCAACGAACAAAAGTAGTCGATAGGCGTGAAGTTACGTCAACTCCACCGGTCCGTACCTGACCGTTCCCAACACTCGACCCGAGAGGTCGAGCCGTGGCGATGGGTGGGTGTCGGGCATGGAGATCGTCGGGAGAGCCGAACAGGGGCACGCCCCGCCGCGCGGACCGGCGGTCGGTGAGGGGGTCGGGGAGGGGGTGTGGCGGTTCACCGCTCCGGCCCTCGAAACCTCCGTACCGCAGGCCCGGCACGCGGTGCGCGATCTGCTGACCCATCAGGGGGTGGCCGGGCACGGCGATCTGGTGCCGAATCTGCTGCTGATCGTCTCCGAGCTGGTCACCAACGCGGTGCGGCACGCGGCCCTGCTCTCCCCGCAGATCGCCGTCGAGGTGTCGATCCGCCGGGGCTGGGTGCGGGTCGCCGTCGAGGACAACCATCCGTACCGGCCCAGGCCCCTGGAGCTGGAGACGGACCAGGACCGGACCGGCGGCCGCGGACTGCTGCTGGTGCGGGCGATCGCGGAGGAGTCCGGCGGGCGGTACGACGTCGATCACACGGCGAGCGGCGGCAAGGCGGTCTGGGCGACCCTGCCGCTGACCTCCGCCGCTCCCGGCCCCGCCCCCGGCGGCCCCGGCGGGCAGCTCACCAGCCTGCGGCCGCCCCGGCCAGCTCCCGGATCGCCGGCCGGGCCGCGTCCAGCACGGTCATGAACCAGGCCGAGAACGGACCCTCCGCATGCAGCTTCGCCAGCTCGTCCGGCGTGACGAAGGCCGTCTCGCCGATCTCCTGCGGATCCGGTCGCGGCGTCTCCTTCAGCAGCCCGACGAACAGGTGGTTGTACTCCTGCTCGACCAAGCCCGAGGCCGGGTCCGGGTGGTTGTAGCGGACCGTGCCCGCCTCGCCGAGCAGCGCGGGCGCGACGCCCAGCTCCTCGCCCGTCCGGCGGGCCGCGGCCACGAACGGCGGCTCGCCGGGGTACGGATGGCCGCAGCAGGTGTTCGACCACACGCCGGGGGAGTGGTACTTGCCCAGGGCGCGGCGCTGGAGCAGCAGCCGCCCCTGCGCGTCGAAGAGGAAGACGGAGAACGCCCGGTGCAGCTGCCCGGGCGCCCGGTGCGCGGACAGCTTCTCCGCGGTGCCGATCGTGGTGCCGTCCTCATCGACCAGTTCAAGCATGATCGATTCCGGCGAGCCGTTCGTCCCGGGGGACGTGGCGGTCTCGGCGGAAGGGCCGCTGGCAGGTGTGATCGGCATGACCGTCCTCATAGTTCCGACTTTGGCCCCCAAGTCTGCCGCACCCACGCACGTGTCACTGGCACAGCCGGGCTTCGTGATCAGCATGTCCACCCGGTTCGAGCTGAAACGTGCAGTGTGCGACGTCGAAATGCTTCCCTAGACATCCCTGGAGATCGTGCAGCAGCCGCTCATGACCCACCGCGTCGAGCACCGGTCGCCCGACCACCACATGGGCGGAGAGCACCGGCATTCCGGAGGTGATCGTCCATACGTGGAGATCGTGCAGCCCCTCCACCCCGGGCAGGGCGAGGATGTGGGCGCGCACCGACGCCATGTCCACATTCCGCGGCGCCGCCTCCAGGAGGACGTTCAGCGTCTCCCGGAGCAGGGCGTACGTACGCGGCACGATCATGAGCGCGATCCCGAGCGAGGCGATCGGATCGGCCGCCTGCCACCCCGTGGCCAGGATGATCCCGGCCGACACCAGCACCGCGACCGATCCGAGGGCGTCCGCCAGCACCTCCAGGAACGCGCCCCGCACATTCAGGCTCTCCCGCTGCCCGCCCCGCAGCAGGGCCAGCGACACCAGGTTCGCGACCAGGCCGACCGCCCCGAAGACGATCACCAGGCGGCCCTGGGTGGCGGCGGGGTCGAGGAGGCGCAGCACCGCCTCGCAGAGGATGTAGCCGCCGACGCCGAACAGCAGCAGACAGTTCCCCAGCGCCGCCAGGATCTCGGCGCGCGCGTATCCATACGTACGCCGCGGGCTCGGCGGGCGCCCCGCGAAGTGGATCGCCAGCAGCGCCATGGCCAGGCCGAGCGCGTCCGTCGCCATGTGCCCGGCGTCCGCCAGCAGTGCGAGCGAATCGGCGAGCAGCCCGCCGACGATCTCCACGACCATCACGGTGACGGTGATGACGAGCGCGAGCCGCAGCCGCCACCGGTGCCCGGCGCCCGCGGTGCGGTGGTCATGACCTGCGCCCATGTCGCTACGGCCCTCCTGCCCGGGACGGCCCCCGCACCCAGTGAACTACGCGGGCATCGCGCTCCGGGCGGGCCGTACCGCCGACCGGCCGTAGCTTTTCAGCTCTGGCGCGCCTCGGGATGGTGGAGGCACCAGCCCTCCCAGGCCGACTCGACCATCGCGCGCACCCCGTGCCGGGCGCTCCAGCCCAGCTCCTTGGTGATCAGTTCGGTCGACCCGATGACCCGGGCCGGGTCGCCCGGGCGGCGGGGCTCGACCACGGGGGCGGGCTCGTGGCGGCCGGTGACCTCGGCGATCAGGTCGGCCATCTCGCGCACCGAGACCCCCTGGCCGGTGCCGATGTTCACCGTCAGATCGCCCGCGCCCGGGGACGCGGCCAGTCGGCGGGCCACGGCGAGGTGGGCGGAGGCCAGGTCCTCCACATGGATGTAGTCGCGGATGCAGGTGCCGTCCGGGGTCGGATAGTCGTCACCGAAGATCCTCGGGGCCTCCCCATGTGTGATCCGCTCGAACATCATCGGGATGATGTTGAACACGCCGGTGTCGGCCAGCTCGGGCCGCGTGGCACCCGCCACATTGAAGTAGCGCAGACACGCCGTCGAGATCGAATGCGCCGCTCCCACGGCCCTGACCAGCCATTCTCCGGCGAGCTTGGTCTCTCCGTACGGGTTCATCGGCACGCGCGGGGTGTCCTCGGTGACCAGTTCCACATCCGGCATGCCGTAGACGGCGGCGGAGGAGGAGAAGAGGAAGCTGCCGATCCCGGCGTCGGCCACGGCCTCCAGCAGCACGGTGAGTCCGTGCACGTTCTCCCGGTAGTACCGCAGCGGCTGCTCGACCGACTCCCCGACCTGCTTCTTCGCCGCCAGGTGCACCACACCGGTGATGTCCAGCTCGGCGAACGTACGGTCCAGCAGCTCACGGTCGAGCGTGGAGCCGCGTACGAGCGGAACGTCCTCGGGCAGCCGCCCGGGGATTCCGCTGGAGAGGTCGTCGAGCACGGCCACCCGCTCACCGGCCTGGGCCATCGCCCGCACGACATGCGCCCCGATATATCCGGCACCACCTGTGATCAGCCACGTCATGACGGCACCCTATCCACAGGTCAGGGCAGCGCCCGTTTGTCGAGGGGACACGCCATCCACCATGATGATCGGCGGCGCGCGGAAGCGGTCGTTCCCCCGATCGTGTGGTGAATGCGCGGTGAACGGCTGCTTCCATCGATCCGATAGCCTCTGCCGACATGCCGCCCGCCCCACCCGGGACCGGGATGCGCGATGCCCCCTGTTCCGAGGGCTTAAGGCCTGTGCCAGAGCGGCGCGGCCCCATGTCAGCTGCCAAGGAGTGAGTTCGTCTGTCGACCGCGATTCTCACCGGTGATCCGGTCGCCGGCTCGTCCCTCCAGGACGACCTGCGGTCGCTGGGTTTCGACGTGCGCACGGCCACCGGCGCGGCCGGGGTGGCGACGGAGCTGGCCGCCGTCCCGCCGCGTGAGCGGGTGGCCCTCGTCGATCCCCGTTTCGTCGGTCACGGCCATGCCCTGCGGCTGGCGCTGACCGACCCCCGCTTCCCCGCGGCCGCCGTGTCCGGCGCGCTGACGGCGCAGCCGGAGGCACGGGCCGCGCTCACCCGCGCGGTGACGTCCGCCACGGCCGCCCCGGGCGCCGCCGGGCACGCCGAGCGCGCGCCGTCTCCCTCGGGCGCCGCCGGGCTGGGCGCGGACGCGGGCGCCGCCGGATCGGTGGCGACGGTCGGCAGCGCCGAGGAAGCGGCCGAAGCCCGTACGCCCTCCCTCGTGGACGACATCGCCGCCGCCCTCGACGCCGAAGGCGTCGCCCCGCACCGGCCCGAGCTGGGCGTGCTCGTCGCCACCGTGCCCACGGACGCGGAGCGGCGGGCGGCGGCGCTGGCGGAGACCGCGGCCGTGGACGAGGAGAAGGTGCGGCTGCGCGCCGCCGTGAAGGGGCGCGACGGCTTCTTCACGACGTTCTGCGTCAGCCCTTACTCCCGCTACATCGCCCGCTGGTGCGCCCGCCGCGGGCTGACGCCCAATCAGGTCACCACCGCCTCCCTCCTCACCGCCCTCATCGCGGCGGGCTGCGCCGCCACCGGCACCCGGTCCGGGTTCGTCGCGGCCGGGCTGCTGCTGATCGCCTCGTTCGTCCTCGACTGCACCGACGGCCAGCTGGCCCGCTACTCGCTGCAGTACTCCACCCTCGGCGCCTGGCTGGACGCGACGTTCGACCGGGCCAAGGAGTACGCGTACTACGCGGGCCTCGCCCTCGGGGCCGCCAACGCCGACGGCGGCGGGGACGACGTGTGGGCGCTCGCGCTGGGCGCGATGGTGCTCCAGAGCTGCCGCCACGTCGTGGACTTCTCCTTCAACGAGGCCAACCACGACGCCACCGGCAACAGCAGCCCCACCGCCGCCCTCTCCGACCGCCTCAACAGCGTCGGCTGGACGGTCTGGGTGCGGCGCATGATCGTGCTGCCGATCGGCGAGCGCTGGGCGATGATCGCCGTGCTGACCGCGCTCACCACGCCCCGCATCACCCTCTACGTCCTGATCATCGGCTGTGCGCTGGCCGCCTGCTACACAACCGCGGGCCGGGTGCTGCGCTCGCTCACCCGCAAGGCGCGGCGCACCGACCGCGCCGCCCAGGCCCTCGCCGACCTCGCGGACTCGGGCCCGCTCGCCGAGCTGATCGCCAAGGCCACGGCTCACCGGCCGTCGGCGTACCTGGCCCCCGTCACGGCCGCCTTCGGCGCCGCGGCGCTCGTCGCCGGCGCCGCCGCGCTGCCCGCCGGGTCCTGGCTCGCCGTCGCGGCCGCCGCGCTGTACGCCGTCCTCGCGGGCTGCGCCGTCGCCGCACCGCTGAAGGGCCCGCTCGACTGGCTGGTGCCGCCGCTCTTCCGGGCCGCCGAGTACGGGACCGTCCTCATCCTCGCGGCACGGTCGCAGGTAAACGGAGCGTTGCCCGCTGCTTTCGGGCTGGTGGCGGCCGTCGCCTACCATCACTACGACACGGTGTACCGCATCCGCGGCGGCACCGGGGCGCCCCCGCACTGGCTGGTGCGGGCGATAGGCGGGCACGAGGGGCGGATCCTGGTGGTCACGGCCATCGCCGCGCTGCTGCTCGGCCGGAGCCAGGGCGGCCCGAACCAAGGTTTCACCATCGCGCTGACCGCGCTCGCCGTGGTCATCGCGCTGACGGTGCTCATCGAGAGCATCCGCTTCTGGGTGTCCTCCGGAGCACCCGCTGTCCACGACGAAACAGGAGAACCCGCATGATCGGCCTCGTGCTGGCGGCCGGCGCCGGACGGCGTCTGCGCCCCTACACCGACACCCTCCCCAAGGCCCTGGTGCCGGTCGACGGTGAGACCACCGTCCTCGACCTGACCCTCGGCAACTTCGCGGAGGTCGGCCTGACCGAGGTCGCGATCGTGGTCGGCTACCGCAAGGAAGCGGTGTACGAGCGCAAGGAGGCCCTGGAGCAGAAGTACGGCCTCAAGCTCACCCTGATCGACAACGACAAGGCCGAGGAGTGGAACAACGCCTACTCCCTGTGGTGCGCGCGTGACGCGATCAAGCACACCGTGATCCTCGCCAACGGCGACACCGTGCACCCGGTCTCCGTCGAGAAGACCCTGCTCGCCGCGCAGGGCAACGGCCAGAAGATCATCCTCGCGCTCGACACGGTGAAGCAGCTCGCCGACGAGGAGATGAAGGTCGTCGCGGACCCCGCCAAGGGCGTCCAGAAGATCACCAAGCTGATGGACCCGGCCGAGGCGACCGGCGAGTACATCGGCGTCACCCTCATCGAGGGCGACGCCGCGGCCGACCTCGCCGACGCGCTGAAGACCACCTTCGAGCGCGACCCCGACCTCTACTACGAGGACGGCTACCAGGAGCTGGTCAACCGCGGCTTCAAGGTCGACGTGGCCCCGATCGGCGACGTCAAGTGGGTCGAGATCGACAACCATGACGACCTGGCGAAGGGCCGTGAGATCGCGTGCCAGTACTGACGAGGCTCATCCCCTCGCCGCTCGTCGTCGACATCCGCGCGGGCGCCCTGGACGACCTGGCGGACGTCCTGGCCGACCAGCGGATCTCGTCCTCCGGCAAGCTCGCCGTCGCGATCAGCGGCGGCTCCGGGGCCCTGCTGCGCGAGCGGCTGGCCCCGGCGCTGCCGGGCGCGAGCTGGTACGAGGTGGGCGGCGGCACCCTCGATGACGCGATCAAGCTCGCCGACCGGATGAAGTCCGGGCACTACGACGCGGTCGTGGGGCTCGGCGGTGGCAAGATCATCGACTGTGCGAAGTTCGCCGCGGCGCGCATCGGCCTTCCGCTGGTCGCCGTCGCCACGAACCTCTCGCACGACGGTCTGTGCTCACCGGTCGCGACGCTCGACAACGACGCGGGCCGCGGCTCGTACGGGGTGCCGAACCCGATCGCCGTGGTCATCGACCTCGATGTGATCCGCGAGGCCCCGGTCCGCTTCGTCCGCTCCGGCATCGGCGACGCGCTCTCCAACATCTCGGCGGTCGCGGACTGGGAGCTGTCCCACCGCGAGACGGGCGAGCAGATCGACGGACTCGCGGCCGCCATGGCACGCCAGGCGGGCGAGGCCGTGCTGCGCCACCCCGGCGGCGTCGGCGACGACAGCTTCCTCCAGGTGCTGGCCGAGGGCCTGGTCCTCACCGGCATCTCGATGTCGGTCGCGGGCGACTCCCGTCCGGCGTCCGGCGCCTGCCACGAGATCAACCACGCCTTCGACCTCATGTTCCCCAAGCGCGCGGCGAGCCACGGCGAGCAGTGCGGGCTTGGCGGGGCGTTCGCGATGTACCTGCGCGGGGAGCACGAGCAGTCGGCGTTCATGGCCGAAGTGCTGCACCGGCACGGTCTTCCGGTGCTGCCCGAGGAGATCGGCTTCACCGTGGACGAGTTCGTCCAGGTCGTGGAGTACGCGCCGAAGACCCGCCCCGGGCGCTACACGATCCTCGAGCACCTCGACCTCTCTTCCGACGCGATCAGGGACGCTTACGCCGACTATGCCAAAGCAGTCAGTCAAGCCATCAGTGGCTGAACTCCGCCCGGTCGTTCACCCCGTGGGGGTGAAGGACCGGCGGAGCGGTGAGCACTGGGCCGGGCGCCTGTACATGCGGGAGATCTCGCTGCGCTGCGACCGGCACCTGGTGAACACGCGGGTCACGCCCAACCAGCTGACGTATCTGATGACCGTCTTCGGCGTCCTCGCGGCCCCGGCACTGCTGGTGCCGGGGATCGCGGGCGCCGTGCTCGGGGTGCTGATGGTCCAGCTCTACCTGCTGCTGGACTGCGTCGACGGCGAGATAGCCCGCTGGAAGAAGCAGTTCTCGCTGAGCGGTGTGTACCTGGACCGGGTCGGCGCCTACCTGTGCGACGCCGCGGTGCTCGTCGGCTTCGGTCTGCGCGCCGCCGACCTGTGGGGCTCCGGGCGGATCGACTGGCTGTGGGCGTTCCTCGGCACCCTCGCCGCGCTCGGTGCCGTCCTGATCAAGGCCGAGACCGACCTCGTCGGTGTCGCCCGGCACCAGGGCGGTCTTCCCCCGGTCAAGGAGGCGGCGTCCGAGCCGCGCTCGTCCGGTATGGCGCTGGCCCGCAAGGCGGCCGCGGCGCTGCAGTTCCACCGGCTGATCCTCGGGATCGAGGCGTCGCTGCTGGTCCTCGCGCTGGCGGTCGTGGACCAGGTGCGCGGCGACCTCTTCTTCACCCGGCTGGGTGTGGCCGTGCTCGCCGGTATCGCTTTGGTGCAAACCCTGCTTCACCTGGTGTCCATCCTCGCGTCGAGCAGGCTCAAGTGACGGGCGGCACGATGAAGGTCGGAGCGGTCGTCCTGACGATGGGCAACCGCCCCGAAGAGCTGCGCGCGCTGCTCGACTCGGTCGCCAAGCAGGACGGCGACCGGGTCGAGGTGGTCGTCGTGGGCAACGGCTCACCGCTTCCGGCGCTCCCCGAGGACGTACGGACCGTCGAGCTGCCCGAGAACGTGGGCATCCCGGCGGGGCGCAACGTCGGCATCGAGGCGTTCGGGCCGGGCGGCCGCGACGTCGACGTGCTGCTGTTCCTGGACGACGACGGGCTGCTGCCGGGCACCGACACGGCCGAGCTGTGCCGTGCGGCGTTCGCCGACGACCCGGAGCTGGGCATCATCTCCTTCCGTATCGCCGACCCCGACACGGGCGTCACCCAGCGCCGCCATGTGCCCCGGCTGCGCGCCGCCGACCCGATGCGGTCCTCGCGGGTCACCACCTTCCTCGGTGGTGCCAACGCGGTCCGCACTGCGGTCTTCGAGCAGGTCGGAGGGTTGCCGGACGACTTCTTCTACGCCCATGAGGAGACCGATCTGGCCTGGCGGGCGCTGGACGCGGGATGGATGATCGACTACCGGTCGGACATGGTGCTGCACCACCCGACCACCGCGCCCAGCAGGCACGCGGTCTACCACCGCATGGTGGCGCGCAACCGGGTCTGGCTGGCCCGGCGAAACCTTCCGGCCCTGCTCGTGCCCGTGTACCTGGGCGTCTGGCTGCTGCTCACGCTGGCCAGGCGTCCCTCCAAGACCGCGCTGCGTGCCTGGCTGGGCGGGTTCCGCGAAGGCTGGAAGACCCCTTGCGGTCCGCGGCGGCCCATGAAGTGGCGTACGGTATGGCGCCTGACCCGACTGGGCCGGCCTCCTGTCATCTGACAAGCTCGTATCAGATACGCATCGAGCGCGACCGGGGCGCGGCCCCGCTCAGCGCACCCTGAAGACGAAAGTGTCAACTGTGAGCGAGACTACGCACGACAGTGCGGTCGCCGTGAGTGCCCCGCCCTCACCCGACGACGGCCTGTCCCCGGCCGAGCTGGCGAAGAAGTACGGCCTGTCGGTGAGCGGCGCCCGGGTGGGCCTCGGGGCGTACATCCGCCAGATGTGGGGCCGCCGCCACTTCATCCTGGCGTTCTCCCAGGCCAAGCTGACGGCGCAGTACAGCCAGGCCAAGCTGGGTCAGCTGTGGCAGGTGGCGACGCCGCTCCTGAACGCGCTGGTGTACTACCTCATCTTCGGGCTGCTGCTGAGCACCAGCCGCGGGATGTCGCACGAGGTCTTCATTCCGTTCCTGGTGACAGGTGTCTTCGTCTTCACCTTCACCCAGAACTCGGTCCTCGCCGGTGTGAGGTCGATCTCGGGCAATCTCGGTCTGGTCAGGGCGCTGCACTTCCCGCGGGCCTCGCTGCCGATCTCGTTCTCGCTCCAGCAGCTCCAGCAGCTGCTGTTCTCGATGATCGTGCTGGTCGTCATCATGGTGTCCTTCGGCAGCTACCCCGGTCTGTCGTGGCTGCTGGTGATCCCGGCGCTGACGCTGCAGTTCGTGTTCAACACCGGTCTCTCGCTCATCGTCGCCCGGATGGGCGCCAAGACGCCGGACCTCGCGCAGCTGATGCCGTTCCTGCTGCGGACGTGGATGTACGCGTCCGGAGTCATGTTCAGCATCCCGAACATGCTGGCGGAGAAGAACGTGCCCGGCTGGGTCACCGACGTTCTGCAGTGGAACCCGGCGGCTGTTTACATGGACCTCATCCGGTACGCGCTGATCGACGGGTACGGCGCGTCGAACCTGCCGGACCACGTCTGGGCCTTCGCGCTCGGCTGGGCGGTCGTGATCGGCGCGGCGGGCTTCGTGTACTTCTGGAAGGCGGAGGAGCAGTACGGCCGTGGCTGAACAGACACTGGAAACCGTCGAGCGGCCCGCGCCCGCCGGGGCGCGTGTGCCCACCGTCATCGCCGACGACGTTCACATCGTCTACCGCGTCAACGGCGGGCCCAAGGGCCGTGGCAGCGCCACGGCCGCGCTGAGCCGCATCATGCGCCGCAAGGGCTCGCCCGGTATGCGTGAGGTGCACGCCGTGCGCGGGGTCACCTTCGTGGCCTACCGCGGTGAGTCGATCGGCCTGATCGGCTCCAATGGCTCGGGCAAGTCGACGCTGCTCAAGGCCGTGGCGGGGCTGTTGCCCGCCGAGCGCGGCAGCGTGTACACCGATGGCCAGCCGTCGCTGCTGGGCGTCAACGCGGCGCTGATGAACGACCTCACCGGTGAGCGGAACGTCATACTGGGCGGTCTGGCGATGGGGATGTCGCGGGAGCAGGTCCGCGAGCGGTACGAGGACATCGTGGACTTCTCGGGCATCAATGAGAAGGGTGATTTCATCACCCTCCCGATGCGGACGTACTCCTCCGGTATGGCGGCCCGGCTGCGCTTCTCCATCGCGGCGGCCAAGGACCACGATGTGCTGATGATCGACGAGGCCCTGGCCACCGGTGACCGGAAGTTCCAGAAGCGCTCCGAGGCCCGCATCCGGGAGCTGCGCAAGGACGCCGGAACGGTCTTCCTGGTCAGCCACAACAACAAGTCGATCCGGGACACCTGTGACCGGGTGCTGTGGCTGGAGAAGGGCGAGCTGCTGATGGACGGCCCGACGGACGAGGTCATCAAGGCCTACGAGAAGGAAACCGGCAGGTAGCCCCCTGGTGCCACTGACCCGTCAACGGGCCGTCGCGATGAGGCGCCGCAGCGCGGCGTGGGCCGGTGGACCCCAGGTGGGCTTGCCGCCGGGGCGGCCGTGGACACCGGCTTCGCCGATGAGGACGCCGCTGAGCGCTCCCAGCGCCGCCCAGCCGCGCGCGCGGCGCAGGGTCGCGGGGTCCGGGGTCGGCTGGTACGTGCCGTGGAAGCGGCCGATGGCGCCGTCCGGCAGCAGGATCCACGGCGCGGCGAGATCGCAGGCCGGATCGCCCGCGCACAGATCACCGAAGTCGATCACACCGCAGAAGGTGCCGTCCGAGGTGAGGACGTTGGCCGGATGCAGATCGCCGTGCAGCCACAGTCGCGGGCCCGGCCAGCCGGGCGCGGCGACGGCGTCCGCCCAGACCGCGCGGAGGGCGTCCGGGTCGGGGACCAGCCCCAGCTCGGTGGCCGAGGTGAGCTGCTGGGTGAACTGCTCGGCGCGGTCGGCCAGCGGCCCGCCGCGGCCATAGCCGCCGGTGGGCGCCGTGTCGGGGGCGGGTTGGTGAAGTGCCGTCAGGAAGCGGGCCAGGGCGTCGGCCGCCTCCGTGGCCCTCGTGGCGGGGGCCCGGTCGGCGGGCGTGCCCGGCAGCCAGGTGGTGACGATCCAGGGCCTCGGAAACAGCTCGGAGGGCTCGCCCAGGCGCTGCGGCACGGGCACCCGCAGAGGAAGCCGCGGGGCGAGGGCGGGCAGCCAGGCGTGCTCCTTGCGCAGCAGCGCGTCCGCGGACCGCGTCGCCCAGGGCAGCCGGACGGCGAGGTCGTCGCCGAGTCGCCACAGCTGGTTGTCCCAGCCGCGCGCGCCGAGCCGCACCGGGCGATCGGCCAGGTCGGGGTGCTGGTCGCGCAGCAGATCCCGGACCAGCTCCGCGGTGATCTCGATGTCGGTGTGCGTCATGCGGAGCAACGGTAGCGGCGGTGGCCACACACCGGCTCAGATCACCGCGGAGGTCGCCCCACGGGGCCGGGCGGACGGACCGGCCCCGTGGGGGCGCCGCTTCACGCGGGTGCGGCGTCCGCGCGCATCATCACGCAGTCGAACTCCACTACGCGTCCCGTCGTGTCCTCGCGGGTCACCGGGTACATGCCCGTGATCCCGAAGCCGCTGTCCTCGTACGCGGCGATGGCCTCACTCATCGGCGGGCTTCCCTCGTAGAGCCGCAGTACCGCGACCTCCGACTGCAATCCCACGAACTCCTTGATCCGGTCCCCGGCGCCCGCGAACACCTCCAGGTCGTATCCCTGGGTGTCCATCTTCAGATAGGGGCGGGGGTCGGTGAGACCGGCCAGCGCCTTGTCCAGCACGCTGTCCAGCCTGCGGATCTCGATCTCCTCCGTACGGTCCCGCGCGAACCGGCGGTAGCGGTCCTTGCCGTAATCGCTGGCGGGGAGCAGGGAGTTCATGGTGGCCCAGCCCACGTGCATGGACTGGCTGGACTCCTCGCGCCCGAGGGCGAAGGGGAACACCCACCAGTCAGGATCGTTCTCGGCGGCCTTCTCCAGCTTGGCGAACGCCTCGTCCGTGGGCTCGAAGGAAACGATTCTGCCGGTATAGCCCATGCTGCGCAGCCGCCTGCCGTACTGACCGGCGTTGGCGCCCACGTCAAAGACGCAGTTCACCTGATACTTCTCCAGCAACCCGGCCACATGGTGGCCGCACAGGTAGGCGGCGGCCGCCAGCTGGAGCGAGCGTTCGTCGGAGGCCTTCGCATCGAAGAGCAGATGGGCACCGGTGTCACCGAGCCGGACGTTCGTCCACGTGTCCGGCGGGTCGCCGCGGCCGCGGGCCACCACCCAGGTATCCGGTCGCACCCGCGTCACCGCGAAGCGGCCACCGCCGCGTGTCACCAGATCGGCGTCCCGGCCCACGGCGACGCGCTTCCGCTTGCCGCGCCGCGAGAGCACCGCGGCGCCCGAGCCGAGGTCGAGCACCTGCACACCGAGCCGGGGAAGCACATTCAGCAGTCTTCTGTAAAGGGTTTGCATCCAGACAGCCTCGCAGGTCTCAGCCCTCTCGGCTTCCCCTTACGGCCAATTGAATCACTTCTCTGCCTCCTCCCGGGGCTGGCCTCCCCTTTCTCAAGAAAAAGTGTGCCAAGCGGCTCGACCGCCAAGGGTGGCCGAGCCGTGCTCGGGTTAACGGGAGGTGGCCGAAAATGGCCGGGAATGAGGGGAGAGCTGGGGTCAGGCGGCCGGGCCCACCCGGAACCAGTCGAATTCCGCCGCCCCGCGCCGAGTGCCCCCGCCCGCCGGTCCGGTGGCGAAGAGCCCCACGGTCGCCCCGATCCAGGTGCCCGCGGTCGCCGTGAACGGCGGGCCGAGCGGAGCGAATTCCCGGCCGTCCGTGGCGGCCGCGAAACGGCACACCGCTCCGGGGCCCACGGTCACCCGCAGCCGCACCGTGGCGCGACCTCTGCCCAGCGGCACCGGTGGCACGGCGTCCACCTCGGCGGCGTCCTCCTCCGCGGTGCGGCACACCAGGACGATCCGTGTCCCGTCGTGGCGCAGCCCCGCCCAGCAGTACGTGGCGCCCAGCATGACCAGCCCGGCGCGGGCGTCCGCGCTCGTGGTGGACAGCGTCATCGAGGTGGTCGCGGTGAAGGATTCGGCGGGCAGCCGCTGGCCCAGCACGTTGGGCAGCAGCCGCAGATCATGGCTGACCGGGCTGGGACGGCAGGCCAGCGCGAGCCTGCGGGGGAAGTGGCGGAAGGACCACCAGGCCGGGTCGGCGTTCGCCTGCCAGCTCCACTGCTTCCCCAGCTCTGGCCCGGTGAACTCGTCACCGGTGGCGGGCGCCGTCACCCTCGTACGGCCAGGGACCCGTGGCTTGGTGTGCACCAGCACCGGGGTGCCCCGCCCGCTGCCGTCGTCATGGCCCATCACCGGCCAGCCGTCGGAGCGCCACCGCATCGGCTGAAGGTGCACCACGCGCCCGTAGGCGCCGCGGTCCTGGAAGTGCAGGAACCAGTCCTCACCGCCCGGTGTGCTCACCCACGCCCCCTGATGCGGCCCGTTGACGGGGCTGTCGCCCTGGGCGAGCACCACGCGGTCCTCGTACGGACCCTGGATGGAGCGGGAGCGGAACGCCGACTGCCAGCCCTGGGTGACGCCTCCGGCCGGGGCGAAGATCCAGTACCAGCCGTCCCGCTTGTAGAGTTTCGGCCCCTCCAGCGTGGTGTAGCCGGGCAGTTCGTCGCCGTTGACGACGATGTGGCCCTCGTCGAGCAGGGCGGTCCCGTCCGGGCTCATCCGGTGCAGGGTCAGCCGGTTGTTGATGCCGCTGCGGCTCTTGGCCCAGGCGTGGATCAGATAGGCCTGCCCGTCGTCGTCCCACAGCGGACACGGATCGATGAAGCCCTTGCCCGGCTTGAGCGGACGCGGTGTGCTCCACGGGCCGCGCGGATCGGTGGCGGTGACCACGAAGATCCCGAAGTCGGGGTCGGGGTAGAAGATCCAGAACTTTCCGTCGTGGTGGCGCAGGGCAGGGGCCCACACCCCTTGGCCGTGCCGTGGCTCGCTGAAGTGGTCCTTGGGCGACAACTCGGTCAGGGCGTGCCCGATGACGGTCCAGTTGACCAGGTCGGTGGAGCGCAGGACGGGAAGTCCGGGCACGCGGTTGAAGGTGGAGGCGACCAGGTAGAAGTGGTCGCCCACCCGGATCGCGTCGGGGTCGGACCAGTCGGCGTTGAGCACCGGGTTCTGATAGCGGCCGTCTCCCAGGTCGGCCACCCAGGGGAGTCGCCCCCGCGCCCGGGCGGTCTGCGCGGCCGCTCCCTCCAGGGCGGCCCCGGCAGCCGCCTCGGCGGGAGTGGCGCCACCGCCCGCGCCCAGCACCCCCGACGCGGCCGCCGCGCCGAGACCGGTCCGTAGTACGTGCCTGCGACTGTGTCGGCTCACTGTCTTCTCCGCATCTCGAAATCCTGAAACGGGATGAGTATGTGTACGTGTCTCAGTAAGCGCTTACCGCGCAGGAGTGTGGCAGCGGGGGACGTTATGGGCAAGAAGCCCGGACATCCTGATCTGACGTCAGATCCACCTGCCTGAACCGCACATGATGAGCACCAGCACAATGGGGCGCGCACGGTCCGCGCAGTCTCGGTCAAAGGAAATCGGATGAACACTCACGACTACGTCATCGTCGGCGCCGGATCCGCGGGATGCGTGCTGGCGGCCAGGTTGTCGGAGGACCCCGAAGTCCGGGTGGCGTTGATCGAGGCGGGAGGCCCGGACACAGCGCAGGAGATCCACACTCCCGCCGCCTTCCCGCAGTTGTTCAAGAGCGAGCTGGACTGGGACCTCCACTCGGGCCCGGAACCGGGGCTCGGCGGCCGACGAACCTATCTGCCCCGTGGCAAGGTGCTGGGCGGCTCCAGTTCGATCAACGCGATGATCTATATGCGCGGCAACCGTGCCGACTACGACGGCTGGGCCGCCGCCGGGGCCACCGGCTGGTCGTACGCCGATGTGCTGCCGTACTTCCGGCGCGCGGAGGACAACGAGCGCGGGGAGGACGCGTTCCACTCGGTGGGCGGGCCGCTCGCCGTCAGCGACAGCAGGTCCAACCACCCGCTCGCCACCGCGTACATCGAGGCCGCGGTGCAGGCCGGATATCCCCGCAACGAGGACTTCAACGGCGCGACGCAGTTCGGTGTCGGGCGGCATCAGCTGACCCAGCGGGGTGGCCTGCGCTGCAGCGCGGCCGTCGCCTATCTGCATCCCGTCCTGAAGCGGCCGAACCTCACCGTGCTCCCGTCGGCGCGGGTCCACCGCGTGCGGATCGAGGGCGGCCGGGCCACCGGCGTGGAGGTGGAACGCGGCGGCACGGTCGAGGTGATCCGCGCCGAGCGCGAGGTGATCCTGTCCGCGGGCGCCTACGAGTCCCCGAAGCTGCTGATGCTGTCCGGCATCGGGCCCGCCGCCACGCTGTCGGCCTTCGGCCTCGACGTGGTGCGCGACCTTCCGGTGGGGGAGGGCCTGCAGGACCACTACATGGCGCTGCTGAACTTCCGTACCGATGTCGAATCGCTGATGACCGCGGCGAGCCCGGAGAACGCCGCACTGCTGGCGAACGAGGGGCGCGGCCCGCTGACGTGCAACATCGGCGAGGCCGGTGGCTTCTTCCGCAGCCGGGACGGACTGGACGTACCGGATGTCCAGTTCCACATGGCGCCGGTGCTGTTCCACCAGGAGGGTCTTGGCCCCGCCACCGAGCACGGCTTCGCGCTGGGTCCGTGTGTGCTCGCCCCGACCAGCCGTGGCCGGGTGACGCTGGGCTCCGCGCGGCCGGACGCCGAACCCCGGATCACCCACAACTACTTGATGACGGCCGAGGACCAGTACTGCATGGTCCAGGGGGTCCGCATCGCGCTGCGGATCGCGGCCCAGGACGCGTTGGCCGCCGTCACCACCGGGCCGTTCGACGTGCCGCACTCGGACTCCGACGCGGACCTGCTCGCCTTCTCGCAGCGGGTCGGGCAGACGCTCTACCACCCGACGTCGACCTGTGCCATCGGCTCGGTCGTCGACCCCGAGCTGCGGGTGTTCGACGTGGCGGGGCTCCGGGTCGTCGACGCGTCGGTGTTCCCGACGGTGACGCGGGGGAACACCAACGCGCCCGTCATCATGGCCGCGGAGAAGGCCGCCGACCTCATCCGGGGTTTCCCCGCGGCCATACGCTGACGCCCCCACCGCGCCCGCCCGTGCTCAGCCGTTCCAGCTCTCGTCGTACGGGTCGCGCGGTGCCGGGACCGGGGTGGCGCGGCTGACGTCGAGATACGGGATGACGCCCCCGCCCACCGGATCCCTGGTCCGCTTGCCGGTGTAGGTGCCGGTGACCTCGAGCCAGGTGTCCGGCCGCAGGACCGGGGGAGTCCGTCCGGACAGACCGACCTTGACGGGCTGTGCGTCGGCGGCGCAGCAGTTGAGGGCCATGCGCACGAGGTAGGGCGCGCCGTGGCGGTCGAGGGCGACGAAGCCTGTGATCTTGATGTTCCGGTGGCGGAGGGACCGGCCGTGGTCGTAGACCGCGCGGCCCGCGTAGTCGGCCACGTTGAGGGGGAGCGGGTCGCGCGCGGAGAGGTGGGGGAAGCCCCAGGGCGGCCGTTGCAGCGCCGTGCCCGCGTGCATGGCGCTGTACGAGCCCAGGGCGGGCGGGGCGACCAGGATGAGGGCGAACAGGGGCAGCACCAGCAGCCAGGACACGCGTGGTTCACGGTGACCGTGTCCGTGGCCGCCCTGGTGATGCCGCAGTTCGTACCAGACGGTGGCGAGGGCGGTGGCGATCAGGACGACACCGGCCGCGAGCAGCAACGGGCGCAGCCCGGCCTTGACGTAGCGCAGATAGAGGTCGGTGAACCCGGCGTGCAGCACCGCCACGCCGAGGAGGAACAGCACGGCTGCCTGGGCCTGTCGGTTCACAGCAGCACCGCCCCGGTCAGCGCCGACACCAGGACGGCCACCGCGAAGGTGGCGGGCGCGAACCGCAGCGCGAACCCGCGGCCGAACGTACCGGCCTGCATCGCGAACAGCTTCAGGTCGATCATCGGCCCGACGACGAGGAACGCCAGCCGGGCGGTGAGCGAGAACTGCGACAGGGACGCGGCCACGAACGCGTCGGCCTCGGAGCAGATCGACAACACCACCGCGAGGAGCCCCAGGGCGAGGATCGCCACCACGGGGTTGCCCGCCGCCGTGTGCAGCCAGCTCGCGGGCACCACGGCCTTGAGGGTGGCCGCGGCCATCGCGCCCACGACCAGGAAGCCACCGGCGTGCATCACATCGTGGCGGATGGATCCCCAGAACGCCGCGCCCTTGCCCGCGCCGTCGAGCGACGGGTGGGCCGGTGGCCGCATCCAGTCCGTGCGGCCCAGTCGCTGCCACAGCCAGCCCATCGCACACGCCACGAGGAGGCTCGCCACGAACCGGGCGAGCACCATGCGCGGTTCGCCGGGAAACGCGACGGCCGTGGCGGTCAGCACCACGGGGTTGATCGCGGGGGCGGAGAGCAGGAACGCCAGCGCCGCCGCCGGGGTGACACCCCGTCGTACGAGCGCCCCGGCCACCGGTACGGAGGCGCACTCGCAGCCGGGCAGCACCGCCCCGGCCATCCCGGCCACCGGCACCGCGAGGGCGGGCCGCCCGGGCAGCGCGCGGGCGAAGAACGACGGTGGCACGAACACCGCGATGACGGCCGACAGCAGCACGCCGAGGACGAGGAACGGCAGGGCCTGGACGACGACCGCCACGAACACGGTCATCCAGTTCTGCGTCACCGGCGCGGACAGCGCCCCGCGGACCGGTCCCTGCAGCGCCACCACCAGGACCAGCAACAGGGTCAGCGCGAGGGAGGAGTTGAACCGCCGGTCCCGGGGGCCGTCCGCGTCGTCCCGGCGGCCGTCCCGGGCCGGGGGCGCTTTGGTGAGGGTCACGGGTGAGGTACCTCCGGCGTGGACGAGCGTCGAGGGTGGGTTTCCCTCGCCGTTCAGTACGCCGGTTCAGGCGCGGTTTCTCACTCTGATCTTCGTGATCTTCGGGCGATCAGCCGCCGAGGCCCGGCGGTGCCTGCTCGGCCCAGATGACCTTGCCCTGCGCGGTGTACCGCGTGCCCCAGTGCCGGGCGAGCTGGGAGACCAGGAACAGGCCCCGGCCGCCCTCGTCGGTCACACCGGCCCGCCTCAGATGGGGCGAGGTGCTGCTGCCGTCGGACACCTCGCAGATCAGGCTGCGCCCGTGCAGCAGCCGTATCCGCACGGGAGGGGCGCCGTACCGCAGCGCGTTGGTGACCAGTTCGCTGATGACCAGCTCGGCGGAGAAGGCGACATCGTCCAGCCCCCAGTCCCGTATCCGCTCGGCGCAGGCGGCGCGCAGCGGGGCCACCGCCGCCGGGTCGGTGGGGACCTCCCACTGGGCCACGTCCTTGGGGTCGAGCAGCCGGGTGCGGGCCACCAGCAGGGCCGCGTCATCGGTCGGACGCGCGGGGAGGACGGTCGCGAACAGCTCACGGCAGGTCTGGGCGGGGTTGAGTTCCGGGGCCGCGGCGAGGGTGCGGCACAGGAGGTCCAGGCCGGTGTCGTGGTCCCGGTCGTGGCTGGCGACGAGTCCGTCGGTGTAGAGGATCAGGCGGCTGCCCTCGGGTACCTCCAGGTCGGCCGCCTCGAACGGTTCCCCGCCCAGACCCAGCGGCGGGGAGGCCGGAACCTCGGGGATGTCTACGGTGCCGTCCGCGCGGGCCAGGACGAGGCCAGGGTGACCGGCCCGGGCCACGCTGCACCGGCCGGAGACCGGGTCGTAGATCGCGTACAGGCAGGTGGCGCCGGTGATGCGCGCGCTGTCGGCGTCCGTCTCGCGCTCCAGGTCGAGCCGGGCGACCAGCTCGTCCAGGAGGGCGAGGACCTCGTCGGGCGGCAGGTCCAGGGCGGAGAAGTTCTGCACCGCGGTACGCAGCCGGCCCATCGTGGCGGCCGCGTGCAGTCCCTGTCCGGCCACGTCCCCGACGACCAGGGCGACCCGGGCCCCGGGGAGCGGGAGGACGTCGAACCAGTCCCCGCCCACCCCGGCGCGCGCGGGCAGATAGTGGGAGGCCACCTCGACGGCGTCCTGGTCGGGCAGCGCGCTGGGCAGCAGGTTGCGCTGCAGGGTGGTGACCATGGTGTGTTCGCGGGTGTAGCGGCGCGCGTTGTCGACGCACACCGCGGTGCGTGTGGCCAGCTCCCCGGCGATCACCAGATCCTCGTCGTCAAATGGCCGGCTCGGCCGGGTCCGGCAGAAGGTGGCCACGCCCAGGGGGACGCCGCGGAACCGCAGCGGGACCGTGATCAGCGAGTGGATCCCCTGGCCGAGCAGGCGGCGGGCCTCGGACTCGTACCCCTCGGGCCACCCGGCGGGGTCGCTCAGATCGGCGTGCAGGGCGGCCTGCCCGCTCTCCAGCGCCCGGCGCTGCGGCGAGGTCGGTGGAGGGACGGCCTTCTCGCCCGGCCGGAAGAGCGGGTGCCCCGGGGGTACGCCGCCGACCGCCGTGCGGTGCAGTACGCCGTGCGGCGCCGACGGTTCGTCGCCCCGCAGCACCGGCTCCAGCAGTTCGACGGTGGCGATGTCGGCGTACCGGGGGACGGTCACCCCGACCAGCTCCTCGGCGGTGCCGCTCAGCTCCAGGGTGGAGCCGATGCGTACGCCCGCGTCGTACAGCAGCCGCAGCCGCTCGCTCGCCGCCTCGGCCCGGCCGGACAGCGCGCGCAGTTCGGTGGTGTCCCGGAGGGTGGCCACGCTTCCGGCGGGGCCGCCCGCCCGGTCGGTGGGCCGGATGTTGACGGCCAGCAGCCGGTTCCCGGCGGCGTGCACCTCGTCGGTGACGGGCTGCCCCGCGGCCAGCAGCCGGGTCAGCGGCGGTTCGAGCCCGAGTTCGGCGACGTGCCGCCCCTCGGGTTCGGAGGCCAGCTGGAGCAGCCGCCGGGCCTCGTCGTTGACCAGCAGCAGCCGCCCGTCGGCGTCCGAGATCAGCACGCCTTCCCGGACCGAGTGCAGCACCGCGTCGTGGTGGGCGTACATGCGTGTCATCTCGGCGGGCCCGAGCCCATGGGTCTGCCTCCGCAGCCGCCTGCTGGCCAGTGCCGTCCCGGCCGTCGCCAGGGCGAGGGCGGCGCCACCGGCGCCGAGCAGCAGCGGCAGCTGGCGGTGGACCTCGTTGTTGACACTCGCGATCTTGACCCCGACCGACACCCCGCCGAGCAGGGTGCCGTCGGCCCCGGTGACGGGGACCGCCGAGATCACGGAGGGGCCCTGGCTCGCCCGGAAGGTCCGGGCGATCGTCTTCCCGGCCAGTTCCTGACGCACCACCTCGTCGGGGCCGATGATCCGCTTGCCGATCAGTGCCGTCTCGGGGTGGGTGAGGCGCATGCCGCGCCGGTCGAAGACCACGACGCTGTCGACACCGGTGCGCTTGCGCACCTCCTCGGCGCGGGGCTGGAGCAGCGACGTCGCGCGGTCGCCGGTCATGGCTTCGGCGACCCCGGGGCCGCCCGCGAACGCTCTGGCGACGCTCAGGGACCGCTGGCGGGCTTCTCCCGAGGCGTGGCTGCGGGCCCCCAGCGCGAGCGCGGCCACCGCCATGGAGACGAGGACGAGCGTCAGCAGGACCTGGAGGATGAAGACCTGTCCGGCGAGGCTCGGCGCCCGTGACAGCGCCCGTATTCGGTCCTGGACCATACGAGCAAAATTGCTCATGTCGGCATTTATAACATCTGGCTTCGGGTAGCCAACCCCCGCGCCCGCCGCCGACTGCGGAGGATCATGTTCCGGCCGATCCGGGGGCGAGGCGATCTGCCTGGTCATCCGGTGGGTCGCCGCCGGGGATTCCGCCCGCCGCCCGGAGAGCCGCCGCGCTCCGAGTGCCGCGCGCGGACCGCGTCTGGCTTGTTAACGACGCGTCCCCGGGCGGTGTCGCAGTGTAGCCGTATCCAGCGTTTAGGATCACCGCATGGTCACGGCCCGGTCGCTTTTCGGCATCCGGTGGGCTCGCGTGGTGGCGAGCCCACCGCGTCTGCTGTGCCTGGTCGCGCTCCTGCTCGGCTTCGTCTCGCTGCACGCGGTGAGCGCCGAAGCCGTATCCGGCCACCTGGCCGGCTGCGCGTCCGCTCCGGTGGCGTCCGCCGCGTACGGCGAGACCCCGCAGAGCCGGGCACCGGCGAGCGCGGAGACCGGGGAGCTTGGCGCCGCGGACCGTCATCACGACGACGAGTCGGCCCATTCCACGCACGAATGCGTCCTCGCCCAGCCGGAGCACGGGCCCGACGTGGCGGCCCCGTGTCCGGCTCTCCCGGCCGGAGCCGTATCCGATGCCGCGTGGCACACACCGTCCTGGCGCCCGGCCACGGCCACGGCCGCCGGTTTCTTGCCGCCCGATCCCCAGAGGACCGCGGTTCTGCGCATCTAGCACGGACCGGCGCGACGAGTCCCGCGCCGTGATGGCGTCGTAGGGGGCCTTCCGTGCCCGGGGTCTTCCGGCCCCGCGCCACGCCCACCGGCGCCCGTCTTCCGTTTCCTTGCCGATTCCCGTCCGCCACCTCCCGCCCGCGTGGCGGGAGGGCGGCCGCCGTGCGGAGAAACCGAGAAACCGTGCCGATCCCTGCCTCATGCCCGCCTCCCCGGGCCGCCGCATGCCCTCTTCCCCGGGCCGCTCGCGCTCCGTGGTGGCCTCGCCGGATCCTGGCGTTCCTCCTGAGCGCCCTGCTGCTGACCGGACCCACCTGCCTCGGCCACCTGACCGGTGCGGAACACTCCCAGGGCCCGCGGGCCACGCGCGACGCGTGGCAGTCCGCGGTCATCGGGGATGCCGCGCGACCGTCCGCGGCCAACGGGGAGGCCGCGCGGCAGTCCGCCGACGGCCCGGCGGGCGACGAGCACTGCGCGCCCTCTCCCCGCGAGACGTCCGGCCGGGCCGCCCAGCCGTACCTGCCCGCCTCCGCCGTGACCGAGGCCTCCCGGGCCGTGGTCCTCGCGGCGGATCCGGACCGCCCGCGCACCCCCGCCCCGCGGGCGCCGACCGTCAGATTCACCCTCTGCTCGACCAGTCGGTGGCGCATATAGACCCGCCCGTTGTGGCCCGCGCCCCGGCCGCCGCCCACCGGCGCCGGACGCGGATCGGTGCACGCCCCAGCGCGCCGCACCGTGCCCGAGATGAGCATCCGACGAGCCATCAACCACCGAAAGCGGACAGATGCGATCTCTGACCCTCAACGACGCCACCCCCACCACCCCCGGCCTGTCCGGGCTGGTCGGCAACACGCCCGTCCTGCGGGTGTCCGAGCCCCTGACCCCGGCCGGCCGTGGCTTCTGGGCCAAGCTGGAGGGCTTCAACCCCGGCGGCATCAAGGACCGGCCCGGTCTGCACATGGTCGAACGGGCGCGCGCCCGGGGCGACCTGCGCCCCGGCGGCGCGATCGTCGAGTCGACCAGCGGCACGCTGGGGCTCGGCCTCGCCCTGGCCGGTCTGGTGTACGGCCATCCCGTCACCCTCGTCACCGACCCCGGCCTGGAGCCGTCCATGACCCGGCTGCTGACCGCCTACGGAGCCTGGGTCGACATGGTCACCGAACCGCATCCGGAGGGCGGGTGGCAGCAGGCCCGCCGCGAGCGGGTGACGGAACTCCTCGCACGTGACGCCGGTTCCTGGTGCCCCGACCAGTACAACAACCCCGACAACACCGCCGCCTACACCCCGCTCGCCCTCGAACTGGCCTCCCGGTTCGGCCATATCGACATCCTGGTGTGCAGCGTGGGCACCGGCGGACACTCCGCCGGGATCTCCCGCGTGCTGCGCCAGCTCTACCCCGAGATCACGGTGGTCGGCGTGGACACCATCGGCTCGACCATCTTCGGACAGCCCGCCCGCACCCGGCTGATGCGCGGCCTGGGGTCGAGCATCTACCCACGCAACGTGGCCTACGACAACTTCAGCGAAGTCCACTGGGTCGCCCCGCACGAGGCGGTGTGGACCTGCCGCCAACTGGCCTCCTCGCACTACGCCACCGGCGGCTGGAGCGTGGGCGCGGTCGCGCTGGTCGCCGGGTGGCTGGCCCGTACCCACCCCGCGGACGCGCGGATCGTCACGGTCTTCCCGGACGGTCCGCAGCGGTATCTGGACACCGTGTACAACGACGACTACTGCGCCGCCAACGGCCTGCTGGACCAGCCGCCCGCGTCCGAACCGGACGTGGTGGGGCACCCGGGTGAGCGGGAAGTGTCCCGCTGGACCCGCTGTACCGCCGTGGCCGACCCGCTCGCCGCCCCGGCCGCCGCCGCAGCCTCGGCCGCCGCCGCCCCGGCCGCCGCCGCAGCCTCGGCCGCCGCCCCGGCCGCCAACGCCGCTCCGGAGGCCGCCCGATGAAGGCGACACTCACCCAAGTGCGCTCCTACGAGCGCAGCGTCCAGCTGTTGATGGTGAACCAGTTCACCATCAACCTCGGCTTCTACATGCTCATGCCCTACCTCGCCGCCCATCTGTCCGGGACGCTCGGGCTCGCCGGATGGCTGGTCGGACTCGTCCTGGGCGTACGGAACTTCAGCCAGCAGGGCATGTTCCTGGTCGGCGGCGCCCTCGCCGACCGGTTCGGGTACAAGCCGCTGATCGTGGCGGGCTGTGTGCTGCGCACCGCCGGTTTCGCGACGCTCGGGCTCGTGGAGTCGCTGCCCGCGCTGCTGGCCGCCTCCGCTGCCACCGGACTCGCCGGAGCCCTGTTCAACCCGGCGGTCCGGGCCTACCTGGCGGCGGACGCGGGGGAGCGCCGGGTGGAGGCATTCGCCCTGTTCAACATCTTCTACCAGGCGGGCATCCTGCTCGGCCCGCTGGTGGGCATGGTGCTGACCGGCGTCGACTTCCAGGTCACCTGTCTGGTATCGGCCGGGATCTTCGCCCTGCTGAGCGTCGTACAGATCCGGGCGCTGCCCGCCCGCCGCGCCGATGACGGCCCCGCCGCCGCGGGGCAGGGCGACCGGGAGCGCGTGCTGACCCAGTGGCGCGGGATCCTGGCCAACCGGCCGTTCCTGCTGTTCTCCGGCGCCATGATCGGCTCGTATGTGCTGTCCTTCCAGGTCTACCTGGCGCTGCCGCTGGAGGTGCGACGGCTGGGCGGTGAAGGGGAGTTCGGCACCGCGGCGGTGGCGCTGCTCTTCGCCGTATCGGGGCTCAGCACCATCGTCGGCCAGACCCGGGTGACCGCGTGGTGCAAGGCCCGCATGGCGCCCGGCCGGGCACTGGGCTGGGGGCTGGCCCTCATGGGCGTGGCCTTTCTGCCGCTGCTGGTGGCGACCGCGCTGCCGGTCCCGGACGGCGGGCCCGGCCGGTGGGTGCTCGCGGCGGTGCCGCCCGCGCTCGCCGCGTTCCTGCTGGCGCTGGGCACGATGATCGCGTACCCGTTCGAGATGGACACCATCGTCCGGCTCTCGGGGGAGCGGCTCGTCGCCACCCACTACGGGCTGTACAACACCATCTGCGGCGTCGGCATCACCCTCGGGAACCTGCTCACCGGCGCTTCGCTGGACGCGGCCCGCGAGGCGGGCATGCCCGCCGTCCCGTGGCTCGTGCTGCTCGCGCTCGGCCTGTCCTGCGCGGCGGCGCTCTTCGGACTGCACCGTACGGGCCGACTGGCACCGGCGGCGGTGCCCGAACGCCGCCCCGCGGCGGCCTGACGCGGCGAAGAGTGGCGACGACGCCCCCGCCGGTGGCCATGCCCGGCCACCGGCGGGGGCGTCCCCGGCCACCGCCGAACAGGTGCCGCCGCCGGGCGGCCGCGGCGGTGGTGCCGACGGGGCCCGGGTCAGGCCCGTACGGTCGCCTATGCCCGACCAGACGACCCCGGGAGCGCCCCGTGCGGAACACCAGCCCCCTGACCGGACGCCTCGCCGTCGTGACCGGTGCCGCCCGTGGACTGGGCGCGGCCATCGTCCGGGAACTGGCGGGGCGCGGCGCGCGGGTCGTCCTCCTGGGCCGGGAAGAGGACACCCTCGCGCAGGTGGCGGACTCGCTCTCCGCCTCCACGGAAACCCACTGCTACGCGGTGGACGTGGCCGATGACGCGGCGATGGCCCGGGTGGCCGACCGGATCCACGACCGCGTCGGCAGGCCGTCCGTCGTCGTCGCCAACGCGGGCGTGGCCGAGGGCGGGCCCTTCGGGGAGTCGCCCCCGGCCACCTGGCGGCGCGTCATCGAGGTGAACCTCATCGGCAGCGCGAACACCGCGCGGGCCTTCCTGCCCGGACTGCTCGCCACCCGCGGCTACTTCCTCCAGATCGCCTCGACGGCCGCCTTCGGTTCCGCGCCCATGATGAGCGCGTACTGCGCCTCGAAGGCGGGCGCCGAATCCTTCGCCCAGTCCCTGCGCGCCGAACTCGCCCACCAGGGGGTCGGTGTCGGCATCGGCTATCTGAGCTGGACCGCCACCGACATGATCCGCGACGCGGACCGGTACGGGGTGCTGAGGGAACTGCGTGCCCACATGCCGCCACCGGCCCGGCGCGTCCACCCCGTCGCCGTGGTGGCCGCGCGCATGGTGACCGCCGTCGAACGCCGCGCCGCCACCGTCTACGCACCTCCCTGGCTGCGCCTCGCCCAGCCGGTCCGCCCGCTGCTGCCGCCGTTGGTCACCTGGCTGTCCACGCGCGAGCTGCCCCGGCTGGCCGAGCGGACCCGCTTCGAGGCCACCGGACTCCTCGGGGCCGGTGGCCGCGCGGACCAGGCGGCCGCCGAGGGGTGAAACGCCGGCGGGGTCAGCCGTTGTCGAGGATGGTGCCGTGCTCGTCCATGGTCGGGTGCATCTTCATGGGGCCGTAGGTGTCGAGGTCCGAGGGGCGGGGAGATTCCGGTCCCTCGGGGCCGCTGCGCACCATCCGCTCAATCCGGCAGATGCGGAACAGACGGCCCTCCACGCGGGCTTCGTCGGCCCGGCGGGCGCGCCGGAATTCCTCGGCGGCCCGCGCGTACACCGCGCGCTTGTGGTCGTCGTACTCGTAGAGCAGCGGCCACATCTCCGCCATCCCCTGGTAGAGCAGCCGCCGCGCGTCGTGCGGCGTGGGCATCAGGGCGCCCTGCGGCCGCCACCGCTGCCCGGCGCGCTCGGCCACGCCGAAACCGACCGGCAGCAGGACGATGTCGGGGTGGGTGGTGACGGCCCGCTCGGAGTGCTTGCGGACGACGGCGGGGAAGCGCGGCCCGGAGTAGGCGAAGGTGCTCAGCGCCAGCTTCATGGCGCCCGCCATCAGCCCGGCCTCGTCCTGCTCGGGGTCCAGGACGAACCCGGTGTCGGGCGACCGCGCCTCGTGCCGCCCGTCCCAGGAGATGAGGGACGGTTCGGGGTCGGTGGGCCGCGGCGGTTCCAGGTTGTGCTCGCCGGTACGGGCGAACTCGTCCCCGCGCACCACCCGGTAGCGCACGCCGAGCACGGTCACCTCGTTCAGCGGCTTCTTCTCCAGCCGGGCGACCGCCGCCAGCAGCGCGCGGCGGGTGGCCGGGTCGTCGGTGTCGTCCTTGGCCTTGAACCACAGGAACGAGTTCAGCTCGTCGCGGACCTCCTGCGGCATGCCGCTGGTCACCGGCTTCACCAGCCGCCAGTGCGCTCCGGCGGCGGGATCCTGTATGGCGAGGCCGAAGACGGGTCCGCGGAGTGCGAGATGCGGATAGCGGGAGGACGCGTCCACGGCGTCGGCTTCGGTCACCCAGGCGGCGGGGTCGTCGCGCCGCACCAGATCCGCGTGGAGCCGGTCCAGCTTTCGCTTCCAGTGTTCGGCCATGCGCACATTGTCGAGCTCCGGGGCAGCACACGGGCGGGAACGCCGCAAGTGATCAAAAGCCTTAAATCCGATGTCACTACTGTGTGTCCGCCGAGCTGGGCCGGTCGCGGGACGGTCGGCGGAGCGGTCGCGGGGTGATCGGTGGCGCGGCCGGCGGAGCGGTAGGCGGGCGGTGCGTGGCGCGTCGCGGAGGGGCGGATGAGAGCGGCGCATAGCCTGACATATCCGTGTCTGCCGGGAGGCGTTCGAACGATGACGGCACGTCAGCACTGGCTCTTCGGCGATCAGCTCGGTCCGCACTTCGCCGACCACCGCCACCACGGCCCCGACGCCCAGGCCCCGCTGATCATGATCGAGGCGCGCTCGGTGCTGAGCCGCCGCCGCTTCCACCGGGCCAAGGCGCATCTGCTGCTGTCGGCGATGCGCCACCGGGCGGCCGAACTCGGTGACCGGGTGCGTTACGTCCAGGCCCGTACGTACCGCGAGGGGCTGGCCGAGGCCGCCGGACGCGACCGGGTGACGGTCTGCCACCCGACCTCCCGCCGGGCGCTGGAGCTGGTCGGATCGCTCGACCAGGTCGACGTACTGCCCGCGAAGGGCTTCCTGGTGACCAGGGAGGACTTCGCCGCATGGGCCGGTGAGCACACCAGCGGCCACCTCCGGATGGAGGACTTCTACCGCTGGGTGCGCCGCGGACACGAGCTGCTGATGGAGGGCGACGAGCCCGCGGGCGGCCGGTGGAACTTCGACCAGCAGAACCGCGAACCACCGCCGCGCGGCGCGCGCACCCTCGACGCCCCCGGCCCCTGGCGCCCCGACGAGGACGAGATCGACGAGCGGGTGCGGCACGACCTGGACCGCTGGGAACGCGAGGGCACGGTCTCCTTCGTCGGCCGGGACGGCCCGCGGCGGTTCCCCTCGACCCGGCGCGAGGCGCGGGCCGCGCTGCGCCACTTCGTGACCCACCGGCTGCCCTGCTTCGGGCCGTACGAGGACGCGATGCTCGCGGCGGACCCGGTCATGTGCCACAGCCTGCTCTCGGTGCCGCTCAACCTCGGGCTGCTGCATCCGGCCGAGTGCGTGGACCGGGCGGAGCGCGCGTGGCGCGAGGGTGCCGCGCCGCTGGCCGGGGTCGAGGGGTTCGTACGGCAGATCGCCGGGTGGCGGGAGTACGTGTGGCAGCTGTACTGGCACTTCGGCGAGGACTACCGGGGCCGCAACGCGCTGCGCCACACCGCCCCGCTGCCCGGCTGGTTCCTGGACCTGGACGCCGACGCGGTGACCGCGCGCTGCCTCGCCACGGTGCTGGCCCAGGTCCGGGACACCGGGTGGACCCATCACATCCCCCGGCTGATGGTGCTCGGCAGCCGCGCGCTGCAGGACGGCTGGGATCCGGCGGCGGTCACCGACTGGTTCCACCGCTGCTTCGTCGACGGGTACGACTGGGTGATGCTGCCGAACGTCGTCGGCATGTCGCAGTACGCCGACGGCGGGCTCATGACGACCAAGCCGTACACCTCCGGCGGGGCGTACATCAACAGGATGAGCGACCTGTGCGGACCGTGCGCCTACCGCCCGGCGGACCGGGCCGGGGAGCGGGCCTGCCCGTACACCACCGGGTACTGGTCCTTTCTGCACCGGCACCAAAAGCGCCTCGCCGGGAACCACCGCATGGTGCGGGCGGTGCGGGGGCTGGACCGGCTGAGCGATCTGCCGGAGGTGCTGGAGCGGGCCTCGGAGCGTGGCGACGCGCCGCCGTGAGGAAGGGGGAGCGGCACCGAACATGCGCGCCTTTTGCAATAAAGCGCGTATGCAACTATTTTGGTCGCCGCACATCCGCACCGAGCCCAAAGGAATCACCGTGCGCATCGACCTTTCCGGAAAGACGGCCCTGGTCACCGGGTCCACCCAGGGCATCGGCCACGCCATCGCCGCCGGGCTGGCCCGGGCGGGCGCCCGCGTCGCCGTCAACGGACGCCGCCCGGAGTCCGTGGCGGACGCCATCGCGAAGCTGGAGCGGGAGACGGACGGCGGTGTCTTCCTCCCCGCCCCCGGCGACCTCGCCACCGAGGAGGGTGCCCGGCAGGTCGCGGAGGCCGTCCCGGACGCCGATGTCCTCGTGAACAACCTCGGCGTCTTCGGCGCCAGCCCGGCGCTGGAGATCAGCGACGCCGAGTGGCGCCGCTACTTCGAGGTGAACGTGCTGGCCGCGGTGCGGATGATCCGCACCTATCTGCCCGCCATGAAGGACCGTTCCTGGGGCCGGATCCTGAACATCGCCAGTGACTCCGCCGTCGTCATCCCGGCCGAGATGATCCACTACGGCATGTCGAAGACCGCCCTGCTGTCCGTCACCCGCGGCTTCGCCAAGGAGGCGGCAGGCTCCGGGGTGACGGTCAACTCGGTGATCGCCGGGCCGACGCACACCGGCGGTGTCGAGGACTTCGTGTACGAGCTGGTGGACGCGGACCTCCCGTGGGACGAGGCCCAGCGGGAGTTCATGGTCAAGCACCGGCCGCAGTCGCTGCTGCAGCGGCTGATCGAGCCGGAGGAGATCGCCAACATGGTGGTCTACCTCAGCTCGCCGCTCGCCTCGGCCACCACGGGCGGGGCCCTGCGCGTCGACGGCGGTTATGTCGACTCCATTCTTCCCTAAGGCCGGGGACCGATGGCCGGGGACCGGGGCCGCGGGGGCTGGGCGTAAACGCGTGGACGAGGGAGGTGAACGAACGCTTTACGGCGCGTGAAGTATCGCTGCGTCTCACGCCTCTTGTCCGCTGTGGGCGCCGGGTTTACAACTGACGCAACACCCGGATCCACACGGCATTCAGGAGGTTCCCATTGAGCCGGGAAACACTGAACGGCGGCCGCGTCATCATTGTCGGCGGTGGCGTGATCGGTACCTCCGTCGCATTCCACCTGGGTGAACGCGGATACCGCGATATCACCGTGGTGGAACGCGGGGTGCCGGGAGAAGGTGCGACGGCGTACGGGACGGGAGGCATCCGTCAGCAGTTCTCGACGCGCGTGAATATCGAACTGGTGCGGCGCTCGCTCCCGTTCTGGCGCGACTTCGAGGAAATGACCGGGGCGCCGATGCATTTCCGGCAGCATGGTTACCTTTTCCTCATCTCGGATTCCGCCACCCTCCGGGTCTTCGAGAAAAACGCGGAACTGCAGCGGTCCCTCGGCGTCGACGTCACGATGCTCGACCCCCGGCAGGCGGCCGACCTCTTTCCCGGGATCCGGACCGACGACCTGCTGGGCGCGACCTACTCCGCCGACGACGGGTCCGGCTCCCCGGCCGACGCCGTCGCCGGATATCTGCGCGGAGCGCGGGCCCGCGGGGTGGAGGTCCGGCAGCACACCGAGTTCCGCGGGCTCATCACGGACGCCGATGGCGCGGTTCGCGGCGTCCGGACCGCGGACGGGACGCTCGACGCCGAACTGGTCGTGCTCGCCGCGGGGCCGCAGGTCCGCGGGGTGGGAGCGCTGTGCGGCGTGGACATCCCCGTTTGGCCGCACCCCCGGCAGGCGTTCGCCACCGGCCCGCTGCCGGCGCTGCACGGCGGCCTGCCGCTCGCCGTCGACATGGCCAGTGGCGCGTATGTGCACCCCGAGGCGGCCGGAACGGCGATCGTCGGCGGCAACGACCGCGACGCGCCCAGCAGCGAACAGGCGGCGGTGGACTGGTCGCGGGTCGAGTCCCTGGCCGGTGCGCTGTCCCACCGCTTCCCCTCGCTGGAGGGGCTGGAGGTCATCCGGGGCTGGGCCGGGCTGCGGGAGATGACCGCCGACGACCACGCGATCGTCGGGCCGGTCGACGAGGTGCCCGGGCTGTGGGTCGCGGCGGGCTTCTCCGGCCACGGCTTCATGCAGTCCCCGGCCGTCGGCGCGGCGCTCGCCGAGTGGTGGCTGACGGGCGCCCCGCCCCTGGACCTCTCCACGCTGCGGCTGTCCCGGTTCACCGACCGGGCG
>NZ_JBVIZF010000034.1:0-68368 GCF_055591805.1 Streptomyces sp. NPDC041200 | reverse complement strand
TCCCGGTTCACCGACCGGGCGCTCGAACGCGAAACCGCCGTTTTCTGAGCCGTCCTCTGAGCCGTCCTCCGAGCTGTCTTCCGAACGGAGCCCGCCATGGCTTGCGACACGAATCCGACCGGGGCCGAACTGCTCGTCGAAACACTCGTCCGGCACGGCGTCGACACCGTCTTCGGCGTCCCCGGCGACACCGGCGTCGTCCTGTACGACGTGTTCGCGCGGCACACCGACGCCCTGCGCCACGTGCTCGCCCGGGACGAACGCCACGCGGGCTACATGGCGGACGGATACGCCAGGACGCACCGGCGGATCGGCGTGTGCGAGGCCTCCAGTGGCGGTGGCGCCGTCTACCTGGCCGGTGGCCTGGGCGAGGCCCGCGCGTCCAGCGTGCCGGTCCTGGCCATCACCAGCGACATCCACCGGCGCAGCCGTGGCTCCGGCGCCATCACCGAGATCGACCAGGAAGCACTCTTCGGCGCCGTCACCAAGTGGTCCCGCACCGCCGAGCGCGCCGCGGACATTCCCGCGCTGGTCGCGGAGGCCGTCGCCACCGCCACCGGCGGCCGCCCCGGGCCAGTCGCGCTGATCTTCCCCGAGGACGTCCTGGAGGAACACGCGGCGGCCGCCGTCCCCGAGGGCGATCCGGCTCTTCCGGCGGCCCGCCCCGCCGCCTCCGAGTTCGCCGTCGCGGGCGTCGCCGCGGACCTGGCCCGCGCGGAGCGGCCCGTGATCTTCGCTGGCGGCGGTGTCCACGCCTCGGGCGCCTGGCGGGAACTGCTCGCGCTCGCCGAGCACGGCGCACTCCCGGTGGCCACCACGATCCACGGCAAGGGCGCGGTCCCGGAGGACCATCCACTCTCCCTCGGCGTGGCGGGCGGCAACGGCTGCCGCGGCTACGCCAACGACTACCTGGCCGGTGCCGATGCCGTACTCCTCGTGGGCAGCCGGGCCAACGCCACCGACACCAACGGCTACACCTCCCCGCCCCGGGACCCCGGTGTCCGGGTGGCGCAGATCGACACGGACGCCTCCCGCGCGGGCCGGAACTTCCCCGGCAGCGTGCCCCTCGTCGGCGACGCGGCGACCGTACTGGACCAGCTGCGCGAGCAGCTCCCGGCCGCCCCCGCCGCGTCCCGGGCGGCCCGGGAGGCGGGCATCGCCGCCGTACGGGACACCTGGGCGCGCACCGCCGCCGAGGAGCTGCCGGACCCGGGCGAGGGCCTGCTCCAGCCGCGCGAGGTGATCCGGGTCCTGCACCGGCTGTTCGGCCCGCGGGCCTGGGTGGTGGCCGACCCCGGCACACCCACGCCGAACCTCTCGGCGTACTGGGTGAGCGCGGGGGAGGGCTGGCGGGTGGTGATCCCCCGGGGCCACGGGCCGATGGGCTACGCGATCCCGGCGGCGATCGGCGTGGCCGTCGCCCACCCCGGCGAGCGGGTCCTGTGCGTGACCACCGAGGGCAGCCTCGCCATGGGCGTCGGCGACTGGGAGACCGCGGCCCGCCTCGCGCTCCCCATCACCTACGTCGTGCTGGACAACACCTCGATGGCCTGGATCAAAATGCTCCAGCACCTGTTCCTCGGACAGCGCTACTTCGGAGTGGACCCCGGGCCGATCGACCCGGTGCCGCTGGCCACCGGCATGGGCCTCCCCGGCGCCAAGGCCACCACGCTCGCCCAGCTGGAAGTGCTGGTCAAGGAATCCGCCGACCGCCAGGGACCGTCGGTCGTCCACGTCCCCGTCCCCGAGCACAAGGACGCGCCGCCGCCCGTCGCGCCCTGGGAGGCCGTGCTGACCGGACGGTCCGAAGGCCGCCCCGTCTACTGATGCCGCCGACCCCCTCTTCGCTCATCCGCCCACTTCACAGCCCCTGCAGGTTTCGGGAAGGATCCGCTCATGGAGGCTCACGCAACACTCTCCACGCCGCCTGACTCCGCCACCCCCGCGGTCGACCATCCGACCGCCATGCGGGCCGCCCGGGCGAGCTTCACCGGCACCGCCATCGAGTGGTACGACTACTTCCTCTACGGCAGCGCCGCCGCCGTGGTGTTCCCCAAGGTGTTCTTCTCCGACCTCGGCTCCACCGCGGGCACGCTGACCTCCCTGGCCACCTTCGGCGTGGCCTTCTTCTTCCGTCCCCTCGGCGGCGTCCTCTTCGGCCACTTCGGCGACCGGCTCAGCCGCAGGCAGGCCCTGGTGACCACGCTGCTGATCATGGGGCTGGGCACCTTCGCGATCGGTCTGCTGCCCACCGTCGGACAGGTCGGTGTCCTCGCCCCCGTCCTGCTGGTGTTCCTGCGCATGCTGCAGGGCATCGGCCTCGGCGGCGAATGGGGTGGCGCGGCGCTGCTCATCGTCGAAAGCGCCCCCACGAACCGCCGGGGGCTGTACGCGTCGGCCTGCCAGCTCGGCGTACCGGCCGGGCAGCTGGCCTCCGCGGGCATGGTGGCGCTGTTCTCCCTGCTGCCCGAGGACCAGTTCCTCAGCTGGGGCTGGCGAATCCCGTTCCTCCTCAGCGGCCTGCTCGTGGCCTTCGGCCTCTACCTGCGGAAACGGCTGCCGGAGCCGCCCGAGTTCCAGGCGCTGAAGGACGCGCGGAAGCGGCCCAAGCTGCCCATCGCGGAGGTGATGCGCCACGCCAAGAAGCAGACCCTCCTGCTGATCTTTGTACAGGCCGCGGCCACGATCGGCTACTACCTCTTCACCGTGTACTCGCTGTCCTACGTCGAAGGCGATCTGGGCCTGCCGCAGTCCTGGGCGCTGAGCGGGGTACTCATCGGTGCCGCGCTGCTGCTCCCGGCGATGCCGCTCTACGCCGCGCTGTCGGACCGGATCGGACGCCGGCCGGTGTACTTCGCGGGCACCCTGTTCATCGCCCTGTTCGCGGTCCCCTTCTTCTGGCTGCTGGACACGCGCAACCCGTATCTCATCGCGCTGGCGATCATCCTGGCGCTCGTGTTCGGCTACGGTCCCACCGGGGCGCTCAACAGTGTTCTGTACGCCGAGCAGTACCCCACGCGCTACCGCTACACCGGAGCCTCGGTGGCCTACCAGATGTCCAGCGTGGTCGCCGGAGCACCGGCGGCACTCGTCGCCGCCGCGCTGGTGTCCGCCACCGGATCGGGCATGGCAGTCTCCTGGTATGTGATCGGCGCGTCGGTCATCTCGTTGATCTGCGTGATCGCGCTCAAGGAGACCCACCGCACCGAACTGACGAAGGAGTAGAGACGATGGCGGACATCGGGATCGTCATGCTGGACAACCGGATTCCCCGCCCGGCCGGTGACGTGGGCAATCCCGCCAGCTTTGACTTCCCCGTCGCCATGGCGGTCGCCCCGGGGGCCGGCACCCGCCAGGTGGTGGAGCGCTCGGCCGAGGGCCTGCTGCCCGCGCTGACGGCCGCCGCCACCGGCCTCCAGGAGGCCGGTGCGGCCGCCGTGACCACCTGCTGCGGCTTCCTCGCCGTCCACCAGCCGGAACTCGCCGACGCCCTGCGGGTCCCGGTGGCCACCTCCAGCCTCCTCCAGGTCCCCTTGGTGCTCCAGACCCTGCGCCACGACCAGACGTGCTGTGTGCTCACGGTCAACGCGGCCACGCTCACCGACACCCATCTGCGAGCGGTCGGCGTCGGACCCGCCCTGCGCGACCGCGTCCGCCTCGCCGGTCTGGAACACACCGAACACCTCTTCCACGTGCTCACCGGCGACGACGAGCCACTCGACGTCCCGCGCGCGGAGGCGGAGGTGGTGGCCGTGGCACAGGCCGTGACCGGCGAGCACCCCGACGTCGGCGCGTTCGTCCTCGAATGCACCAACCTCCCGCCCTACTCCGCCGCCATCAAGGCCGCCACCGGCCGCCCCGTCTGGGACGCGCTCACCCTCATCCGCTGGCTGCACGGCGGGTGCGCGGGGGCGACGGCACCCGGGACACGATCATGCTGAACATGGTGCATCTGCAGACCCTCCAAGCGGTGCTCGGCACCGGCTCGCTCAGCGGGGCCGCCAAGGAACTCGGCTACACCACCTCGGCGGTGTCCCAGCAGATCGCCGCGCTGGAGAGGGCACTGGGCGTACGGCTCTTCGAACGCGGCCCGCGCAATCTGTGGCCGACCACGGCCGCCCTCCAGATGGGCCGCCACGCCGCCGCCCTGCTGTCCCGGCTGGAGGAGGCCGAGGAGGACATCCGCGGGTACGCCGACGGCAACCGGGGGCGGCTCAAAGTGGCCGCGTTCCCGACCGTGAGCGCCGGACTCCTGCCCAGGGCACTGCGACGACTGGTCGCCCGGCTCCCCGACGCCGAGATCACCCTGCAGAACGACGGCGACCCCACGGAGGTGGCCCTGGCCGTGTGTGAGGGCCGGGCCGACCTCGGCCTCGTCTACGCGTACGACCTCGTCCCCGAGACCTGGCCGGGCGAACTGACGCTCCGTCCGATCCTCGACGAGGAACTGATCGTCCTCTGCGGCCCGGAACAGCGCACCGCCGACGCGGACCACGTGGACCTGTGCGAGCTGTCCGGCGCCATCTGGGTCACCAACGAGGAGGGCACCGCCGCCCACCAGAACCTCCTGCGGCTCTGCGCCCAGTCCGGATTCCGCCCCGAAGTCCGCTTCACCAGCAACGACTACGACGTCATCCGCGGCATCGTGCGGGAGAACCTCGGCGTCGCGCTGGTCCCCGCGCTCTCCCTCGGCATCGACCGGGCCATCACGATGCGCCGCATGCGGACCCGCGGCCCGCGCCGCAAGGTCCTCGCCGTGCACCGCTTCACGGACCCCAATCCGCTGGTGCCCGCGGCCGTCGACGCCATCCGCGAGGCGGCGGAGGAGTTCGTGACCTGGACCACCGAGGCCTTCGGCGCCCGGGTCGACTCTCCCCTCGCCACAACCCCCGGCTGAGCCAGCGGACAGCCGAGCCACCCCGGACAAGGACCCCCATGAACGCGGTTCCCCCCTGGCAGCTACGGGCGCGATTCGCCCGCTCCCTCTCCGATCTGTACGGCCGCGAGGTGCCCGGCCACACCACGCTCGTGGACATGACCGCGCGGGTCAACGCCGATGTACTGGGCCGGGACGGCGCCACGGCACAGCGGCTGGGCGGCATCGAGCGGGTGACCGCCGAGCGGCACGCCGCCGTCGGGGTCGGCACGCCCGCCGAACTGCGCCGGGCGGGCCAGATCTTCGCCGCCCTCGGGATGCACCCGGTCGGCTTCTACGGCGCGCAAGACATGGACGACCCCGGGGGCGCGTACGGCCCGGGGGACGCGGCCACCCGTCCCATCCCGGTCGTCTCGACCGCGTTCCGGCCGGTGGACCCCGCGGAACTGGCCCGCGACGCCTTCCGGGTGTGCACCTCCGTGCCGGTCCCCGGCGACTGCCGCTTCCCCACCGCCGAAGTCCGCCAGCACATCTTCCCGCCGGAACTGCTCGGCCTCGCCGAGCGTGCCGAGGCCGAGCAGGGGCTGCCGCCCGAGGACGCGCGGCGGTTCATCGAACTCGCAACCGCCGCCTTCCCGCCGACTCACCTCGACCACCTCACACCCCGGGTCCTCGATCTCGAAGAGCTGCACCGGCGCATGGCGGAACGCGGCGTCGCGGTCGCCGACGAGGTCCAAGGCCCGCCCCACTGGGACGGCCCGGACATCCTGCTGCGCCGAACCTCCTTCGGCCCGCGGTGCGCGGCGGAGGCCCGTGGCATCGCGCTCACCCCCGCCGGTCGGGCCCGCTACGACGCGATGACGGCCGAGACGGACCGCTTGCTCGCCATCGACCCGGTGCTCACCCGCCAGGAGGCCGCCGCCAAGATCTGGGCCATGTGCCTGCCCGCCACGGAGGCCGGACTCGCCCGGCAGGACCTCGCGTACTTCACCTACCACGCCACCGACCCCGCAACCCGCCGCCGCGACGGTCTGGGGCCGCCCGCCGGGCTGGCCGGGCTGCTCCACGGCGGCTGGATCACCGCGGAGCCGATCGTCCACGAGGACGTCCTGCCCCGGCCGGTGGCCGATCCCGGTACGGCTGAGCCGACCCTCGGCGCCGACTGGCTGGCCGGAGTACTGGAGCGCCCCGTACACGACCCCGCCGAGCACTACGCCCGGCAGCGTCGGGACTCCCTGGACGAGGCGGCGCGAGCCCTCGGCATCGCCCCCATCGCGCCTTTCACCGCCCCGGCCGACCCCGATGACACCGATGCCGCCGGTTGAGAGCGCTCAGGCGCGGGAGGACGTGCCGTTCAGGAAGCGCAGGAGCAGATTGCGGCCGACCGCGCCGGCGATGCTGTGGTACGTGTCGTCGAAGGCGTGGTCGCTGTAGGGGATGGCGTTGAACTCGGCGTCGTCATGGGCCCGGCGCAGCTGGTCGGCGAGCCCGCGGACCCGGGACTGCCGGATGAGGTGGTCCGAGGCGCCGGTGATCAGGAGGGACGGCATCAGACCGGGGCGGACGCGGCTGGTGGCGGAGGCGTAGCGGTAACGCTCGGGGTACTGGGCGGGGGTGCCGCCGGTGTAGGCCTCGGTGATCTCGCGTCCGAAGCCCATGAGGCCGTTGTCCTGCCAGGTGCCCTTGAGGTCCGAGGCGGGGTAGAACCCGGCGACGGCCACCGGCGGGTCGGGCAGCCGTTCCGTGCAGCTGCTGGCGATACGGCCGGTCTTCAGCCCGTACGCGACGTTCAGCGCGAGGCTCCCGCCCGCGGAGCCTCCCACCAGCACGGTGCGGGAGGTGTCGACGCCGTACGGGCGGGCCTGCCTGGCGAGCCGGGACATGGCGCAGACGACGTCGTCGGAGGCGTCCTTCCAGCGCGGTGGCGGAGTGAGCCGGTAGTCGATGGACAGCACGGGGTAGCCGTGGTTCGCCAGCCAGCGGTAGTCGCCCTCCCGCTGGTCCCGGCTGCCGGTGGCGAATCCGCCGCCGTGGATCCAGATCACCATGGGCTTGTCGCCCTGGCGCTGTGCCGTGCGCGGTGCCCACAGCCCGGCCCTGAGCGTCCGGCCCTCGACACGGTCGTAGGCGATCACGTGGTCCGGCGGCGCCGTGGGCTGGTCCACGGCCAGGACGTCGGCGGCGGACAGCGGCACGTTCTGCGCGTGGGCGTAGAGCAGCTGCGTGATCAGCACGGTGGCCGCGCCGATGGCGGTGACCGCCGAGGTGACCGTGGTCCACACCGCCGTCCTGCGCCGTCCGCGCTTCCACGCCACCACCGCGCCCGCGGCGATGGCCAGGCCGAAGACGACGTACCACAGGGGCCGGGGCCCGACCCAGGTGGTCGCGTAGTACCCGAGCACGGGGATGGCCGGGATGACCGCACCGAGTGTGATGAGTGCCACCAGCCCCGAGACCACCAGCCCCAGGCCGAGAGCTGCGCGGCGCGCCCAGCGGGGCAGGGCGCTGGGCGGGGGGATGCGGACACGGGCGTTCATGTCGGGCCGTTCTCCTGTTCGCTGTCGTCGGATGTGGCTCAGGCGCCGTCAGCAGTGAGGAGGGCCCAGCTCGGGAACTCAGGGTAGCCACGAGGTGAACCGGCCCGGCCACGCGGGTCCGCCGGGCCGGTTCCGGCGCGCGTGGCTACTTGGCGTACAGCAGGGTGCCGAAGCCGGTCTGGTCGAAGCCGCCGCTGGTCGAGCCGTAGTCACCGCCGCCGCCCTCGGGCCGGACGCTCTCGGCGATGGCCTCGATGTACGGCACGTCCAGGCCCCGCCGACGGCCGTAGTGGTAGTACAGGAGGTCCCAGACCGGCCGGACCTGGCCGCGGCTCGCGGCGGAGATCACGGTGTGCGACCGCTGGGCGCAGTTCTGGCCGGTGCCCCAGGTGTAGGTGGTGAAGGGCACATCGTGGCCGAGGTTGTACTTGGCGACGTACTGGGCGGCCTTCATGAAGCGGTTGCCGTCGTGGCCGTACAGGTCCTCGCCCTGGGACCAGGCCATTTCGCAGAAGGCGCCCATCTGGCCCATGCCCATCATGGTGTGGCCCTGGTCCCGGCCGGATTCCTGCCACTGGCCGAGGGCGTAGCCGTCGACGTTGTCGTACAGGAACGGGACGGCGTGGCGGAGGGAGCCGTTGCCCGCGCCGCTCTTGAAGTAGGTGACCGCCTGGTCGTACTTCGCGGCGTCGTCGCACAGGATCCCGATGGCGAGGATCGAGTTCATGGTGCACAGGTCCCAGTTGGCCCAGTAGTTGGTGACGCAGGCGTCGTTGTGCTGGTTGAGGAACTGGTTGTTGAGCGGGTAGAAGACGTTTCGCATCATCGTCTGGAAGCGGGCGAGGTCGAATCCGCTGTAGCCGCGCATGAGTTCGGCGGCGTTGGCGAACTGGTAGCCGTAAAGCCCGGCGGCCAGGAAGCGGTCCGCGTTGCCGGTGAGCGTGGTGAGGGTGGCCGACCAGCCGTTGAGGATTTTGACGGCGGTGTCTGCGTTCGCGGTGCTGCCCGAGATCTTCCAGCGCAGGGCGTTCTGGTAGGCGGCGTGGATGTCGTTGTAGAGGATGCCGTAGTTCTCGCCGGTCCCGCCGCGGATGATGGTCTTCTGCGGGTTGGGGCTCCAGGTGCTCGCGGAGTGGCGGTTGGCGGTCAGGCGGTTCCACCCGGACAGCCACGGTTCGGTACCGGCGGCGACCCGCACCTTGGCGCGGTTGAGTTCTCCGTAGGCGTGCAGCATGCCCGGGTGGGTGAAGGCGGCGGGCGCGGCATCCGCGCTGCCGCCGGTGGCGGCGGCCGCTCCGGCGCCGACGGCGAGGGCCGCGGTGAGGCCGCCCGCGGACCGCAGCAGGGTGCGGCGGGTCGGCCGGTGCGCGGGCGGGGGCGTGGGGGTGTGTTCGCGGTTCATCGTGGGGTCTCTCCGCTCTGTGCGGGGGTGATGTGCACGCGGTCGAACCGCGTGGTGGTGCGGGTCAGCGGGTCGCGGGAGCAGACCACGAGGCCCACGTGGTACGGGGCGTCACCGAAGCCGGGGACGGTGCCCTCGGCGAGGGGAACCCAGGTGGCGCCGTCGTCGGTGGACGCGGCCGCGGCGAAGACGGTCCCGGTGCGCCTCAGCCGCAGCAGACAGGGCAGGGCGAGGCGGTCGGTTCCGGTGGCGGCGGACGCGCCTGTGAAGGCTGACGGGCCCGCGACCACCGGGCGCAGCATCAGCCGCGCGGTGGTCCCGCCCGTGACGATCGCCCCGGCCGCCTGGTCGAACGGCGACAGGGACTTGGACATCAGCAGCCCCACCCGGTCGGTGTCCGTGGCACCGGCCCGCGAGACGAGCCGGGCGGTGATCTCGCAGTCGCCGCTGATGGGCCGGTGCGCGAACTGTCCCGTCATCCCCTGCCCGTTGACGGAGAGGTCGGCCCCGGCGCCGCGCACGGTGAACGTCCCCGCGTCGTACGCGGTGCTCCCGGGGGTATGGACGGCCACCACGCCGTACGTCCCGAAGGCGCGCTCGTCGAGGACCGTGTCGCCGAGGTCGCCGTACGACCAGGGCGCGGGCGGCGGTGTGCCGACGTCAAGGGTCAGGGTGCCGGTGGCGGTGCCGGACGCGTTGGCCGCGCCGGTGGTGAGCGTGAAGGTGCCGGTCGCCGAGGGCCGGCCGGAGATCAGCCCGGTACGTTCGTCGACGCGCAAGCCCCCGGGCAGGCCGGTCGCGGTGAACCGCACCGGCTCGTGCGTGGCGCGGACGAGATGGCGGAACGGGACACCGACGTTCGCGAACACGGCATCGGCTGAGGTGAGCCGGGGCACCGCGGGGGTCGGCATGCGCGCGCTCACGGACGACGAGCGCGGCCCGTGCCCACCGCGGTTTGTCTTCGCGACGGCGTAGTGGTACGTCCGCCCGGGTGTCCCGGTGGCATCCGGGTACCGGAGGCGGGTGCCGAAGCCGACCGGGCCGACACCGTTGGCGACGGTCTCGTACGGGCCGTGGGCGCGCCCGGCCCGCAGCACCGTGTACCGGGCGGCGGGATCCGGATCGGTCCAGGCCAGCTCGATGGCGTCGGCCCCGGTCCGCGCCCGTAGCCCGGTGGCGGTGCCCTCGGGGCGGGGCACGGTCCACAGCGGTCCGGCCGGGGAGGCCACGGTGACGTTGTCGAAGGCGCCGGTACCCGTCTCGGCGTACGCCGCCTCGGCGCCCAGGCACGAGGTCAGGGTGAGGCCCGCGTACGTGGTGTGCCCGAGCCGGACCTCGGCGGAGCCCACCTCGGTCCACCGGACGCCGTCCGGGGAGATGGCGCCGGTGCAGCGGCCGCCCCGGCGGGTCACCCGCACCCAGTACGGGGCCCGCAGCCGGTAGCCGTCGCCCGCGCCTTCGACGCAGGGGGCCTCCAGTGGTGTGGCCGACGTGGGCAGGGCGCCGAGGTCGGAGATCGGGAACGCCGCGGCGGTGGTGATCGCCTGCCGCTGGGACGGCGGTACGGGGGTGCTGCCGGTGGCCGAGACGGGAGCCCCGGCCGAGGGGCGTACGGTCCACACACCGCTCCAGGTGTGCAGCGGCAGCCCCTGGATCAGCATCGAGGCGTGCGGGGCGGCCGCGTCGAGGGATCCGCGGACCGTGACGCCGATCGTGGAGTACTGCGAGCTGAGCGGCCACACGATCCGCGCGGTGACCGTGCCGTCGCCGTGCAGTGGCAGATGCGCCAGGCGGCAGGTGTCCGGGGTGCCGCCCGCCTCCAGGACGAAGCGCCCACCGTCGAAGGTGGCGGAGCCCGGGCGGCGCGGTGCGCCCACGTCGTGTGTCGCCCATGGACCGGGAAGCCCGGCCGTCGCCGCCACCCAGCCGGAACTGTCGCTCACACCAAGGGAGTTGGCCGCTTCGACCGTGTAGTAGTAGGTCCGCCCGGTGCGCGGGGCGCGGTCCGTGTACGCGGGTGTCCCGACCCCGGAGGCGATCCGCTCGTACGGCCCGTCGGGGCCGGTGGCGCGCCGGACCGTGTAGCCGGTCGCCCATGCGGACGGCAGCCAGGTCAGGGTGACGGTGCGGCGGGCGCCGGTCGCGGTGAGCCCGGCGGGCGCCGTCGGCGCGGCGGGGGAGGCCTTCGCCCCGGCGTAGGTGAGCGTGCCCCAGCCCGGCAGGTCGTCGTTGCCGCCCTCAATGGCGCGGGCGCCGCCGGTGCCGCGGAAGACGGCGCGCTCGGTGTGCGGGGTGGCGAGGCCGCGTACGCCCGCGTAGTGCGCGTACGCCATCTCATAGACGGGTGGCAGGGTGCCGCGCGCCTTGTCCGACACCGACGTCTTGAGGTACTTGCCGGTGCGGTCCAGGTCGGGGGAGAAGGGGACGTCGCCGCCGAGGTTGTAGCGGGCGGCGTACTCGACGTTGGTCAGGATCCGGTTGCCGTCGAAGCCCCACAGGTCGACACCCTGGTTCCAGGCCACCTGGGCGGCGTCGCCGAGAAGGCCGACCGCGAGCTGCTCATGGCCCTGGTCACGGCCGCTCTCCTGGCCCTGGCCCGCGTCGGTGACGATGCGGTGCCGGACGCTGCCGTTGCCCGCACCGGCCGTGGCGAACCGCAGCGCGTCCTCGAAGAGGGTGGGCTCCTCGCAGAACACCCCGATGGCCAGGACGGTCTGGATCGCCGTGAGGTCCCAGTTGCCGTTGGCGTAGAGCATGTAGCCGGACACCGCCGGATACCAGACGCGCAGAAAGGACTCCTCGCAGCGCGCGATGGCGGCCGGGTCCCACTCGTCGTAGCCGCTGTGCCGCAGCAGCTCGGCCGCGTTGACGAACAGGAAGGCCTGCAGCCCGGCGCCGAGCGGTCCGTCCGCTCCGGTGATGGCGGTGAGCGACGCCGACCAGGCGTCCAGGATGGCGCGGGCCTTGTCGGCGTGGGCGCGGTCGCCGGTGACACACCACATCAGGGCGTTCTGGTAGGCGGCGGCGGAGTCGGCGACGGCCTCTTTCATGAACCGGGCCGGACCGCGGCCCCAGGAGGTGATCTGGCCGGTGTTCCGCACGGTGTAGGCGGATGACGAGCGGGGGTGCGCCGCGAGCGCCGAAAAGGCCTCGCGGACCGGGGAATCCCCGGCGGCGACCGCGGCCTTCATCCGGGCCAGGTCGGCGGCGCTGTGCAGCAGCCCGGGGTGGGTGAAGGTCCGGTGTCCGGTGTTACGGCCCGGCTGCGCGGCCGCGGGCCCGGCCAGGGCGCTCGCGCCCGGCGCCAGCAGCAGGGCCGCGGCGCCGCCGAGGAAGCCCCGGCGGCCCGGTGCCGGGGCCGTCATGACGCGGCGGCCTCGGCCGTGGTGAGGAACCTGAGGTTCGTCACATGCTCGTTGACGTGCATGGGGACGAAGTCCGCGGCCAGGTACCAGGTCGGCTTCTTCATGCTGTCGGCGATGACCGTGCCGCCCACCACGAGGTTCTCGAAGGTCACGTCTCTGATGGCGTGCTCGGCGTCGTAACCGAGCAGCAGGCACGGGCTGCCGTGGGTGCCGGAGTAGCTGAGGTCCTTGACGTACACGTCCTCGATGCCGCGTCCGACCGAGGTGTTGTACTTCGCGTTGTACATGACCCGCATATGGATGAGCTGGCCCTGCCGGAAGTCCTCGACGCGGACGCCGTCGACGCGCACGTTCCTGATGAGGTTGCTGTCGCCCGGGTTGAGCGCGATACAGCCCTGGTAGCCCGTCTGGGGTTCGCGGTGGTCGAGGATGTCGAGATTGCTGAAGGTCAGGTTCTCCAGGACCTCGGGGGCGTCGGTGTTGCCGTGGGTGCCCACGTTGATGGGATGGGCGACGTCCGCCCACAGGGTGGAGTTCTTGACGGTGATGTCGCGGGTGTCGCCGTAGTAGTCCCAGCGGTGGGCGTAGATCGCCACGCAGTCGTCGGCGTTGCGCATGAAGACCCCGTCGATCGTCACATCGGAGCTGGAGAAGACGTCGATGCCGTCGCCGTTGCCCTTGGAGCTGAAGGCGGCCATGCCGCTGAGGGTGATGTGCTCGGACTCGCCGATGGTGACGGCGTATCCGCCCGGGTTGAGCATCGTCACGGCGCCGATGGAGATGTTCCGGGAACCCTCGATGGTGACGCCGCCCCCGGGCGCCGCGTGGATGACACCACGCCCGGTGAGCCCCGCGTTCTCGGCGTCCTTGAAGATCACCCGGGACTTCAGGACGGCACCGCCGTCCAGGTGCACGGTCTTGCCGGACGGCACGGTCAGGGTGCCTCCCGGGGTGGTGTGCACCCCCGGGCCGAAGTGGATGACGTCCGGATCGTCCGGGGCGGGGCGGTCCGTCTCCAGGGGGCGGGCGAGCAGATGCAGACAGTCGAAGATCCGGTCGTCGGCCTGGACGACGATGTTGCGCGGCCCGGTGAGTGTGAACCGGGCCGTGTTGCCGCGCACCTCGGGGGTGATGCCGTACGAGTCGGGCCGTATCCGCACCGTCTCGACGCCGCCCTTGAGGCAGGTCACCTCGACCTCCACGCTGCCCGAGAAGTCGAAGTACGCGAGCGTCGAGTTCTGCTGCCGACCGCTGCCGGTGGTGGTGTCGACCAGGTTCAGCGTGGCCAGATAGGTGTCGATCCGGTGCCAACGGCCGCCCCGCTTGCGGACCTTGACGGTGTAGCTGTCGGTCTTCACCGGGGCTCCCGCCGGTACCGGGTAGATGACGAGCCGTGCCGCGCCACCGGCTTCCCCGGCCTCACCGGCCCGGGCGGCCGTGGCAGAGGTGCCGGTCAGGCCCGCCGCGAGCGCGGTGGCGCCCGCGGCCTGAAGGGTGGCGCGACGGGACAAGGGTGGGTTCATGGCGGACTCCCTGCGCAGTGGGGGATGGAAACCGGTTACTGCGACCAAGTGGCCAGAGCTTCTGCCGTTCCGGAAACGGCGTCAAGGGGCTGAGCACACTTTCGAAAGGACCGGATGTGCCGCAGCGGTGCGGCATGGCGATTGACCCGCCCCCGCGTCAGATCTACGTTAGGGGACGCTTTCTGAAACCGTTTTCCGCCGGCCTATCAGGAGAGTCATGCTCAGTGCCCAGCCACCGAGAGCCGTGTTCGCGATGGACCCGGTGCACCTCCCCCTGCTCTTCCCGCCGCCCCTCATGGAACGGCTCCGGCAGCTGGCCGAGATCGACACCGCCCTGGTCGTACGGGACCTCGCCGACCCCGCCGCCGCCCCCGCGCTGGCCCGGGCCGAGGTGCTGATCACCGGCTGGGGCTGCCCCCGCCTCGACGCGAACGCCTTGGTCGCGGCACCCCGGTTGCGCACCGTCCTGCACGCCGCGGGCTCCGTGCGCTCACTGATCGGCGACGCCCTGTGGGGCGGCGGAGTCACCGTGTCCAGCGCGGTGACCGGCAACGCGCTGCCGGTCGCGGAGTACACCCTCGCGGTGATCCTGCTCGCGGGCAAGGACACCTTCGCCCACCGTGAACGCTTCCGGGACACCCACACCCATCCGTCCCCCGCCGAGACCGCGGCCACCGGCAACCTCGGCCGCCGGGTCGGTGTCATCGGCGCCTCACGAGTGGGCCGCCGACTGCTGGAACTGCTGCGGCCGTTCGACTTCGCCGTCTCGCTGTACGACCCCTACGTGGACACCGCCGAAGCCGCGGCCCTCGGCGCCGAACTGCTGCCGCTGGACGATCTGCTGCGGCGCAGCGACATCGTGAGCCTGCACGCCCCCGACATCCCCGAGACCCACCGGATGCTGGACCGCGCGCGGCTCGCCCTCATCAGGGACGGCGGCGTGCTGATCAACACCTCCCGGGGCGCGCTGGTCGACACCCGGGCCCTCACCGACGAGCTGGTCGCGGGCCGCCTGAGCGCGGTGCTGGATGTCACCGACCCCGAACCGCTGCCCGCCGGGTCCCCGCTGTACACGCTCCCCAACGTCTTCCTCACCCCGCACATCGCCGGTTCGCTCGGCAATGAGCTGGCCCGCCTCGGCCGCGTCGTCACCGAGGAGCTGGAACGCGTCGTGAGGGGAGTGCCGTTGGCCCACGAGGTACGGCACGCGGATATGGCCCGCGTCGCCTGACGGCCGCCCCGGCGGCCCGCCACCGCTGAGTAACGATGGGATACGGTTTCCGCACCGGCGCGGGGCGGGTCCCGGCCCGTCCGACGGGACGTCGCTACGGTGAAGGAGCCACTACAGTGAGCGAGCGCAAGGCGTCGGGTGGCACCGGACGGGCCACCATTCGCGACGTGGCGGAGCGCTCGGGCGTCTCCGTCGCCAGCGTCTCGCGCGTCCTGTCCGGCAACTATCCGGTGTCGGACGAGCTGCGCCGCCGGGTGATGAAGGTCGTCCGGGACCTGGACTACGTCACCAACGCGCACGCCCGCTCACTGGCCGGGGGCGGCACGCCCACCGTGGCCATCCTCATCAACAACATCACCGGTGCCGCCTTCGCCCACGTGGCCAAGGGAGTCGAGGGCGCGGCCACGCTGCGCGGCTGGCTCTCGCTGGTCGGCACCACAGGGGACGATCCGGAGCGGGAACTCGCGCTGGTGAACCTCATGCGCCAGCAGGGCGTCGCCGCGGTGGTCCTGCTCGGCGGCGCCTACGACGTCGACGAGTACCAGCTGAGGATGGCCCGGTTCGCCCGCTCGCTCGACGCGGCCGGATCGCGCCTCGTCCTGGTCGGCAGGCCGCCGCTGGAGGGGGACGTGGCGGCCACCACGGTCGACTACGACAACGAGGGCGGCGCCTACGCCATGGCCAGCCATCTGCTCTCCGCAGGACACCGCCGCGTCCTCGTGCTCCCGGGGCCCGCCGAACTCACCACGGCCCAGGGCCGGTTGAGGGGCGCCCGGCGGGCCTTCGAGGCGTACGGCGTCCCGTTCGACCCGGACACGGTGCTCCACGGCCCGTACGACTACGGCCACGGGTACGAGGCGGTCGAGGAGAGCCTGCGCCGCGAGCTGGACTTCACGGCGGTGCTGGCGGGGACCGATGTGGTCGCGGCGGGGGCCATGCAGGCACTGCGCGCCGCCGGGCTGAGGGTGCCCGAGGACGTCTCGATCGTCGGCTACGACGACATTCCGCTGGCCTCTCAGCTCACCCCGCAGCTGACGACCGTTCATGTGCCGTACGAAGAGATGGGGCGGGCCGCGCTGCGCGCGGTGGCCGACCGGCGCGAGGGCGGCGCGGGCCGCCGTGCGGGGGGCGACGGTGACCACTTGGTGCTGGGCACCCATGTCGTCGTACGGAACTCCGTGCGGCCGCCGGTCCGCCGTTCCTGACCCCCACATCCTGATTGCCGCGATCCTGACCACCGCGGCGCATCACCGTCGTAACCGGTTTCCGTAACTCATCGCGTCCCGCCCCTTGTCGAGTGCGGACCAACCGGCCTACCGTCCACAGCAACCGGTTACTACCGCTTTCGCTTATCCGGCCTCCGTCCGCCGTTCCCGGCCACCACCGAGCCGCCGTCCTCGCGTTCCAGGAACGCCAACATCCGAAGGATCACGGTCAGATGGACTTCACCCTGCCCCGGAGAAGGTTCGCCCGCGCCGCCGTCGCGGGTCTCGCGCTGACGGGTCTGCTCTCCGCCTGCGGCGGATCCGGCTCCGGGGGCCCCGGGTCCTCCGGGAACTCCGGCCCGGTCACCCTCCCGTTCTGGGGCTGGGCGAACGGCCACGAGGCCGTCGTCAAGGCGTTCAACGCGAGCCACCGGGACATCAAGCTCAAGTACACCAAGGTCACCGACCAGTTGACGATGCAGAAGCAGCTGACCAACGCCGTCAAGGCGGGCAAGGCCCCCTGTCTGGTGCAGAACACGGCCGAATACGTGACCACCCTGGTCTCCCAGGGTGTGCTCGCCGACATCACCCGCTACGTCGGGCCGGCGAGGAAGAAGTTCAACGCCGGTGCGTGGACGGGGGCCGGGGTGCAGGGCAGGGTCTACGGCGTTCCCACCGGCTCCGCGCCCGCCTTCACCATCCTCCGCACCGATATCTTCCGGAAGTACGGTCTGAAGCCGCCCGCCACCTGGGACGCCTTCATCGCCGCCGGGAAGGTGCTGAAGAAGCACGGCATCCGCGTCACCAACTACGCGGGCGAGGACCCCAGCACGCTCGAAGTCCTCGCGATGCAGGCCGGGGCGCACTGGTACGCCATCGACGGCAACGCCTGGCGGGTGAACTTCCAGGACTCCGGCACCCTCAAGGCGGCGAAGGTGATCCAGCAGATCATCGACAACGATCTGAACTCCTCGCTCTCCTTCGCCGACTACGCGGCAGTGCAGCGCAACTACGACAACGGCCGCACCGCCACCCGGCAGATCTCCACCTGGCAGATGGCCGGCATGATCCAGAACTTCACCAAGTCGGGCGGCCAGTGGGCGCTGTCCCCGTGGCCCGCGTTCACCGGCGAGCCCGCCAAGACCCCGGCCGGGACCAACCAGAGCGGCGGGCTCACCCTGGTGACCAAGCAGTGTGAGCACCCGGAGCAGGCCGCGGAGGCGGCGCTGTGGATGTCCACCGACACCGGCGCCGTGTCCACCATGGCGAGCCCGGAGACCGGCAACGGCGTCATGCCCGCGCTGGCCGACAGCGCGTCGTACGCCGACAAGACGCTCTCCGCCAAGCTGCTCGGGGACAACTACGAGCCGGGCAAGAAGGTGGTCACCGCCAGCCTGAACACCGTCACCAAAGACTGGATCTTCGGCCCCAACTGGACCGCGATGTTCACCGAGCTGCAGACCGGCTGGGCCAAGGTCCTGACCAAGCGGCAGAAGGTCACCGACCTGCTGGCCCACATGCAGAAGTGGACGGTGGCAGACCTGAAGTCCCGCGGCATCAGCGTCAAGAACTGAGGGCCCGCATGATCCGCTCCCAGCGCTGGAAGGGGGCCGCCTTCACGCTGCCCTTCCAGCTCGGCTTCGTCTTCCTCTACCTCATCCCGATCGGTTACGCGGTCCACCAGTCCCTGTTCCGGGAGCAGCGGTCCGGACTCGGACTCGGGGGCGCCACGGTGACGTTCGCCGGGCTGGACAACTACCGGCACGGCCTGACCGACCCGGCGTTCATGGCGTCCGTCCTGCGAGTGGTCCTGTTCGCCTGCGTCCAGATCCCGGTGATGCTCGCCATCAGCCTGCTGCTCGCGCTGTGCCTGGACGCGCTCACCTCGCGCGCGGCCGGGCGGTTCCGGATGCTCCTGCTGGTCCCGTACATGATCCCCGGGGTGGTGGCCGCCCTCGTATGGATCAACCTCTACAGCCCCGATGTCGGCCCGCTGACCTCACTCGGCAGGTTCTTCGGGCTCTCCTGGAACTTCTTCGCGCCCTCGATGGTCTGGCCGTCCATCGGAAACCTGCTGACCTGGCACGGCACCGGCTACAACATGGTGATCATCTACGCGGCGCTCCAGGCGGTGCCACGCGAGCTGTTCGAGGCGGCGCGGCTGGACGGTGCCTCCGAGACGCGCGTCGCGCTGAGCGTCAAGGTCCCGCATGTGCGCGGAGCGCTGGTGCTGACCGGCATGCTCTCCATCATCCAGATGCTGCAGATCTTCAACGAGCCCGCGCTGTTCCGGAACGTCACGCCGCAGACGGTCAGCGACAGCTTCACCCCGATCATGATCGTCTACAACCAGGCGTTCAACGCGGGCGACTATCACTACGCCGCGGCGCTGTCGGTGCTGCTCGCCCTCGTCCTCGGTGTGGCCTCCTTCCTCTTCTACCGGCTGACCTCGAAGGAGACCGACTGATGCTGATGACGGAATCCGCCACCGAGCGGCCCCGGGCGCGTACCGTACGCCGCCTCGCCCGCCCCGACCGTGCCGCGCGCGGGCGGGGCGGCCAGCGCTTCCTGCTGCTCGGCCTGATCCTGGCCGGTGCGTACAGCCTCTTCCCGGTGTGGTGGCTGATCGTCGCCGCGACCAAGGACCGGACCGGGCTGTACCAGACCAGCGGTCTGTGGTTCTCGGGCCTGCACCTGTGGGACAACCTGCGTCAGCTGGTCACCTACGACGACGGCATCTTCCTGCGCTGGACCGCCAATTCGTTCCTGTACGCCGGAGTGGGATCGCTGGGCGGCACCCTGATCGCCCTCGCCACCGGATACGGCCTCGCCCGCTTCGACTTCCCCGGGCGCGGTGTGGTGTTCGCGTGCGTCGTGGGCTCCTTCCTGATCCCGATCGCCTTGCTCACCCTCCCGCTGTACCTGCTGTTCTCGACCATCGGGCTGGTCGACACCCCCTGGGCCATGCTCATCCCGTGTCTGATCAACCCGTTCAGCGTCTACCTGGCCAAGGTCTACACCGAGTCCACGGTCCCCTTCGAACTCCTGGAGGCGGCCCGCCTGGACGGCGCCGGGGAACTGCGGATCTTCTTCAGCATCGTGCTGCGGATGATGACCACCGGCGGCGCCACCGTGTTCCTGCTCGCCTTCGTCAACACCTGGAACGCCTTCTTCCTGCCGCTGACCGTGCTGCGCGGCGAGGAGAACTGGACCCTCAACCTGGGCCTGTACAACTGGAGCGGCAAACGGCTGGAGTCGGGCATCGATCTGACCAGTCTCGTCCTGACCGGCGCGCTGCTGTCGATCGTGCCGCTGGCCGTCATGATGACCGCGATGCGCCGCTACTGGCGGACCGGCGTCACCCTGGGGGCCCTCAAGTGACCCCGGCGCCCCGGCTGAGGTGTCCGCCCACCGGGGCCGTCGGTACCGTCCGCCACCTGCAACGCCTAGGATCGCCCGGTGACCGCCGCGAACCAGCAGACCGGGAAGTGTGAGGCGTCGCCGGGCGAGGGACGTGCGGGCGCGGTCCGGAGTGCCACCGTCAAGGATGTGGCGGCGCTCGCCGGGGTCTCCCCGAAGACCGTGTCGAACGTCATCAACGGCTTCGTGCATGTGTCGCCCGCGACCCGGGAGCGGGTCCAGCGGGCCATCCGGCAGCTCGGATACCGGCCCAACCGGGCCGCCCGCAATCTGCGCCGTGGCAGCACCGGCATGATCGCGCTGGTCCTGCCCGAGCTGGACGTCCCGTACTTCGCCGAACTGGGACGCCACTTCCTCACCACGGCCGAGGCGCACGGCCGCACCCTGCTCATCGAGCAGACCCTCGGCGACCGCGACCGCGAGGCGTCCGTCATCCACGGTCTGGGCGAGCGCGTCGTGGACGGTCTGGTGGTCAGCCCGCTCGCCCTGCACGGCAGCGCGCTCGCGGGCCACCTCGGCGCCGTGCCGCTCGTGCTCATCGGGGAGCGGCCCAGCGGCGGGCTCACCGACCATGTGGTGATCGACAACGTGGCCGCCGCCCGGGAGGCGGTGACCCATCTGATCCGTGGCGGCCGCCGCCGGATCGCCGCCGTCGGCCCGCAGCCCGAGCCGTACGTCGGCACGCCGCTGCTGCGCAGGACCGGCTACCGCCAGGCGCTGGAGGCGGCCGGGCTGCCGCTGGACCCCCGGCTGGAGCACGAAACCCCCCGCTACCACCTGCGGGAGGGCGCGCGGGCGATGGACGCGCTGCTGGCCGAGGCCGAACCACCGGACGCCGTGTTCTGCTTCAACGACGCGCTGGCCCTCGGCGCGCTGCGCACCCTGTACGAGCGGGGGCTGCGGGTGCCGCAGGACGTGGCCGTGATGGGGTTCGACGACATCGAGGCCACCCGCTACAGCACGCCCAGCCTGAGCACCGTCGCCCCGGACAAGGGCGCCATCGCCCGGCACGCCGTCAGCCTGCTGCTGGAGCGGATCGACGCGCCGGGCAGGCCGCCCCAGGAGGTGGTCGTCGGACACACGCTGTGTGCCCGGGAGTCCACCGAGGGCGGCGCGAGGTACGACTACGGTCACTGACCTCCCAGACCGGTGGTGGCCACCGACTTCACGATGCGGCGCTGGAAGAGCATGAAGACGATCAGCAGCGGGAGGGAGCCGAGGACCGAGGCGGCCGACTCCTGCGCGTTCCGGAGCCCGGTGGAGTCCTTTACGGTCGACAGCCCCACCGGCAGCGTCATCAGCTGCGGATCGCTGGTGCTGATGAACGGCCAGAGGAAGTTGTTCCAGGTGTTGATGAAGACGAAGATGGCCACCGCCGCCAGGATCGGCCGGGACAGCGGCAGCACCACGTTCCAGAACACCCGGAAGCTGCCGGCCCCGTCGATCCGGGCGGCCTCCTCCAGCTCACGCGGAATGCCGTCGAAGAACTTCTTCAGGATGAACACCATCGCGGGCGCCACCACCTGCGGCAGGATCACCGCCGCGTAGGTGTCGACGAGGTTCATCGCGAGCATCTGCCGGAACAGCGGCACGATCAGGATCTGTGGTGGCACCATGATCGAGGCGACGATGACGGCGAACAGCACCCGGCGGCCGCGGAAGAGGGTGCGCGAGAAGGCGTACGCCGCCATCGCCGACACCGCCACGGTGAGCGCCGTGACGCACACGGCGACCACGACGCTGTTCACCGCCCACACCGGGAGGTTGCCCTGCCCGAAGATGGTCCGGTAGGCGTCGAGGGTGAAGCCCGCGTCGGGGAGCCAGTCGACGCCGGACGCGCTCGCGTCGACCTCCGACTTGAACGACGTGTTCACGCCCCAGCCGAACGGCACCAGCCAGACCACCGCCATCAGCGCCAGCGCCAGCAGCGTCAGGACGCGGGGGAGGGGTCCGGTCCCGAGCGTGGGGTGCCAGGCCTGGCCGCCGCCGTGGCGGCGCCGCCGGGCCACCTCCCGGGGCATGGTCGAGCGCGGTTTGCCCGGCGTACGGGGTGAGAGTGTCTCGGGGGCCATGGCGTGATCAGTCCTCCCTGCGCGAGAAGATCTTCATCTGGGCGAGCGAGAGGATGATGATGACTGCGAAGAACACGTACGAGATCGCCGAGGCGTAGCCCAGCCGGTAGTTGGTGAAGCCGGTGTCGTAGATGTACTCCAGGATCGGCCGGGTGGCCCCGTCGGGACCGCCCTTGGTCAGCAGGTAGATCTGGTCGAACACCTTCAGCGACGCCATCACCTGCAACACCGCGATCATCACGGTGATCCGGCGCAGCTGCGGCAGGGTGACCGACCACAGCCGGCGCCACGCCCCGGCGCCGTCGAGCGCGGCCGCCTCGTAGAGGTGGTCGGGGATGGCCTGCAGCGCGGCCAGGTAGAGCAGGAAGTTGAAGCCCACCGTCCACCACAGGGTGACCAGTGCGAGGGACCACATCGCGTACGTCTCGTCCGTCAGCCAGCCGATCCCCTCGATGCCGACCAGGTCCAGCAGGCCATTGAGCATCCCCCGGTCCGGCTGGAACAACATGTTCCAGATCTGGTAGACCACCGCCACCGGCAGCAGATGCGAGGCGAAGAAGGACAGCCGCCACAGCCACTGCCCCGGCATCCCCGTGTACACCAGCAGGGCCATCACGAGGGCGACGAGCACGAGCGGGACGGTGGACAGGACCGTGAACCAGACCGTGTTGCCGAGGGTCTGCCACACCTGGCTGTCGCCGAGCGCCTCGGTGTAGTTGTCCAGGCCGGTGAAGCTGCTGCCACCGGCCCCGGTGAGGCTCGCGTCGGTGAAGCTCATCCACAGGCCGATGCCGAGCGGCACGGCGAGGAAGAGCCCGAAGAACACCAGGAAGGGGGTGGCGAAGAGCCAGCCGGTGGCGCCCTGAGGGCGTGGCGTCATGACGATGCTCCTTTCCGTTGCGTTTCCCTCGCCATCAGGCCGGATTCGGCTGGGCCAGCAGGGTGTTGATCTGGGAGACCATCGTGCGGACCGCCTTCGCCGGGGACGAGCCGCCGATCGCGGGGTCGAGCGCCTGGGACATCCGCGTCTGGAAGTCCGAGCCGGAGCCCGCGAACCACACCGGAGGGTCGAGCGCGAGCTGCTGCGCGGCGGCCGCGTACTCGGACTGCGGACGCAGCTTGGCGTACGCGGCGGACGAGACCGCCGGTGTGTACGCCGGGATATGACCGGCCGCCGCCCAGCGCAGCCCGGACTTGACCAGTCCGGCGACGAACTGGTGGGTGCGCCGACGCCGCTCCGGATCGGGGTTGTCCTGGTGCGGCAGCACCAGCGCGTGGCTGTCGGCGGCGCCCGCCGGGCGGTCGTAGAAGGTGGGGATGGGGGCGCCGCCCAGCCTGTCCTTCAGGGTCGACTGGTAGGTGGCCATGTCCCACTCGCCCGAGAAGATCATCGGTGACCGGCCGTTCGCGAAGGCGGCGATGGCCGTCTGCACGTCCATGGTGCGGCTGTCGCGTGCCAGCTCGGCCATGAAGCGCACCACTTCGACGGCGGTGTCCTCGTCGACCTCGGCCCGTTCGCCGCTGAGGTCGAAGGTGGCGCCGGTCTGGCTGAACAGCGTCCAGAACATCCGCCAGCTCATCGCCGGATCGCCTGTGTGGCCGAAGACGGGCCCGAGCTTGCCACCGTCCCTGCGGAGCTTGTCCATCAGCTCCAGGGCATGGCGTGGCGACTCGAAGGGCACGAGCCGCCCTTCTCCGGTCAGCAGGCCCGCCTTGTCCAGGACATCCCGGTCGAAGAAGACCACGAAGGGGTGGGTGTCCAGCGGGATGGCGTGCGGAGTCCCTTCGTACAGGCTCCGCTTGACGAGCGTCTGGTTGAGCTCGTCCCGCTTCAGGCCGAACTCGGCCAGCAGGTCCATGTCCCACGGGTCGAGCAGACCGCCGGGGGCGTAGCCCGCCAGCCGGGTGAGGTGCATGATGGCCACATCCGGTGAGCGGCCACCGGCCGAGGCCATCGCGAGCTTGGTGTAATACGGCGGGCCCCACTCCAGCACCGTCGTCCTGACCTTGAGACCCGCTACGCGCTTCTCGACGTCGCGCGTCAGCTGTTTCATCAGCGCGCCGTCCGGGCCGGTGAACAGGTTCCAGTAATCGATCTCGTCCGCGCTCGCCACGCTCCCGGCGATCGAACCGCAGCCACTGAGCGCGGACGCGGTGGCGGCGGCGCCCGCGCCGTACAGCGCCCCGCGCAGCAGACCGCGTCGTGAGGGGCCGGTCACTGTCCCTCCTCGCCGGACGGGCTCTCGAAGGCGGCGGGCGTCCCGAAAGCTGCGGACGCCTCGAACGCGGCGGGGGCTTCGAAGGCGGCGGGGCGCACTTGGGCCGCGTGCACCCGCGCCACGTCCAGCTTGGGACCGCGGTCGAAGCGGTAGACGCCGTTCTGTTCCTGGAACACATCGGTGAGCTGGGTGTAGCAGTAGCCGAACATCTGGGGGTCGTCCAGCAGCGCCGCCGTCAGCCCGGCGAAGCGCTCGTGGAACTCCTCCTCACTCCTCGGCCGCCGCCCGTAGCCCCAGGACACGTCCCGGTCGTCCCCAGCGGCCGCGGCCTCCTCCGGATTCCACCAGATGCCGCCGAACTCGCTGCAGAAGTACGGCTGGCCGCGGTAGGGCAGCGACCACACCGCGTCGGTGTCCCGCTTCCCGGGATTGCCCGCGCGGTCGGGGTTGGTGTATGGATCGTCCTTGTCCAGCCCCGCCATCTGGTGGCGGAACGCCTCCGGGTCCTGCTCGTAGCTGTGCGAGTCGTAGACATCGGTCTCGGTCACGCGGTGGGAGTAGCCGGAGGCGTCGAGCACCGGGCGGGAGGTGTCGGCGGCCTTGGTGGCCAGGAACATGGCCCGGGTGACATCGTCCAGGACGGTCTGCCGGTCGTGAAGCTCCTGGTGCGTCTCGTTGAGCGGACACCAGCCGACGATCGACGGATGGGAGTAGTCCCGCTCCACGGCCTCCAGCCACTGGGCGACGAAACCGGCGGTCGGCCGCTGGTTGTCCCCGGTGGTACGCCCCTGACTCGCCCCCCAGTCGCCGAACTCGCCCCACACCAGATAGCCCAGCCGGTCCGCGTGGTACAGGAACCGCTCCTCGAACACCTTCTGGTGCAGCCGGGCGCCGTTGAACCCCGCGGCGAGCGCCAGCTCGATGTCGCGGACCAGGGCGGCGTCGTCCGGCGCGGTCATCAGCCCGTCCGGGTACCAGCCCTGGTCGAGGACGAGCCGCTGGAAGACCGGACGGCCGTTGATCAGCAGCCGCTTGCCGTCGATGGCCACCGACCGCAGTCCGGCGGTGCACTCCGCGCGGTCGACGGCCCGGCCGTCGGCGTCCCGCAGCTCGATCCGTACCCGGTACAGGTGCGGGACCTCCGGAGACCACGGCCTGACGCCGTCCTCGGGCAGCGCGAGCACCAGCCGTGGCGCCAGGTCCAGGTCGGCGCGTACCGTCGCCTCGGCCACCGTGGCGCCGTCCGCGTCGCTCACCCGGGCCGTGATCCGGTGGCCGGGGCGGTTGGCGCTGAGCGGCAGTTCGAGGTGGAACGCGCCGGAGCCGAGGTCGGGGGTGATCCGGGGCCTGCGCAGATGGACCTCGGGCACCGGCTCCATCCACACCGTCTGCCAGATGCCGGTGGTGCGGGTGTAGTGGCAGTCGCTGTTGGCGTAGTCGGTGGCCTGCTTGCCGCGCGCCTGCGGCCCGTGCCGGGCGTCCCGCGCCCGTACGACGATCGCCACCTCGGCCTCGCCGCCCCCGGCCGCGCCCGCCACATCGCCGAGGTCGGCGGTGAAGGAGGTGAACCCGCCGCTGTGCCGGGCCACTTCGCGCCCGTCGGCCCACACCGTCGCGTCGTGGTCGACCGCCCCGAAGTGCAGCAGCACCCGCCGCCCGGCCCAGGATCCCGGGATCCGGACGGTGCGCCGGTACCAGACGGCGGGGTGGAAGTCGGTGTCCCCGATCCCCGACAGCTCGGACTCCGGGCAGAACGGGACGAGGATCCGTCCGCTCAACTCCGCGTGCGCAAGGCCGCGTTCCAGACCGCTGTCGCCGGGATCGAACGCGAACTGCCAGGTGCCGTTGAGGTTCCGCCAGTCCTGGCGGACGAAACCGGGACGCGGGTATTCGGGTCGTGGAACATCGTTCGGGATATCGGGCGGAGGCGTGTCGGCGCTGGGCATGGTCAACTCCGGGGCGCGGAAGTGCGGTTCGGCGGGCAGGGGTATGCCATCACCCGCTTACATCGTTGTAAAGAGCTGGTGCAGCGCGGGTTTCCGTGTCTGGTGAGGTTCATGGACAGTCGGCACGCGCCGTCGCAGACTGGCCCCAGACTCCAGGAGCCACCCCGTACGAGGCGCCAGGAGCCGCCCCGCGCCCTCCCCGGGGTTCGCCCCGGCCGACCCGCTGGAGACATCGTGGCCGTGCAGATCTGTTCGTTGATCGTCGCCGAACCGCAGGTGATCCAGCCCGGCGGATACCACGTGGTGCGGTTCCCCTTCGGCACCGCCGAGTCCTACGACGCGCTGGGCATGCATCAAGTGGCCCAGCCCGACGGGTACACGATCCGCAACTGGCGTACCGATGACCGCGCGGGGCTGATCTGGCCCTCGGCCGATGGGTGGGGCTCGCTGACGGCGATGGTCCAGTGGGAGGCCGGGGGGTACAGCGAATTACGGGACCGGTTCGTACGGGATCCGCTCGGACTGTCGACGGGCGCGGACTCGACCGCCACCGACCACCGGCCCCCGAGCCGCGGCATGCAGTGCTTCACCAAACACCACGAGATCTTCGTGCATCCGGGGACGCCACTGGCGCTGATGGTCTCTCACAACAGCGGCTCTCCGGCGAGGCTGGTGCTCGCCGAGTTCAAGCTCGCCATCCATCAGGTCTGAGGGGCCACGCCTCACCCCGCCACCGAAGTGGCCTGCTCTCTCATGCTGTCGACGCATGATCAGCACAGTTCGAGCTCCCTGTCGGCAATGTAGCCAACAAAATCGTTGACAATCTTGTTGGCCTAGATTTACCTTCGACACGCACTCACTCAGGGAGAGCACGATGCCGAAGGAAGCCCGTCCAGGCACCGGAGAACAGGCCAAGCAGCACGCGCTGACGCAGCTGAGGGAGGCGATCCTGCGCGGCGACATGGCGCCCGCCCAGCGGCTGGTGGAGAACGAACTCGCCGAGCAGTTCGGGGTGACCCGGGCCAGCATCCGCGCGGCCCTGATCGACCTGGCGTCCGAAGGGCTGGTGGAACGGATCCGCAACCGCGGATCGCGGGTGCGGGTGGTGACCGTCGAGGAGGCGGTGGCCATCACCGAGTGCCGCATGGTCCTCGAAGGACTGTGCGCGGCCAAGGCGGCTGTCCGGGCCGACGAGGAGCAGCTCACCGAGCTGGCCGACCTGGGCACGGCGATGTCCAAGGCGGTCGCCGACGGCGAACCCATGACGTACTCCCGGCTCAACCACGAGCTGCACGCCCGCGTCAGGGAGATCTCCGGACAGCAGGTGGCCGTGGAGCTGCTGGAGCGGCTCAACGCACAGCTGGTGCGCCACCGCTTCCAGCTCGCCCTGCGGCCGGGGCGTCCCCAGCAGTCCCTGAGTGAGCATCTGGCCATGATCGAAGCGATCAGGGGCCGGGACCCGCAGGCGGCCGAAGCGGCCGTCCGCACCCACCTCGCGGGTGTGATCGACGCATTGCGCGAATGACGCGTCGCGCATGGCGCGGCAGGGGTGGTGGGTCAACGACCCGTCCATCAAGGAGAGTTCGGCTATGACGCACGGCAAGGCGCCCACCGCCCCCCGCTCCACGCTGGTGATCAGCGCGCACGCCGGTGACTTCGTGTGGCGGGCGGGCGGTGCCATCGCTCTGGCGGCCTCCCGGGGCGAGAAGGTCACCATCGTGTGCCTGTCCTACGGGGAGCGCGGCGAATCCGCCACGGCGTGGCGGGAGGGCAAGTCGCTGGAGGAGATCAAACGGATACGGCGCGGCGAGGCCGAGCAGGCGGCCGCGGCCCTGGGCGCCGACATCCGTTTCCTGGACGCGGGCGACTACCCCCTGCTCGCCACCCCGGAGCTGACGGACCAGCTGGTCCACCACTACCGCGACACCCGGCCCGATGTGGTGCTCACCCACCCCCTGGCGGACCCGTACAACGGAGACCATCCGGCGGCGGCCCGCATGGCGCTGGACGCGAGAGTGCTGGCCCAGGCGATCGGCTACCCCGCCCCCGGTGACGTACTGGGCGCGCCGCCGGTGTTCTTCTTCGAACCGCACCAGCCCGAGATGTGCGACTTCACCCCGCAGGTCCTGCTGGACATCACCGAGGTGTTCGCCACCAAGCGCAAGGCGATGGAGTGCCTTCCGGCGCAAGCACACCTGTGGGGCTACTACACCGGCCTCGCGGGGCGGCGCGGGGTCCAGCTGGCGCGCAACGCCGGTCCCAACCTCGGCCTGCCGCGGACGGTGTACGCCGAGGCCTATATGCGCCCCTACCCGCAGGTCACGGGGGAGCTGGCATGAGCGGCGTCATCGTCACCAACCCGCCGCGCGCCCGCGCCGAGGACGTCAGGGCGCTGCACGGCTACGGAGTGGCCACGGTGCACGAGGCGATGGGCCGCACCGGAAGCCTCGGCCCCGGACTGCGGCCGATCCAGCAGGACACGCGCATCGCGGGCACGGCGGTGACCGTACTGTGCTGGCCCGGCGACAACCTCATGATCCATGCGGCGGTCGAGCAGTGCGCCGAGGGCGACATCCTCGTCGTCACCACCACCTCACCGTCCACGGACGGCATGTTCGGCGAACTGTTCGCCACCGCCCTGCGCTACCGGGGCGCGCGCGGTCTGGTCATCGACGCCGGGGTGCGCGACACCGCCGAACTGCGCGCCATGGGGTTCCCCGTGTGGTCGGCGGCCGTGTGCGCGCAGGGCACCGTCAAGGCCACGGCCGGGTCCGTCAATGTGCCGGTCGTCCTGGGCGGACAGTGCGTACGCCCCGGCGATGTCATCCTCGCCGACGACGACGGAGTGCTGTGCGTTCCCCGCGAGCGGACCGGCGAGGCCGTCCGGGCGGCCGAGGCGCGCACCGCGAAGGAGGCGGCGGCCCGGGCCGCGTTCGCCGAGGGCGGGCTCGGCCTGGACCGCTACGGGTTGCGCGAAACCCTCGTACGCCTGGGAGTCCGCTACCAGGCTTACGCGGAGTACGAGAAGTACGAGAAGCACGAGAAGTGTGAGAAATGCGGGGAGTCCGGGGAGTCCGCCCGCCACGGGACCGGGGCCGGGCCGGTGACCTCGGCAGTTACGCCACGTTCGGCATGCTGCTTGGCGCGCTGTCCGCGGGCACGCTCACCGACCGGGCCGGGCGTAAAAAGGTGATCATCGGGTGCACCGTGGTGTTCTCGCTCGCCTCGGCCCTGTGCGCGGCGGCCCCCACCCTGGACGTGTTCGGGCTGGCCCGGTTCATCGCCGGACTCGGCCTCGGCGGGCTGTTGCCCACCACCATCACGCTCGTCGCCGAGTACGCCCCGCGCGGCCGCTCCAACCTCATGATCGGCCTGCTCATGACCGCCCACCAGGCAGGCGGCATCCTCGCCGCCTGCCTGGGTCTGTGGGTGGTGGAGCCGTTCGGCTGGCGCTCCGCCTTCTGGATCGGGGTGGCGCCGCTCGTCGTCGCCGTGCCACTGGTGGCGAAGTTCCTGCCCGAATCCCCCGGTTTCCTCATCGTCCGCGGCCGCACCGACGAGGCGCGGCGGCTCGCCCGCCACTACGAGGTCGAGCTGCCCGCCACCACCCACGCCCCCACAGCCGCGCCCGGCCGCTGGGGCGCGCTGACCGCGCTCTTCCGCGACGACCGCTGGCCGCAGACCCTGCTCTTCTGGTGTGCTTCCTTCGGCGGGCTCCTCCTGGTCTACGGCGTCAGCACCTGGCTGCCCACGATGATGCGCGGCCAGGGCTATGAACTCGGCTCCGCGCTGTCCTTCCTCGTCGTCATCAACCTCGGTGGCATCGTGGGCATGCTGCTGGCCGGGCGCACCGCCGACCGCTTCGGTGCCGCCCGCGTCGCGGCCATCTGGTTCGGGTGCACCGCCCTCGGCATCTATCTGCTGGGCGTTCACATGCCACTGGCGCTGACCTACGCCGTCGTCTTCCTGACCGGTCTGTGGCTCTTCAGCGCCCAGACCATGGTGTACGCGACGGTGGCCGGGCGCTCCACCACCGAGAACCGGGCCACCGCCATCGGCTGGACGTCCGGGATGGGCCGCTTCGGCGCCGTCTTCGGCCCCTGGCTCGGCGGCCGTCTCGCCGACGGCAACGCGGAGGGCTGGGGCTTCACCGTGTTCGCCGTCACCGCGCTGTTCGCCACCGTCCTGATGGTTCTGTGCGGCCTCGTCCGGGCCGATGCCTGAGGGCGCGTCAGGCGTGGCGCATCTCCAGCACCACCTTGCCCCACGGGTGTCCGGACTCGACTTCGCGCAGGGCCGCTTCGGCCTCCTCGAAGGGGAAGACCCTGGTCACCCGCGGGTCCAGTCGTCCCGCCGCCACGCGGCGCGCCAGCTCGGTGAGTGTCTGTGGCGAGCTGTTACGGATCAGCGTCCGGGCGCCGAACCGGGCCGCCGTACGCGCGTCGGCCACCGTCAGTACCCGGCAGCGCGGCTGGATCAGCGCCGCGACACCCTCCAGCGCCGCGCCGCCCACCAGGTCCAGGATCGTGTCGGGGCCCTCGGGCAGGGCCGCCTTCAGTTCCTCGGCGAAGTGGCCGCTGTCGTAAGCGACCGCGGTGGCGCCCAGCGAGGTGACGAACTCCCGCTTGACCGCGGCCGCGGTGCCGACGACCACCACCCCGGCCTCGCGCACGATCTGTGCCGCCGCGACCCCGACACCGCCCCCGATGCCCAGGACCAGCAGCCTCTCGCCGGGTGCCGGACCGAGCAGGCTCACCGCGTCATAGCCGGTCCCCGCCGCCACGGCCCAGCTCGGCAGCGACTCCGGGATCCACGGCGGCGTCGCCCTCGCCTCCCGGGACGTCTTCAGCGCCGAGGGCATCACCCGGATGCTGGTCGAGGACGCTGAGGGAGCGCCGGTGGCCGACCGCTGAGGCGGGGTCAGCGCGGGGCGCGGTGCGCCTCGAAGACGGCGAGGCGCGCGGTGATGTCGCGGGACGCCTCGGTCAGCGCGGTGTGCAGCCGGGGGATGCTGCTGCCTGCCGTGGGGGCGATGACCGCGAGGGCGGCCAGATACGCGTGGTCGAGACCGCGCACCGGCACCGCGACGGCGAGATAGCCGCGACGGGCCTCCTCGACCTCCACGGCGTAGTCCTGCTCCCTGATCCGGGCCAGCTCGGCGGGGAGCCGGGCGGGGGTGAGGGTGTGCGGCGTACGGCGGTCCATCAGCGGGATGACCGTGGTCAGCGGGTACTGCTCGGGCAGCATCGCGAGGGTGAGCTTCCCGGCCGCGCTGCAGTGCAGCCGCAGGCGGCGGCCGCCCGCGGTGGAGCGGGCCCGGTTGCGGTGGCGTCCGGCGTTCTCGATCACCAGCAGTTCCTGGCCGCTCGGCACGGCCAGGTTCACGGCGTTGTCGAGCGTCTGCGCGAGGTTCTCGATGACGGGCCGGGCGGCCTCGCGCAGGGTGCGCTGGCGGGGCGCGCGCAGGCCGATCTCGTAGAGCTGCAGCCCGAGCCGGTACTTGGCGCCCTCCCGCTCCAGCAGGTCTCCGGCGACGAGTTCCTGGCACAGCCGGTGGACGGTGGCCTTGGCGACCCCGGTACGGGCCGTCAACTCCGCGAGACTGAGGGCGAAATCGTTGTCCCGGAAAGCGGACAGAATAAGGCCGACCTTACCGAGAACCGACTTGGGAGTCTCGCGGATCTGCCGCGGCTTTTCGTCCTTTTCGGCATACACGTACCCAGCCACTGCCTTCGACCTCCTCATCTGCGTGGCGCACCGGTACCAGTGCGCCACCAGAGCCGAGGAAACGAACGATAGGCGCTTTTCGGGGAGGCCGGAAGGGAGCGCGACGCATGCCCATCGGCGGCCATTGTGTCAATACCTGGGTCAATGCCCGTGTCAATACCCGCGTTAATCCCCGGAAAGGCCGCCGAGGGCGGGCAGCACCGCGGAGCCGACCGCCTCGATCAGTTCGGCCGGCGGGTCGTAGGAGCCCACGTGCTGGAGGAAGATCCCGGACACTCCGGCGCCGTGCAGGGCCGTGAGCCGCTCGGCGATCTGCGCGGCGGTGCCGAACAGACAGAATTCCCGGGCGAACCGCACGGCCGCGCCGTCGCTGATCCATGCCGAACACAGCTTGACGGCCGCGTCCCAGTCCTCGGCGTGCACCAGATCCGGGTAGACGCCCTCCACCGTGGCCGGGGCGTCCACCTCTATCCCCGCGAGGGCGAGGAAGGGCGCCCCGCCGTTCTGCGCGATCGACGCGCAGATCGGTTTGATCAGCCGAGCCTCGGCCTCGATGTCGTCGGTGACCGCGCAGAACGCGGACACCGTCAGCGGTACCTCCGAGGCCGCCCGGCCCGCGGCCTCGGCGCCCTCGCGCACCCGCGCGGCGGCCCCGGCCAAGGGCTTCGGGGACACGCCGCTGAGCAGGATGGCACCGTCGGCGATCTCCCCCGCGAGCCGCAGGTTCTTCGGTCCGCTCGCCGCGAGGTGCACCGGAACACGTGGCCCCGGATCGCGCAGCCGGGAGCGGACACCGCCGCCGAAGTCCCATTCGCGCCCGTCCAGCAGCGTCCGCAGCATGGCCACGCCGTCACGCATCGCCGCCGAGGTGGTCTGCCGCATGCCGATCGGGCCGACCGAGCTGTTGCCCACGCCGAGGCCGAGCGTGAACCGGTCGGGCGCCAGCTCGGCCACGCTGCGGGCGGCCGACGCCACGACGGCCGGATGGCGGGTCGCCACATTGGTGACCGCGGTGCCCAGGCCGATGCGCTCGGTGGCCAGCGCGGCGGCGGTCAAGGTGGTGAACACGTCCCGCCACAGCAGCTGGGAGTCGGGAAACCACACCTCGTCGAAGCCCAGCTCCTCGGCCCGTCGCACGGTCCGGGCCACCCGGTCCGCCCGGTCGCAGGGCGGCACCCGGATCCCGATCCGCGGCCGCGTCGCGCCGGCGCTCATGCCCGCCCCTCCGCCAGGTCCAGCGCCACGTCCGTGATCATGTCTTCCTGGCCGCCGACCATGCCGCGCCGCCCGACCTCCACCAGGATGCTGCGGGTGTCCAGGCCGTAGCGGGCCGCCGCTGTCTCGGCGTGGCGCAGGAAGCTGGAGTACACGCCCGCGTAGCCGAGGCTCAGGGTTTCCCGGTCCACCCGCACCGGCCGGTCCTGGAGCGGCCGGACCAGGTCATCGGCGGCGTCCATCAGCGGGAACAGGTCGCAGCCGTGCGACCACCCCTGCAGATCGGCCACCGCGATGAAGGCCTCCAGCGGGCAGTTTCCGGCGCCCGCGCCCTGCCCGGCCAGCGAGGCGTCCACGCGGGTGACACCGTTCTCCACGGCGACCACGCTGTTGGCCACGCCGAGCCCCAGATTGTGGTGGGCGTGGATGCCCAGCTCGGTGTCGGGGGAGAGGGCATCGCGGTAGGCACGGAAGCGGTCGCGGACCCCGTCCATGGTCAGCCGCCCGCCGGAGTCGGTGACGTACACGCAGTGGGCGCCGTAGGACTCCATGAGCGCGGCCTGCCGGGCTAGTTCGGCCGGGGGCGCCATGTGCGACATCATCAGGAAGCCCGCGACGTCCATGCCCAGCTCGCGGGCGGCGGAGATGTGCTGGGCGGAGATGTCCGCCTCGGTGCAGTGGGTCGCGACGCGCACCGAGCGGATGCCCAGCGCGTGGGCCTGCTTCAGGTCGCGCAGGGTGCCGATGCCCGGCAGCAGCAGGGTGGTGGGCACGGCGTGCCGGACGGCGTCGGTGACCGCCTCGATCCACTCCCAGTCGGTGTGTGCGCCGACGCCGTAGTTGACGCTGGACCCGGACAGCCCGTCGCCGTGGGCGATCTCGACGGCGCCGACGCGGGCGGCGTCGAGCGCGGCGGCGATGGTGCGGGCCTGGTCTGTGGTGTAGCGGTGGCGGAGGGCGTGCATGCCGTCCCGCAGGGTGACGTCCTGGATGTACAGCGAGGCCTCTGGCGTGGTCACTTGGCTGCCTCCGTGGTCCGGTGTGCGGCCAGCCGCTCCGCGGTGCGCAGCGCTGCCGAGGTCATGATGTCGAGGTTGCCCGCGTAGGCCGGGAGGTAGTGGGCGGCGCCCTCGACCTCCAGGAACACCGACACCTTCACCGCGTCACGGCCCGCTCCGGCGGGTACGAGGGTGCGCAGCGGGTCGTCGTCGGCGATCCGGTCGAACTGCACCTTCTGCTTGAGACGGTAGCCGGGGACATACGCCTGGACGCGGCCCACCATGGCCTCGATCGAGGCGGTGACCGCCGCGTCGTCGCACTCCGACACCAGACAGTGCACGGTGTCCCGCATGATCAGCGGCGGTTCGGCCGGGTTGAGCACGATGATGGCCTTGCCCCGGCCCGCCCCGCCGACCCGCTCGATGGCGGAGGCGGTGGTCTCGGTGAACTCGTCGATGTTGGCCCGGGTGCCCGGACCGGCCGAGCGGGAGGCGATGGAGGCGACGATCTCCCCGTAGTGCACGGGGGTGACGGCCGAGACGGCGGCGACGATGGGAATCGTGGCCTGTCCGCCGCAGGTCACCATGTTGACGTTGGAGCGCTCCAGATGGGCGTCGAGGTTCACCGGCGGCACCACATACGGGCCGACGGCGGCCGGGGTGAGGTCGACCACCGTACGTCCGAGGGCGCGCAGCACCTCGTCGTGGCGGCCGTGGGCACCGGCCGAGGTGGCGTCGAAGACGATCCGCACATCGGCGAACTCGTCCAGCGCGACCAGCCCGTCCACGCCCTCGTGTGTCGTGGCCACCTTCAGGCGGCGGGCCCGGGCGAGGCCGTCGGAGTCCGGGTCGATGCCCGCGACCGCCGCCACCTCCAGGGTGTCGGACAGCCGCAGCACCTTGATCATGAGATCGGTGCCGATGTTGCCGGAGCCGATGACGGCGACCTTGGTACGGGTGCTCATGGCCTACTCTCCCTCCGTCGCGAACTCGACCGTGACCCGCCCCAGTTGACTGATGTGGGCCTCGAACCGGTCGCCCGGCGCCGCGGGCACCATCGGGCCCAGCGCCCCGGTCAGCAGGATCTCCCCGGCGCGCAGGGGATCGCCCTGGGCGGCGACGGCCGAGGCGAGCCAGGCCGCGGCGTTCAGCGGGCTGCCGAGGCAGTCGGCGCCGGTGCCCTCCGAGACCGTCCGGCCGCCGCGGGTCAGGGACATCCGCGCCCCGCGCACATCCAGCCCGGTCAGCGGCACGGGCGTACCGCCGAGCACGTACAGCCCGCAGGAGGCGTTGTCGGCGACGGTGTCCACGATGCCGATGTCCCACCCGGCGATACGGCTGTCCACGATCTCCAGCGCGGGCAGCGCGAAGTCGGTCGCGCGCAGCACATCGGCCACCGTGCAGTCGCGGTGCGGCAGATCGGCGCCCAGGACGAGAGCCACCTCCGCCTCCACCTTGGGCTGCAGCAGCCGCCCGGCCGCCACCACACCGCCCTCGGGGACCGCCATATCGGCGAACAGGGTCCCGAAGTCCGGCTGATCCACGCCCAGTTGAGCCTGTACGGCAGGCGAGGTCAGGCCGATCTTACGGCCCGCGATCCGCCGCCCAGCGGCCACGCCGCGCCCGACGTTCACCCGCTGCACCGCGTACGCGGCCCCGATGTCCCCCTCGGCGAGGAACGTGCGCACCGGCGGGCACACCACACCGGTGCGCGTGGCCTCCAGCAGCGTGTCGGCCGCCTTGGTCACCTCCGGGGGGAGTCCCTGGCCGGTCATGAGGCGGCCCCGGCGACCAGCGGGGTGTCGACGCCGACGGGACCGAGCCCGGTGGCGCCGCCCGGGGTGCCCAGCGGCTCCGTACGGCCGGGCAGCGGCTCGGTGAAGAAGCGGCGGTTGTCCTCGCGGTGCTCGGGCCTGGCCAGCCGGTCCACCGCGATGGCCTGCTCGGGGCAGGCGGTTTCGCAGGCGCCGCAGTCGATGCACTCCACCGGGTTGATGTAGAGCTTGCGCGTCCCCTCGTAGATGCAGTCGACCGGGCATTCCTCCATGCACGAGCGGTCCATGATGTCGACGCAGGCCGGGCCGATGACGTAGGCCATGTCAGTTCTCCTTCTCTGTGGAATGCCCGGGGAACAACATCGCCTCCGGATCGATGACGGTGGCCGCGTTGTTCACCGCGGTGGCGACCTCGCCGAAGCCCACGGCGATCAGACGCACCTTGCCCGGGTAGTCGGTGATGTCCCCGGCGGCGAACACCCGCGGCAGGCCGGTGGCCATCCGGGTGTCCACGGCGATCCGCCGCGCCCGCAGCTCAAGGCCCCAGTTCTGCAGCGGGCCGAGGTCGGCGGTGAAGCCGAGGGCGGCGACGACGGTCTGCGCCGGGAGAGTACGGGTTTCCTTGGTGAGGCGGTGGCGGATCGTCACCTCTTCGAGCTGGTCCGAGCCGTGCAGCCCGGTCACCTCGGTGTCGGTGATGATCTCGATGCCCAGGGAACGCACCTTCTCCACGGTCGCGCCATGGGCCCGGAACCGGTCCCGGCGGTGGACCAGGGTGACGGACCGGGCCAGGGGAGCGAGGGTCGCCGCCCAGTCGAAGGCGCTGTCACCACCGCCGACGATCACGACGTCATGACCGGTGTGGCCGGCCGGGTCCGGTACGAAGTACACCTGCCCGCGGCCGAGATAGTCCTCGCCCGCCGGGAGCGGCCGGGGCGTGAACGTCCCCACCCCGCCGGTGATGACGACGGCTCCGGCCCGGACCGTGGTCCCGCCGTCGCCGCGCACCACGGGCCGTCCGTCCTCGCCGTGGGACAGCTCGACCGCCCGCTGATCGAGGAGATACACGGGTCCGTACGGCTCCGCCTGGGCCACCAGGCTGTCCACCAGGTCGCGGCCCCGCACCGAGGGGAAACCGGCGATGTCGAAGATGGGCTTTTCCGGGTACATCGCGCTGATCTGGCCGCCGACGTGCGGAAGGACGTCCATGACCGCCACGCGCAGCCCGCGGAACCCCGCGTAGTACGCGCCGTAGAGTCCCGACGGACCGGCGCCGATGATGAGGATGTCGGTGTCCAGCACGTCCGGGGCGGACGCGGTGGCCGGAACATCGGTAAGAACGCTCATGGCCCGGGAGCGTAGGCACCGCCGGGGCCGGGCCCAATGAAACCGTTCCATCTGGCGGGACACCGCGCTTCGGCAAAGGCACCCGCCCCTGGGAACGTGGCGCGACCACAGGGATTCCGCGCTCGGAGGTCATGACGCATGAACCCGGACAACAGCAGAGCGGGGCGGCTGCTCGTCGCCTGTACGGCGCTCCTCCTCGTCCCCGCCTGCATGGCGGGGACGGTGGACTCCGACGCGGGGGAGGTGAAGGACGGGCCCACGGTGCGCGTCGCCCTCGGCGTCGACGCCTCGTACGCGCCCTTCTACCTGGCGAAGGAGCGCGGGATGTTCGCCAAGGCGGGCGTGAACGTCGAGCTGATGCGCACCGAGGGCGGCCCGACCGCGGGCCAGGCGGTGATGGCCGGTACCGCGCAGCTGGCGGCCAACGCCGACTCCACCGCGCTGCCGCTGATGGCGGGCGATCCGGGGCTGCGGGCGCTGGGTGTCTTCCAGTCCTCCGACCGCTATCTCAAGGTCGTGACGCGCGAGGGCATCACGTCCCCGCGCCAGATCAGGACGATGGCGTCCATCCAGGGCCTCGGCCTGTACGCGACCCACACGTATCTGCGCCGCCACGGCATCGACCCCGCGTCCGTGAAGATCCATCAGAGTTCCCCGCCCGAGATGCCCGGGCTGCTCCAGCGCGGCACCATCGACGCCTACGTCCTCTACGAGCCGTGGGCGGCCAAGGGCGCCGAGTCGGGCGGCCACATCGCGGGCCACAGCGGCGACTTCGGGGTCACCTATGTGCAGTGGCTGCTGGCGGAAGAGCGCTGGCTGAAGAGCAACCGGCCCGTCGCGGCCAAGGTGTTCAAGGTCCTCGCCGAGGCCGACCGGCTGGTGACCCGCGCCCCCGCCGCCGCCGCGGAGGCCACGAACCGGCAGGTGAAGCTGCCAGAGGCGCAGACGCGGAAGGTGCTCCCGGAGATCACCTTCCACGTCCGCGGACTGACCGGCGCCGACATCAAACAGTCCGCCAGGATCACCGACTTCCTCACCGGGCAGAAACTCATCAAGAAGTCGCCCGAGCTGGACCGCGCCCTGCTGAAGGGCTGGTACGAGCGGTACGCCGGTTAACGGACCGCACGCGGCCCCGTCTCCGGCTTCCGCAAGGCGTGGAACGACGTGTACTGGCCGTAGAGCACGTCGTAGAAGGAGTCGAAGGGCTCCAGCCCGCGCCCCGACCACGAAGCGTGCCAGTAAGCGGTCCACTCCCCGTGTGCGTTCACCTCCCCGGGGTCAAGGAGGATCACCGCGGCGTCGCCGTCGAGAGAGACAAGCAGAGAACGCCTCAGCGCCTTCGCTTCGTTGAGCACATCAGCGTCCACTTCCTCCTCCTCGCTCTCCGGGTCCTCCTCCGCGAGTTCGTCATAGACATCGATCAGGTACGACCGGTCGGAATCGGCCAGCCACTTCAGCTCGGCCGCTCCGGCCAGCCGGTAGATGAAACAGCCCGCGTTCCGCCACCCGTTGGTGACCGCCAGGAATGCGCGCAGCGACGGTGGCAGGGTGCGGCCCAGGCGGGCCTCGGCCGCCGCGATCTCCTCCTCGCTCGCCGGGGCGAAGCCGAGCCAGCGGTCACGCGCCACCGCCTCGTCCAGCGTGCCGTCCTTCTCAGGATCATGGCCGCGGATCCACTCCTCGCTCCACTGATGGAGGAACGGACGCCACTGCTCACGGTTCACCGGTGTGCTCCTTCGCCTTGAGACCACTGCGACAGGAGAAGGACAGCACACAGGTACGACAACACCCCGGGCGGTCAGGCGGGACGGGTCAGCTCGACCGTCCCGGTGACACACGCGGTGCCGTCGTCCTTGAGGACGGACACGTCGAGCGAGACGCGCTGCCCCTGGGCGGCGGGCTCGACCGCGGTGACCGTCGCGGTCCACACGAGCGGTTCACCGGCCACGGCGGTCGCCCGGTTGCGCCAGCTCACCCCCTCCAGCCGCGCGCCCGGCCCGGACCACTCCAGGGCGTATCGGACGAGCATCTCGCCGTGCAGGGTGGACTGCACGACCGCGTCGGGGAAGCCCTCCGAGGCGGCGAACTCCCCGTCGTAGTGGATGCGATGGGCGTTCCAGGACACGGCGCTGAAACGGAACAGCTGCACCCTGCTGTGGGCGTAGCGGCGTGGCGGGCAGACCTGCCCGGCGGCGGGGGCGCTCACGCGGCGGCCCCCTTCTCCCCGTTCGGGGCGATGCCACCGTCCAGCACGACGATCGTCTCGTCCACGGCCATCAGCTCCTTCCCGCCTCCCGAGGTGAACCGGGTCGTGACACCCAGCAGGACGAACTCCCCCGAGCGGCCCCCTTTACGGTCCGCCGAGGTCACCGCCCGGGACGCGGTGATCCGGACGCCCGCCACCGGGACATCGGCGAGCCGCACCGACTGGCCGCCGTGCACCTGGCGCACCGGCAACCCCCGCGTACACGGCGACTCCCGGGCGGCCAGACCGTCCGGACGCAGCGCCGCCTCGTCCGGACCGTCCTCCCAGCTCATCATTGCCGCGAGGAACAGCGGGGGAGCCTCGACGGGCTCCCCGGCCGCCTCCCGGGCACGGGCCCGCGCCACGTACCCGCCATCGCCCACCGCGGCGGCGTACCGGCAGAACTCCTTGACCGTCAGCATCCCGCAGTCCTCGGTCTCCCACCGGCCGATCAGCGCCCGGGCCCGCGCCACCACCTCCTCCAGCGCCGTCACAGGGCGGCCCGCAGCGCCCGGCTGATCCCAAGACCCGCGGTGCGCAGCGCGCCCGTGTGGGCGCCCGCGTCGAAACGGTAGGTGGGCGCGGTGATGGACAGCGCGCCCGCCAGCGAACCGCCACGGGCGAAGACCGGCACGGCCATGCTCAGATAGCCCAGCCGGATCTCCTCCGCCTCGGTCGCGATGCCCTGCTCCCGGACGCGCTCCAGCTGGCACAGCAGCCGCGCGGGCGAGGTGATCGTGTACCGGGTGAAGGGCTTCATCCCGTTGCCGATCACCTCACCGGCCAGCGACTTCGGCGAGAAGGCCAGGATCGCCTTGCCCGTGGCGGTGCAGTACAGCGGAAGCCGCCCCGCCACCCGGGACTCCTCGCTCAGCCCGCGATGCGGCAGGATCTTCTCCAGGTAGACCACGTCGAGGCCGTCGTGGATCGCGAAGTGGATGGTCTCGCGGGTGGCCAGCAGCAGATCCTCCATGTACGGCTGCGCCACCTCGCGCAGGATCCGCTGCCGGTGCACCCGCTGGCCGATCTCGAACAGGCGCAGCCCCAGCCGGTAGTCGCAGCCCGCCCGCTCCAGCAGCCCCCAGACGACCAGCTCCTGGGCGAGCCGGTGCACGGTCGCCTTCGCCACGCCCGTACGGCGCACCAGGTCGGCGAGGGAGAGGGTGTCGTCGTCGGCGGTGAACGCCTCCAGGATCGGGCGCACCTTGCCCAGGACGGAGTTCATCGAGCCCGGACAGGGTGGTGCGGCGGGGTCGAGCGGGACGACGGTCATGCCACGTACCTCCTCATCGCGTCGCCTCGTCGAGGAACGCCAGGCTGAGCGGGTTGTAGACCTCGGCCTTCTCGTGCTGCGGCCAGTGCCCGCACTCGTTGAAGATTTCCAGCCGGGCCCCGGGGATGGCGGCGGTGATGGCCTCGGCCTCCGGCACGGCCCCGAACGGGTTCTTGTTGCCCCACACCACCAGGGTCGGCGCCTTGATCCTCGCCATCCGGTCCGGCCGCAGCAGATTGCGTGTCCGCCGTTCGACCTCCTGGAGCGCCAGCAGGTTGTCCACGTTGACCTGGAAGTCGGGGTGGTGGTAGATCTCGTAGCGGACCTGGGTCAGCTCCTCGCCCAGCTCCTCGTCCCAGTTCGCCCACAGCAGCTCCAGCCGCTTGCGGGTGGCGGAGACGTCGTCGGTGAGGACGGCGGCGCGGGTCGAGGTCTTCAGCCGCTCCATCACCTCCGGGTTGACCTTGGTGCCGCCCATGCAGAGCAGCTGGAGGGAGGCCACCCGGTCCGGGTACTCGCTCGCCAGCCAGGACCCCACCCAGCCGCCCAGGGACTCGCCGACCAGGTGCGCGCGCTGGGCCCCCACCGCGTCGAGGTAGGCGATCAGGTGATCGACGTAGGCGGGGATCTCCGCGGGGTGGTCCGGCTTGCCCGTGTAGCCGTGGCCGAGCATGTCGATGGCGTGGCAGCGGTAGCCCCGCTCGACGTACGCCGGGATGTTCCGTACGAACGCCTCCAGGTGGCCGGTGGTGCCGTGCAGGAACACCACGTGCTCGCCGTCCTCCGGACCGGCCTGCAGGGCCCGGGTGGTGATGTCGCCGGTTTCCACGTAGGCGTGCCGGTAGTCGATGCCCGACAGTTCCGTCCAGATGCTCATGGCTGCCTTTCGCTTGCGGTGTTCTCTGCGGGGTTTCGCGGGGGGCTGTGTGCGGGATCGAGGACGGCGACGCCCATGCCGGTGAGCCATTCGGGCAGGGACTCGTACGCCAGCCGCCGCCCGGGGGCGTGGCCGAGCACGGCCGCCATGAGCAGCCAGGTGCGCACCTCCTGGGCGCCGTTGCCCGCCACCTTCTCCAGCTCCTCGGTGGTGTACCGGGTCACCTCGTGGGTCCGGCCGCTGGTCACCAGGCGCAGGAACTCGTCGTCGAAGTCCTCGTTGATGGCGGCCTCGGCGGCCCGGATGATCTCGCGGCGCCTGACGTCGTAGCCCTTCCAGTGGTCGCGGCCGTTCAGCCACGCGCCCACCATGAACTCCTCGTCGTCGCCCCGCGGATCGCGCCAGTCCGGCCACGGCAGCCGGTGCGAGAGCCCGCCGGAGCCGATCACCGCCACCCGGCGGTCCTGGGGATACGCCAGCACCGCGTCCCGGATGGCCCGGCCCAGCTGCTCGCAGCGCTCCAGCGTGGGCAGCGGATGCGCGAAGACGTTGATCACCAGTGGCACGATCTCCACGTCCAGCCCGTCCAGCAGATACTGGATGGCGTGCGACTGGCCGTGGTCGATCTGCAGCCTGGCCGAGTACGCCGGGTCGAAACGGCCGCCCTCCACCAGGGTGTTCGCGATGTGCCGGGCGAGGGGGACGTCCACCGGCTGCGGGCCCTCCGGGGTGCCGGACTCGCCGCTGGCCACGCACTCGCCCACGCCGAGGGTGAAGCTGGGGATGAGGTCCAGCCAGAAGCCGCGGAAGTGGTTGGAGCCCACCAGGATCACGGTGTCGGGCCGGGCGGCGGCGATCTCGTCGCGCGCCTGCCGCAGCGCGTCGCGGAACCGCTCGGCGCGGTCCTTGTGGAAGGTCTCCTCCCAGTGGGTGTTCATGAGCGTGCTGTGCGACGCGCCCACACCCAGGACGATCTCGGTCATTCCGGCTCTCCTTCCACCTCGTCGCGGGTGCGGGTGACGGTGTCGACGGCCGTGCGGATCAGATGGCGGGTCAGCCGCTCCATGGCCCGGACGTCGACGGTGTTCATCCCCCGTGCGAAGTCGATCTCGAAGGGCGCCTCGGTGACCTTCGGCATGCCGACGCGCACCGTGGGCACGCCCCGGCCGCGCAGGATGTTGGCGTCGGTGGCGCCGCTGTTGCCACGGATCACCTCATGCGGACGGCCCTCCAGCGCCTCCCAGCCCGCGATCGCGCTGCGGCACACCCAGCTGTCCGGATCGGTCCGGGTGCCGGGGATGGCGAGGATCATCTCGGCGGTGACATCGATCCCGGTGTCCTCGCGGATGGTGGCGAGCGCGGCCAGGAATTCCCGCTTGGCCCGCATCGGCGTCGTGTCCGGGCCGATCCGCAGATCCACCCGGAGCGTGCAGGCCGCCGGGGTGGTGGCCGCCATGCGCGGCCATCCGCCACGCACCGACGCCACCACGCCCTGGGGGGCGACGGTGCCACCGGTGTGGTGGAGCGCGTACGTGGCGAACCACTCCTCCAGCCGCAGCGCGACCGTGCCCGCGTTCGCGATGGCGTTGTCGTACGGCAGACGGTGGCGCGACCCCACATAGGTGTGCAGGCCGCGCACGGTGACCTCGAACCACACGAGCCCGACTTCGTCCCAGGACACCGTCCAGCCGGGCTTGGCGATCAGCGCGTAGTCGGTCCACACCCCCTGCTCCAGGAGGAACGAACACCCCACGCCCTGGCCCGTGTTGTACCGGACACCGCCGGGCCGGGCGTTGGTGGGCATGCCACCCGCGCCGAACGCCGCGACGAGATCGCCGGTGAGCGGGATTCCGGCCCGGCGGATGGCCTCGGCGGCCATCATCACGCACGCGGCGTGGCCCTTCGGGTTGGACGCCCCGAGCCCGGTCACCAGATCGCCGTGGACGGTGGCGCGCGGACGCATGTCGTCCCGCAGCTCCGGGCCGATCCACGGGAGGTCTTCGCTCTCCTCGCCCACCGTGAGGGTGTCGATCGGCGCGTAGAGCATGAGGTCGGGGCCGGTGCCGTCGCCGGTCAGCCGCGCCCAGGCGTTGGCCTGCCGGTCGTCGACCGGCTGCACCTGGGCGTGGCATCCGGCGTGGCTGAGGGTGGCGGCGATGTGCGCGGCGAGCGGTCCCTCGTCGCCCGTCGGACTCGGGACGTCGACCAGCCCGATGATCAGCTGGCGCAGCCGGTCGGGGGTGATGTGGCGCCAGGCCTCGGCGACCCAGGCGCCGCGTCGCTCATCCAGCCCGGCCAGGCCCTCCGGTCCGGCCAGGCCCTCCGGTGCTGTCAGGCCGTCCGGTCCGCCGCCGGTCACTGGTTGACCCTGTGGACCTGGGTCATGGTGGTGCGCGCGATGCGCTTCCTGGCCAGGGGGAGGCTCACGGCGATCGCGGCTCCGGCCAGCAGGGTGAGCAGGGTGCGGCCCATGATCATGCCTTCTTCTCGCGGGTGGGTTTCGTGGGTGCGGGGGAGTCGGCTTCGGCGGGGTCGGCGCCGATCGCGGCCAGCTTCTTGCCGTACTCCTCCTCGCTGAGGTTCCGCCAGGAGGTCAGCGAGACGTCGGGGCGGTAGAGCTTCTCCGGCGGCGCGTCCGTGACGTCGACCATCCAGGCGTCCTGGCCGGAGAACTGCCCGTGGAACAGCCAGCGGACGGCGCCCAGGTACTTGGCGTAGAAGCCGAGTGTCTTCCAGCCCTCGGTGAAGTTGACCATCACCCCGACGTAGCGGTGGTTGCCCTCGTCCACCGGCACGTAGAACTCGTAGTGGATGAACTTGGGGTACGCGATGCGCAGCACACCCGGCATCGACAGGGACGCGAAGCCGGGGAACTCCTGCGCCTCGATCGTCGGGTTGATCTTGTCGGCCTTGCCGGTGTTGCCGATGTTGAAGGTCTCCTTGGGCGGCTGCATCTTCCACCAGCGCTTGTTGGACCAGCGGCCGACGCCGGGGTAGTCGGCCTCCCAGTGGACCTCGTCCTGCACCCGGAAGATCCAGCGCCCCTTGGGCACGATCCGGGTGATGTTCCAGGTGGGCATGGGCTTGAACAGCCGCCACAGCGCGGTCCGGTGGAGGTACTTCGCATGGCCCTCGTCGAAGCCGTTCTCGCAGGCGAAGCGCCAGTTGCCACCGCGCGGCTCGATCCGGCCACCCATGACGAACCCGTTGCCGACCAGCTCCTCGGGAAGCTGCGAGTCGATGGAGTGCGGCTCCTCGTCGGCGAGCGGGATGTATACCCACACCATGCCGAGGCGCTCTTCCACCGGGTACGTCCGCACCCCGACCTTGCCGGTCAGCCGGCAGCCGGGCCCGTCGGTGATGACCGCGGCCAGCTTGCCCGTGGACAGATCGAACGTCCAGCCGTGGTACGGGCAGCTCACGGTGCCCGGAAACTGCTGGTCCCCCTCCGACAGCGGCACCCCACGGTGCGGACAGCGGTTGTGCAGCGCGTACGCGGTGCCGCCGTCCCGGATCAAGGTGATCTTCTCGCCGCAGAGGGTGAACGGCAGTGGCTTGCCGGTGATGTGGCTGGACCAGGTGACCGGGTACCAGTACCCGCGGAAGCCCGCGCCCGCCGCGTCGTAGTGGGGCCATGAGCTCCAGTCCTGGCGGCCGGGTTCCCCCGCTGGTCTGCCGCGGCCCCGGCCGGTGTGCTTGGTATCGGGCGAGCCCTCGACCGTCATCGTGCCTGTCCTCCCGCTGCCGTGGAAACGTGGCACCGAGCATGCGCGGACCCGGCGCGTTCGCCTACGGACTCGTCCCGCTCAGCAGAACGCCCGGTGTCGTGGAGGGGCGCGGGGGTGGTGTCCACGGGGCGCCACACCGCCCGGAACGGCGATGTCCCGCTGAGCGGAACCCCCGCCATGCGCGGGCGCGCCACCGCGGTCTACCGTGCGCCAATTCGGTGAAGGGAGCACGATGACGAAGACCATCGCCACCCCCCGGCCCCCGGACGGCCCGGCGCCCGGGAGCGGCGACACCCGCGGCGCGGCCCTGTCCGCCACCGGGGTCGGCATCCGGTTCGGCTCCTTCGAGGCCGTACGGGACATCTCGCTCGACATCGCCGCGGGTGAGTTCCTCTGCCTGCTGGGGCCGAGCGGCTGCGGAAAGTCCACCCTGCTGTCCGCCGTGGCCGGATTCGTCCCGGTGTCCGATGGCGGCCTGACCGTCGACGGCACCGCGGTCAGCGGCCCCGATCCCGACCTCGGCATGGTCTTCCAGAGCAGCGAGGCCCTGTTCGACTGGATGACCGTACGGCAGAACGTGGCCTTCGGCCCGCGGATGCGCGGACAGTCCCGGGCGGCGCGGGCCGAACTGGCGGACACCTACCTCGGTCTGGTGGGGCTGCGCCACTGCGCCGACCGGTTTCCCGGCCAGCTCTCCGGCGGCATGCGCCAGCGGGTGCAGATCGCCCGCGTGCTGGCGAACGAGCCGCGGGTGGTGCTGATGGACGAGCCGTTCGGCGCGCTCGACGCCCAGACCCGCCAGGTGATGCAGGACGAGATGGGCCGCATCTGGAAGGCGTCGGGCTGCACGGTCGTCTTCGTCACCCACGACATCGACGAGGCGATCCTGCTGGCCGACCGGATCGCCGTGATGACCGCGGGCCCGGCGGCCTCGGTCAAGGCCGTCTACCCGGTGGACCTGCCCAGGCCCCGCGACGAGACCGATCCGGCCGCCACCGAACTCCGCCGCGCCCTGCGGGAGGACATCGGCGAAGAAGTGCGCAAGGCCCTGCGTGGCCAGGGACTCGACCTCGGACGTGACATCGAGGCGACAGGATGACCACCGTGACGGCGGGCACCTCCGCCACCCCGCGCCCGGGGCGGCGCCCCGGCCGCGCGGCCGCCGGGAGACTGCGCACCGCCGGGCTGTACGCGGTGTCCGTCCTCGCCGGGGTCGCCGTGTGGCAGCTGCTGGCGGTGACGTACGGCTCCGCCCTGGTCGCCTCCCCGAGCCAGACCCTGTCGGCGGCCCGGGAACTGGCCGCCGACGGCACCCTGTTCAACTCGGTCGTCGCCTCCGGCCGCCGCATCCTGATCGGCTGGGGGCTCGGTCTCGCCGTGGGCGTACCGGTCGGCCTGCTGATCGGACAGATCCCGCTCGTGCGGCATCTGCTCGACCCCTACATCGAGTTCTTCCGGTTCATCCCCCCGGTCGCGTTCGTGACCCTGGCGGTGGTGTGGCTGGGCATCGGCGAGTCGTCGAAGGTCGTCCTCATCTTCTACACGTCGGTCTTCATCGTCACCCTGAACACCAGCGCCGGTGTCATGGCCGTGAACGAGTCGAAACTGCGCGCCGCCGCCAGCCTGGGCGCGAGCCGTCGCCAGATCCTGCGCTGCGTCGTGCTTCCGTCGACCGTGCCCCACATCGTCACCGGGGCGCGGCTGGCGATGGGCAACAGCTTTCTGACCATCGTGTCCGCGGAGATCGTCGCCTCGCAGGTGGGCCTCGGATCGCTGATCTGGACCTCCCGCAACTACGGTCGCATCGACTGGGTATTCGTCGGGATCATCACCCTGGGCATCCTCGGGTTCGTCTACGACCGCGTGCTCCGCGTCGCCGCCTCCCGTGCCCTGAGTCGTTATGGAGTGAAACTGTGAGCAGCCAGACGTCACGCGCCCTCGTCCTGGAGCGCTTCGGCACCCTGCCCCTGCTGTCGGAGCGCCCGGTGCCGGAGCGGCAGCCGGGCCAGACGCTCATACGGGTGCGTGCCGCGCAAGTGGGCCACCTCGACCTGAACATCGTGGACGGCGCGTTCGGCATCCTGCCCGAGCTGCCCTCCGTGCCCGGCACCACCGGATGCGGTGTCGTCGTGGCCTCCGACACCCACCCCGAGGGTTCCCTGGTCAAGATCAACGGCAAGGGGCTCGGGATGCGCCGGGACGGCAGCTGGGCCGACCACGCCGTGGCGCCCGACGCGGCCGTCTCCCCGGTACCCGAGGGCACCGACCCCGCCCTGGCGTGCAGCTACTTCTCCCCGGCGGGCTCGGCCTGGGCCGCGGTGCACTCGGTCGCGGCGATCCAGCCGGGGGAGCGGGTGCTGGTGACCGGCGCGGCGGGCGCGGTCGGCGCCCTGACGGTGCAGGTGGCGGCGCGCGCCGGGGCGGAGGTCATCGGCGTGGTCGGCCGTCCGGCCAAGCTCGCCCACGTTCCCGCCCCCGGCAAGGCGGTGCTGGCCACGGAGCTGTCGCCGGAGGCCGTGGGCGGGCCGGTGGACGCGCTCATCGACACCGTCGGTGGCCCGGTGCTGCGCGACGCGCTGGGGCTGGTCCGTCCGGGCGGCCGGGCCGCGCTGGTCGGCTACACCGCCGGGCGGGAGTTCGCCATCGACCTCGCGGACTGGCTCCTGGCCGACGTGGCGCTGCTGCCCGTCAACCTGATGTCGCGGGGCAAGGAGGTCGCCGCCGACGCCGACGCGATGCTCGGCGATCTGATGTCCGGCGAGCTGACCCTGCCCATCGAGCGCTACACCCCCGACCGGCTGGCCGAGGCGGTGGAGCGGCTGCGCACCGGGGCCGCGGTGGGCAAGGTGGCGCTCGACCTGTCCTGAGCCGTCTGACGCACCTGAGCGGGCTGCCCCGGCGGCCCGCTCAGCGGACCGGATCGCTTGGGCGAAACGCTCGGCCACCACACCATCGGTGCATGGACCTCATGGACATCCAGGCACCCCCGGCCGGGGCCTCCGCGGAGGCGGACGGCGTCACGTACCACTACATCGAGACCGGGCAGGGCAGCCCCACCGTCTTCCTCCACGGAGGCGGCCCCGGGTGCACCGGCTGGTCGGACTTCGGCCAGGTGTCGCGGCTCTTCTCCGCGGACCGCCGGTGCTTCCTGGTGGACATCCTGCAGTACGGCACGTCCGCGAAGCCGGTCATCAAGGGCCCGATGTGGGACTACCACGCCGCCAAGACCGTGGCGCTGATGGACACCCTCGGCCTGGAGCGCGCCGACTTCGTGTGCAACTCCTGGGGCGGCACCATCGCGCTCAACCTGGCCGCCCTGTACCCGGAGCGGGTCCGGTCCCTCGTCATCACCGGCAGCATGCCCGTCTTCCACGGGCCGCTGGCCCCGCTGCCGGAGGGCGGCCGCCGCGGACGCAACGCCCGGGACGTGTACTACGGGGGGACCGGCCCGTCGTGGCAGAAGATGCGCGAGCTGATGGCACGCCTGGAGTGGTACGACCCGGACGCCATCCCCGACGCCACGGTGACGATGCGCTACGAACAGAGCCTGGACCCGGAGGAGAGGGCGCTCGCCGGGGCCTCCGACAACCCTCGCGGCGACTGGCAGGACCTCACCGGCGCGCTCGGCCGCATCCAGGCGCCCACGCTCTTCATGTGGGGCATGTACGACGCGTTCCTCACCCCGGACTATCCGCTGATGCTGGCCCGCATGATCCCCCGGGGCAATCTGCACGTGATGAACGACGTCTCGCACCACCTCCAGGAAGAACGCCCCCACGACTACTACACCGTCGTCTCCGGCTTCCTGAACCAGCGGCACGCCTGACACAGCGGCACACCCGACACAGCGGCACACCTGAACCTGCGGCACACCTGAACCTGCGGCACACCCGACACAGCGGCACACCTGACAGAGCTGATACAGCGCGGAGGAAACGTGAGCGAGCCCGCCCTGCGAGTCTTCGAACTGTCCAGCCCGTTCGCCCGGTTCGCGGGCCGGTTGCTGGTCGGACTGGGGTACGAGGTGGTGCTGGTCGAGCCGCCCGAAGGCGACGCCACCCGGCGTGAGGACGACGGTGACGCGTTCGCCCACTGGCACGCCGGGAAGCGGTCGGTGACCCTCGATGTCGCCGCTCCCGATGGCGCGGCCGGGCTGCGCGGGCTGCTGGAGGGCGCCGACATCCTGCTCGACGGAACCCCCGGCGGTGCGGAGGCGAGCGCCGAAGGCCTCGGCCACTTGGTGCACGTACGTGTCACTCCCTTCGGCCTGACCGGGCCGCGCAGCGGCTGGCAGGGCAGCGACTTCGTGGTGGCGGCGCTGGGCGGGATGCTCGCGCAGGTGGGCGACCCGGACGGCCCGCCCCTGCGGATGCCCGAGGGCCAGGCGGAACACCTCGCGGGCGTGGGCGCGGCCATCGCCGCCCTGCTCGGGCTGCGGGCCCGGCGGCGCGGCCCGGGCCAGCTCATCGACGTCTCCGCGCAGGAGTGCGTGGCGGCCGCCCTGGAGGCGGGCACCCTCGCCTATCTGCACGAGGACCGGATCCCGGGCCGCCCGGGACGGGTGCATCCGCTGGTGCCGCACGGGCTGTTCCGGGCCGCCGACGGCTCTCTGGGCGGCGGGCTCGGGGGCAGTCCGCGGATGTGGGACGCGCTGCTGGAGTGGCTGCGCGAGGAGGGCGCCGAGGCCGATCTCGCCGAACCCCGGTGGCAGGACCCCGTCGAGCGCAAGAAGGGCCAGGAGCACGTGTTCGCGGTGGTCCAGGACTTCCTGAGCCGCTGGCCCAAGGCCGAGTTCGCGGAGCGGGCCCAGGCCAGGAAGCTGCCCTGGGCGGCCGTCGACCTGCCCCATGAGCTGCCGGACAACCCGCAGCTCGCCGCGCGCGGCTTCTTCACCCGGCTGCGGACCCCGCGGGGGGAGCGGACCGACCTCGGCTTCCCGTTCGCGTTCCCCGAAGGCCACCGGCCCGGGAAACTCGATGTCCCCGGATGCGGCGCCGATCAGGGCCTGCTCGACGAGCGCCGCCCGGCCCGCCCGGCCACCGCCACCGACGAGCCGGTGGCGCGCCCCGCGCTGGACGGTGTCCGGGTCCTGGACCTGACCTGGGTGCTGGCCGGTCCGTACTGCACGAAGGTGCTGGCCGACCACGGTGCCGAGGTCATCAAGGTCGAGTCCGCGGGCCGCCCCGATCCCACCCGGTTCGCCCCCTTCATGCACCTCTCCCGGGGAGACCACACCGATCCGGACACCAACGGCTACTTCAACGAGGTCAACCGCAACAAGCGGAGCATCGCCCTCGACACCCGCACCGAGGACGGCATCGCGGTGCTCCGCGAACTCATCGCGTCCTGCGACGTGTTGGTCGAGAACTTCAGCTCCACGGTCATGACCAAACTCGGCCTCGGCTACGACGCGCTCCGCGAGATCAACCCGGGCATCGTGTACGTGAGCATGTCCGGGATGGGCCACACCGGGCCGCGCAACGGCTGGGTGTCGTACGCGGACACCGTGTCCGCGAGCAGCGGACTGACCGGCCTCACCGGCTGGGGACCGGACGACGTGGTCGGGGTGATCTACGGCCACGGTGACATCGTCGCGGGCCTCCAGGCCGCGCTCGCCACCGTGGCCGCGCTGGAACACCGCGACGAGACCGGGCGCGGACAGCACATCGACCTGTCCCAGCTGGAGGCGATCGCCGCCCACATGGGGACCAGCCTCCTCGCCGCGTCGCGCCCGGGCGCGGACGTGGCGAGGCCGATGGGCAACGCCCACCCGCGGTGGAGCCCGCAGGGCGTCTACCGGTGTCTCGGTGCCGACCGGTGGCTGGCCATCAGCGTCCGCACCGACGCGGAGTGGGCGGCCGTGTGCCAGGTGATCGGGCGCCCGGAGCTGGCCACAGACGAGCGGACCCGCACGGCCGAGGGCCGCCGCCGGGCCGCCGACCTCGTGGACGGCGCGCTCGGCGGATGGGCGCGCGGCATGCCCGCCGACGCCGCGGCCGAACTCCTCCAGGAGCGGGGCGTACCGGCCGGAGCGGTGCAGGACGGCCGCGAACTCGTCGAGCACGACCCGCAGTTGCGGGCGCGCGGCTTCTACGTACGCGCCGAACACCCGGCCGCGGGCGGCTTCCTCCACGAGGGCCTGCCGATCCACCTCACCCGCACCCCCGGCTCCCTCCGCGCCCCCGCGCCCGTCCTCGGCGCCGACACCGACGCGGTGCTGCGCGAGGTGGCCGGACTGACGGCCGAACGCATCCAGCACCTCCGCGACGCGGGGGTGCTGCGGTGAGCACACCGGGCACATCAGGCACACCGGGCGCATCAGGTACGCCGGGCACACCGGGCGCGGCGATGACACTTCCGGCTCTCCTCGACACCGCCGCGACGCGATTCGGCGACCGGCTGTTCCTGCGGGCCGGCGGGGTGACCCGCACCTACCGGCAGTCCCGCGAGGTGGCGGCCACCATGGCGGGGGCGCTCGCCGCGCGCGGCTGCCGTCCCGGCGACCGGATCGCGGTCATGTCCGGCAACCGCGTCGAGTTCACCGATCTGATCCTCGGCTGTGCCTGGCTCGGCGCGGTGCTGGTGCCGCTGAACACCGGGCTGCGCGGCGAGGGGCTGCGGCACGTCCTGTGCCAGGCCGAGCCGTCCGTCCTGTGCGCCGAGGAGGACTACACGGGACGTATCAGGGCGGCCGGTTTCCGCGGCCCGCTGTGGACCATCGGCGGCGACGGCCTTCCGGCTCCGGGCGGGGCGGAAGCGCTCCCGCCCGCACCGGTGGGACCTGCGGACACCGCCGCCATCCTGTTCACCTCGGGCACCACGGGGGCCGCGCGCGGAGTGCGCTGCCCCCACGCCCAGTCCGTGTGGTGGGGCCGTAACGTCGCGGACTCCCTGCGCCTCACCTCGGACGATGTGCTCCACACCTGTCTTCCGCTGTTCCACACCAACGCCCTCAACACCCTGGCCCACGCCATGACCGTGGGAGCCGCGTGCGTGCTCGGGCGGCGGTTCTCCGCGGGGGCGTACTGGGCGGAGGTGGCCGAGGCCGATGCCACCGCCGTGTATCTGCTCGGCGCGATGGTGCCCATGCTGCTGGCGCGGCCGCCCGGCCCCCACGACCGGGCGCACCGGGCCTGGCGCGGGCTGTCCCCGGCCACCCCGGGCCCGGCGTACCAGCCGTTCCGTACGCGTTTCGGTGTCACGCTGGTGGACGGATTCGGCTCCACGGAGACCAATCTCGTCATCGGCTCGGCCCCCGCCCGCCAGCGGCCCGGCTACATCGGCACCGTCCGCGAGGGCTTCTCCGCGCGCGTGGTCGACGAACGCCTCGTCCCCGTAGCGGACGGCATACCGGGTGAACTGGTCGTCCGCAGCCACCAGCCGTTCGCCTTCAGCACCGGCTACCTGGGGGAGGAGACCCCGCCGCCCGATTCCTGGCGCCGCACCGGCGACCGGGTGATCCGCGAACCCGACGGATGGTTCCGCTTCGTCGACCGGATCAAGGACGTCATCCGGCGGCGCGGCGAGAACATCTCGTCGGCGGAGGTGGAGTCGGCGGTCCGCTCCCATCCCTCGGTGGCCGGGGCCGCGGCCTTCCCGGTGGCATCCGAGCTGGCCGAGGACGAGGTCATGGTGGCGGTGACCGCCCGGCCCGGCCGGGCGCTGGACCCGCTGGACCTGGTACGCCACTGCGAGGACGCGCTTCCGCCGTTCGCCGTGCCCCGGTACGTCGACATCGTGCCCGAACTGCCGCTCACCGCGACCGGCAAGATCCGCAAGGCCGTGCTGCGCGAGCGCGGGGTCACCACGCGCACCTGGGACCGCGACGGTCAGGGTGAGGCGGCGCCCCGGGTCAGCCCGTCACCCACTCCGTGATGACCTTGGCGTACTCCTCGGGCAGCTGCTCCAGGGCGGGCACATGGGCGCCGGGAATGACCCGCGTATCACATCCGAGCGCCGCCGCGAACTTCTCCAGGGCGGGCAGCGAGTAGTGGTCCCCATCGGCGCACACCGCGAGCGTGCGCGCGGTGATGTGCGGCAGACGCGGCTCCATCGGATAGCGCCGGACCGCCACATGGCCTTCCTCCACCCGGTCCAGCACGGTCACCGCGTCGGCCACATAACGGTGCAGCGCGGCCTCCTCCCCGTCCTGGTAGAAGCCGCGCCGCCGGTTCCACAGCTCCAGCAGATGGGAACCGTCGGGCCGGGGGTCGACATGGTCGACCGGCTTGCGCCGGTCGGCGGTGCGCCGCTTCTCGTCGTCGACGAAGGGCGTGGCGGAGAGCAGCAGGCTGGAGACGCGGGCCTGGTAACGGGCGGCCAGCTCCACCGCGATGACCCCGCCCGTGTGGTGTCCCACCAGGTGGAAGCGGTCCAGGCCCAGCGCCTCGATGAGGGCCCCGGCGGCGTCGGCGTAGCGCTCGATCGTATGGGGCTCCTCGGGCTTCGCGGAGGCGCCGAAGCCCAGCGTGTCCATGGCAATGCCCCGGTGCACGGCCCCGACCAGCGGCAGCACGTCCAGATACTCGGTCCACGAACGCGGCGTCTGGTGGAGCATCAGCACCGGTTCGCCCGTGCCCGATTCGACGTAGTGCAGCTGCCCGAAGGGGCTGGGCACATAGCCGCGCAGCAAGGAGTCCGTCATGTGTGACCTGCCTGTTCCATCGGACGGGAGGGAGCGGGAGGCGCGCCGGTGATGAACACTGTGGCTGCCGTCCACGCGTGGCACCAGGCAGTCGGTCCGCTCTGTGAACCGCCGGTCAGGACGTTGCGGCAGGCGCTAAGAATTCGATAGTTCGCTTCATGACCCTCGATCCCGCCGCGAGCGCGCCTTAGGGTAAGTCCTGATATGTCGATGGATCCGGCGGGTCGCGTACGCACATGGTGCGATGAGCGGCTTCCCCTGCTCTCGGCGGTCGGTGTCCAGCTCACGGACCGTGAGGTGATGGAGTACGCGCTGACACAGGCGGTGTCCGAGCTGGGCGGTATCGCCGGAGCGGTGCACTGGTCGTGCGGGCCCGCGGGCAGCCACGAGCTGCGGCTGGTGCTCGCGGGCGGGCTGCCCCGCTCCGCCCTCCCGGAGTGGGAGGAGATCCGGGAGGGCGACCGGGCGCTCGCCCCCGCCCGGGCGGTCCAGGACGGCGCGTTCGTGTGGATGCCCGCCACCGATGGGCACCGTCCGGACACCGAGTGTGTCCATGCGCGCGCTCACGGCAGGCTGCCCGCGGCGACCATGGTGGCGGCCATCCCGCTGTTCGGCGAAGACGCCCCCGTGGGCGCGCTGTCCGTGTTCACCGGGCCCGGCGCGCCCACCGAGGAGCAGCGCGGCTTCCTGCTGGAGATGGCCCACTGGGCCTCCGGTCGGCTCTCGCGTCCCCCGCCCGCGGCGGGCGGGGCCCATCCGTGGTGGCAGGAACAGCCCGCCGGTGCCGGGCTCCGTCAGTCCCTGGTGGTGGCCAGGGTCGGTTCCTGGGAGTGGGACATCCGTACCGGCGAGATGGTCTGGGACGCGGCAGGGCTCGGACTCCTGGGCATACCGGAGGACTACGAGCGCCGCATCGAAAGCTGGGTCGGCCTGATCCACCCCGAGGACGTGCCGCGGGTCATGGCCGCCACGCGGGAGGCGCTGCACGGGCACGGAGTGTACGAGGCCGAGTACCGGGTGTGCCGCCCGGACGGCACCACCGGCTGGGTGCAGAGCCGTGCCCATCTGGCGGTCGACGGGCACGGCGAGCCCGTCCGCATGATCGGCCGGGTGTGGGACACCACCGAGAGCCGCATCGCGCGCGAGTCCGTGGGGCAGGCGCTGCGCTTCATGAGCGACGCGTTCCTGGCGGTGGACCGTGAGTGGCGGATCACCTTCCTCAACGTCGAGGCCGAGCGCCTCGTCGGACCGTCCGTGGACGTGCTGGGCGGGCCGCTGTGGGACGGCCCCGCGGGTCTGGTCCCCGAGCTCGAGGCGCGCTGCCGCCACGCCGCACTCGACGGCACACCGGCGGGGTTCGACATCCAGTGGCCCACCGACTCCCGCTGGTACCACATACGGCTGGTCCCGGTGCCCGACGGGCTGACCGCCTACCTCACCGATGTCACCGACACCCGCAGCCGGGCGGCGCGGCGTGAGGCGGCCGAACGGTCCGCCTCCGAGCAGGCGGCGAGGATCCGCGGGCTGACGAGCGCGCTCGCCGAGGCGGTGACCACCCGCGACGTGGTCGACGTGGCCGCCGCCCACATGCTGGCCCCGTTCGGCGCCTCGGGCCTGCTGATCCAGGTACTGGAAGGCGAGCGGCTGCGCGTGGTCGGGGCCGTCGGATATCCGCGGGCGTTCCTCCGCGAGGTCGACGGGATCCCGGCGGCCGACGGCCATCCGCTCCTCCACTAGGTGATCGCCTCCCGCCACCCCCGCTTCATCGCCTCGGCCACGGAGTACATCGAGCTGGCCCCCGGCCTCGCCGGTTATCCGGCCCTCGCGGAGAAGAACGCCTGGGGCATCCTGCCCCTGATCGCCTCCGGCGAGCCCAACGGCGTATGCGTCGTCTCCTTCGCCGAGCCCCGCTCCTTCTCCGCCGACGACCGCACGCTGCTGAGCGCCCTCAGCGGCATTGTCGCCCACGCCCTGTCCCGGGCCCGCCTCTACGACGCCGAACACGCCCGCGCCCAGGCGCTGCAGCGCGGCCTGCTGCCGCAGGAGCTGCCCACGCCGTCCGCCGTCACCGCGGCCGTACGGTATCTGCCCGCGAGCAGCGGCACGGAGGTCGGCGGTGACTGGTACGACATCATCCCGCTGTCCGCGGAGCGGGTGGCGCTCGTCATCGGCGATGTGATGGGCCACGGGCTGGCCGAGGCCGCCACCATGGGACGGCTGCGCACCGCCGTGCATACGCTGGCCAACCTGGAGCTGCCGCCCGAGGAGGTCCTCGCCCACCTCAACGACATCGTCAGCGACCTCGGCGACGACTCCTTCGCCACCTGCCTGTACGCCGTCTACGACCCGGTCTCCGGGGTCTGCTCCATGGCCCGCGCCGGCCACCCTCCGCCACTCCTGGTGCGCCCCGGCGGAACCGCGGAGTGCCTGGACATCGAGCCCGACCCGCCCCTGGGCGCCGCCGAACCCCCGTTCAGCACGGCCGAACTGCGCCTCCCCGCTCACGGTCTGCTGGTGCTGTACACCGACGGTCTGGTCGAGTCGGCCACCCGCGACATCGACGTGGGCATCGCCGAGTGCCGCAAAGTCTTCACCACCGACCTCGGACGGCGCCTCGCGGGGCCCGGCGGCCCGCCCCCGGCCTGCGGCCCGGGCGAGGACCACCGCGAGGACCGCGGACGCCTCGACCGCCTCTGCGACACGCTCATCGACGCCATGCTGCCCGCCCAGCAGCTGACCACTGACGACACCGCCGTGCTCGTCGCCCGGCTGCACCGCACCGCCCCCGAGGACATCGCCGTCTGGCGGCTCCCCGATGAGCCGGTGGCCGCCTCCCTGGCGCGCGACCACGTCCGTAGCCAGCTCGAAGCGTGGCATCTCGACGAACTGATCATGACCACCGAACTGCTCGCCAGCGAGCTGGTCGGCAACGTCGTCCGGCATGCGCGGGGTCCCGTCCAGCTGCGGCTGATCCGCGGCCGGTCACTCGTCTGCGAGGTGTCGGACGGCAGCGCCACGACACCCCGGATCCGCCGGGCCGCCGCCATGGACGAGGGAGGACGCGGGCTGCGCCTGGTCGCCACGCTCTCCCAGCGCTGGGGGACGCGGTACACCGCCGACGGCAAGTGCATCTGGACGGAACAGCCCATCCCGCCCCGGCGCTCCTGAACGGCCTTTATTTCATGGACAGTTGACGTACTCTCCTGGTTGGCATTTTCCGCCTGCTCGCACCGGGTCAACCAGGAGGACGCAGTGCACAGAAGTTCGCGTATCCGCAAGGGCTCGTTCGTCCTCGGCAGCGCCATCGCCTTGGTCGTCGCATTACCCGGAACCGCTCTCGCCGACCCGCCGAAGGCCCTGCCCGGCAACGCGGAGGCGCTGGAGCAGACGTTCCAGCCCGCCTACGACTACGACACCGACGGCTGCTACCCCACTCCCGCCATCGGCCCCGACGGCACGCTGAACGGCGGCCTCAACCCGTCCGGTGCCCCCAACGGGCAGTGCCGCGACGCCCCGGACCTCGACAACACCAACGGATACGCGCGCTCCAAGTGCAACAACGGCTGGTGCGCCGTCATGTACGGTCTCTACTTCGAGAAGGACCAGGCGTCGGTCGGCGGACACCGCCACGACTGGGAACACGTCGTGGTGTGGACGCAGAACAACCAGGCCCAGTACGTCTCCACCTCCGCCCACGGCGGATTCTCCACCTACGGCCGCGACAAGATCCGGTGGGACGGCAACCACCCGAAGGTCGTCTACCACAAGGACGGACTGAGCACCCACGCCTTTCGCCCCGCCAACACCAATGACGAACCGCCGGAGAACCACCACGGCACCTGGCAGTTCCCCACCCTGGTCGGCTGGAACGGCTACCCCGCGGGCCTGCGGGACAAGCTGAGCCAGGCCAACTTCGGCAGCGCCACCTTCGGCCTCAAGGACGGCAGTTTCGCCGACCACCTCCAGAAGGCCAAACCGTCCGGCATCCCCTTCGACCCCAACGCCTGAGCAACCGGCTGAGTGACTACGTGACCACCCCAGGTCAGCCCAGGGCACGGTCGAGGTTGAACGCGGCGCTGATGAGCGCGAGATGGGTGAACGCCTGCGGGAAGTTGCCGATCTGCTCACCGGTGCGGCCGATCTCCTCGGCGTACAGCCCGCAGTGGTTGGCGTACGTGAGCATCTTCTCGAACGCGAGCCGCGCCTCGTCCAGCCGTCCGGCCCGGGACAGCGCCTCGACGTACCAGAACGTACAGATCGAGAAGGTGCCCTCTTCGCCGCGCAGCCCGTCCGGGCTGGCCTGGGGGTCATAGCGGTAGACCAGCGAGTCGGACACCAGCTCCTCGCCCAGCGCGTCCAGCGTGGACAGCCACTTGGGATCGGCGGGGGAGATGAACTTGGCCAGCGGCATCATCAGCACGGCGGCGTCGAGCACGTCGTCGCCCTCGTGCTGCACGAACGCGTTCCGCCGCGGGGACCATCCGTTCCGCATGATCCGGCGGTAGATCTGGTCGCGCACCCCCGACCAGCGGGAGATGTCCGCGGGCAGGCCGCGGTGGGTGGCGATGCGCATGGCCCGCTCGATCGCGACCCAGCACATCAGCCGGGAGTACAGGAAACACTGGGGTCCGGCGCGGGTCTCCCAGACGCTCATGTCCGGCTGGTCCCAGTGCTCGCAGACCCAGTCGACCAGTTCGCAGAGGGTGTCCCATTGGTCTCCCGCCAGCGGCTTTCCCCATTTGTCGTAGAGATAGAGGGAGTCCACCAGCGCACCGTAGATGTCCAGCTGGAGCTGGTCGACGGCACCGTTGCCGGAGCGGACCGGCGCCGAGCCCAGATGGCCCTCCAGATGGGAGAGTTCCTGCTCGGTGAGTTCGCTGCGGCCGTCGATGCCGTACATGATCTGCAGTGGCCCGCCGGGGCCGTCCCGCAGCCGGATGTCCTCGGACAGGAACCGCACGAACGCCTCGGCCTCGTCGGTGAAACCGAGCCGCAGGAGCGCGTAGATGCAGAACGCGGCGTCGCGGATCCAGACGTAGCGGTAGTCCCAGTTGCGTTCGCCGCCGATCTGCTCGGGCAGGCTGGCCGTCGGAGCCGCCACGATGGCGCCGGTCGGCGCGTAGGTGAGGAGCTTGAGGGTGAGCGCCGAGCGGTGCACCATCTCGCGCCAGCGGCCCCGGTAGCGGGACTGCGAGAGCCAGCGGCGCCAGTACCGCACCGTGGTGTTGAACAGCTCCTCCGCCTCGGCCAGCGGACAGGGCCGCGGCCGCACCGTCCCGCCGATCCGGTCGAGCGCGAACACCGCGGCCTCGCCCTCGGTCAGCTTGAACGAGGACACCACGTCGAGGCCGTCGGTCTCCACCGTGACGCTGGACGTCAGCGCGAGGGACAGATCCGGGGAGTCGAACACGGTGAGCCCGCCGTCCCGGACGCTCACCGTATGCGCCTGCCGCCCGTAGTCGAAGCGGGGCGCCAGCCGCGCGGTGAAGGGCAGTGATCCGCGCACGCACAGCACCCGGCGGATCAGCCGGTGGCGGTCTGCCTCGCGGGAGTCGTCCTCGACCGGCATGAAGTCCTGCACCTCGGCGACACCGTCGTCCGCGAAGAACCGGGTGATGAGGATGTTGGTGTCGGGGAAGTAGAACTGCTTCGTCCGGGCGGGCGCGTCCGGGGCCAGGGCGAACGCGCCGCCGCGGTCGGCGTCCAGGATCGACGCGAAGACACTGGGGGCGTCGAAACGGGTGGGGCAGTACCAGTCGATCGTGCCGTTGGTGCCGACCAGCGCGGCGGTCCGCAGATCGCCGATCAAGCCGTGCTCCGCGATGGGCAGATACCGGGGCATGTCCGCCTTGCAGGGGCGAAGGCTCTCGGCGACGGTCATCAAAACCTCCCGCGCTCGCCGGTCGCGGTACCTCGGATTTCAGGATACGTCCGACCGGCTACGAGCGTCCGGCACCGCCTCGCGGGGCCGTCACCGTCACTGGCCGTCCGCGCCGATGGCCGTCAGCATCGGAACCCGCGCCGCCTGGCGCCCCGGCCACAGGGAGGCGAGCACACCGATCACGGCGGCCGCGACGAAGAACAGGGCCACCCGGTCCCACGGGATGACCAGGGGGACGCCCTCCTCACCGAGGACGGCGGCCGCGCCGATGACACTGCCGACGGCGACGCCGAGCGCGGAGCCGAAGAGGGAGATGGTCACCGACTCGATGCGCAGGACGGCGGCGACGCCCCGGCGGTCCAGGCCGATGGCGCGGAGCATGCCGATCTCCCGGACCCGCTCGAAGACGGCCATGCCCATGGTGTTCACCACTCCGAGGGCGCCGATCAGCACGGTGACGCTGAGCATGGCGTACATGATGTTCAGGAACGGAGCCGTGTCCGCGGTGGCCGCCGCCCGTGCGTCGGCGCGGTCCTGGACCAGCAGCGCGGGGTTGTCCAGGGCCCGCCGGACTTCCCGCTTGAGCGCGTCCGTACGGCCATCGGCGGCCTTGACCAGCACCGATCCGACCGAGGGCAGAAGCGCCCCACCGGCCGCGGGCGGCACGGCCCGGTCGGCGACGAGGGCGGGGCCCAGACCCTCCGGACCGTCGTAGAGCGCGACGACGGGCAGGCTGGTCCGCTCGCCCGAGCCGGTGAAGGCGCCGGTGACGCGGGAACCGAGCCGCCAGCCGCGCTCGGCGGCCAGCTCCTCGGTGACGGCGATGCCATGGCCGAGGCGGTCCAGCGAGCCCTGACGAACGGTGATCGGCGTCAGCCGTTCCACCGTGGCCGGATTGACGCCGGTGACCGCGAAGGAGTCGTCGCGGGACAGGCCGAAGTAGGTGTCGACGAGCGGGGTGACGGCCTCCGCACCGGCGAGCCGTGCCACCCGCGCGGCGGTGTCGTCGCCGACCTCCGCGAAGGGGACGGCCGTGATGCGCAGGTCCGAGGTCATGGAGGCGTCGACCTCCTGTTCGTCCATGCGGTTCACCGAGGCGACGGCCACCGTGACCGCGGTGACCATCGCGAGACCCACCATGAGGGTGGTCGCGGTGGCCGCCGTGCGCCGCGGGTTGCGGCGGGCGTTCTCCACCGCCAGCTTGCCGCGGATGCCCGCCAGCCGGGTCATCGGCGAACGCAGCAGCACGGTGACGCCCAGGGCGAGCAGCGGAGTGAGGACGATCAGGCCGATGAGGAAGACGGGCGCGGCGCCGTAGAGGACGTTCGGATCGCCGAGGGCGGCACCGAGCAGCAGCGCGCCGAACACCGTGACGGCCACGCCGATGATGCCGCGGCGGCGCAGCGAGGCGGCCGTCGAGGGCTCGACCGTACGCAGCGCCGCCACCGGCGGTACGCCCGCCGCGCGGCGGGCCGGGACGTACGCCGACAGGACGGTGACGCCGATGCCGACCGCGAACGCCGCGACGAGGGGAGTGGCGGACAGCAGCCGCACGGGCCCGGCCGGTGCTCCGGTGGCGCCGAACAGATCGCCCAACAGTGTCGCGACGCCCGTTCCCAGCGCGAATCCGGCGATCGAGGCCACCGTTCCGACCAGGGCGGCTTCCGTCAGCACCCCGCGCGTCACATGGCTCCGGGTGGCGCCGACCGCTCGCAGCAGCGCGTGTTCCCGGGCGCGGGCGGCACTGAGCATGGTGAAGGTGTTGGCGACCAGGAAGGTGGAGACGAACAGGGCGACCCCGGCGAAGGTCAGCAGCAGCTGTGTGAGCTTGTCCTCGTCCCCGGTGGCGGTGGCCGCGGACTCCAGCTCCGCCCGGGTGGACGCCATGACACCGGACGGCAGTACCTTCTCCGCCTCCCGCGCGAGTCGCGTGTCCGACGCGCCGTCGGCCGCCGTCAGGGTGATCGCCGAATAGCCGCCCGGGGCGGGCGCGAAGTACCGCCGCGCGGTGGCGGAGTCGAAGGCGGTGAGCGTGCCGCCGGCCTCCAGCCGGCTGTCATGGGCGGTGAAGACCCCGACCAGCCGGACACTTCGGGCCGTACCGCCCACCACGATGTTCGCCCGGCCACCCACCCGGTACCCGGCCCGCTCGGCGGTCCGCCGGTCCACGGCGACCTCCCCGGACGTATGGGGGCCATGGCCCGAGACGAAGGGGTAGCGGACGTCCTCGCCACGCTCGCCGGGGACGTAGTTGACGCCCGCGGCCTGCGACACGTCACCCACCAGGGTGCCGTCGGAGCCCGCGACGAAGGCGGGGCCCTCCACCATGCCGCGGGCCGCGGTCGCCGAGGGCAGTTTCCGCAGCCGCTCCAGCAGCGCGCCGTCGACCCGGGAGGCTTCGTCGGGGGACACCGGTTCGATCTTCACCGACACATCGGGCTGGGAGTTGGTCTGCGCCCGGGCCACGGCCGCCTTCGCCGCATCGCCGTAGAGCAGCGAACCGGTCACGAACGCCACACCGAGCAGGACGGCGAGGGCGGGCATCGCGAATCGGAGCCGGTGGGAGCGGAGGGTGCGCAGAGCGGTGCGGAGCATCGGCGGCCTTCGGAAGGGTCGAGTGGGGTGGGCGGTCTCGATCCTTCCGGCGCGGCACGGGGCGGCGGATCCACTGGATGACCGAAACGGCCGGTGCCCCTCCCGCCTGCCCTCGGCCGAATGGCTGATGTGACGCGGGCGGCACGGCCGTACCGTGAACTGCCATGATCACCGAGTTCCGGGCCCGCTCCCGCTCATGGCACATCCGGCTCTGTCTGGGCGGCGCCGTCTCGGTCGCCCTCGTGGTTCTGGAGGCGCTGAACGCCCCCTATCCGCCGGTGGTTCTGGCGACGGTGGTGTCCGGGACGCTGTGTCTGCTCTGCCTGGTCGTGCCGGGGCGCCACTTCGTCCGGTACACCCTCCTCGCCACGGCCGTCTCCTGCGCGCTGACCCTGGCGGAGACGGGGCTGTCCCGGCGGCCCGAGAACACCCCGGGGCTGGTGGAGCTGGGCGTTCTGCTGTGGCTCATCACCCGCGCAGTGCGGAGCTGTTCCCCGCTGATGGCCACCGTGCTCCCCGCGGCACCGGCCTTCGCCGCCGTCGTCCTTCCGCTGCGGATCGCCGAACGGAGCGACAACCTCAACAGCGTGATCGGCATCGTCGTGGCCTGCGTGCCGTTCATGGTGGTGCTGGGGCTGTGCCTGCGCCTGTACGACGCGCTGCGGGCCCGGGAGCGCGAGGCCATCCTGCAGGCCCAACGCCTGGAACACGCACGGGAGTTGCATGACTTCGTGGCGCACCACGTCACCGCCATCGTCGCCCAGACCAAGGCCGCGCGCTTCACCGCGGCCGCCGGTCACTCCCAGTCCCCGGAGGACCTGGACCAGATGCTCGCCCACATCGCGCGGGCCGGTTCGCAGGCGCTCGGGTCGATGCGCGCCATGGTCTCCAGCCTGCGGGACACCGGCGCACCCGCGGCCACCAGCCCCACCGGTGGCCTGGCCGGACTGCGGGACCTCACCCGGGAGTTCTCCACGGCCGGGCCCTCCGCCGAACTGACCCTCGACCCGCGGCTCACCGACCGCCCGCTGCCGCCCGAGATCACCACCGCGGTCCACCGTGTGGTGCAGGAGTCCCTGACCAACATCCGCAAACACGCCGCCGGGGCGGGCCGCGTCGAGGTGCGGGTCGCGCTGCGCCCCGGCGCCCCGGAGGAGTTGGAGGTGTCGGTGGCCGACGACGGCCGCGGCGGCGCCGAGGTGGGCGGCGGCGCGTGGAACGGGGGCGGCTACGGCCTGGTCGGCCTGACCGAGCGGGTCGAACGGGCCGGTGGCCGACTCACCGCCGGACCGGGCGACGGCGGCGGCTGGCACGTCCTGGCCCTGCTGCCGCTGGACCCTGCCTAGGGTTCTCCCCATGGCGGGCCGGGCACCTGCGATCATGTCGGGTATGACGATCCGGGTGCTCCTCGCCGACGACCAGGAGATGATCCGTGCCGCGTTCCGCATGATCATCGACTCCCAGCCGGACATGCGGGTGGTCGCCCAGGCGGTGGACGGCGCCGAGGCGGTCGATCAGGCCAGGGCCCTGCGCCCCGACGTCTGCCTCCTGGACATCCGCATGCCCCGGCTGGACGGGCTGGAAGCCACCCGGCTGCTCGCCGGGCCCGACGCTCCCGACCCGCTGAACGTCCTCATCGCCACCACCTTCGACCTCGACGAATACGTCTACCGCGCGCTGCGCAACGGCGCGTGCGGCTTTCTCCTCAAGGACGGCGCCCCCGGGCTGCTCACCGAGGCGGTGCGGGCCGCGGCGGCGGGCAACTCGCTGATCTCCCCCTCGGTGACCGTCCGCCTCCTCGCGCAGATGGCCCCGCACCGCCGCGAACCCGCCCCCTCCGAGGCCCGGCCGGACCGTACCGCGGGGGGCGGGCGCGGGCCGCGGGCGCTGACCGAGCCGCTGACCCAGCGCGAACTGGACGTCGTACGCCGGGTGGCCCGCGGCCGCACCAACGAGGAAGTGGCCGCCGACCTCTACGTCACCCTGTCCACGGTCAAGACCCACCTCGGCAACGTGCAGCGCAAGCTCGCCGCCCGCAACCGGGTCGAAATCGCCGCCTGGGCCTGGGAGAACGGGATCTGCCAGGGCGACGCGGACTGACACGCCGGGAAGCGCGGCCCGATGGGATCGTCAGGCGCGGGCGAGCGCGTGCGCGGGCGGCGTGCGCAGCGCCTGACGGGTCGGCAACTCGACACTGAGGAAGGCGGTGCCCGCCACCACCACCGCGACGGCCGGCGCCAGCCACGGCGGACCGGCGGGCCACGGGCGGTGCAGAAAACCGGCCGACAGCAGCGCCAGGGGAACGACGGACAGCACCAGCCCGGTGACGAGCGCCAGGGCGGCCATCAGCCCCGCCTCGCGCCGCATCATCGCCTGGATCTGCCGTGGCGTGGCACCGATCAGCCGGAGCGTGGCGAGTTCGCCGCGCCGCTGGGTCGTGGTGGCGATCAGCTTGTTGGCGATCCCGAGCAGAAGGTAGCCGAGCAGCACGGCGAGCACCGCGACATTGATCCACAGCTCGGGCGCGGTTCCACCCACACCTCGAAGCCGCGGCCCGGAACGGTCGTCGTCCAGTGCCAGGCCCGGCCGCGACGCGGCCAGCGCGGCCACCTGGCGGCGGGCCTCCTCGCCGCCGTCGGTACGGATCAGAACGCTCTGGTCGAGCCCCGCCGTGGTGTGTCCGACGGCCAGGTCCCTGGAGAGCACCACGGGGCCGAAACCGAGGCCGCGCGCGTACGTGGCCACCACCCGGGCGGTGACCCGGGCACCGTCGCCGAGCACCAGCTCCACCTCGCTGCCCACCGGGGCGTCGCGTGACGCGGCGGCATCGGTGGAGACGGCGACGGTGGCGCCGGTGAGCCCCGCGAGACTCCCGTCACGCACGTCCAGGTCGAGGTGGCCCGGCACAGCCACGCCCACAACGCCACCGTCACCGTCCGCCGACACGACGGCCGACTGCGCCCGCGCGTCACCGACGACGGCCGCGGGGGAGCCGACGAGCACGGCGGCTCCGGGCTCGTCGGCATCCGCCGCCGCGCCGAAGCACACGACGGGACACTCGTCCTCACCAGCCCACCCGGTGGGCCCACGACCCTGGAGGTAGACCTGCCATGCGGATTGTGATCGCCGAGGACGATCCGCTGCTGCGCGAAGGGCTCGCGCTGCTGCTGCGCGCGGAGTCGCTCGACGTCGTGGCCGCCACCGGCACCCCCGACGGCTTCCTGGACGCCGTCGAGGCCCACGCTCCCGATGTCGCCATCGTGGACGTCCGGATGCCGCCGACCCACACCGATGAAGGGATCGCCGCGGCCGTGGAGGCCCGGCGCCGCCGCCCGGACCTGGCCGTGCTCGTGCTGTCCGCCTACGTCGAGCAGGCCTTCGCCACCGATCTGCTCGCCGAGGGGAGTGCCCGGCTCGGCTACCTGCTCAAGGAACGGGTCGGCCGGGTCGAGGAGTTCCTGACCGCGCTGCACCGGGTGGCGGACGGCGGCACCGCCATCGACCCCGAGGTCGTCGCGCAGCTCTTCGCCCGCTCCCGGCCCGACACCCGGCTGGAGCGGCTCAGCCCGCGCGAACGCGACGTCCTGGCCCTGATGGCCGAAGGGCTCGGCAACACCGCCATCGCCGAGCGGCTCGTCGTCACCGAGGGCGCCGTCCACAAGCACATCCGCAACATCTTCGCCAAGCTCGGACTGGCCCCCACCGACCGCACCGACCGGCGCGTGGCCGCCGTGCTGCACTACCTGGAGGACGCCCACCGCCGCGTCTGACGACCGCGCGTTGTGGGCAGCGTTCCCTCGCACGGATCGTCGAAGAGATCGGAAGGTTCGTATGAGTGACACGCACCGGTCACGGCAGTGGTACGAGGGTGAGACCCGCGACGCGTTCATCCACCGCGCCTGGATGCGGCGCGGCCTCCCCGACCACGCCTTCGACGGACGCCCGCAGATCGTCATCTGCAACACCTGGTCCGAACTCACCCCCTGCAACAGTCACTTCCGCGAAATCGCCGACCATGTGAAACGGGGTGTGTGGGAGTCCGGCGGGGTGCCGCTGGAGCTTCCGGTGCCGTCGCTGGGGGAGACCCTGCTGCGCCCGACCGCGATGTTCTTCCGCGACCTGGCCGCGATGGTGACCGAAGAACTCATCCGGGCCAACCCCGTCGACGGAGTGATCCTGCTCGGCGGCTGCGACAAGACCGTGCCGTCCCTGCTGCTGGGCGCCGCGTCGGTCGACCTGCCCACCCTGATGGTCACCGGCGGCCCCATGCTGAACGGCTCGTGGCAGGGGCGTCCGCTGGGCTGCGGCACCGGGGTGTGGGAGCTGAGCGAGGAGGTGCGGGCCGGGCGGATGGAGCGCTCGGAGCTGCGCCGGGCCGAGTCGGCGATGATCCGCAGCCGGGGACACTGCAACACCATGGGCACGGCGTCCACGATGGCCTGTGCCGCCGAGGCGCTGGGCATGACCCTGCCCGGCAACGCGGGGCTCCCGGCCCCCGACAGCCGTCTGCTGGAGCTGTCCCACGCGGCGGGCAACCGCGTCGTCGACATGGTGCGCGAGGATCTGCGGCCCAGCGCGGTCCTCACCGCGGAGGCGCTGCGGAACGCGGTGCGCGCGGTGGCCGCCATCGGCGGCTCCACCAACGCGGTCGTCCATCTGCTGGCCCTCGCCCGCCGGGTCGGGGCGGACTTCACCCTGGATGACATCGACCGCGCGGGCCGTGGCGTCCCCCTGCTCGCCGATGTGCAGCCCGCGGGCTCGCACCTCATGGAGGACTTCCACCGCGCCGGTGGCCTGGACGCCGTCCTCGGGGAGATACGGGACCACCTGGAACCGGCGCTCACCGTCTCCGGCCGCCCCCTCACCGAGCAGCTGTCCGGCCACTCCAGCGCCGATCTCACCGTCATCCGCACCGCGGCGGACCCGATCGCCCACCACGCCGGGCTCGCCGTGCTCCGCGGCAACCTCTGCCCCGACGGAGCCGTCATCAAGCCCGCCGCCGCGACACCGGAGCTGCTGCGCCACCGGGGCCGCGCCGTGGTGTTCGACGGGATCGAGGACTTCCGGACCCGGATCGACGACCCGGACCTCGAGGTCGACGCGTCCGATGTGCTGGTCCTGCGCGGCTGCGGGCCACGCGGCTATCCCGGCATGCCCGAGGTGGGGAACATGCCCCTGCCGCCCGCGCTGCTGCGGGCCGGGGTGCGGGACATGGTGCGGATCAGCGACGCCCGCATGAGCGGAACCGCCTTCGGCACCGTCGTCCTGCACATCGCCCCCGAATCGGCCGCGGGCGGCCCGCTGGGTCTGGTGCGGTCCGGCGACTGGATCGAACTGGACGTCGAGCGGCGGCTGCTGCGGCTGGACGTACCGGACGAGGAACTCGCCGCACGGCAACCGGTCACCGCCGCCGCGCCACCCGCCACCAGCGGATGGGAGCATATCTACCGCGACCACGTCGAACAGGCCGACCGCGGCGCCGGACTGGACTTCCTCAGCGGCTCCCGCGGATCCTTCGTCGCCCGCGAATCGCACTGACGTGACGCCCACAGCGGGGTCACAGGAACGACCCAGGTCCGGGAAAGGTTCGCCGACTACCCTCCGGGCATGCCCACGACGCGCTCCACGGACGACGCACTGGCGCAGACCGCCGTACGAGCCCTGATCTCCCAGGCGGAGCTGACCCCCAAACCAGGCCTCGCGGACACCCGCGACCTCCAGGCCCGCGCCACCGGCGCCGATCTGCTCGCGCTGCGCTGGGCGGCCAAGGCGCTGGCGCCCGGCTTCGCCGCCATGGCCGCCGCCGCCCGCCGCCCCGGCGAGCCGACGCGCGCGCTCCGCGAGGAACTGGGCGCCATCGGCCGCTGCGCCGAGTGGACCATGGCGCGGGCCGATGGGGGCACGGCCGGTGGCGGCCCGGTCACCGGCCGTCTCCACCACGGGGCGCTGTGGGTGCTGGGGCTGCTGGTGGCGGCCGCCGCCCTGGTACCCGGCGCCCCACCCCACGAAGTGACCGCCACCGCCCGGCAGCTCGCGACCTACACCGACCGCGGCGCCCCGCGCAAGGCCTCGGCGGGCTCGCAGGTGTCCGCCACCTACGGAGCGGCGGGTGCGCGCGGCGAGGCGCGGGCCGCCTTCCCGCACGTACGCCGCGCCCTGGACGTCCTGTCCCGGACCCGTGCGGCGGGCGCCACCGAGACCCAGGCGCGGCTCGACGCGCTGCTCACCGTGATGAGCACCCTCCAGGACACCGGGCCGCTGTACCAG
>NZ_JBVIZF010000033.1:0-77636 GCF_055591805.1 Streptomyces sp. NPDC041200 | reverse complement strand
TTCCTGCGGCCTTGGGCCACCGTCCGCGCCTTACGGATCTGGAACTCCATCGCACCCCTTGAGCCGGGGTGTTGCAACGACTCCTAGAACCCAAGGAATTTCGGGAGGGCCTCATGCCGTTTGACGGCAACGCTGACGGCAACGTCAGCGGACGACGGCTGCGTTGGGTGGGGCATCGGGGGCGTCGCTCGGGCCGAGGACATTGCCGAGGGTGTTGATGGCCTGGCGCTGGAGGCGGAGTCGGACGTGGGCGTAGACGCCGGCGGTGACGCCGATGTGGGCGTGGCCGAGGAGTTCCTTGATCACGACGAGGTCGACGCCCTGTTCCAGGAGCAGGGTGGCTGTCGAGTGGCGGAGATCATGGAAGCGGATCGTCCGCAGTCCGGCGCGGTGGAGGAGGCGACGGAAGCGGCGGGTGAGGTTGCCGGGGTCGAGCGGCCCGCCCTTCGGGGTGATGAAGACGAGCCCGTGATTCGTCCATCGCTACCGATTCCGCGACTACCACGTGACCACCGTCCCCGACCCCCTGGCCCTGCCGGCCTTCGCAGCGGTCTGCGTCACCGGCGAGGAACACAACTGCGGTGCCGCATCCGGCACCCTGCACACCCCGGACGATCTGACGCGCTGGATCGCCGGACACTGCGCCCAGACCGGCCACCAGGACTACGAGCAGACCATCCGAGCCAGGCTCTGAGCCGAGCCCGGAGCCTGGCAGTAAAGTCCCCTTGCGCCCACCCCACCAGTGGCAGCACCATGCGCCCCGCGCTCCTGACGGCAGTAGCGACGGCAACACCCACGGATTCCCCCGCACAAACACGGACACCAGCGGAACCCGAAACCGCCGCTGATCTGCGAATACGCAGATAGAGAGGGGTCGCGCAGCACACGTACTATGTGCTGGCGGGCGAGACGCCGGTCCTGGTTCACAACAGCAACGGCTGTATCCTGCCGACGCCAAGCGTCTCCGATCCAAAGCTTCAGAACTTGGTCAATGATCTCTATAAGGGGACGACCAATACAGCTCGGACTGGAGACGGTACGACGATGTCGGCGATTCGCGATGAGCTCAGTTCTGGTCAACTCGTGCACGGTCGTAACCACGTAGCCAAGGGGAATCAGTACGCCAAGGCGCTGAATAAGTGGATATCGAGGAATCATAGAGACGGGGCCCCGCACGACTTGATCGTGGCGAGAAGCCTGCTTGTCGACCTCAAGTCGGCCCTCGGGGGGAATTGACGGAGATGAACGAAGAGCAGTTCTGTCATGGGCTCCTGCAGAACTTTCCGCAGCTTGAGCGCTTGCATGCCGAGCATGTGGAGTTCTATGAAGAGTTCCTCTCCCATGTTTTCCTCGCAGACGTCGCCCGATGGGCGGTACGTTTGTTCAGCGAGGCTGGGCAGGGCTTGGCCGGGGAAGCCATCGGGGCTCGATTGATCAACTTCATCGAGGGCGCATATGTGCATGGCGATTGCACAGTCAGGGAATTGATCAGGGTTTCTTTTGTTGAAAACCTGCCTTACTCCGGCCAAGAGGGTTTCGGGGTTCATGGACACCTGACGGGGAATCTCCGAAGGATCTTCATGGAGCGTTGATCGGCAAGGGTGAAGCCCCGCCAGGTGCGTCCTGGCGGGGCTTTCGCGTGGGGTGGCGGCAGTGCTTGACGGCGACGTCAGCGGACAGCGGCGTCGCAGAGCGGCGGGGCCTCACCTGCCGCGTTGACGAAACATACGGGCCAGTGCATACTTATGCCAGTCAGTGCATGGAGCGTAAGGAGAAACCCGTGACCGAGCGCGTCGTACTCGCCTACTCCGGCGGCCTGGACACCTCCGTCGCCATCGGCTGGATCGCCGAGGAGACGGGCGCCGAGGTCATCGCCGTCGCCGTGGATGTCGGCCAGGGCGGTGAGGACCTGGACGTCATCCGCAAGCGCGCGCTCGCCTGTGGGGCGGTCGAGGCGGAGGTCGCGGACGCCAAGGATGAGTTCGCCGATGAGTACTGCCTCCCGGCGATCAAGGCGAACGCGCTGTACATGGACCGCTACCCGCTGGTCTCGGCGCTCTCCCGGCCCACCATCGTGAAGCACCTCGTCGCCGCCGCCCGCAAGCACGGCGCCACGACCGTCGCCCACGGCTGCACCGGCAAGGGCAACGACCAGGTGCGGTTCGAGGCGGGCATCTCCTCCCTCGCGCCCGACCTGAAGTGCATCGCCCCGGTCCGGGACTACGCCATGACGCGGGACAAGGCCATCGCCTTCTGCGAGGCGAAGAGCCTGCCGATCGCGACCACCAAGAAGTCGCCGTACTCGATCGACCAGAACGTCTTCGGGCGGGCCGTCGAGACCGGCTTCCTGGAGGACATCTGGAACGCGCCGATCGAGGACGTGTACGAGTACACCTCGAACCCGGCCACCCAGCGGGACGCCGACGAGGTCATCATCAGCTTCAAGGACGGCGTCCCGGTGGCCATCGACGGCCAGCCCGTGACCGTCCTGCAGGCCATCCAGCAGCTCAACGAGCGGGCCGGGGCGCAGGGCATCGGCCGGATCGACATGGTCGAGGACCGGCTGGTCGGCATCAAGTCCCGGGAGATCTACGAGGCCCCCGGCGCCATCGCGCTGATCACCGCCCACCAGGAGCTGGAGAACGTCACCGTCGAGCGTGAGCTGGCCCGCTACAAGCGGCAGGTCGAGCAGCGGTGGAGCGAGCTGGTCTACGACGGCCTGTGGTTCTCGCCGCTCAAGCGGGCCCTGGACGGCTTCATCACCGAGGCGAACCAGCACGTCACCGGCGAGATCCGGATGACCCTCCACGGCGGTCGGGCCGTCGTCACCGGCCGGAAGTCGGAGCAGTCGCTGTACGACTTCAACCTCGCGACCTACGACACGGGCGACACGTTCGACCAGTCGCTGTCCAAGGGCTTCATCGAGCTGTTCGGGATGTCCAGCAAGATCGCCGCGAAGCGCGACCTGGAGCAGTAGGCCGCAGTAGCCTGCGTAGCAGACGTCATCACGCCGCCTTCCCGCCATCCGGCGGGGAGGCGGTCGTACACCCACAGCCTTGAGGAGCAACAGCGTGAGCAACGGCAACAGCGGCGACGTCCGGCTCTGGGGCGGCCGCTTCGCCGACGGGCCCGCCGAGGCACTGGAGAAGCTCAGCGCCTCCGTGCACTTCGACTGGCGCCTGGCGCCGTACGACATCGCCGGTTCCCGTGCCCACGCCCGGGTGCTCCACGCGGCCGATCTGCTGACCGCCGACGAGCTGGAGCGGATGCTCGCCGGGCTCGACCGGCTGGAGGCCGACGTCGCCTCCGGTGACTTCATCGGCACCATCGCCGACGAGGACGTGCACACCGCGCTGGAGCGCGGGCTGCTGGAGCGGCTCGGTCCCGACCTCGGCGGCAAGCTGCGCGCCGGGCGGTCCCGTAACGACCAGATCGCCACCCTCTTCCGGATGTACCTGCGTGACCACGCCCGGATCCTCGGCGGTCTGATCGCCGACCTCCAGGAGGCCCTGGTCGGGCTCGCCGAGGCGCACCCGGACGTCGCGATGCCCGGCCGCACCCACCTCCAGCACGCGCAGCCGGTGCTCTTCGCCCACCACGTCCTCGCCCACGTCCAGGCGATGTCCCGGAACGCGGAGCGGCTGCGGCAGTGGGACGAGCGGACGGCCGTCTCGCCGTACGGATCGGGCGCGCTGGCCGGATCCTCGCTGGGCCTCGACCCGCAGGCCGTCGCCGCCGACCTGGGCTTCGAGCACGGCTCGGTCGCCAACTCGCTCGACGGCACGGCGGCGCGTGACTTCGCCGCCGAGTTCGGCTTCATCACCGCGATGATCGGCATCGATCTGTCGCGGATCGCGGAGGAGATCATCCTCTGGAACACGAAGGAGTTCTCCTTCGTGACCCTCCACGACGCCTTCTCCACCGGCTCGTCGATCATGCCGCAGAAGAAGAACCCGGACATCGCCGAGCTGGCCCGTGGCAAGTCCGGCCGCCTCATCGGCAACCTCACCGGGCTGCTCGCCACGCTGAAGGCCCTGCCGCTCGCGTACAACCGCGACCTGCAGGAGGACAAGGAGCCGGTCTTCGACTCCTGCGACCAGCTGGAGATCCTGCTCCCGGCCTTCACCGGGATGATGGCGACGCTGACCGTCCACCGGGAGCGGATGGAGGAGCTGGCCCCGGCCGGGTTCTCGCTGGCAACCGACATCGCCGAGTGGCTGGTCCGGCAGGGCGTGCCGTTCCGGGTGGCGCACGAGGTCGCGGGCGCGTGCGTGAAGGAGTGCGAGCTGACGGGAATCGAGCTGGACCAGCTCACCGATGAGCAGTTCGCGAAGATCTCCCCGCATCTGACGCCCGAGGTGCGGAGTGTGCTGAACGTGCCGGGTGCGCTGGCCTCGCGCAGCGGGCGCGGCGGGACCGCCCCCTCGGCCGTGGCCGCGCAGCTGGCCGAGGTCAAGACGGACCTCGCGGCGCAGCGGGCGTGGGCGGACGCGAAGCGCTGATGTCCGACTCCCTGGTGACTGCTGCCGCCGCCACGCCGGTGTCCCGGATCGGGCTCGGCCTGGCGGCGGTCGGCCGCCCCGGCTACATCAACCTCGGCCGGGACCGGGACCTCCCGGCGGAGCGCACCGTCGACGCCATGCGGCTGCGGTCGCACCAGCTGCTGGACGCCGCGTACGCGGCGGGGGTGCGCTACCTGGACGCGGCCCGCTCGTATGGGCGTGCCGAGGAGTTCCTCGCCGACTGGCTGCGGGAGCGGCCGGAGGCGGCGCGGGACGTGGTGGTCGGGAGCAAGTGGGGCTACACGTATGTGGCCGATTGGCGCATGGACGCCGAGAAGCATGAGGTCAAGGATCACTCGGTGGCGACGTACGACCGCCAGCGCGAGGAGACCCGTGCCCTGCTCGGCGCCCACCTGGACCTCTACCAGATCCACTCCGTGACGCCGGATTCCCCGGCCCTCACCGACCCCGCCCTCCACGCCCGCCTGGCCCGCCTCGCGGCGGAGGGCGTGACGGTCGGCATCTCCACCAGCGGTCCCGCGCAGGGCGACGCGATTCGCGCGGCGCTGGAGGTGGAGGCCGATGGGGTTCCGCTGTTCCGTACGGTCCAGAGCACGTACAACGTGCTGGAGCCGTCCGCCGGGCCTGCCCTGGAGGAGGCCCACGCGGCGGGCCGGACCGTGATCGTCAAGGAGGCGATGGCAAATGGCCGCCTGGCCGGGGGCGAGACGCTCCGTCACGCCGCCGCCGCGACGGGCGCTGCTGTGGACGCCATCGCCCTGGCGGCGGTCCTACGACACCCGTGGGTGACCGTAGCCCTGTCGGGCGCGGCGACGGTGGCGCAGCTGAATTCGAACCTGGCGGCGGCCTCGCTCCGGCTCCCGGACCTCGAAGACCTGGCGGAGTCCCCAGAGACCTACTGGCGAACGCGCGCGTCCCTACCCTGGTCCTGACCGGGCGTTCCTTCCCCCACCCCGCCCCTTCCCGAAACCGGGGGCAAGCCCCCGGCCCCCACCACGGGGGCTCCGCCCCCTGCACCCCCGCTCCTCAATCGCCGGAGGGGCTGGGGGTCCGCCCGGAGGGGCTGGTGCGTGACCTGGTTGTGGGCAATCGTTCCGCGGGGCGGAACGGGTGGGCACAACCCGGCCACCGGCCCGCACTCGGCAGCGATACCTCAAGGGGCAGCGCCCCCGCCCGCGCCCGGCGCGCCCGGCGTCGAGACGCCAAGGGATAGCGCCCCCGCCGCGCCCGGCGGTCGAGCCGCAGCTCGGGGGCCGGGGCGGAGCCCCGGTTTCGGGAAGGGGCGGGGTGGGGAAGGCCCCCGGCGCACCGGCACCCGCACCCGGCAACGAGACGCCAAGGGGCAACGCCCCGGACCGCACCCGCAACCCCACCCGCACCCGCTACGCGTCGTCGTCCGCCACCGGCAGTGAGTCCAGGAAGCGCCCCACCGCCCACGCGTACTCCTTCGGCGCGTCATCGTGAATCCAGTGCCCGCACCCCGCGAACTCCCGCAGCGTGGTGCGCGGCCGCCGCCGCGCCATCTCCCGCGCGTGCCCCTGCGGCAGCAGCGAGGAGTGCTCGCCGTGCATCAGCAGGGCCGGACAGGCCGACCCGAGCCACTCGGCCCAGAAGTCACCCCGCATGGCCTCCTGCGAGGCCATCATGTGCGCGGGTTCGAACAGCAGTCGCCACCCACCCGTCGCCCGGTCCCGCTCGGCGCTGTCGAGGAAGTACGAGGCGTCGTGGATACCGCGAGACTCGATCTGCGCGCGCAGGCCCTCCCGGTCGGCGGCCCAGGTCGGCCAGCCGGTGACGTCGAGCACGGGGTGGGCGACCACCGGACGGTCCGTCACCGCGCCGATGTCCTCGACGACGAGGGCACTCACCAGCTCCGGATGCCGCGCGGCGAGCGCATACGCGGCGACCGCGCCCGTCGAGTGGGCGACGACCGGCACCGGACCCGGCCGCAGCTCGTCCAGCAGGGCGGCGGCGTCGGCGACGTACTCGTCCAGGGTGAACGGCCCGCCGCCCCCGGTGAGCCCGTGCCCCCGCTGGTCGAGCGCTATCACCCGGTACGCGGGCGCCAGGGCGGCGGCCAGCGGGGCGTACATCCGGCCGCGGCCGAAGTGGCCGTGCAGGGCGAGGACCGGGGTTCCCGGTCCGCCGAAGTCGGTGAGGGCGAACCGACGACCGCGGAGGGAAACGAAGTCGGGGGAGGGCACGGTCATTGTCGTCACCCGCGGCACGGTAGTGGCCGTCCCGGGCGCGAGACCAGTGCATCGGGGCGCCCTACCGACGGTGACAAGCCAATGACCGGAACAGAAAGAAGAAGGGCAGGGACTGACACTTCGATGTCAGCTCCAGCCCGCTCCCGGTCCGCCGCCCGCCTCAGGCCGCCGCCTTCGCCTTCGTCGCGTAGATGTCCACGTACTCCTGACCGGACAGCCGCATGACCTCGCTCATGACCTCGTCGGTCACCGCCCGCAGCACATACCGGTCGCGGTCCATGCCCTCGTAGCGGGTGAACTCCAGCGGCTCACCGAACCGCACCGCCACCCGCCCGGGCCGCGGCAGCCCCTTGCCGCCCGGCTGGAGCCGGTCGGTGCCGATCATCGCGAACGGCACCACCGGCGCGCCGGTCATCAGGGTGAGCCGGGCGATACCGGTGCGGCCCCGGTAGAGGCGGCCGTCGGGGGAGCGGGTGCCCTCGGGGTAGATGCCGAAGACCCTGCCCTCTTCCAGCACCCGGCGGCCGGTCATCAGCGCGGCGACGCCGCCGCGTCCGCCGTCCCGGTCGACCGGGATCATGCCGACGCCGGTGAAGAACCAGGCCATCAGGCGGCCCTTGAGGCCCTTGCCGGTCACGTACTCGTCCTTGCCGATGAAGAAGACCTGGCGGTCACAGACGAGCGGCAAGATCATCGAGTCGATGAAGGTGAGGTGGTTCCCGGCGAGGATCACCGGACCGGAGCCGGGAATGCGCTCCGCGCCCTCGACCCGTGGACGGAACATCAGGCGCATCAGCGGACCGAGTACTGCCTTCAGGAACACGAAACGGGACAACGGGCCCTCCGGTCGGGGTCAAGGTCGGGGGCGTCTCGTCCTACGGTCCGTCAACCCGGTGCCGCACAGAAACGCCGATGAGGACGATACTCGCCGGTCATGTCACCCCGCACACCGGGTTCACCCACCTGATACGCAGTGTTGACACCCGTTTCCCACGCGTTTCGCCGCAGGTCTCCCGCAGGAAAGGCCTACCCCCCTACCATCAGCCCGTTCTCTGACTGGAATTGACGGTGCTGGACACCAGAGCGAGGAGTGCTCATGGAGCGCGAACAGCGCGAGCAACAGCCCGGGCGGCGCACCCTGCTGGGGGCCGCGGCCCTCGGTGCGGGAGCGGTGGCGCTGGGTGGCGCGGGCACGGCCACCGCCGCGGCGGCGGGCGCCGGGGGGAAGCCCGGGCCCGTGCGCGGGCTGCCGGTGCCGACGGTGATCGGTCACCGTGGTGCCTCGGGCTACCGCCCCGAGCACACCCTCGGCTCGTACCAGCTCGCGCTGGACATGGGCGCGGACATCGTCGAGCAGGACCTCGTCCCCACCAAGGACGGGCATCTGGTGTGCCGTCACGAGAACGACATCACGGCCACCACCGACGTCTCCGCCCATCCGGAGTTCGCCGGCCGCAAGACCACCAAGACGGTCGACGGCACCAAGCTGACCGGCTGGTTCACCGAGGACTTCACGCTGGCCGAGCTGAAGACGCTGCGAGCCAAGGAGCGCATTCCCGGCACCCGCCAGCGCAACACGCTCTACGACGGCCGCTGGGAGGTGCCCACCTTCGAGGAGGTCCTCCAGTGGGCCGAGCGCGAGGGCCGCAAGCGGGGCCGCAAGGTCTGGCTGTACGTCGAGACCAAGCACCCCACGTACTTCCGGGGACTCGGCCTCGGTCTTGAGGAGCGGGTCGCGAAGCTGCTCCGCACGTACGGACGCCACAAGAAGGACGCGGCGCTCTTCCTCCAGTCCTTCGAGCCGAGCAGCATCCAGCGGCTGCGCAAGCTGGTCGCCACCCCGTCGGTCGTGCTGCTGTCGACCATGACCAGCCGCCCGTGGGACTTCGTCCAGGCGAACGACCCGCGCACGGTCGCGGACCTCGTCAAGCCCGAGGGCCTGAAGTGGATCGCGAGCTACGCGCAGGGCATCGGCCCCGACCTGTCGGTGATCATCCCGCGCACGCCGGACGGCAAGCTCGGCACCCCGACCAGCGTCGTCAAGGACGCGCACGCGGCCGGGCTCATCCTGCACCCGTACACCATGCGCAACGAGAACACGTTCCTGCCGGTGGACTTCCGGCGCGGTAGCGACGTGAACGCGTACGGGGACGCCTTCGGCGCCTTCAAGGCGTACTTCGACACGGGCATCGACGGCATCTTCTCCGACAACCCGGACACCGCCCTCCTCGCGGCGGCGGACTTCCGTAAGTAGGGACAAGTGCGGACCGGTGGGCCGCGCCCTGAGCGTCAAGGCGCGGCCCACCGCCTCCCCGGTCGGGTGAAGAGACCGGGGGCCCGGCAACCGGGCGTCGACCGCGCCACGTCCCGCCCGGCATGGACCTTGTGGAGCAACTGCGTCCGCTGCTCGCCGCCGAGGCGGCGGCCGAGGCGTACGGCACGGGGGTCGAGCCCGCCGAGCTGGAGCAGGCCGTCTGGCTGCGGCTCTTGGAGCGCACCCGGGACAGCGGTCCGCCGCCGCAGCCCGCGCGCTGGCTGCGCCGCGCGGTCCGCGCCGAGGTGCGCGGGGCCCGGCGCCGGGCGCGCCGTGAGGTCCCGTACGACCCGGTCGGCGGCGGCCCGCCGAGCGGCCCCGAACCCCGCCCCGCCGAACACGCCGCCCTCACCGCCGAGACGGGGCGGGCGCTGCGCGCCGCGGTGCGGCGGCTGCCCGGCCGCTGTCCGAGGCTGCTCGGGGTGATGCTGTCCCGGTCCGACCTGACATATCGCGAGATCGCGGGCGAGTTGGGTATCTCACAGGGCAGTCTGGGCCCGGTACGTTCCCGATGTCTGGGTTGCCTGCGCAGAATGCTCACGGCGGAGGTTGCGGCTCCTGAACCGTGGGGAAAGGAGCGTTAGACAATCGGCGCCCAGGAGGCTGCCACAACCAGGTGGCGTTCTCCTACCCAGGCAATGAACCCCGGTCGCACCTACCCTCAGGCGGCCGGTGGACCGAGAAAAGGGGAGGCATGCGCACATGGGCATGAGCGTGACCATCTCCGCGGCGACCGCGGACGACGCCGAGCAGATCCTCAAGCTGCAGTACCTGTGTTATCAGGGTGAGGCCGAGCTGTACGGCGACTACTCCATCGAGCCGCTGACGCAGACGCTCGACGACCTGCGCGCCGAACTGGGCAAGGGCTGTGTGCTGGTCGCCCGGCTCGGCGAGGAGGTCGTCGGCTCGGTCCGGGCCGCTGTCGACGACAAGGGCACGGCCGCCATCGGCAAGCTCATCGTCCACCCGCGGATGCAGCGCCACGGCCTCGGCGGGCGCCTGCTCGCGGCGATCGAGGCCCAGCTGGCGGAGGAGCGCGCCGCCAAGCGCTACCGGCTGGCCACCGGTCACCGCAGTGACGGCAACCTCCGCCTGTACCGGAAGTACGGCTACGCCCAGGTCGGCACCCAGGAGGTCAACCGCCGCCTGAGCCTGGTCACCCTGGAGAAGGAGGCCACCGCGACGGCCTTCGCGGCCAGCGCGTAACGCCTGCGGCGCGCGGAGCCCCACCCAGAGTGGTCGGGGCTCCGCCCCTGCGGTTTCGTTGCCGGGGTGCGCGCCAGTACCGCCCAGCCCCTCCGGCGTTTGAGGAGCGGGGGTGTGGGGGCGGAGCCCCGGGCTAAGCCGCGCGGCGGCGGAGCCACAGCAGGCCCGTCACCGGCAGGAAGATCGGGATGAACAGGTAGCCCATGCCGTAGTCCGACCACACCGTCTGGTCGGGGAAGGCGGACGGGTCGGCAAGGGTCCAGGTGCCGACCGTGAGCACACCCAGCAGCTCCGCCCCGCAGCACACCATCGCCGCCTTGCGCGCCCCCTCCCCGCCGCGCACCAGCGAGACCGTGATGAAGGCGTACACCACGGCGGAGACCGCCGAGAGGACGTAGGCCAGCGGGGCCTCGTCGAACTGGGCGATCAGCTGGTAGATCGAGCGCGACGCCGCGGCCACCGTGAACACCCCGTAGAGCATCACCAGCAGTCGCCCGGGCCCCTGCCCGAGCCCGCCACGCGCCGCGGATTTCGTCGATTCGGCTGACTCAGCCACCCACGCCTCCCCAGATGTCGTACAGCCGTACCTCCAGCACCGCCAGCACCACGGCCGCGGCCGAGACCGTCGCCGAGCCCCAGCGGGTCCGCTCCGCCAGCGACATGAACGCCGCGACGGGCACGGCGCACGCCGAGCCGACCAGATACGCGATGAAGATCGCCACGCCCTGCTCGGGATCCTCGCCCTGTGCCAGCCGCACGATCCCGATGACCAGCTGGACGATCGCCAGCAGGGACACCACGGCCATGCCGATGAAGTGCCAGTCCTTGGTGGGCTGGTCACGGTAGGCGGCGAAGCCGCACCACGCGGCGAGCGCGAGCGCGGTCGCGCCGAGCACGGCGGTCAGCGCGTCGATCAACGGAACCTCCGCGCGGTGCGGTCCCGCACACAGGGGGTGACAAGCATGGGACGACTGTAATCGGCCCGAATGACCGCGTTGCGATCGGGCCCGTACGCTGCGCCCCATGAAGATCACCGCTGACGCGCTGCTGTTCGACAACGACGGAACGCTCGTCTCCTCCATGGAGTCCGTGGTCCGCTGCTGGACCCGCTGGGCCGAGGAGTACGGCGTGACGGAGGAGTTCGCCCGGGTCGAGCTGCACGGCCGCCCGGCGGCCGACATCATCGGCGACCTGCTCCCCGCCGACCGCGTCGCGCAGGCCCGCCGCCGCATCGACGAGCTGGAGGTCGAGGACGTCCCGGGCGGGGTGCGGCTGCTGCCCGGCACCCTCGACCTGCTGGCCGGGCTGCCCGCGGACCGCTGGGCCGTGGTGACGTCCGCGGGCCGCGCGCTGGCCGAGGCCCGTCTCGCCGAGGCCGGTATACGCCCGGGGCTGCTGATCACCGCGGACGACATCACCCGGGGCAAGCCGGACCCCGAGCCCTTCCTGCTGGCCGCCGGGAAGCTGGGTGCCGACCCGGCCCGCTGCGTGGTCTTCGAGGACGCCCCGGCCGGGCTCGCCGCCGCCCGCGCCGCCGGGATGCGAACCGTGGCGTTGACCACAACGACCAGCCGGGAGGAGCTGGACGCCGACATCGTGGTGCGGGACCTGTCGGCCGTGTCGGCACGGGCCGTCGACGGGGGAGTGGAGATCGTCGCGGGGGAGTGACGGAAACGCCCCGCCGCCCCCGTTGTCCACGGATTGGTCACTGACGTCCACGATACGGACATGCTTGATCGGTCCGTCCGGGTCTCTGGTTTACTGGCGGCCATGACCACGACGAGCTGCCGCACCCCTGCGACCGAGGCGACGATGACGCCCGGTGCTCGTTGTCGGTGTCGAATGTGTGACCGCTGAGGGCCCCTGCCCGAGCCTCCCGCCCCGAAGGGAGACCGGCTACGCCCACGTCCACGCGCCCGCGCGCGGACCATGGCCTGCCCCGCGTCACCGGACCCCGAGCCCGCGCCCACACACCGCGCACGCCCTCGGCCCGCCCACGCCGCTTCCGTAAGGAATGAACCGTGCCCGGCGGCACAACCGCCCTGCACTCAACAGTGACGGAAACCCTGTGATCACCACCACGGACCTGACAAAGGTCTACCGCTCACGAGGCCGCGAGGTCACCGCCCTCGACGGCGTCGATCTGCATGTCCGCGAGGGTGAGGTGTACGGCGTCGTCGGTCAGAGCGGCGCCGGGAAGTCCACCCTCATCCGCTGCGTCAACCTCCTGGAGCGCCCCTCGTCCGGCACGGTCACCGTGGCCGGTCAGGACCTCACGGCGCTCGCGGGGCGGGGGCAGCGCGCCGGGTCCGCGCTGCGCCAGGCGCGCAGCCGGATCGGCATGGTCTTCCAGCACTTCAACCTGCTCTCCTCGCGCACGGTGCGCGACAACGTCGAACTGCCGCTGGAGATCCTCGGCGTCTCCGGCAAGGCGCGCACCCGCAAGGCCCTGGAGCTGCTGGACCTGGTCGGCCTCGCCGACAAGGCCAAGGCGTACCCCGCGCAGCTCTCCGGCGGCCAGAAGCAGCGCGTCGGCATCGCCCGCGCGCTCGCGGGCGACCCCAAGGTGCTGCTGTCCGACGAGGCGACCTCCGCGCTCGACCCCGAGACCACCCGCTCGATCCTCCAGCTGCTGCGCGACCTCAACCGGCAGCTGGGCCTCACCGTGCTGCTGATCACGCATGAGATGGACGTCGTCAAGACGATCTGCGACTCGGCCGCGCTGATGAGCGACGGGCGGATCGTGGAGTCCGGCACGGTCACCGACCTGCTCGCCACCCCCGGCTCCCAGCTGGCTCAGGAGCTGTTCCCGGTCGGCGGGGAGCCCTCGGGCGAGGACCGCACGGTCGTGGACGTGACGTTCCAGGGCGAGGCCGCGGCCAAGCCGGTGATCTCGCAGCTGTCCCGTACGTACAACATCGACATCTCGATCCTCGGCGCCGCGATGGACACCGTCGGCGGCGCCCAGGTCGGCCGGATGCGCATCGAGCTGCCCGGCCCGTTCGAGGAGAACGTCGTGCCGATCGGCTTCCTGCGGGAGCAGGGCCTCCAGGTCGACGTGGCCGATGTGGACGCGACGCAGACCGCCGTGCTCAAGGAGGGCGCCAAGTGACCTGGTCAGAGATGCAGCCCCTGTTGCAGCAGGCGTGTCTGGAGACGCTGTGGATGGTCGGCTGGTCGGCGGCCATCGCGATCGTCGGTGGTCTGCCGCTCGGCGTGCTGCTGGTGCTCACCGACCGGGGCGGCGTGCTGCCGAACGTGGTCGTGAACAAGGTCGTCGGCCAGGTCGTCAACATCGCCCGCTCGATGCCGTTCATCATCCTCATGGTCGCGCTGATCTCCTTCACCCGGATGATCGTGGGCACCACCATCGGCCCCGCCGCCGCGATCGTGCCGCTCGCGATCGGCGCCATCCCCTTCTACGCCCGCCTCGTGGAGACCGCGGTGCGCGAGGTCGACGGCGGGTTGGTGGAGGCGGTGCAGTCGATGGGCGGCTCCACCTGGACCGTCGTGCGCAAGGTCCTGCTGCCCGAGTCGCTGCCGTCGCTGATCTCCAGCGCGACCACCACGATCGTCGCGCTCATCGGCTACTCGGCGATGGCCGGGACGGTCGGCGCGGGCGGTCTCGGCGACCTCGCCGTCCGCTACGGCTACCAGCGGTTCGAGACCCAGCTGATGTGGGTCACCGTGGCCATCCTCGCGGTGGTCATCTCCGTCATCCAATTCGCCGGTGACGTCGCGGCCCGCGCGCTCTCGCACCGCAGCCCCGCCTCGGCGGCCCCCCGGCTGGTGCTGCTGCGCTCCCGTACCGGCAAGACCGCCGACACCCAGGCCCAGACCGCGGAGGCGGCCGATGCGGCCGGGTCCGCCGAGCCGAACGAGCCCGCCGGGCTGACCAAGACCCCCTGACGCCCCGTCGACTCCCTGACGCCCCGTACCTGAAAGGCACTTTTCGTGCGTAACACGCTCAAGACCACCGCCGCCCTGCTCGCCGCCACCGCGCTCACCGCCGGCGCGGCCGCCTGCTCCCCGCCGAGCAAGGGCAACGCCGACAAGAACGGCCCGCTCGTCGTCGGCGCCAACCCCGTCCCGCACGCCGAGATACTCAACTACGTCAAGGACCATCTGGCCGAGAAGGCGGGGCTCAAGCTGGAGGTCAAGGAGTTCACCGACTACAACTCGCTGAACCCCGCCACCCAGGACGGCTCGGTCGATGCCAACTACTTCCAGAACAAGCCGTTCCTCGACGACTACAACAAGAAGCGCGGCACCGACATCCGGTCCGTGGTCACCGTGCACCTGGAGCCGCTCGGCCTCTACTCGCACAAGGTGAAGAAGGCCGACGACCTCAAGAAGGGCGCCACCGTCGCCGTCCCCAACGACGCGGTGAACGAGGCCCGGGCGCTCCAGCTGCTGGACACCCACGGCATCATCAAGCTCAAGAAGGGCGCCGGCACCGAGGCCACCCCCAAGGACATCGCGGACAACCCCAAGGACCTGAAGTTCAAGGAGCTGGAGGCGCCCCAGCTGCCGAGGTCCCTGGACGATGTGGACGCCGCCGTCGTGAACGGCAATTACGCCATCCAGGCCAAGCTCAACCCCGCCAAGGAGGCGCTGGTCCTGGAGTCCCCGGACAACAGCCCCTACGGCAACTTCCTCGCCGTGAAGAAGGGCAACGAGGACGACCCGCGGGTCAAGAAGCTGGCCAAGCTCCTCACCTCCCCGCAGGTGAAGAAGTTCATCAAGGACAAGTACGACGGATCCGTACTCGCGTCGTTCTGACACCTGCCATTCTGAAAAACGACCGACCGAACACGCAAGGCTCCGCATCCGGGCGACAATCGGATGCGGAGCCTTCCGTTTCCGCACCCCGTGCTGCATTGAGCAGGAGCAATGCTGCATGCTGGGCTCTTCGCCACGACTTTGAAACGACCCCGGTTACGGAGCGGCGCATGACATCCACTTTCCCGGACATCTCCATCAGCACGGAACGGCTGGTGCTGCGCCCGTTCGAGGAAGCGGACCTGCCCGCGCTCACGGACATGATGAACGACGAACTCGTCATCACCTGGAGCCGGGCCCCCCATCCGTACACCCCCCGCGACGCACGCGACCAGGCGCTGCGGCTCGCCCCCGCCGAACGCACCACCGGGCGCGGAATCGTCTTCGCGGTCGCCGAATTCCTCACCCAGCGGCTCGTCGGAATCGTGCATCTGCGCAACACCGACTGGAAGGTCCTGGGGACCGAGATCAGCTATATCACCGCCCCCTGGGCGCGCGGCGAGGGCTATGCCGTGGAGTCGGTGCTGGCCGTCGCCCGCTGGCTGTTCCAGGACCAGAAGTTCGAGCGGATGGAGCTGCGCACCGCCGCCGGGAACACGGCCGGGCAGCAGGTCGCGCAGAAGGTCGGCTGTATCAGCGAAGGCGTGCTCCGCAACGCGTACATAGCGCGCACCCAGATGGAGGACGGCGGCTGGACCGATCTGCGCACCGACCTCATCGTCTGGAGCCTGCTCCCCGAGGACCTGGAGGGCGCGCCCGAGCACCGGGAGGAGTCCGAGGGCATCAGCGTCTTCCCCACGTACTCCGAGTACACCGACTGGCGCTGAACCCCGGCGCGCCGCGCCTCCGGTGCGCCCCCGGCGCACCACCTCCGCCCCAGCCCCCGGTCCGGTGGCCCGGACCCGGCGGGGTAATCTCTCCGGGCCGACCACCCCGCGGGACGGCCCGCCCACCGCCGCGATACGCGCGTTCGCGGCACGCGCACCGCGGCGCCCCGGCCGCGCGCACCGCGCGCTCCACCCGCGACCGACCCGCGACACAGTTGTCCGCGACACATTTGGGAGACAGACGACGATGGCCGACCGCGTCACGGTGATCGGTTGGGACGGCTCCCCGCTCATGGACGTGGCCCGATCCGCCCTCGGCGCGGCCACCCTCGTGGCCGGTGCCGCCCATCACCTGGCGCTGCCCGAAGTCCCGCCCGGCGCCGAGCGCATCCGGCTCGGCAGCGTGGACCTCGCCGCCCGCCGCATCGCCCAGCACCGCGGCTCGGCCGTGGTGCTGGCCGACGGCGACCCCGGCTTCTTCGGCGTCGTACGCGCCCTGCGCGCCCCCGAGCACGGCCTGGAGGTCGAGGTCGTGCCCGCCGTCTCCTCCGTCGCCGCCGCCTTCGCCCGCGCCGGGATGCCCTGGGACGACGCCCAGGTCGTCGTCGCCCACAGCCGTGACCTGCGGCGTGCCGTCAACGTCTGCCGCGCCCACACCAAGGTCGCCGTTCTCACCTCGCCGGGCGCCGGTCCCGCCGAACTCGCCCTGCTCCTCGGCCCGGTGCACCGCACCTTCGTCATCTGCGAGGCCCTGGGCACCGAACGCGAGCAGGTCACCGTGCTGACCTCCGACAAGGCCGCCGACCACACCTGGCGCGACCCCAACGTCGTCATCGTCATCGGCGGCTCCGGCGCCGCCCCCGCCCGCACCGGCACCCCCGCCGGTGCAGCCCGCGGCGCCCTGCAGAGCGGCGGCTGGATCGCCGGGCGCGACCCCGGCTACCCCGGATCGGTGCGCGGCTGGGCGCTGCCCGCCCCCGCGTACGCGACCGTCCTCGGCGAGAACGAGTCGCAGCAGCTGCGCTCCTTCCAACTCGCCCGCCTCGGTCCCCGCGTCGGCGACCTGGTCTGGGACATCGGCGCGGGCAGCGGCGCCGCCGCCGTCGAGACCGCCGGGTTCGGCGCCGCCGTCATCGCCGTCGACCGCGACCCGGACGCCTGCGAGCGCGTCGACGCCCTCGCCCGCCGCTTCGGCGTCCAGCTCCAGGTGATCCACGGCACCGCCCCCGAGGTCCTCGAAGACCTGCCCGAGCCGGACGTCGTCCGCGTCGGCGCAGGGGGCGTGCCCGTCGTCGCCGCGTGCGCCGCGCGCCGCCCCGAGCGCATCGTCACCCACGCCGCCACCCGCGACGAGGCGGAGGCCATCGGCGCCGCCCTGGAGGACGGCGGCTACGGGGTCGAGTGTCTCCTGCTGCAATCGGTCGAGTTGGACACCCGGGTGTGGGCCGAACGCGAGCGCGCGGTCGCCTTTCTCCTCTGCGGACACCGCCCGCACCAGTGATTTTGTCCCTGTGACGTTCGCCCCGAGCTTCGCCCCGGTGACCTTCCTGAAGCGTCGCGCGGGGTAGGCTGGCGGATCGTTGTACTGCCTGTGCCGCTGCCCGGTGTTCGGCGCTTTATCGGCCAAAGGCCGGAATGCGCCCCTTTCTTACCGGGCCGCGGTGGGCAAGCCTCGGGCGTGCTACGTGCCGCGCACGGCGCACGCTCGTTCTTGCTCACGGGGCCTGCTCCCGGCGGTAGGCGGTTGGAAGGAGCACTAGCGATGGGCGAGGGGTACGCATGACCGACACCGGCCAGGTCCCGGGCGAGGGACTGCCGGAGAACGCAGGCGGACGACTCGGACAACCGCACCCGGCGGATGTCCACTCCCCGCCTGCCGACGCCGGATACCCCTTCCTCGACGGCCCCGAAACCGGCGGCGAGGAGGACGACCTGCTGCTGATGCCGGGCGCGCAGGGCGCCTGGAGCGAGCAGCAGGCCCCATACGATCCGCAGGCCCAGTACGAGCACCAGCTCCCGTACCCGCAGGCGCAGGGCCAGGGGCTGTACGAGGGCGGAGTGCTGGACCCCGGCATGGCCGCGTACGCCGACACGCAGATGCCCGAGCCGCAGCCGGTGGCCGAACCCCAGGCCGGGCCGGTCATCCACCCGGCGGCCGAGCAGCCCGCCCCGCAGCCGCCCCAGGCCCCCGCCACACCCCCCGCGCCGCCCCGCCGCCCCCTGCACATGGGCCCGCCCGTGCCCGACCACACCTCCGGCAGCGGCATCGTCCGCTCCCTCGCCGACCGCGGCCCGGCAGCGGCCCGCAACACCGCCCCGCCCGTCCAGCAGCCCCAGCCGGCACCCCCGCCCGAGCCCGAGTACCCCGGCGGGGCCGACTACGCCAGCGCTCCCGAGTACGCGGCCGGGCCCCAGTACTTCACCACCCAGCCCCAGCCCGAGGACTCCGGCCCGCTCCCGGGCCCGCAGCTCGCCGACATGCCGCAGATCGGCGACGCCCCGCCGCCCGGCGACGCCTGGGGTCCTCAGCCGCCGCCCGCACCAGCAGAAACGGTCGGTCTCGGCGAGCCGACGGCGATGGACCTGGGCTACGCGGACCCCGGCTACGCGGACCCGGGGTACGTCGACCCGGGGTACCCGGACCCGGGGCACGCCGACCCCGCGTACCCGGACCCGGGCTACGCCGACCCGGCCGCGACCATCCCGCCCCAGGGCGGGGCGCCCGTCATGGAACCGGGGCACCCGCCCCTCGACATCCCGGCCCAGACCCAGCCGGGCATCACCCCGGACCAGCTCTACGCGGGCCCCCAGGTCGTCATCCCGGCACAGATCCCCCACCCCTACGCCGACGCCGACCACTCGATAGTCGCCGACCCGCAGGCCGCCCCGGCCTCGGGCGTCGACCCGTCTGCCCCCGGTGAGGCCCCGGCGGCGGAGGGCGAGGCGCAGGCCCTGCCCGCCGAGCCCCAGTTCCCGGCCGACCCGGCCGCCCCGGGCGAGGCCCCGTTGCCGGAGGCTGACGCGCAGGCTGCGCCCGGCGAGGTGGGGGCCCCGGCGGACCAGGCTGCTGCCGATGCGGCGCTGGCTTCGGATGCCGCCGTGCAGGTTGTGCCCGCCGAGACGCAGTTTCCGGCGGACCCGGCCGCCCCGGGCGAAGCGCCGGTGTCGGAGGTTGACGCTCAGGCTGAGCCCGGCGAGGCGCAGCCCCAGGCTGTCGCTGACGCGGCGCTGGCCTCGGATGCCGCCGCGCAGGCTGTGCCCGCCGAGGCGCAGTTCCCGGCGGATCCGGCTGCCCCGGGTGGGGCTCCGGAGTCGGAGGTTGACGCGCAGGCTGCGCCCGGCGAGGTGGGGGCCCCGGCGGACCAGGCTGCCGCCGATGCGGCGCTGGCCTCGGATGCCGCCGCGCAGGCCGTGCCCGCCGAGGTGCAGCCCCAGGCCGACCCGGGGGAGGCCCCGGTAGCGGAGGCCGACGCGCAGACTGCGCCTGCCGATCCGCAGTTCCCGGCGGACCCGGCCGCCCCGGGCGAAGCTCCCGCGCCGGAGGTTGACGCGCAGGCCGCGCCCGGCGAGGTGCAGGCCCCGGCGGACCAGGCTGCCGCCGATGCGGCTCTAGCCCCGGATGTTGCCGCGCAGGCCGTGCCCGCCGATGGGCAGCCCCAGGCCGACCCGGCTGCCCCGGGGGAGTCCCCGGTAGCGGAGGCCGAGGCGCAGGCCGCGCCCGACGCGCAGAGCCCGGCCGACCCGGCCGTCGCCGATGCGCGGGCCCTGGCAGACCAGGATGCTGCCGTGCAGGCCGTGCCTGCCGATGCGCAGTTCCCGGGGGACCCGGCTGCCCCGGGCGAAGCTCCCGCGCCGGAGGTTGACGCGCAGGCCGCGCCCGGCGAGGCGCAGGCCCCGGCCGACCCGGCTGCCGCCGACGCAGCCTCGGCGCCGCAAACTGCCGACCCGGCTGCCCCGGGCGAGGCCCCGGTAGCGGAGGCCGAGGCTCAGGCTGCGGCCGCCGACGCCCAGGCCCCGACTGACCAGGCTGCCGCCGCTGCGCAGGCGTTGGCCGATCCGGCTGCCGCCGACGCGGCCTCGGCCCCGGAGGCCGACGCGCAGATCGCGGCGGGCCCGGCTGTTCCGGGCGAGGCTTCGGTGTCGGAGGCCGACGAGCAGGCACCGGGCGGTCCGGCCGCCGCCGATGCGCAGGCCGTGGCCGAACAGGCTGCCACCGACGAGGCCTCGGCTTCGGAGGCCGCTGCGCAGGTTGCGGCCGCCCCGGCTGCTGCGGACGAGGCTCCGGCGCCGGGGGCCGACGCGCAGGCCGTACCCGCCGACGCCCAGCCCACGCCTGTCGCCGATGCGCAGGTCGTGGCCGACCAGGCTGCCGCCGATGCGGCCTCGGAGGCCGACGTACCGGATGAGCCTGCCGAGGCGCAGGCCCCGGCCGATCCGGCCGCCAGCGAGGCCCCGCTGCCGGAGGCTGACGCGCAGGCCCCGGCTGACGAGACCCCGCTGCCGGAGGCCGACGCGCAGGAGGCACCCGCCGAGGAGCAGGCCCCGGCAGACCTGGCCGCCGCCGACGAGACTGCGGCCCCGGAAGCCGCAGTGCAGGTCGTGGCCGACCAGGCTGCCGCCGATGCGGCCTCGGAGGCCGACGTACCGGACGAGCCTGCCGAGGCGCAGAGCCCGGCCGAAGCGGCCGCCGACGAGACCCCGCTGCCGGAGGCTGACGCGCAGGTGTCCGCCGAAGCCGAGCCCGCCGAAGCCGAGCCCGCCGAGACGCCCGCCGAGACGCCCGCCGAGGCGGCGGCCGACGCGGCCCCCGGGGAGGCCCCCGAGGCGGCGACGGCCGAGTCCGACGACGCCGAGGCATCCGAAGAAGGGCCGACCGCAGCCGTGGAGCCGGAGGGCGGCACCGCGCCGGAGGGCGGCACCGCGCCGGACAACGAAACCACGCCGGACGGCGACACCGCACAGGACGAAGCCGACGCCAGCCCGCAGGGCGAACAGGACGAGGCCGAGGATGACGCGGAGGCGGCATCCGAGCCCGCCGGGGCCGGGTACGACGACGCCGAGCGCGCCGCCGTCCACCGCGTGATGCGCGAGCGCCGCGACATCCGCAACGGCTTCCGGCCCGACCCCATCCCGCACGAGGTGCTGCGCCGCGTACTGGAGGCCGCGCACACCGCGCCCAGCGTGGGGCAGTCCCAGCCGTGGGACTTCGTCGTCATCCGCTCCGAGGAGACCCGGCGCACCATGCACGAGCTGGCCGTGCGCCAGCGCGACGCGTACGCCAAGTCCCTCCCCAAGGGCCGGGCCAAGCAGTTCAAGGAACTGAAGATCGAGGCGATCCTCGAGACGCCGATCAACATCGTCGTCACCGCCGACCCCACCCGCGGCGGCCGCCACACCCTCGGGCGGCACACTCAGCCGCAGATGGCGCCGTACTCCTCCGCGCTCGCCGTGGAGAACCTGTGGCTCGCCGCCCGCGCCGAAGGGCTCGGCGTCGGCTGGGTCAGCTTCTTCGACGAGCGCGAGATGGTCCGTACGCTCGGCCTGCCGGACCACCTGGAGGCCGTGGCGTACCTGTGCGTCGGGTACGTGGACGAGTTCCCGGCGGAGCCGGAGCTGCTGAGGGCCGGGTGGTCCAAGCGCCGCCCGCTGTCGTGGGTCGTCCACGAGGAGTCGTACGGGCGGCGCGCGCTGCCCGGCGAGAACCCGCACAGCCTGCTGACGGAGACCCTCCAGGGCATCCGTCCGCTGGACGCCAAGGCGCTCGGCGAGGCGTGGGAGCGGCAGAAGCGGATGACCAAGCCGTCCGGCGCGCTCGGCATGCTGGAGATCATCTCCGCGCAGCTCAGCGGACTGTCCCGGCAGTGCCCGCCGCCGATCCCGGAGCCCGCCGCGGTCGCGATCTTCGCGGGGGACCACGGGGTGCACGCCCAGGGCGTCACCGCGTGGCCGCAGGAGGTCACCGGCCAGATGGTCGCCAACTTCCTCGGCGGCGGCGCGGTCTGCAACGCCTTCGCGAGCCAGGTCGGCGCCGAGGTGTGCGTGGTGGACGTCGGCGTGGCGAGCGAACTCCCCTCCACCCCCGGTCTGCTGCCGCGCAAGATCCGGCCCGGGACCGACGACTTCACCACCGGCCCCGCCCTCACCCGCGACGAGGTGCTGCGCGCCCTCGAAGTGGGCATCGAGACCGCCCGCGACCTGGTCGCGGCCGGGAACAAGGCGCTGCTCACCGGCGAGATGGGCATCGCCAACACCACCACCTCGGCCGCCCTGGTCTCCGTCTACACCGGCGTCGACCCGGCCGAGGTGACCGGCCGAGGCACCGGCATCAACGACGAGATGCACGCGCGCAAGATCGACGTCGTACGGCGCGGTCTGGAGCTGCACCAGCCCGACCCGGCCGACCCCATCGGCGTCCTCTCCGCCTTCGGCGGCCTGGAGCACGCCGCCATGGCCGGCCTGCTGCTGGGCGGCGCCTCCCTGCGTACGCCCGTCATCCTGGACGGGGTCAGCGCGGGCGCCGCCGCCCTCGTAGCCCGCGCCATCGCCCCCGAGGTGCTGGCGGCGTGCATCGCGGGCCACCGCAGCGCCGAGCCGGGCCACGTGGCCGCCCTCAACAAGCTGGGCCTGCGCCCCCTGGTCGACCTGGACCTGCGCCTCGGCGAGGGTACGGGCGCCCTGCTCGCCCTCCCCGTGGTGCAGAGCGCCGCGCGGGCGATGCACGAGGTGGCCACCTTCGACTCCGCGGGAGTCACGGAGAAGAACTGACGTGCGCCCCCGCCGCGTAAGGTGTCGGCGGGGGCCACGCCCCACCACTTGATCAGTACCACTTGATCAGCCGCTCCAGCGCCGCAGCGGCAGGCATTCGCATGAGGAGAGCCGCACCGCCATGTCCGAGAACTTCGCATACCCGGTCGGACTGCGCCTCACGGGGCGGCGCGTCGTCGTCCTCGGGGCGGGCCAGGTCGCCCAGCGGCGGCTGCCCGCGCTGATCGCCGCGGGCGCGGACGTCCTGCTGATCTCGCCCTCCGCGACCCCCTCCGTCGAGGCCATGGCCGAGGCGGGGGAGGTGCGCTGGGAGCGCCGCCGCTACCAGGACGGCGACTTCGAGGACGCCTGGTACGCGCTGATCACCACCGACGACCCGGCCGCCAACGCGGCCGCCTCCGCCGAGGCCGAGGCGCGCCGCGTCTGGTGCGTACGCAGCGACGACGCCGAGGCCGCCTCCGCCTGGACCCCGGCCACCGGGCGCAGCGAGGGCGTCACCGTCGCCGTGCTCACCGGGCAGGACCCGCGCCGCTCCGCCGCCGTGCGCGACGCCGTCGTCGAGGGCCTGCGCGACGGCACCCTCGCGGCCCCCCGCCACCGCACCCGCGGCCCGCACGTCGCCCTGGTGGGCGGCGGCCCCGGCGACCCGGACCTGATCACCGTGCGCGGCCGCCGCCTCCTCGCCGAGGCGGACGTGGTCGTCGCCGACCGGCTCGGCCCCCGCGACCTCCTCGACGAACTCCCGCCGCATGTCGAGGTCATCGACGCCGCGAAGATCCCGTATGGCCGTTTCATGGCCCAGGAGGCCATCAACAACGCGCTGATCGAACACGCCAAGGCGGGCAAGGCCGTCGTCCGGCTCAAAGGTGGCGACCCGTTCGTCTTCGGCCGCGGCATGGAAGAGGCCGAGGCGCTCGCCGAGGCCGGTATCCCCTGCACGGTCGTCCCCGGCATCTCCAGCTCCATCAGCGTCCCCGCCTCCGCCGGGATCCCGGTCACCCACCGTGGGGTCGCCCATGAGTTCACGGTGGTCAGCGGCCATGTCGCCCCCGACGACCCCCGCTCCCTCGTCGACTGGTCCGCGCTGGCCAGCCTGCGCGGCACGCTCGTCCTCCTGATGGCCGTCGAGAAGATCGGCGCCATCGCCGCCGCCCTCATACGCCACGGCCGGGGCGCGGACACCCCCGTCGCCGTCATCCAGGAGGGCACCACCGCCGCCCAGCGCCGCGTCGACGCGACCCTGGCCACGGTGGCCGACACGGTCGCCGCCGAGGGCGTACGTCCCCCCGCGGTCATCGTCATCGGCGACGTGGTCGCCGTCGGCTCCCGCTGACGTAACCACCGGTAACTTCCTCACGTCGCCGCATTGGCACGGCATCCAGGACAAGGCAGTATCACTCAAGTGGCTGATCTCATCACCGTCGATGATCCCGACGACCCGCGGCTGCGCGACTACACGGGTCTGACCGATGTGGAGCTACGACGCAAGCGCGAGCCCGCCGAAGGGCTGTTCATCGCCGAGGGCGAGAAGGTGATCCGGCGGGCCCGCCTCGCCGGTTACGAGATGCGCTCGATGCTGCTGTCGTCCAAGTGGGTCGACGTCATGCGCGACGTCATCGAGGACGTCCCCGCCCCCGTCTACGCGGTCAGCCCCGAACTGGCCGAACGCGTCACGGGCTACCACGTCCACCGCGGCGCCCTCGCCTCCATGCAGCGCAAACCGCTGCCCGAGGCCGAGGAACTCCTCGCGGGCGCCCGACGCGTCGTGATCATGGAGTCCGTCAACGACCACACCAACATCGGCGCCATCTTCCGCAGCGCCGCCGCCCTCGGCATGGACGCCGTCCTCCTCTCCCCGGACTGCGCCGACCCCCTCTACCGCCGCTCCGTCAAGGTCTCCATGGGCGCCGTCTTCTCCGTTCCGTACGCCCGCCTGGAAACCTGGCCGCGCGGCCTCGAAGCGGTCCGGCACGCGGGCTTCAAGATCCTCGCCCTCACTCCCGACGAAAAGGCCACCTCCCTCGACGACGCGGCCCCTCACCGTCTCGACCGCGTCGCCCTGATGCTCGGCGCCGAGGGCGACGGCCTCTCCACCCAGGCCCTGATGGCCGCGGACGAATGGGTCCGCATCCCCATGGCCCACGGCGTCGACTCCCTCAACGTGGGCGCGGCCGCGGCCGTAGCCTTCTACGCGGTCACCACGGGCCGCCCCGAGGCGTAGCGCCGGGGCCACCGGCAGGTAGCCGTCCTGCGGAGGGAGGCAACGCGGCCGCCCCCGGAGGCCCACCGGTCTCCTCTCCCCAACCCCACCCCTCCCCGAAACCGGGGACACCCCGGCCCTCGGCCTGACGGGCGGAGCCACCAGCCGCTAGTCGGCGGGAGGGGGAGGGGCGCCGTTGGGCGGGCCGGGTTCTCGGGGGCCGGTGCTGTCAGCCGGTGGTCGTTAGTCGGCGGGGGTGACGCCGGGTGGGCCGGTTCGAATCGAGGCCGGAGCCACCAGCCGGTACCGCTGGTCGGCGGGTAGGGCCGGGGCGGGCCCAGCCTCGTCCGGTAGTGCGCCGCCGGGTGGGCCGGGTTTGAACGGGGGCTGGGGCCGTCAGCCGGTAGCCGCTGGTCGGGGATAGGGCCGGGGGCGGACCCACCCACCTTGCCCGTACTGCGCCGCTCGGCGGGCTGGGTTGATTCGGGGCCCCGCACCCGGCACCCACCACCCGCACCCGCAGCCGGGTCAGAGCCCGCTCTCGGGGCCTGCCTCCGGCGCCCCCGGCGCCGTAGGCGCCGTCGGTACGCCCAGCCCGCGCGACGGCCCCTGGCAGCCCTGGGCCGCCGCGATGCCCAGCGCCACCAGCAGCGTCACCACAACGAAGACCGTCAGCCGCTGACGCATCAGCCGGAGACGGTCCGTGGTGGCCGGGCGGCGGCCGTTCGGGGAGGTGCGGACCGTACGAGCCGGAGGCCGCTGGCCCTGACCCTGGCCCTGACCCTGGCCGCGGCGCGGCGCCGGGGGCCGCGACGCCGGGGTGTTGCGCCCCGCCGTACGCGCCGCCCCCGCACCGGACGCCCCCGCACCAGGCGCCCCCGACCGCGGCGCGGACGCCCGGGGCGCCGCCGCGCCCCGGGGCGGCGTACCCGCACCCGGTCGGCGCTCCGTGTGCTGGTCCGCGTACGCGTCGGCCCGGCGCCCCACCGGCCGCCCGTCCGAACTATGCCCGTGCGGCCCAGGCGCCCCATGGGCCTCCCGCGCCGCGATCTCCTTGAGCCGCAGCGAGAGCTGCAGCGTCGTCGGCCGGTCCTCCGGGTCCTTCGCGAGGCACGCGTGCAGCAGCGGAGCCAGCGCGTCCGGCACCCCGAGCAGCTGCGGCTCCTCGTGCACCACGCGGTACAGCATCACCTCGGAACTCCCGTGCCCGAACGGCGAATCCGCCGTAGAGGCGTACGCGAGCGTCGCGCCCAGCGCGAAGACGTCGGTCGCCGGGGTGACGGCCGCACCCCGCACCTGCTCGGGTGCGAGGAAGCCGGGGGAGCCGACGGCCGTGCCGACGTGGGTCAGCGTGCTGGCCCCGGTGGCCCAGGCGATGCCGAAGTCGATGATGCGGGGGCCCTTGGGGGAGAGCAGGATGTTCGACGGCTTGAGGTCACGGTGGACGACCCCCGCCTCGTGCACCGCCAACAGCCCCTCGGCCAGCGCGGACCCGACGGACGCGACGTGCGCGGCCGGCAGCGGGCCCTCTTCGTTGACCTTGTCGTGCAGGGAGGGACCGGGCACGTACTGGGTGGCGAACCACGGCCGGTCGGCCTCCAGGTCCGCGGCCACCAGCCGCGCCGTACAGCCGCCGCGGATCCGCCGCGCGGCGGACACCTCGCGGGCGAACCGCGACCGGAACTCCCGGTCCTCCGCCAGATCCGGCCGGATGACCTTGAGCGCCACCCGCTGTCCGCGCCGGTCGGACCCCAGGTAGACGACCCCCATACCGCCCGCACCGAGCCGCCGGTGAAGCCGGAAGGAGCCGACGACACGCGGGTCCTCGCGCCGGAGCCGCATCATCGCCATGTCCGTCCCCTACCTCCGGTGGGGAGCCCTTCCCTCACCCCTTGGTGGGGAGCCCCATCCGCTGCCGTCTGCTGCCGGTCCACTGCCGTCCGTCTGACGTGCACAGCTTACGGATTGACGGCCCCGCGCGCTGAGAGGCCGCGCATGCGTCGGCCTACGGATTGTCAGTGGTGCCTGGGATCCTGGAGAAGTGGGCCGGAATCGTGGCAATCCGTGCTCCGGTCCGCACGTGCGTGACCTCAAAAGACCGTCTCAGAAGGGGGATTGAGACCGTGAAGGGTGATCGTGTGGAGATAGTGGTGGACGCGGGCGACACGACGCGGACGTACGAAGTGGTGGCCGGGAGAGCGGGGCGGCGGGTCGAGACGGCGGTGCGGCGCGGGGTGGTGGAAGTGAGCGAAGTCACCCGAAACGGGTCCGTGGTGCGGACGGCCCGATTCATGGCGAACCGGGTCCTGGCCCTGGTGGAGCAGCCGGTTCCGCGCGGCGCGGACGGGGACCGCGAGTAGTCCCGGGGGAGCCCGCTCCACCCCCGGAAGGATGCGCTCCGGTGGACCCCTCCGGGAAGACCCCAAGTCCTGGGCGATTTTCTCCACCCAGGGGAGTACGAGGCCCGGTCCGGCGTCATCCTCCGGGAGGCCCGGCAATCGGTACGAGGGCATGACGCCGGGTACCGGGGCGCGCGCCTAATGTTGAGGTCAAGCGGCGGGCGCAGCACTCGTCCCCCGAGGTCAGACGCTCGCCGCTGCAGATGTGACGGAGGAAGGACGATGGCGGACACGGTGGGACGTACGGTCGTCAGGGCACGCGGGCACCGCGCCCTTGACGCGTTCGGCAGCCCGCAGACCGGCACCCGCCATCCGCTGGTCGCGGCGGCCATGGTGCTGCCGTTGGCCGTCCTGCTGAGCATCGCGTTCGGCGGCTGGGAAGCCGTCGTCACACAGGCGTCGTCCGTGGCGGGAATGCTGGGGCGCTGAGCGCCCCAGGTCCGGGAGAGCGGCCCGGGCCGGGGACTTCCTGGCCATCAACCCCGTGGGGACGGGGGTGCGGCGGACGGCACGAAGCCCGGACAGCTGGGCACCTGTTGCGGTGAAACATCCGTAACAGTGGCGGGCCCCGGACCTGCGTAAACAGGTCTGGGGATGGCGGTCAGGGCATCGAACGGGCCCCGTTCGACATCGCTGGGGAGCGATGGCGAGCGGGGCCCGGTGCGTTCCGCGGGCAAGGGAAGACCCCGGCCGCCCCCCGGGGGATTAGGGGCGACCGGGGTCGATATGGGGCTCTACCGGGTGCGTGCGGACACCGCGCCCATGAGGGCGCGCCCGTTCGCGATAGAGCGACTGATAAACGCCTCGGTACCATCCGGGCCCGCTCCGAACGGCACGGGGTCGAGGCAGAGGGTCATGCATGCCAGCTGGCCGCGGGCGACCAGCTCACGCCACCGCGCCGACGGGGACGGCACCCGGAAGAAGTAGGACGGGTGGCCGTAGTCGAGGGCCGTCACGCGCCCGCCGATCAGCAGGCGGGGGCCGATGTGGGGTACCCGGTCGGACGCCGGCGACAGCCGCATGGAATCCGCCATGCCTAACAGACCGCGCTCGACACTCTCGGTGGTCTCCCCCGGGTGCCGCGGGCCCGGATGCCCGATCAGCATGAACGGCACCGGCGCGTCGGAATCCCTCATCGGGTCTACCCACGACGACACGAGCAGGCGCGCCACGAATCCGGGGCCGGGTATCGGACGGATTTCGGTCATGTCCATTTCAGTTCCGCCCATACGATCTTTCCGAACGGCCGGTCGTCCACGCCCCACGAGGCCGCCAGCGCATCGACGATGAACAGGCCGCGCCCGCGTTGCCGTTCCTCGGACTCCGGTTTGAACTGCGGCCGACGGCGGCGGGTGTCGTGTACCTCGACCCGCGCCCGGTCGAGCGATACCTCGACGACGACGGCGACGCTGTCGCCCGGCTCGCCTCCGTATCGGAGCGCGTTGGTAACTAACTCGGAGACGATCAACTGCACGTCGCCGACGTGGTCGGCCGCGAGGTCTGGAGCGCTGCGCTGGATCACCTCGAGGGCGTAGTCGCGCGCATGTCCAGCGGTCTCCGGATCTCGGGAGAACAGCACGGCGGGCGGGGGGCCGGACGGAGCAGAAGAGCAGGGTGGATCGGGCGGGCGTTGTTGCATGGTCACCATGCAAATCCCCTCGTGAGGGCGCATATCGGCGTACGAAATACGTCACGCCAGTAGCGGCACGATTACTTTTCGTCGCACCAGAGTGCTCCTGATCACACGTCATGTGCAACCCTCGTACGGGTGGAATGAGAATTTGCATATGCCGTCGCGAGATCGCGGCAGACAGGAGGTTTGCGACGTGACATGGTCGGAGCGCACGCGGCAGACTGTCGACCAACACCACGAAGCGGAGGGGTACTACGTGAGCGCACCAACGGTCCGCCGGCGCAGGCTCGGCGCCAAGTTGCGCGCGCTTCGGGTTGCCCTCGACCTCACACTCGACGACGTCGCCGAGAAGTCATCTGGCCGCATCACGGTAGCCAAGTTGAGTCGGCTCGAGACTGCCCGCAGCGCGGCCAAGGCACCTGATGTCGAGATGCTGCTCGACCTGTACGGAGCGGATGACACGGAGCTACGAGCGGCCTTGCTCGCCCTTACGCGCGAGGGCTCGCGGCGCGGCTGGTGGCAGTCGTACCGAGGTGTGCTGTCGCCGGTCTATGAGGACTTGATCAGCCTGGAGGCTGAGGCAACGGACGTGCGTACGTGGCAGATGGGCGTCATCCCTGGGCTGCTCCAAACCGGGGAGTACGCCCGGGAGCTCATGACGAGTATCGACATGTCGGCCGCGGTCGAGGGGAAGCTCGATGCGCTGGTCGAGGTGCGCCTCGCCCGGCAAGCTGTGCTCACCTCGCGGGAACAACCGGTCGCCCTATCGGCCATCGTCGGTGAGGGAGCGCTACGCACGCGTTGCATTGGCGAAGGTGTGATGTACGGCCAGCTGTCCAGATTGCTGACGCTGAGCCGACGGTCGAACGTCAGTATTCAGGTGTTGCCGACGGATGCCCCGCTCCACGCTGGGCAGTTGGGAGCGTTCTCGGTACTCGGTTTCGAGGGACATGCAGACCTCGATGTCGTCCACACGGAAAGCCTGACCTCGGCCCTGTATGTCGAGGATCGGGAACAGGTGGGCGTCTACCGGGACGCGTTCGAACGGTTGCGTGCGGTCGCGCTTCCGGTCGATGCGTCCGCAGATCGCATCGCAGAGATAAGGGATCATGGATGACCAGGATTGATGACGCGTCGACCTTGCCGGTTGCCTGGTGGAAGTCGAGCGCGTCGGGCACTCAGTCGGACTGTGTCGAGGTGGGCATCGTCGACAGTGAGTCGGTCGCGGTGCGAGACAGCAAGCGGCCGGCGGGGCCTGCCCTGCTGGTGAGCCGTGAGCAGATGACGGCATTCGTGTCTGCGGTCCGCGAGGGCCGATTCGACGCGTAGGTGCACGGGAGCAGCTGAGCGGCCCGCCCCCGCGGGATTCGGGGGCGGGCCGTCCGCTGTGCCGGCGCGGTCGAGCCTACGGCCGGACTGTGCCCAACGCACACAACGCCCCCCACAACGGCCCATGAGGCCGCGTGGGGGGCGTAGTGCTACCTGGTGGCGAGCTGCCATGCGGACAGGATGAAGCCGCACAGGGCGACCAGTGCGGCGACAGATGGGAGCGGCCAGCGTGCGCGCTCGAGGGCGGCGAGGCGGTCCTCGGTGCGCTTCTGGCGGTCGGTCTCGCCGCGTTCGAGGGTGTCGAGGCGGCCGTCGGCGCTGTCGAGTCGGCGGGCGTGCTCCTTGAGCGCTTCGTCGCTGTGATCGTGCCGCTGCACCAGTAGGGCGAGGGCGCCGTCGGTGCGGGTGAAGCCCACCTCGATACTGCGGCGGATGCGCTCGAGCTCGAGCGTGACGGCGGCCGGGTCAGACGGCGAGGGGCCGGTCGTCACTGCCTACTGCCTCCCGCATCCGGCGCGGTACGGAGCCACGCGGGCAGGATGCGTTGCACGGTGGGCGAGGCCATGGCGCGCGTGACGGCGGCGGCGACGGCGAGCACGACGCCATAGCCGGCGGCCGTCGAGGGCACGCCGAGCGTGGGCAGCAGGATCGGGAGCGCGGCGGCGAGGCCGACGATGGTCTGTACGACGGTGCGCGCGGTGCGGCGGTTCTTGTCGGTCACGGCGGGGTGTCCGTTCGTTCGGGGGGTGATGCCCGCCGCGGCGCGGTGCCGGGGCGGGCCGGTCGAGGGGTGGCTACTCGGTCACCTTGAATCCGTGGCGGTGGGCGAGGACGTCGAGGCTCGCGCGGCCGGGGATGCCATCGGCGGCGGCTCCGACGTAGCCGCAACGGCGCTGCCATCGGGAGTAGGCGGTCACGGACGCGCTGCCGAAATGGCCGTCGACATACCGCCGCTCGAGCAGACCCTCGGCGGCGAGGGCGTCCTCGACGACGCGGGCGCCCGCGTACGACACAGGGGTGCCGGCCTTGGCGGGGTCCCTCTTGGCGGCGGCGATCAGCTTGGACAGGTCGACCGTCTTCGGCTTGCCCGGGGCCGGCGCGGTGCCGCCGGTGAGCTTCTTCGCTCGGCGCAGGATCTCGGGAAGCTGCCGGATGATGCGGGAACCGGGGCACGACGGATGGTCGCCCCATGCGGCGCCGCCCATGGCGTGGTAGCCGAGTCCGCGCCCGCTGGGGGACTTGGCGAGCTGGAGCGGTACGCCGTGCTTCTGGTGGGCCCATGCGAGTACCTGCGCGTTGCGGTCGAGCTGGTCGTCGGTGAGCTCGTCGCCGCCCTCGCCCTCGTTCTCGACGGAGAGCCAGCGGCGGTTGCCGTCGGCCTGGGCCCACGCCCGGTCGGCGGTGTCGACCCACTGCACCAGTCGGCCGCCCTTGCCGGTCCCGAAGTGGGATGACGCCCGAGCCTTGGGGTTGCGGAACCAACTGTCCGTACCGCTGAGCGTGCCGGCCATGATGTGCACGACGACACCGTGCACGGCCTCTTGCCCGCCGTTGGTGAAGTTGGTCGGGATGGGGTGCCACTCGGCGCCGGGCATGCGTGCCACTGGGGGTCTCCAGACATGAGAAAACGCCCGCGGCGCGGTGCCGGGGCGTGCGGTGTGAGGGCGGGGTAGCTGAGGTCAGCTGAGGTCGGTTGCGAGGGTCTGCGGGGACGGCGAGGCGTCGTTCATGCCGGTACCGCCCGTGAACTGGGAGCCCCGGAAATCATTCCCGTAGCGCGCAATGAAGCTGCATGCATTCGAGATTGACAGGCCGTGAATGGCTTCGTTCCCCGATCCGTTCGGGCGCGTTTTATTTCCGGTCAGGTGAACGCTTGATGCGTTCGTGCTGACGCGGATTCCGTACCACGTTGCGTTCGTCGCGCGCCCAGGACCCTTGATGTAATTGTTTTTAATCTGTAGGTCGCTGCCATCCTGAATCAGAATTCCGTTATTGCCGGCGTACATGATGTTGTTCGCGTTCAGGCTGGTGTGCGTACAGGTGACGGCGGTAATTCCGTGGGCACCGGGTGTGTAGATTTGATTCGTGCCCACGTTGCCGTTCGTGCAGTTCTCCAGTGATATGGCCGTGCCATCCACGTTGGAGATGGCGTTTCCGGTGACGCTGTACCGCTCGACGTACTGCAACCGGATGCCGTTCTGAGCGCTGGCCGAAGTGTCGATCGCATTGCCGGATATGGCCAGGTTGAGAATCTGCCCAGTGCTCTCACCTAGCGCGACGATTGGCTCGTCGTACCCGCCACCGAACCGGAATGTGTTTCCCGTGATGGCGAAATTCTTGATGGACTGGCTCGCCGACGTCTGCGTGCCGTTCGGGTCTTTCGTATCCTCAGTGTCGGAGCTGATGACCGATCGAATGCGCACGCCGGACCCGCAAGAGGAAAATGTATTTCCGCTCACGGTGGTGTCTTCCCAGTTGTAGGCGCTCACGCCGTACTGTAGGACGCTCTCGAAAGTGTTCCCGACGATGCGAATGCGTCGGTGAAACTTGCTGATCGTCGCACTGTGGGAGCCGATTCCCCGTGGCCACGCCGTGGTGCCGACCGTGCCCGAGGCGCCGAAATAGCACCCCTCAATGAGGATATCCTCGGTCGGCGTGTGGTCGTATGGGCCAAATCCGCCAAAAACTCCGACCGATTTTGCCAAGTCGAGCTGAATCGCTTCGGAAAAGTCGCGCGCCCCCGGGTCGATGTACCCGCGGAATTTGCAGTTCTGGATGATGCCGCGTTTGGTCGAGTTCAATTCGACCGCATGGAAGCCCGGAAGGTCCCTGACTTCGAGATCCCGAATGGTGATGTCCGAAGTGTGCCCGATGCTGATGCACATCGCCGAGCCGGTCAATCCGGCGACCGTGCCGCGCATATTCCAGAGGCCACCCTCGATGAGAATGTTCGATTCTCCTCCGTAGCCGCTGAAATTCTGCGCGGCATCGCCGTTGAGAATCATGGTCTCTGCCGCGTTCCGCTGGAATTCAGCCCCAGGCAGCAGGGTCAATCGCGTGTTCCGGTAGATGCGCAGCGGTAGCGTTGAGAGCAGGTATTTCCCGGGCGGGACTATCACCCAGCCGCCGCCCGCGGTGCGCGCCTGGTTCAACGCGTCCTGAATCGCCGGAGCGTCGTTGGTGACGCCGTCGCCGGTCGCGCCGTACGCGCTCACCGTGACGGATTCTGCGAGCCTTTCCAGCATGTATTGCAGTCGGCCGGCGGTGACGGCCATTCCCGGGTGCCACTGCTGCACGGGGGTGGACAAGGGGACCTCCTACAAAGCGGCGATAGCGGGGTGGGGGAGGCTCACGGCGGTGCCCGCCGGGTGCGCCTTGGTGATGCCGTTGACGGCCCTGGTGACGGTGAGGACCTGCGGCGAGGTGGTGCCGGTGACGGCGGTAACGGTGACCTGCTCGCCGCCGAGAACGGCCTCGACGGGCGCGAAGTCGGGGCCCGTCGGCCACGGCGGGCCGCTGGTCACCTCGACGGGCAACGCGGTGTCGGCCGGGCCTACCGCCGCGGCGAGCTCGCTCCCGTCGGTGTCCGCCACGGGCAGCGGGCCCGCGTCGGCCGGGGGCACGACGATGGCGAGGTCATCGATGTACGCCGCATCCTCGCCGGAGGCGGTCGAGTTGTCCTTCACGTACCGGAAGGTGACCGCGCCGGCGCCGGTGACGTCGAGGGTGTACGGCGTCCATCCGACCGCGCCCTGTGCGCGGAGCAGCTGCACACCATCGCGAAGCACGAGCAGCCGGTCGCCCTCGAATCCGGCCCCGGCGCCCTCGCTGCTGACGCGGTACCAGAACGACAGCGAGGTTGCCCCGGGCGGGACCGCCACGACCGCGTCACTGGTCTGGTTGTTGCTCACCGCGCCGGACCGCAACGACCACGTTCCCTCGTGCGCCTGTGTGCTGGTACGGGTCCACGGCAGGGTGCCGCCGCCCGCGATGCTCAGGGCATACGCGGTGTCCTCGAAGTCCTCACGAATCACCGCGCCGTCGCCGCCCGCCACCGCGACGTTCCACGGGCGCGCCGGCGAGCACTGGAACGTGATGTCCCACTTGTACGGTTGGAACACCTCCGTATACCCCTGCACCATCAGGTCGAGCGTCGATGGCGGGAGCCACGGCGGGGGGTTGGCGATGGTGATGCGGCTCCCCTCGACGACGGCTGCTGCATCCTCGAGAAGATGCGGCGCATCGGCGACGTTGACGTGCACACTCGGGTACCGGATCTCATCCTGCGTTCCCTGCCACAGGCGCCAATACGCGATGGGCTCGGCCTGTGTGTCGTCCGCGAGGGACAGGTCGACCGACTCGTCGTACGTCCCGACACCGTACGGCGGGGGCTGTACGGACAGCGGGCCGGACTCCGCCACCGCGCGCGCCGAGCTGCCACCGATCCGGTTGACCGTGACGTCGTTACGTACGCCCGAATCGTCGTCGAGGGGGTCAAGGGGCGGCGCCAACCCGGGAGCGGCGTAATCCAGCTGGAGCGCCGGCGGCTGGCTGTAGAGGCCAGCTCGCACGCGGTACCGCAGTGTGAGCCGGTCGCGTGCCTCGCCCAGTATTCCGCCGTCGGTGTCGGCTGCCTGCTGCAACAGGTCAAGCAGCGCGGCCGGCCGCTGCGCGCCCATGGTCGGGGTGTCCCGTGCGGCGCCACTGATGACGACCGGCACGGCCTCTTCCTGACACAGGCGCCGGACGCGGCCCGACGCGCTCTCACTCCGGAATCCGTGATCGGCATAGTTGTAGATCGGGGAGTCGAGCACGCTCATCACGGACAGGTGGCCCATATACAGGGTGAGCTGGTCCAGCGCCGCCCCGGGGGCGAAGGAGAGTGCAGTGACGTGCCCGGCGCTCACGCCGGCGACGGTGTTGGATAGGCCGCGCGCGTCGCTGCCGATGGTGACCCAGTCCAGGTGAAAGGTGGTCGATCCGCCGACTGTTTCGGCACGGATTTGCAGCCGGTTCCACGTGGTGAGGAAGTCAGTTGCGAGCACGCTGAGCAGCTGCGTTGGCGCCGCTTGCCCGCTCACGCCGTAGAGCCGGACGGCGAGGGGCGTCACGACGACCTGCATGCGGCTGTACGTGCCGCCGGCGGTGGAAATCTCCATCAGCGTGAACGTGGTGGCGGGCATCTTGTCGAGCTGGTAAACGCACTCGATCCGCCACGCCCCGTTAGGGCCTGCTGGCACCTGTCCGCCGAGCGTCGTGGCCGGCCCGATCTTCGGCAGCGGGGACGATCCGGCGAGGGTGTCGGTGGCGGCGAATTCCACACCGCTGACGATCAACGGCTGTACGCCCGGAATCGGGCTATACGCCTGAGTCGCGTCTCTGGATTCCTCCATCGGCCAGTAGGCCAAGAGATTGGGCTCAGAAGTGATGCGGCGGCGCAGCGTGGACGCCAGGGGTTTCACACCCTGCCCGAGACGGCGAGTGATCCCGGACGCCTCCAGCGGCACCCACACGTCTTGACCGGCCACGCCCCAACGGGACGGCCAAGACGAGACCTCGCCGACGAACCGGGTCAGCCTGTCACTGATCACGGCCGACCCCTGCAACGCCCACGTACAGCCGGCAGCATCCGTGAACGACCGCGCCCCGGGCGACTGAGAGGTGAAGTCGGGCGAGGCCACGACGGCACCATTGATGCCGTTGCGGACCTCGCACCGGTAGCCGGCGCCGGTGAACGGGACGTATGCCGGGGTGGTGGTGGGATCGGGCAGGCCGACACCGAGCGGCGCCGTACCCGAGAAGATGCTCGTGCCCCCGGCCTGTGTGATCGGGCTACCGATCTGTACCCACGGCCCGCCCAGCGACCGCGCCCAGTAGAACGTGACGGAGCAGCCGCCCGCCCCGTCGTCGACGTCCAGCACCGCGCGCACCGCGGCCCGGTCCGGCAGCGTCGGCAGCGTCACCGTGGCGGATCGGGTGGTGACGCCATCAGGCGCCCAGTCCAACAGCAGTTGCCCACCCAGCACGCGCAACGCGAATGAGCGCTGATTGGCCGCGCCGTCCCACTTCCCAAGTAGGACTTGAGCGAGGTCGGATGCGGTCCAGTCGAGCTCAGCCTCGCAGCGCAGGTCGAGGTCTCCCGTGATGTCCAGCGCCGGAGCGTCCGGGGTGGAGGCGTAACCGGTGGTCGAGCCGTCCAACACCAGCCGCGGCGTGGCACCACCCACGCTGACCCGTATCGGAGTGTTCCGGCCGATCAGTCCGAAATAGGGGCTCATCGGATTCTTCGGCGTGTATTGGCCGTCCCGATTGTTCAGGCCGAGCTGGCAATGGGCCGGATCGCTCCGCGCTCCCTCATCCGCCCGGCCCCGACTTATGGTCACCTGGGGTCGCGTGGTGTACGTGTCGGCAGTGACATCCGTCCAGGTACCGCCGGCCTGGATCTCCACGCGAAGATCAGGGAATACCATCAGCCACCTCCGAATGCGAGCTGCACATTTCCGCGGCCTTTCACGCGCACGGTCTTACGAATCCAGCGGGTGAGGTCGTCGCCGCCGTCGCCGGCGTCGATTTCGATACGCACAACCGCGGGCTGTTGCGGCGCAGTTGTTCCCGCCGGCGCGCCGGCCGCGCCCGCGCGCGGCGCGGTGAGAGCAGCTGTGCCGCCCTGGCCTACCGTCAGTGCCGGAGCGGAACCGGTGAGCGCGTCGTGTCCGGCCTGCGCCACCTGCGCCATAGCGGCCGTCACGGCGCCCTGCTGCTGAGTGATTCCCTGGGCGAATCCGTTGATCAGTGCGCGGCCGGAATAGGTGGTGTAGCCGCGCCCCGAGAATGGCCCCTCTTTGGCGGGAGAAAACGGGAACAGATTCCGGACCTTGGAAACCAATCCGGCGGCTTTGTTGTAGAGGTCGCCGGCGCGGCTGGTGATGCCGTTGATGAATCCGCCGACAAGCGATCGACCGGAGGCGTAGAGCTTGCTCCCCAGATCGCCGAGTGCTGCCCTTGCGCGGCCGGGCAAGCCACGAATCCAGCTGATCGCGCTGGATATCTTCGAGCTAATCGCGGACACCAGGCGCCCGCCCGCGGTCGCCGCTGTGTTCCCGAGTATGCCGGCCAGTGAGGAGAGCGCCCCGCCCGCGCGGCCGGGGAATCCTCTCAACCAGTTCAGCAGCCCGTTCCACTTCGTAACGGCCGAGTTCTTCGCGGCTCCGAACCATCCGGAGATCAGGCCCGGGAGCGTGCCGAACCATCCGACCGCGGCCATGATGCCGTCAACCGCGCCTGAGATCGTGGACTTCACCGCGCCCCACACCGCCATGACGACGTTGCGGAATGTCTCGGACTTCTGCCACGCGATGACGATGACCGCGATAAGGCCGACGATGGCGCCGATGACCAGGACGATCGGGTTTGCCGCCATCACAGCGTTGAATACGGCTTGGGCCGCGGTCCAAATGCCCATGGCTGCTGCGATACCGAGGATGACACCGGCCAATGGGCCGATCCACGAGATGTGTTGCTGTACGAATCCGCCGAACTGCATGAGCATCGGCATCACGTAGTTGCCGAGAACTCCGACCAGCTTTTCCTGTGCGGCCCGCTTGAACTGCTCCATCCGCGTAGCCGCATTGTCACGAAGGGAGTCGCCCATACGGTCCGCGGCGCCCTTGACTTGACCAAGGGCGTCTTTCGCCTTGGACGGGTCGAGCGCGAGCAACGCTTTCTGCATGTCCTCGCTCTTGGTGCCGAAGAGCGCCGTTGCAGCCGCGGCCCGGTCGGCCGGGTCCTTGATACCGCGCAGCCCGTCGAGAACCTGCTGTAGAGCGTCGCGGGCGCCCTTCCCGCCGCCGGCGATCTTCGCTTGAATATCGCTCGCCGACATGCCCATCGACTTCAGGGCGTCGGTGGCGCCATCGCCCATTTCCGTCATCAGCAAGGTGCCCTCTTTGAGGGAGTCCGCAACGACATCCGTATCGCGCGCGCCCGCTTTCATTCCCTGGGACAGCAGCCCCGTTGCGGTCTGCGCGTCGAGTCCGAGCTGTTGGAACTGGACCGAATACTCATTGAACGTATCGGCGAGGTCATCGGCGCGCGGACCCATTACCTGTAGACCGCGCGTCATGATGTCCAGCGCGGTTTGAGCGTTCGGCGCCAGACCGGTTTTCATGATCTGGCCGACGGCATTTGCGGCCTGCCCGAGGTCGAGCTCGAACGTTCCCGCGAGGTCGCTTACCTTCGTCGCGATGGACTGAATCTGTGCGTTCGTCGCGTCCGGCGGCACAAGACCAGCGCTCATGGTCGCCCGGATCGCGTCGGCCGCGCCTTGGAAATCCTCGGTGACGGCTCCCGCGTACATCTGCCCGGCAATGTGCCCGTACTGCTTGGCCACGGCCGGTGTTGCACCGAGCTGCGCGCCGAGCCGGCCGGTGATCTGCCCCTGCTCGAGGGCCGTTCCGATACCGGCCATCAGCACGCCACCGACCATGGCGCCCGCGCCCGCCGCGGCGAGCTTGAGACGGCCCATCATGCCCGTGGCCTCCTGCTCGGCATCGGCGGCGCCCTCGCGGGTGCCGTCGCCGAGCGCGTCGCCGAGTGCGGCGCCGGACTCCCGTCCGGCCCGTGCGAATCGGCCGTAGAGGTCGCGCAGCCGGCCGTCTGAGCCGCGGGTGATGCCCTGGCCGAGCGCGTCGCCGGCGGCCTTCCCGACCCGGTCGCCGACGGCCGTCATGTCGCCCTGCAACTGAGTCATGGCCTGCCCGGCCCGGGCGACACCGCGGTCTACCTCGCGAACGTCCAGACTCACGTAACCGGTCAGCTCACCGATGGTGAGGCTCATCGCGCACCTCCCTTGGGGGCCTTGGGGTCGGGGGGCGCGAAATGCCGGGCGAGGCGGCTATCAGCGCTGAGCAGGCCGAGAATGCGCAGCCGGAGCCACCGCCACGTTCGGGCCTGGAGGATGCCAGGGGCGCCGGCATCCACGCCGTACACCTCGTGTAGATCGCATTCGATCAGCGGCCACTGTTCGAGCAGGGCGGCCCATGTCAGGTCGTCCCGCCCTTGCGGGCGCTCCCGGTAGCCTTGCGGCCTCTCGTACCACTCGTAGAGCCCCGTTGCCTCGTCGAGCTCGCCGCACCCGATCCACTCTTCTTGGCTCGGCGAGTCTCCCGGTTCGGGGCCCATTGAGAAGGGTCGCCGGCCGTCCCCCAATACCGCTCAGCGGTCTCGGGGCCGGAGACGATCCAGAACATCGCGGTCAAACCCGCGTGCCGCATCTTGGACCAGGTGATGCCGTCGGCCTGCATCTCGTCGTAGACCGGCCCGAGACACATCCGCAGCAAGTCGCGCTCGTCGTCGTCGTCCAACAGGGTCGTGTCGACGGCCTCGCCGCCGGACACCAGCCGGGCGGCGAGGCTGGTGATCTGCTGCACCCGCAGACCGTCAGCAGCGGACGGCGAGGGGATCACATACGCCTTACTCCCGAAAGGGAGCGTCAAGGAGTCATCGAACAGCTCGTCGAGAGCCTGGAACTTGGCGCCCATATCAGGCCGTCGCAAGCGGGTTGGCGATCTGCGTCAACGGGCCGTTGCCCGTGAACGTGGCCTCGACCTGCTCCAAGTTGTTTTTCGGCCCGCCGGACGGCTTCCACTCCACCAGGGCCGTTCCCTCGTACGCCTCCGGCCCGCCGTCACGGTCCATCCAACGGATCTTGACCTCACTGTCGGCGCCCCACCCGAACGCGGTGGCCCGTACGCGCTCGTGCACGGCGTTGTACGCCTTGCTGTCCGCGGACTTCTTGCGGTTGAACGTCGCGGTCACGGTCCAGCCCTGGCCCGTCTTCGTGTTGCCGTCCCACCCTTCATCGTCATACGTGCTGCTGTCCTCGAGGTTGGGCGGGGCCTCCCAGCTGAAATCGGTGATCGCGGGGTGCAGCTGCCAATCGGGCGTGGTGGCGCCGGACGTGGCCATGTCGACCTCGAGTCGCCACCTGCGGGCGAGGGCGGTCACGGGCGTGGGTGTGCTCATGGCGGGTTCTCCCTATGTCTCGATCAGGTGCGGCGCGGTGCGGATCGTCCGCATGTAGTAGTTGGCGGTGATCTCCTGGCGGTCGGCGGTGTCGGGGCCGATCCATGCCTGTGACTGGCGCCAGATGACTCCGGCGTGCACACCGGATAGGTCGGTGTGCACGCGCATGTTCAGCAGGTCGTACACGGCGTCGGCGCGGTCGAGGGCGGCCCGCGGGTCGGCGCCGGCGCGGTACCGGACCTGTACGGCCTCGGTGACGTCTTCGGTACCGCTGGCGTCGTCGACGGCGTACGGCGTCAGAGCGATGACGTTGTCGGGCCGGTCGGGGACGGCGCCGATGATGATTGCCACCTCATCGGCCGCGTACAGACCGTCGGGCCGGTACACGGCGATACCGGCGTCGGCGATCAGCCGGGCGAGGCCGTCGAGCAGGTTCGAGGTGTGGCTCATCGCAGCGCCCTCCGGACCTGTGCGGCGATGATCTCTTGCACCGTGTCGGCCTCGGTGTTGAACGGCTGCTCGAGGTACTTGGCGGTGCGGCCGGCGTCGTGCCGTAGCGTCATGTCCTCGTGTTGGCGGACCGCGTACAACGTGTCGTAGCTGACGGCGGCCGTGAGCTCGTCCTCGTCGACGGTCGCCACGCCTGATCGCTCGAGGGTGGCCTCTTCGATCGGCACCAGCCGGCGCGACTCGGCGAGGATGTGCTCGGCGCCGATGCGTAGGCCGCGGGCGGCGGCCTCACGGACGGCGGCGCTGACGGCCTGGCCGTTCCATTGCAGACGGGCGCGCTGTGTCACTCGGCCTGCACCTCCAGATGATCGGGGGTTGCCAGTCCTCCGCCGTCGCGGGGTAGGGCGGCGATCACGGTGGTGGTCCGGCCGTCCGGCAGGGTGAGGCGTGATCCGGGCGGCGCGGTGGTGCCGGGCGGGCAATACGCGGTCGTGCTGCTGACGGTGTCGGCGCCGTCTGGGGCCCGCACCATGCGCGTCTGTTGGTCGAGCAGGCAGCGCACGGTGACGGGCGGCCCGTACACGGGCCCGTACGCGCCGGCGCCCTGGTACGGCTCCACGGTGATCCGGTGGCGCAGCAGCCATCCGGGCAGTGCGGTCACCAGATCACCCCCGGCAGCAGACCGGCCCGGGTGAGTGCGCGCTCGGCCCGCGGGGCGAGGTCGACGTCGCCGGCGGTCGCCGGCCCGGACTGACGGCCGGACAGAGAAACGGCGCCGATAGAGACGCTGTCCCATCTGCCAGCCGCCCCGGTGCCGTCGTCGCCGGCGGCCTGCTGGTACTCGACCTGTGCGCACGTGGCGTCGGCGAGTGCCTGCACGACGTCGGGATCGGTCGGCATGCCCGCGGCGTCCGTGGCGTACACGGCGGTGCGTAGCGCGTCCTCGACGTCCTCGGACGCGCGGGCGAGCAGCCGGTCGGCGTCCGGCGGGGCCGGGTCGCCGGTCCACGCCGTGAGCTCGTCAGGGGTGGCGTAGATCCGGCGCATCCGGTCATCCCCCCTTGCTGGTCTTGCTCCGGGATGACGAACGCCCCGCGGGCTTGGTGGCCTGCGGGGCGTCCGGCGCGGTGTCCGACGTTCTGTCGGACGGCGGCGAGCTGGTCGACTCGGTGTCGGTCTGCTCGCCGTGGTAGCGGCGCAGCATCATGCGGCGGCCCTCCCTTCGGGGCGTTAGGACGTGGCGAGGGTGCCGACAAGTACGCCCTTGTCGTCGAGGCGCTTCACGGCGTAGTGCACGTTCGTGGTGATCACGGTGGTGCGCTTGAGGATGTCGCGGTCGGTCTCGACGATGGGCCGGCGCTTGTAGAGGGCGCCAAGGGAGCCGTTCTTGAGAAGCAGGAACTTCCCCGCGGCGATTCGGTTCGTGACGAACACGGGTACGCCCGCGATGACACCGACCTGACCGGTACGCACGGCAGTGTCGGCGCCCAGCTTGGATGCGTCGATGAACTGCGGGTCGAGGGCGGCCTCGGCGTGCTGCGCGCTGTTCAGGTACATGCCGGCGAACTCGGACGGCTCCCACTCGTCGCCGAACTTCGCGAGGGCGGGAACGACCGCGTCAGCCCATGTGAACTTGGTCTTCCCCGCGGCCGTGGTGAAGGTGTACGGCGTGCCGCCACCCTGCGCGGTCTCGTCGGCCATGGCCTGAGCGATCAGGGCGGCGTCGACCTTCCGGGCGGCGAGAATGCCGAACTGCCGCTGCGCTTCGTCGCGCGGGTCGCCGAGTCCGGTCAACAGGGCCTTGTCGGTGATCTCGACGGCCTTACCGGCCTCCTTGATGGTGGCCTCACTGGAGCGCTGCCCCATCACGGTGGTGCTCATGGCGGTGCCCTCGGTGAGGTCGTCGAGGTCGCCGAGCATGTCCCACTTCGGGAAGTTGATCGTGTCGCCGGGCTGGCCAACGAGGGTGTCGTCGGTCGTGACGGCACCGGAGGTGAGCACGCGCACGGCACCGGTGAACCGGGCCTGTGCGAGGTCGGCCCAGACCTCGGGAACGATCAGATTTGCGGCGGTGGTGTCGGGCACGGGGGCCCCTCCTTACGGGGATGCCGGCGCGGCGGCCGGGCGGTCTTGGTGGATGCCCGGCGCGAGGGCCGGGCGTCATGCTCCGGCGAGGCGCCGGTAGGTGTCGGGGTCGGACTGCATGAGCTCGACCCGCTGCGCGTAGTTCATGGCGGCGAACTGCGCGGCGGTCGGTGCGCTGCTGGGCGGGCCGGTGAACTCGCTACCGCTGCGGGCCGGTCCGGCCGGCGCGGTCTGGGCGGCGAGCTTGGGGTTAGCCGTGACGGCGGCCTCAACGGCGGACTTCACGGCGGCCGTGTCGGTCGGGTCGAGGCCGGCGATGGAAGCGGCGAACTGGCGGGAGTCGAGCAGGGCGTCGGGGTCGCCCCCGGCCTCCCGCGCGGTGCGGTACACGGCGAGCTCGACCGCGGTTGCCTTGGCCTTGGACTGCTCGGCCTCGAGCTGCTGCGTCAGCTGCTCGGGGGTGGCCTGCTGGCCGGCGCGGCTCGGGTCGAGGATGCCGAGCAGCTGCTGTGTCAGCTCCTGGCGGGCGTCGTCGGCCGCGCGCTGCTTGGCCGTGACGCGGTTCTTTCCGGCCTCGGCCCGCGCGGCGGCGAGCTCCTGCTCGAGGCGGGCGATGGTCGCGGCGGGGTCCTGCCCGCCGTCGTCATTCCCCGCGGCCGGCTGGCCGGTCGGCGGCGCGGTGGGCTTCGGCGCGGTACCGGCGGGGTCCTGCCCGCCCTGCCCGCCCGGTGCGCCCTGTCCGCCCTCGCCGGTGCCCTGCTGTCCGCCCTGGTTGCCGTTGTCGTCGCTCATGGGTCGCCCTCCTGGGGCTGGTCGGCCCGCTCCTGGCGGGCGTTCGGGCATGCAAAAGGGGCCCGCTCCTGGCGGGCCCCGGGGTGGTGCTGTCGGTGGCGGGTGCTACGTGTCGCCGTTCTCGCTGGTGCGCGGGAGCGGGCGGGCGCGCGTGTATCCCTTGATCCACGCGGTACGCAGCGTGGACGTGCGCGGGTAGGGGCAGGTGGTCGGCTCGTCGCCGCGGCGTCCAGCCTCGGCGCCTTCCGTCATCGCTCGGGTGATGTCCTCGCGCGTCCCCACGCTGCCCCCTCTACCTCTTGGCCTGCTGGTCGGCTTCGTTCTTACGGGCACCGGCGGCCCAGCGCTGACGCTGACCGGTGGCCTTTTCGATGAACTCGGCCTGAGTCAGGCGGCCGTGCCGTGCCCACCACTCTTTCAGCTCGTCGGACGCGCGCGCATAGGCAATGCGTGCGGGGCCTGAGAACAGGCTGAGCGGGTGGTGTCCGGCGGCGGTGGCCTGCTGGTTGAGCAGGTAGCCGCGGCATTCCTCCTCGGCCTGCATGTACTGGCGATAGACGTACTCGTCGTACAGCTCGCGCGCTTCCCGGCGGGTGAGCCGCGGGCCTTCGTCCTCCTCGGCCGGCGGCGGGGCGTCGTCGAGGGCGCGCTCGGCGGTCGTCGCGTTCCACACGTCGTCGGCGTCGTCGGCGTGCGCTCCCCACCCGTCGGGGTCGGGGGCAGGGTCCATCGCTTCGGCCAGCGCGTTCCGGTCGGCGAGCAGGTCCTCGACGGCGTCGCCGGTGTCGGCCGGCTCCGGGAGGTCGACGGCGTCGCGGCGGTCCATCTCGCCGGCGATCCGGGCGAGCTCGTCGGCACGGGCGTACTCCATGCACCATGCGAGCTCGTCCTCGGACATGCCGGCGAGGTCGTCCGTCAGCTGCCCGCCGGGGAAGAATTGGGCGAGCAGGTCGCGCCGGTTCGCCTCGGCGGCGAGGTCGGCGAGCGTGTCCGGATCGGCGCCCTTGGCACGGGCGGCGAGGTCATGGTCGGACAGTCCCACCAGATCCCGCCGCACCTGCGGTAGCCGTGTGGCGAGGTCGCGGCGGTCCATCTCCGCCATGATGCGCAGCGCGTCGCCCTCGTCGAGGTGGACGAATGCGCGGGCGAGCTCGGTGTCGCTGAACGGCGTGAGATCGTCGCCGATGGTGCCGCCGGGCCGGATGCGGGCGAGCAGCTGCTCGACGTCGCGCCGGTCGGCCTCGGCCTCGACGCGGGCGCGCCCGCGGGCGTCGAGGGTGCCCGAACGCATGGCGGCGGCGAGCTGGTCGTCGCTCATCTCGCCCGGGGTGAGCTGGTCGCCGGATCGGATGCGGGCGGCCTCGATGTGCTCCGGCGCGGTAGCGCTCCGCGGTTCGGGGAGGTTGCTCGCCCCGGGCTGCTCGCGGTGGCGCAACCGTCGCAAGTCGGGGTGCGCGGCGAGGTGGTCACGCATTGCGCCCTGCCACTGCCGGACCTTGGCGGCCTCGGCCCGCTTGCCCTCCGGGGTGGTGGCGCCGGCCTCGCGTCGCTTGTACTTGCGGATGTGGCGTTCGATCGCGCGTTGCCGCTGCCCGGCCTCGTAGCCGGCCGGGTCGGGCTCGGCCTGCTCGGCCACTGTCAGACCTGGGGTGTAAGCGCTGACGCTGTGCCGGCAATTGGGGTGCTGCAACCCTGCGGCGCGGGCCTCGTCGAGACTGCCGGCGACGCGCACACGGACCATGCGGCCGTCCTCGACGGCGTGCTCGACCTCGACCGTACGGGCGCCCCCGGGCCCGCTGATGGCCAACACCTTGCCTTCCCAAGGGCGGCACAGCGGGCATTCGCGCGGGGCGTTGGAGACCATGACCAGCTCGATACCGGCCGTGGCGAGGGTGCGCATGTGCGCCTGTGTGGCGGCCCGCGCAACGCCCGTGCGTACGGCCATCTCGGCGTAGCTGGTCAGCTGCCAACGGCGGCCGGCGCGGTCGACGAACGCCCGGATGCCGCGGTCGGCGAAACGGCGCATGGCGTCTTGGGTGGCCTGCCGGCGGGTGCCGGTACCGAGCAGGGGCGTTGCGATGACCTCGGACACGACCGCCCGGAAACCGTCGACAACGGCCCGCAGGATGCTGCGGTGCGTCGAGGTGACGACGTCGACGGTTTCCTGTGCGAGGCGGTCGACGGCCTGCGCGTTAGGGGTGATCTCGTCGGCTAGCCGGCGCGCGTCGTCGGACAGGGCGCCGAGTTCGGCGACCGCGGCGCGGTGCCCGGTGTTGTACGACTCGGCGACGACGTCGAACACCTCGAGCTGCACGGCGCGGCCGAGCTCGTCAACGACGCTCTGAGAGGCGCGGCGCACCGCTTGTACGGCGGCGAGCTTCCGCTCGACCCATCCGGGCGCTTCGAGGCCGTCGGCGAGCTGCCGGGCGACGATGCCCAATAGCCGTTCCTCGGCCTGCGCGTACAGGTCACGCGTCCGCTCGGCCAGGGGTTCGACCATGCCCGGATGGATCGGCACCGGTCACCCCCTGCGCGATGATGGACCCATGGCCTACCGCCCATATCCCAACGCCGAACGCGCCCGCCGACACCTGTCCGGGGGGTACGACGCACCGGAACCGGGCCAGCCGCACGACTGGCAACGGCCGGCCGACGGGCTCGGCTTGGTCTGTGCACGCTGCGAACTGGCACACAAGCACTGGACGGGTGGCGCCTGCTCTGGTGCAGCACCGGGCCAATACGTCTACGCCTGACCGGTCACGCGGCAAGCGGGAAGTTACCAACGGGGTCGGCCGGCGCGCCTGCTCCGGTCTCGGCGAGGATCGCCGTCACCTCGGCCTGCACGGCAGTGTCGTCCCAATCGGGGTGAAGAATCTTCACCTTGGTTGCGGTACTGACGGCCCCGGCGCGGTTGAGCAGGTCAAGCGTTGCCGCCGTCTGCTGCTCCGACTCTGCGACTCCGTCGCCGAACTCCACTCGCGGGCGCTCGGGCGTGATGCGCTGCCCGAACTGGGCGGCGTCGAGCTGCAACATGACGTGCAGCATGTCGGCGAGCGCGTGCCGGGCATAGCCGGCCTTCTTCTTCCGGGTCACCATGGCGCGCTGGTCGCGGCTGTCGACTTCCGTTGCGGTGACGGCCTCGCCGCGGCCCTCCAGCCCGAACTGTTGGGCGTTGTAGCCGGCGGTCTGCACGGCCTGTCTCATGGTGGCTTCCGCGGTGGCTTGGTGCTCGGCGACCCGGATATCGAATTGGGCCAGCGTGATGCCGCTGCCTTCGTTCGGCGGCATCTTGAGGGAGTGCCACACCTCCCGATCGTCGTCGAACGACGCGCCCTGTCCGGGGCCATGGTCGCGTAGGTACCCGTCCGGGACGATCAGGCGGGCCCGGGCGAGGCGGATGTCGCGCATCCACGATGACCACACTTCGTCGAGGGCGTCGAACAGGCCATGCAACCCCTGGTAGTCGCTGCGTCCGATCGGGCTTGAGCGGTTCAACCGGTTGGGGAGCATGTTCGGGATGTACGCGGCGGTGAGGTCGCGTATCCCGGTGCTGATGCTGACTCCGTCGTCGTCGAGGCCGTCGACCAGCTCGGCCGTGTCGGGGTGCTCGGTAAGCGGAACGGCGCGGCCGATGTTGTCGCTCGTGCCCTCGTACAGGGCGTGCACGATGCGGCCGGACTCATGGCGCTCGATGTGCCGCCACACGGTGTGATCCGTGCCGCCCTCCAGCACGCGCCAGAAGTTGACGGCGCGCAGCATGCCGAATCGGAATTCCGGGATCGCCGCGTCGGGCTGCATGACGGTCAACAGGGGGCGGTCGGCAAGGTCGCGATCCCACATCACGCGCAAGAACACACCGCTGAGGGCGGCGGCCTGCTCGGCGGCGCCGAGCAGCGTCTGTTGTACGCGGCCCTCGTCGAGCAGCTGCTCGAGGCGGTCTTGCGTGGCCTTGTCCCCGACGGTGATCGTCGGCATGTCGGCGAACAACAGGTCGGCGGAAGTGCGGGCGATGTCGCCGGCGAGGGGGACGTGTAGGCGGTGCTCACGGCGGCCGGCGCGGTGCTCGACGCTGCGCCGGCCCCACAGGCGGCGACGCTCGGCCGGCCGCGGGTGGTGGCCGTAGACGCGGGCGAGGCGGGCAGCGTCGCCGCTGTACCACGCGTCGTCGACGCGCATCTCGGCGTAGAACTTCGACCAGCTCGGCGGCGGCCACGCGGCCCCGTTCTCAGGCAGTGCCATCGGGCGTCACCTCCAAGGGAGCGGCGTCGAACGCGTCGGCGACTGCGCGGAACAGGTCGGCGAGGGCGGGGCGGATGTCTTCGCCGAGCTCGAGCTCGAGCTCGCCGACTTCGGCCGTGTGCTCGCCGACGGTGAGGCGTACGGGCAGGGTGATCATGCGGCGGCGTCCTCCTCGTGGCGCGGTGCGGTGAGCAGGTGGCGCCACTCGTGCGCCGTGGAGTGCACGACGTACCGCAATGCGTCGGCTGAGTGGTCGTCGACTTTCAGCGGGGCGTCTTCGCCCCGTTCGGTGGCCTTGGGGTCCCAGCTATAACCGGGCATCTCGCCGAGCAGTCCCTCGGCCGATCGGTGCACCAACAGGCGGCCGGCGGCGAGCAGGCTCGACACGCTGCGGATACCGTCGGCAACCTCGTTCGAGGCGCGGGCGAGTCCGGGATACCCGTCAGCCCACATCTGCGTACTGAACGATGCGGCGCTCGGGTCAATGAACGTCCACTCGGCGGTCACGCCCGGGGGGCTGTCGCCGCTCGGGTGCTGCCACCCTGCAAGCCACGCCCGGACGGCGGCGCTGTACTGAGAGTCGGTCATGCTGCGGTGCGTGGTGCGGCTGTCGTGGCGCCACTCGCCAGCCACATACAGGCGGCCGTCGACGCCCTCGCCGAGCAGGATTGCCGAGAACGGGTTCGTGGTGCCGTAATCGATCCCGCACCAGTAACGGCGCATCTCGGGCAGGGTGTCGACGACGTGCCGGGCCTCGTCCCACATGTCGTAGATGGCTCCCTCAGCGACCACCCACGCACCATCGATCATCCGGCGGCGCCACAACCCGACATACTCGGCGGCGAGGTCGGCGACGTACTCGGGCGACAAACTCGGGTTGTCGGACAGGCGGAAATGCCACGCCCTGAGATTCAGCTCGCCGGCGCGGTCGAGGTATCCCGTCTTGAGCCAGTGTCGCGGCGAGTCAGGGTTCGTCGTCGAGAACAGGCGCGCCCCGGGCACGGACAGTCGGGCGAGTAGCTGCGTCCAAAACCCCTCGGGTACGAGGGTGGCCTCGTCGACATAGGCGAGCTGTGCGGTAAGGCCACGTAGCCGGCCCTCAGCGCGGGTGTCGGCGGCGCCGATCAGGTGGACGGTGCGGCCGAGAATGGTTGCCGTGGTGGCGCCGCGGGTGTGGCGGACGTGCCGAGCGAGGGGGCCGAACAGGGCCTCGTCGAGCAGGGGCTCGAACACGTTCCGCTCGATCGTCTGCAAGCTGCGGCCACAGATGATGATCAATCCGGACGGGCCCGCGGTGGCAACGGCGATGACGAAAGCCAGCAGCGAGGCAATCGTCTTCCCGCTGCGCACCGATCCGTGCCACAGGTTGATACGGGCCGTGGCGCGGCCGACGCTGCGCAGCTGCTTACGGGACAGGGGCAACGCGTCGAGGTCGAGCACGTCACCCCCCGGTGTCGGCGCCCCCGTCGTCGTCGGCGTCGTCGCCGGCTGCGCGGGTCAGCGCTTCGCCGAGCGCTCCGAGCATCGAACGCACCTGCTCGGCGCCCTCGCTGCCGGCCGCGGGGGCGAGCTTGAGCGACTTCTCAATCGCGGTTCCTGTGGCGGCGATGATCTGGCGCTGATCGCCGAACGTCGGCCGGTCGAGGTGCGTGTCGGTCCATACGTTGTCCTTGCCACCGAACGCCCCGATCGTGCACGGCTCCCACAGCTGGGCACGTAGGCGCTCGGCGTCGTCGTGCAGCTGCTCGGCGAGCTGGGCGCGGCGGGCGGCGAGGTCGGCGCGGCGTACCTCGGTGGCGACGGCCACCTCGCCGGCGCGATCGAATGTGAGGGGTGGCTCGAACGCGGCGGCGATCTTCGACACCGTCGAGGGCGACCGCTTGATGGCGCGCGCGATGTCGTTGCGTCCCTTGCCCTGGCCGTGCAGCCGTCGGACCTGCTCGCGGTCCTCGTCGGTGATGGGGCGGCCCATGGTCACCCCCCGGCGCGGTCGTGCGGGCATACAAAACGCCCCGCGGCGGTGAGCGGCGGGGCGTGGTGCGGCGGGCCTGATTCTGGGCACACCGAAGACAGGCCCAACGTTAGGTCACGGAAAGGTAACGGCGCAAGTTGTGTCCTGACCTGCGATGACCCGATACGCGCCGGCTCGGAAGGCGCCATTACTTACGTCTCAGTGCGGAGTGGTGTAAGTGGTTGGGTAGGCTGGCCTAGGCCGTAATTGCTTAATTGGGTTTATGGCAGTAGGGGTGGGGCCGCCTCTTCTCGGAAGGCGACCCCACGCATGGGAAGCGCTGCAACGCTTCCGGACCGCCTACGCGGTCATTTGGTGACAGGAACGGGCCCGTTTGGCGGTCCTCACAGGTGCCTGTACCAGTCGAGCGCGAGGCGCGCGAGGCTGGCTAGGAACGTGAGGGGCCCCCACGGGCCCTTTCCCTTGTGCGAGTTCTGCTTGTCTCTCACTGGCACCTCCGTTGATGCTCTGCAACTGGATGGCAGCTCAGGGAGGTTGAACCGTTGGTGACTTGCAGTCACTCGCGGGGATGAGCTTATAGAGGCTAAGCGAAGACTGCGATTCCACTGTGGACAACCTTCGCCTTGTGGATACTCCCGGCTTCCACAGCGTAAGAATCACCCCTTCGTGGGGATGAACCGGATAGGCGTGCGACCGCCGCGACGGCCGGTCGTACAGCAGTGCCCCGCTGTGTCATGCAGCGGGGCGCGGTCCGTCATACGGCCTGGTCAGCCTGTCGGACAGGCTGATATGGGTCGAGAGTCGCGGTGCGGATTACCGGCGCCACGCCCGCCGGGTAGGCACCGCTTGCCCATGCGCCGTAATACACGTTGGCGAGGACGAGCAGGGCTTGTCGGACGGCGGTGGACGCGTCGCATCCGGTGCGCATGATCACAGCGAGGTCGTCGTACATGCCCTCGTCGAGGATGCGCACGGACATGGACCGGCCGACCGCGGGCGGGAGGTTGCGGCGGGGCTCGGTAGGGTTGGGTTCAGCCATGGTCGGGGGTTGCTCCCGTCTGTGGTGAGTCGGGCCCGTACGGCGGTGAGGTCGCCGGAACGGGCCCGCGCTGCTGACTGGGCTACTGCTCGGGGTCGGTGGGCGGCTGCTCGCCGTCCTCGGTGGCGAGCTCGCGCAACACCTGATAGACGCGCGACGGCGTGAGGCCGAGTTCGTCGGCGATCTGCGGCGGCTTCGTGCCGCGGTCGCGCGCTGCTCGGATCGCCCGCGAGGTGACGGCGACGGCGGCCTCGCCCGCGAGGCGTAGGGCGCGAACGTCGGCGAGGTCGAGGTCGTCGGCGAGGTTGTCGAGGAACTGCTCGAGGTCGGCGGGGTCGGCGGTGTTGGTGCGCGCCTGGTCGTACTGCTCGGCGAGGTCGTGTACGTCGGCGTACGGGTCGAGGTCGTACGGGTTGGTGTCGCCTGCTTGGGCGCGGCGGGCGGCGCTGTCGCGTTCGTGCTGGATCAGCTCGGCGAGCGCCTGCTCGGCGAAGCGGCGGGCCGCGTCGGTGGGCTGGAGGCGGCGCCGCTTGACGCGGCGGCTGATCTCGACCGGCGAATACGACCGGCCGGCCTGGTAGTCGTCGGCGTGCTGCTCGGGGTGGTCCTCGCTCGGGTCAGTGGTGTCGGGGCCGTCGTCCTCGACCTGCTGCAACCCCTTGGCAGCGGCCATGCCTTCGAACGCGGCCTGTTGGCCGAGCAGGCTACGCGGTCCCTTGCTGGGGTCGGTGCGCCGGTAGTGCGCGACGGTCGGCTCGTCGCCCTGCTCGGCGGGCTGCTGGTCGTTCACGTGCTGCTCCTGTCGGTGTGGGATAGGGCCCGCCCCCGGGGCGAGGGCGGGCCGGTCGGGTGAGTTAGAACGGGGGCTCGCCGTCGAGGTCGGCGGCGACGGCGTCGGACGCGTCGAGGGCGCGGGCGTACCTGGCGTCGCGCTCGGCGGCGAGGCGGGCGCGCTCGAGCGGGGTCAAGCGAGGGCGGGGGCGGCATGCGTCGTGCCACTGCTCGCCGGTGGGGATCGGGTACCCGCATCCCTCGCAGCGTGCGGCGAGGCGGGCGTCACGGTGGGAGTGGGGGCCGTGCTCGCACAGCACCACCTGTACGTCCCTGCTGCCCGTGTAGCGCAACACGCTGGCGCGGTCTTCGGCCTCGCGGCGGCCGAGTCCGCACATGATCAGCCCTTGCCATTCGCCGCGGATCACGACGCGCTGCGTCACGGCCCACATGAGCGCGGGCTCGAGCTCGAGGGGGCGCGGCTGCTCGGGGGCGAACAGGGCGGGGTACTCGCGGGCGAGGTGGATGTCGATACGGGCCTGTACGGCGGGCGGGACGGGCACGCCGTGCGCGCGGTGCTCGGCTGCAATGCGCCCGTCCATCTCGGCGCGGTGCGCGGCGCGCTCGGCGTCGGCCTTGGCCTTGATGCGGGCGAGGGCGGCGCGGCGCTGCTCGCGATCGGTGGCGCGGTCGTCGAACAAGGCGCCCTGCTCGGCGTCGAGCTCGACCGCGAACAGGGCGTCGTCGGCCTGCTGGCCGATCCACTCGCCCCGCCACGTGCCGTCGGTGGCGTCGGCCTCGGTGACCAATTGCGCGGCGTACAGTGCTTCGGCTTCGGCGACGGTGTCGACGGCGGCCTCGACCTGCTCGGCGTGCTCGACGGCGTCGGCGGCGCGCGCAGCGGCGTCGAACTGCTCGACGGCCTCGGCCTCGACGGCGTCGACGTGCTGCTCGGCGAGGGCGAACCCGTGCTCGGTGGCGATGCGCTCGGCGCGAATGGCGCTGTCGGCGTATCGGCCGTCGTCGAGGATGCGCGGGTCGCCCGTGATGCGATGCAGCTTGCCGTGTGCCACGGTCACGGCGACCGGCCACGCGCTACGGAGGAAACCGACGACGCCCTCGCGCTCGATGATCAGTACGTCGCCGTCGCGGATGTCGTCGCCGCACTGGGTGCGGTTGTACGCGTCCTCGGTGCTGTCGTACTTGTGGACCATGAGGGCGGGCGAGTAGCCAGCGCGGGCGATCCACAGGCGGGCGGCGTCGCGCGTCGCGCGGGTGTAGGCGCGGGGGACGCTGAGGATGTGTTCGGCGTGCCGGCTGATGACGTGCAGCACGCGCGTGCTGGTCGGCTCGATAACCAGCGTTCGACCTCGACCGCGGCGGGCGGCGTCGAGGGCGGCGGCGGTCTCTTCGTCGCCGATGTACTGCGCGGCGAGGTGGTCGGCGAGTGCTCCGGGAATCGTGACGCTCATAGGGGGTTGCTCCCTTGGCTGATGAGTGCCGGGTGAGGTCCGGCGCCCGCCGAGTGAGGTTCGGCGGGAGCCTTACTGTAGCGGCTTCACAAGTGGCTACACAAGCGGGTTCACAAGTTGCTACACAGCGGGGGTGTCGGGCAACTGCCCAACACCCCCCGTGACTTGGCCGGACGCTGCCCCTGGGTCCGCCCTACTCCTCCCGCCGGCGCGCCTCGAGGGCGACGTACAGACCGACCAGATCAGCGCCCCGCCACGCCCGCCGGCCGCGGTCGTCGAGCAGGACAGGCGCCCCGCACGCGTAGCCCGTCGAGCAGGTGACCACAGGTTCGCCCCCCGACTTGGTGCGGCCGAGCAGGCGCCCGCCGCACCATGGGCACGGGCTGTCGAGGGTGGTCGTGCGGCCGTCGCGACCGAGCGCGTGCTCGACGGCGGCACGGGCGTGGCGCGCGACGCGTGCGGCCTCCTCGAGCTGCAACGTCCGTACGGGGGTGAACAGGTCGCCGTCGGTGCCCTCGCCGAGTAGCCGGCCCTCGATCCACACCGCGGCCCAGTGCAGCCCGTACGCGCGTGATCCGGGCGAGGCGACGGCGGCTGGCCCGGTGTCGCGGTTGGTGGGGAGGTGCCACCGTGCCGGGTCGTCGCGGTCGTCGGGGTCAAGGATGGTGTCGGCGGGGGCGCCGTAGGTGGGGGTCTCGATGTGCCGGATGGGGCGCTGTACCTGCTCGGCGAGGTAGTCGGCGAGGTCGAACAGGGCGCGCTCGACCTCGAGGGCGGCGTCGAGCGCGGACAGGTTTACGGGGGCGGGGTGCTCGCGCAGCGTTAGCGGCGTTCGGCCGATGCGGGCGACTTGCTGCTCGTCGAGGTCGTCCTCGGCGCGGTCGTCCGTGGCGAGCTGGTCGAGGAATCCGCGGGCCTCACGCGGGGGCCATTCGGCGGCCGGCGGGCGGGATATGGCGGCGAGCAGGTCGCCCCACTGCTCACGGACGGCGGCGAGGTCGTCAGCTGCGCCGCGGGCGGTGGTCGCGGCGTCGAGGGTGCTCGGCATTGGGGGGTTGCTCCTGGTGCTCGAGGGCGCCCTCGCGGTTGTGCGGGGTGCCCGGGGCCGGCTTATGGGTGGGCGAGGGTGTACGGGATCGGCTCGTCGGCGACGGCCTCGAGGTCGTCCTCGGCGAGTTGGGCGAGGTCGGCTTCGGCGGCGGGCCCGGGCCGGGGGGCGTCGTGCTCGAGCGGGCAGCAGACGGCGTGTACCGCGTCGTAGTACCGGCGGATGAGCTGGCCGGCGTCGAGGTGGTCGAGGGCGCGGCCGGCGGTGAGCGCTTCGGTGAGGGCGTGTATGGGATGGTCCGGCCCGGCAACGGCGGGCACGCATCGGGCCGGCCTTGGCTGCTCTGCCTCGTGGGCGAGGTCGGCCTCGAGGTCGGCGACGCGCTGCTCGAGCTCGGCCCGGCCATGCTCGGCGACGCGGGCGGCGGTCTCCAACTTGCTCGCCCGGTGGCGCTGGGCGGCGAGCTGGTGCCACAGCTTTTCGGAGTGCAGACGGTAGCGGTCGGCGCGCTCCTCGGCGTCGACGCGGGCGGCGCGGTCGTACTCGGCGACGTGCGCTGAGGTGGGCCCGGTGGCGTCGTGCACGCGGGCGAGGGCGCCCTCGGCACGGCTGGCGCGGGCGAGGGCGTGCGCGTGGGCGTCGAGGGCGTTCTCGCCGAACACTGCCCGGTACTGGCGCAGCTGCTCGGACGCGTCGGCGGCGGCCTGGCGCTGCTCGGCGAGCTCGGCCTCGAGGCTGCGTATCGCCTCGTCGGCGCCGGCCCGGGTGCGCTCGAGGGCGCGTGTGGTGCCGGCGTTGACGCTGCGGGATTCGTCGGCGGTGCGCTGTTCCTCGGTGACGTAAGCGCGCAACATGACTGCCTCGGCCCGGGAGAGGCGGCCACGCTGCGCGCGGGCGAGCAGCACGTCGAGGGCGGCGCGGCGGTCGCGGCGCTCGTGTTCACGCGGCTTGGTACGTGAGTGGCGGGTCACTTGGGTTCCTTACGGGCGAGGCGGGCGAGGTCGAGGTCGGCGCGGCGGCGGGCGGCGCGGGCGCGCCATGCGGCGAGCAGGCGGGCGGCGAGGCGCTTCACTCGGTGTTCCGCTGGGCCTTGTGGATGTAGTGCGAGGGGCGCAGCGCGCAGCGTCGGCACCGGCGCATGTCGCGCTTCGCCCACGACGGCCGGACAGTGACGGGGTCGGCCTCGTGCGGGGTGTCCTGCTCGTGGTCGCATCCGGGGCAGCTGTCGCGCAGCAGGCCGTATCCATGGGCGCAACCGACGACGGTCGGTGTGGCCGGCTGCTCCTCGACGGGCTCGGGCTCGGCCGGCTGCTCGAGGTCGACCTCGATACGCGGGCGCGGGTCGTCGTCGGCCTGCTCGGTGTCGGCCGGCGCGGTGTTGTTGCGCTCGGTGTCGGCCTGCTCCATGGCGGTTCGCAGGTTGCGGCTGAACTCGGCGAACGCGGCGGCGAGTGTCGATGGCGGGGCGGCCTGCTGCTCGATGTCGGCCCGGTCGGTGTCGTCGTCGGGGATGCGGTCGGCGAGGTGGTCGAGCAGGTCGTCGAGGCCGCGGGGGCGGCGCGTGGCGGGCCGGTCGTGTACGGGGCAGGGGCGGCCGGTGGCGAGGCTGAATCCGCAGTTCCCCGTATCGCCCTCAAGGCTGTCGGCGATCTGGCGCAGCACGTCGGCGGCGACCGTGCGGGGAACGCTGGTCGATATCTCGGCCGGGCCGTGGTTGGGCACGGTGACGATGAGGCAGTGGGTGTCGAGGCTGGCGACGTTGACAGCGTCGGGGATGCGGTTCATGGGGCCGGGCTCCTGCTTCTCGTGTTCTTCGTTCGGAAGTTGATGAACGTCGTATTCGCGCAGGGCTCGCGCGCGCGGCGCGGGCTGCGACCGGACGTGGCGCGCGGTCGCAGCGGGGTTAGAACGGGGGCTCGTCGCTGTATCCCTGCTGCCGTGTGGCCCATGAGTCGGGCTGTTGGGCGTAGCCGTTGCCCTGCTGGCCGTATCCGCCCTGTTGCGGCTGCTGGGTGCCGTTCCTGCCGTTGGCCTTGGTTACGGCGGCTGTGGCGGTCTTGAGGCTCGGGCCGATTTCCTCGACGTTGAGCTCATAGACGGTGCGCTTGATGCCCTCGCGGTCCTCGTAGCTGCGTTGCGTGAGGCGGCCTTGGGCGATGACGCGCATGCCACGGGCGAGGGATTCGGCGACGTGCTCGGCCTGCTGGCGCCACACGGACGACCGGAGGAAAAGCGTTTCGCCGTCCTTCCATTCGTTGGCCTGCTTGTCGAAGTGGCGGGGCGTGCTGGCGATGGTGAAGTTTGCGACGGGGGCACCGGACGGGGTGAACCTGAGTTCGGGGTCGTCGGTGAGGTTGCCGATTACGGTGATGACGGTGTCGCCGGCCATGGGTTAGGCGGCCTGCCTTTCGGGGGTGGTGGCGCTGGGGGTGATGGGCGCGACGGGGGCGAGCTGGTGCTCGCGTGCGGCGGCGCGGCGTTCGCGGGCGGCCTTGCGCTTGCATGCGCGGCATTTCCGGGTGCCGTTGGGTGCGCGGTAGGTGTTGGCCTCGTCGTAGGCGTGGCCGGCCGGGCAGTGCGTGACGGCGGCGCGGGTGGCGACGTGGTTCGTCGAACGGAGGATGTTCACGCGGTGCGTGACGGGGTCGAGGTGTGATCGGCGCACGCATGCGCGGTTCCGGCACCGGTGGTCGACCTCGAGGCCGTCGGGTATGGGCTGGCCGTCGGCGAGCTCGACGGCGGCGCGGTGGGCCTTGACGGTGCGTCCGTCGAGCCAAAAGGTGCCGTAGCCCTTCCCGTTGCTGCTGCCTGTCCAGAGGTGGCAGGGGCCGAGCACTCCGCGGATGAGTGGCAGGGGGCCGGCGGTGTTGACCTTGGCTGCGAATCGCTCGGCGGCGGCGAGGGTGTGGGCCATGGCGTCTATCTCCGTTACGTATCTGTCGTTCTGAATGTTCTTTCTCGGTAGACATGTTTTCTGTCTGAACAGAAAGTTAGCGGAGAGGGGGGCGCGCCGAATACGGGGACGGCCCCCTGGGTGGCTCTACGCTGCCGGCCGTGGACAGGTGAGGATCGGGTCAATGACCGTCCACCCCTGTGCCTCGAGCTCGCCGACGACGTGCTCGGCTACGTCCTCGGGCTGGTCGAGGTCGCGGCGGTGGGCGTCCTCGACGGCGGCCCGGATCGCGGCGACGGCGGCGGCGGGCATCATCGCTGGGCACCGGTGATGTGCCGGGCGCGCTGCCGGTTTTCGGGCCGGACGATGGCGGGCGGCGCCATGAGGGCGCGGGCGTGCGTGGTGGCCTCGGCGGCGAGGCGGCGCCGGCGGCGCTCGGCTTCGGCCTGGCGCTCGGCGCGCTCGGCCGCGGCCTGCTCGGCGAGTTGCTGCTCGGCGACCAGCGCGGGCCCGTCGACCTCGTACAGGGTCCGCCACGCGTCATACCCGCGGTGCTCCTCGACGGTCACCCATGCGCCCTGCGCGGCCATGTCGCGGGCGATCCGGTCGCGGGCGCGTCGGTCCTGCGTGGTCTTGACGGCGGGCCGGTCGGGGCGCTGCGGCCACGCACCGGTGATGCGGTAGCCGCTGGTGTTCTTCGTGCGGTCGCTCGCGGTGGACTTGCGGCGGTGCGCGGGGCGGTCGGGGTGCTTGCGGTTGCGGTTCATGCGGCGGCTCCCTGGGCGTTGTGGCGGGCGCTGGCGTCGTCGAGGCGGGACGGGTGCGGGGTGCTGCGCGGGGCGCGGTGCCGGTTACGGCACGGCTGGCCGGCGGGGGAGCGGCACGGCGGGTGCGTGCACGGCACGTCGAGCGGGTCGGGCTGGCCGTGCTGGGCGAGAGATTCGCGCTCGGCGCGCACGGGCCGGTACGGGCGCAGCTCCTCGGCGGCGGCGTCGGGGATGCGGCGGCCGACTCCCTTGAGGCGGTCGGCGACTTCGGGTGCGGGCCCGCCGGTGAGGGCCCGCGGCGCGGTCGAGGGGGCGAGGCCGACGGCCTGCGTCGCGGTCTGGGCCTCGAGGCGGCCGTCGGCCACGGCGGCGGTGAGGGCGCGGCGGCGCGCGAGGAACTGCCTCGGCGTCTCGTCGGGCCGGCCGTCGTCCAGCACGTTGGCGCGGTCGATGCGCTCGGCTCGAATGCGGGCTCGCTGGGCCCGGACGTGGGCGGGCGTGAGCCACTTCTCGGTTTCGGCGTAGTGGCGGGCGACGGCCTCGCGGGCGTCCTCGTCCAGCGGCATGGCGTTGAGGGCGGCGGCCCATGCGCGGGCGTCGGCCTCGCCGACGGTGCGGCGGTCGAACGCGGCGGCGAGGGTCAGCAACTCGGATGCGTCGGCGGGGGTCACTGTGCGGCCTCCTGGGCGCGCAGACGGGCGGTCAGGCTCATGCCTTCGGCGACGCGCTGATCGGTGGTGGAGGGCCGGGCGGCGGCGAGCGAAACGACGTTGCCGGCCGGGCGGGCGGCCTGGAGGCGCAACGTGTCGTACTTCTCGCGCAGCTTCGGCATGCTGAGCACGTTGGAACGCCAGAAGTCCGAGTTCTGGCACCAGTCGATTGCGCCGTGTACCTGCTCCTCGGTCCGGCCGTCCTTGTCGAGTAGCAGGCGTGCGGCGGTGCGCCACGTTTTCGTGATCGTCGGCCGCTTGCTGCCGTTGCCTTCGATCCGGTCCGCAAGGTGGTTGCAGACGCGTTCGACGTCCTCGCGCAGCTGCGCCGTGTCGGGTAGCTGCGGAGCGGCGACCGACGTTCCCTGTTCCCTGTTCCCTGTTCCCTGTTCCCTGTTCCTTTCCGGGCGTGAGTCCTCACTGAGTTGCGAGTGAGGGGCCGGTGAGTCGTCATCACTGCTGGTCGGCGGGGGTGGCGGGGTCGTTTCGCCCTGCTCGGGGGCGGGGAGCCTGCTCGGGGTCGGCCGATTGATGCGCTGGTGCTCGCGCCACCCGTTGACGGCCAAATACGGCTTCCGGCTGAGGGTGTAACGACTGATCAGTGAGCACTCAGTGAGGGCTCGCAAGTCGTCCTCGACGTCCGCGGCGGTGCGGTCGTCGAGCGGCCAGACGGCGGCCTTGATGAGCCGTGCGTCGTCGACGGCGCGGCCCTCGTCGTCGCAGTGCGTCCACAGGCCAATGAACGTCAGCCGCTGCTCGGGGGTGAGGTCGGCCACCGTGAGACTGGTGAAAAACTCCGGCTTGATAGTGCGTATGCGGGGCACGGACGTGGCTCCTATCGGTGGTGTGGGGACAGGGCGCCCGGGGCGAGGGCGGGGGAGCCCTCGCCCCGGAGCAGGTCACTGCGTGGCGGGGAGGTGGTACGGGTGCGTCTTAGACGGCTGGTGCTGTTCGCACCGGGGCCCGCACGAGTAGGGGTGGACGGGCTCGCCGCCGCATCTCGGGTTGCCGTGGCCACAGCCGGTCGGCTTGGGGTTGTTGCACGCGTCGCAGTACCGGCGGCCGTCGCCGCGGTGTCGGCCGTGTACGGCCTGGTCGTGATCGCATGACGGCGATCGATGCCGAACGCCGGTGACAGCGGCGAGGGCGGCGCGGTCGCGCTGTCGGGTCTGCTGGTCGTCGACGTGCGCGGGATCGCAGCAGTGCGGCATGCCGCAAGTTGGCTGGACGGTGCCTACCGGCGCGCGGCCGGTGCGCAGGATGAACGCGGCCTGTGCGGCCGTGTAGTCCTTGCCGCGGTAGCGAAAGCGTCCGGCACCGGATGCGGTGCGGTTGGCCGTGGTCCACTCGCGGTGGCCGTCGGCGGTGGCGCGGGAGCGGCGGGCGAACTGCTCGGCGAGGCCGTCGGGGATGCCCGGCGAAGTGGCGGTCGTCACGCGGCTACCCCTTGGCGGGCGGCGGCCCGGTCGAGCAGGAAGCGCAACGCAGTTGCCGCCTGGAGCGGGACCACTCCGTTACCGGCGGCCCGCATCTGCGCGGAGCGCGACAGTCCGGGGACCGCGGATATGTGACCATCGGGGAGGCCCATTAGCCACTCAAGGAAAAGAGGGTTGGGGCGTCCTTGGCCGTTGAGCGGCGGCGGCGCCGGTCGGCCGATGACCTGTTCCCATCGGTGGAGGGCGGGGGCGTACTTGCCCCAAGGTGCTCGACCACATCCGCAATCGACGGCTGATGCCCTCCGGCCCGCCGCTTCTCCGGGTGCTGCGCTCCGCCGTTGTCCCCGAGATTGGCGGTAGGGGTCGGCAGCATGGCCAGGACGGTCGGAAGCTGCCCTTTCTGCCCGCCACCCTTGTAGTCCCTCGCGGCGGGTGTCGGCAGGCCAGGCGAGGATGAACAGGCGTTCCCGCTGGTGAGCGGCGCCAACGCCGGACGCGCGTGCAGTTGTCCACTCCGCATCGAACCCGAGCGCGGCAAGATCCCTGAGAACGTCTCGGAATCCGATCCGAAGGTGATTTGCGACGTTCTCAAAGAAGCAGAGTCGGGGTCGTAGTACGCGAATGGCGGTGGCAATGTAAGGCCAGAGGTGTCGATCATCTGCGGTGCCTTTCTGCTCGCCGGCGATGCTGAACGGCTGGCACGGGTAGCCGCCGGTCAGTAGGTCGACGGGCTCAACCTCCGCCCACTCAACGCCGGTTATGTCGCCGAGATTGGGCGTGTTGGGGTGGTGGTGGGCGAGAATTCGAGTCGCGCCGGGGTCGGGGTCGGCTACCCAAGTGAGCGATCCGCCCAGTACGTCCATAACGGCCGCGTCGAGTCCGCCGTATCCGGTGCACACAGAGCCGATACGGGGGTCGTCGTCGACGGCGAGCTGTCCCTCGACGGGGGCCGGGGCCGGGGTGCCGAGGATGCGCGAGGCATGGTCAAGAGTGATGCTCAACGGGGTTGCTCCGTTATGGGGCCCGCCCCGTGGTGTGGGGCGGGACGGGGGCTACGGGCGGCGGTTGCGCTGGGTGGCGCGGTACAGGGCGGCGAGGCGGGCCTCGATGGCCCACGCGCCAACGGCGAGGGCAGCGAGGCAGGCGAGGTCACAGACGGCGGCGAGCATCACGCGGCGGCTCCCTCGTCGCCCGGGCCCGGGGCCGGTGCGAGGGCGGGCAGGATGATCGGGGCGAGCTGCCCGGACCGCCACGCCGAGGCGACCAGCTCGCGGCCGTCTTGCGGGCGTGCCTTGGTCTTCCGTAGGAAGTTCATCGAGTGCGTGCGCTTGCGGCTCGGCTTGATCTCCACACCGGGCACCTCGTGCACTTCGCCCGTTTCCGGGTCGACGATCCGGGCGGCGCCCGCCGCGGTCATCTCGGCGAGCAGGCGAGCGGTGAACGCGGCCTGCACGCTCTTGACGATGCGGGTTACGGCCTCGGCGGGGTACGTCGTGCGTACCCACGCGGTGAACGCGTCCTCGTCGACGATCTGCGCGGCCTTTTCGCCGACGCTGAGGGAGGCGGACCCCACCTTTGTGCCGTCGGGCAAGATCGCATCGAACTTCGTTCCGCCGGTGGCGAGCTGCTGCTCGTCGAGGAGGTGCTGAACTTCGGTCCGGGCGGTCTCGTACTCAGCGTCGATGTGGTCACGAAGCGCCTTGAGAACAGCCTCGCGGGTGACGGCGGCGCGCACGGCGGTCGTGGTGGGTGGCTGCTCGGCGGTCACGCGGCGGCTCCCTGGACGGCCTCGAGCAGGTCGTCGCGCTGCGATCGCAGCTGCTCGACGGTGGCCTCGCTCGGCTTGCACTGGTGCGCCGCGGTGAACGCGTCGTCGGCTTCGGCGCGGTTGAGACCGGCCGCGGTGGCGGCGTCGTACATGGCGGTGAGCTCGGCGGCGTGCTCCGGGGCCTGCTCGCCGGTCGGGGCGGTGCTCTCCGGCTGCTGCTCGGCCTGCTGCTGGGGCTGCTTGGCACCGGGCTTGGTGGCACCGACGGCGGCGAGCTGGGCGAGGTACGTCTCGGGGGCGCCGGCGGTCTTGGCGGCCTTCCATACGACTCCGGCGGCGGCGGCGTCCGGCGCGGCGTGCACGGCCCGGATCGCCTCCAGTTGCGCGAGGTAGTGCTCGGGGGCGCCCGCGGCGGTGGCGTCGCTGCTGATGGCGGCGAGCTGGTCGGCGTCGGCGGTGGCGACGGCCTCGGCGAGGTAGTCGCGGGCCGGCCGCGGCTGCTCGGTGTGCGGAATCGTCTCCGGGACCGCGGTGCCGGCGGGCACCTCGACGGCGTTCCCCTCTTGGTCGACGACGGCGCCCAGTTCCTCGGGCGTGTAGATGGCGCCGTGCAGCACTTCGGGGCAGGCGATACGGACGGCCTCGGCAATCGCCCTGCTCCGGAGCATGGCGCGCGGGTACTTTTCCCAACTCGTGGGCCGGTTCTTGTCGTCGCGGGCGTACGGGCGACCGTTACGCAGCTCGCACAGGCAGGCGGTCACGGCGTCGTCGAGAGTCCACTCGACGACCGTTTCATCGTCGGGATCGTCGTGCCGGACGATCCGCACCACACAGCTGGTGCGCTCGGCCTTGATGCGCACGCGGTGCCCAGCCTCGCGGGCGCGGGACAACATGAGGTCGGCACTCTGCGTCGGCTTGCCCTTGATGACGTGGATGGTGGTGATGGTGGTCACCACGTCGAGGCCGAGCGCGCGGCCGTACTCCATCGCCCACAGCACCGATGCCGGGTTCTTGCGGTACGGGTCCGGCAACAGCGGGGTGTTCGCGAGGCTTTCGCAGAAGAGCCACGCTTCGCGCGGGGTCATGTGGGCGAGGGAGAGGGCGCCCCCGCGCTGGGGGACGGCGGGGACAGCGGCCGGCGCCGGCCGGCGCTCAACGGCGGTGCTCGTCATGCGGTGTGCTCCTGGGTGCGGTTGCGGGCGGGGCGGGCGCCGAGCATGTTGAGCAGGGCGGCGCGGGTGCCGGCGGCCGTCGCAGCGCGTATGCCGCACTCGTAGTGCGGCGCGGTCTCGTCGACGGCGGCGAGGTCGAGGGCGATCACGTTTGCCGCGTGGAGCGTGAGCAGGCGGGCGACATCTCGCGGGTTCTGCGCGAACGTGAAGGCGAGCTCGTCGAGGTTGAGCTCGACCAGCTCGGCGGCGCGGTCGTCAGCAGGCGGCGACTGATCGCCAGGGATAACAGCGAGGTTCACGGCAGGGCCTTTCTGTGCTGTCGTGCTGGGCCGTTCCGGGCGCATCCGGGGGGCCCGCTGTGCGTTATGCGGCGGCGCGGTGCGCGGGGGCCGCGGTGCGCTGCTGGCGCTCGAGGCGGCGGCATATGAGCTCGACCTCGGGGGCGAGACGGCCGGCGGCGCGGTCGGCGTCGCGGCGGGCGCGGGCCCGGTCGAGTACGGCGCGGGCGTTGGCGTACGCCTGCTCGCGGGTGATGGGGGCGCTCATGCCGCGGCCTCGAGCGGCTGCTCGACGCGCTCAGCGTCGGCGAGCTTGAGCAGCCGTGACGCGGGGATGCCGTACACCAGTTCGACAGCGGCGGCGACACGCGCGGACGGCGCGGTTTTGCCGGTCCACAGGCGCCATGCGGTCGCGGGGGCAACTTTCAGACGGGCGGCGAGGGCGGTGTAGTGCTCATCGCCCTTGTCCGTGGCGACGGCCTGCAAGAGGGCACGGTCGTACATGAGACCGATCCTTTCTGGTCAGACAGAGTGTCTGTCTGGGCAGAAAGTAACACCTATCTTTCAGGAGTGAAAGTTAGCGCCGGTCGCGACGGGTACTAGGTCGTTGACACTGGGCAAGGAACCGCGCAGAATCGGGCAAACGTTCTACGAAACGACGCAGGTCAGACGGCCCATGCGCACACGAGGGGGTACGCCATGGATCAGCTGGTCATGTCTGAAAGGCGGTCTGTCAGGGGAGGCAGTACCGCGCTACATTTCACCCATGAAAAACAACAAGGATGGCGCGTCCGACCACCGCGCCGCCACGCTCGCCAGCTGGCTGCAACAACAGCTGACGACCCGTGGCTATGACATCTCCGGACCGCGCAGCGGGGGCAAGAGCGCGTTTGCGACGGATTCGGGCATTAGCCCGTCCACTGTCGGCCGCCTGCTCCGCGGCGACAGCGTCACTGACACTCGCGTGCTCGCCCTGCTCGCCGCGGCGCTACGCGTGCCGCTGGGCGAGGTGCTGGTACGTGCCGGAGTCCTCAACGAGAGCGAACTCAGGGCCGTACAGCATCCGACGACAAGCTCACGCCGCATTACACCCGAGCAGGCCGCCGACGAACTCGGCATCACTGACAGTCAGGCACGCCGTCTGTTCGTTTCCATGGCCGAGACTCTGCAACGCCAGCCACCCCCCGATACAGGCGAGGGGAACCTCGCAGAGAACTAGCACCCGCACGGAGGAACACCGTGATCAGCCGGTACCTGCCCGCTCTCGTCGTTGTCCTGCTGGTTACGGGCCTCACCATGGGGATAGTTGGCCTGTTCGCAGACTGGGATGACGTGGTGCGCGCCGGAATCCTGATCGCCCTGGCCGCGGTCCCCCCGGTCGTCGTCTGGCAGTCCGACCGGGCCCACCAGGTAGAGACGGACCAAATCACCGCGGCGCACACGGCCGGCTACCGCCTCGCCCTCGAGCACGTCGCCCGGGGTCTGCTCGACCAACCGCCGCCGTCGGGCGGCGACCGCACAGACGGCGTCACCGACGACCGCGCCGCGCGCGTCCAACCCGCCACGTGCCCCCTGGACAACGTCCGCCACCTTGACGATGCCCGGCACGTCCGACCGGAACAGAAAGCCGAATGACCATCACCGACGTACCCGCTACGTTCCAGAGCTCGGAGGCTGACGGCGAGCCCTGGCTCGGATACATCAGAGTCAGCACATGGAAAGAGGAACAGATCAGCCCCGAGCTGCAAGAGGGCGTCCTACGAGAATGGGCAGCCCGCACCGGGCGCCGCCTACTCGAGCCGCTGATCGTCGACCTTGACGCCACCGGCCGGAACTTCAAACGCAAGATCATGGGCGCCATCGAGCGCGTAGAACAGGGCGAGGCCCGAGGCATCGCCGTATGGCGATACTCCCGATTCGGCCGCAGCCGCACAGGCAACGTGACCAACCTCGCTCGCCTCGAAGCAGCCGGCGGACAACTCGAGTCAGCCACCGAACACGTTGACGCGAGGACCGCGATCGGCAGGTTCCAGCGAGACATGATCTTCGCTTTCGGCAACTACGAAAGCGACCGCGCCGGCGAGCAATGGATCGAGACCCACGACCACCGCCGTAACAAGCTCCACCTACCCTCATCCGGCCGGCCACGCTGGGGGTATATATGGCACCCCCGCCGCCTGCCCGACGGCCAAGGCGGCTGGACCACCCAAAAAGAGTGGTACGAGATCCACCCCGAGCGGGGCCCGATCCTCGCCGACCTCTACCGCAACTATGCCGACGGTCGTCACGGATTCGAGGCGCTGGCCGCATGGCTCAACCGCCACGGCCACCGCACCACGACGAACCGCCTGTGGGCCGAGTCGACCATTAAGCACTACATGGACAGCGGATTCCCGGCGGGGTTACTCCGCGTCCACGACCGAGAGTGCACGTGCGAACGGAACAAGCAGGGTCTTCGGTGCCCGAACTACCTGATGATCTCAGGGGCCCACGAGGAATGCGTCGCACCGGACCTGTGGGAGGCGTACCAGGCTCGCCGCAAGGCAGTACGCGCCACGCCGCCCCGTGCCCGACAAGCGCTGTATCGCCTTACCGGGCTGATGCGGTGCGCAGGATGCCGCGGCAGCGCAACGATCGTCAGCAGTGGGGGATTCGCCTACCGGTGCAGCGTGCGGGCGAAGACTGGCACAACAGGCTGTGAGGGCGTACGAGAGCGCCGGGACCACGTCGAACGCGAGGTGTTGAACTGGGTACTCAGGGAGGCCGCAGCAGGCGTGGACGCGGCGCCGTCGTTGCCGCAGCAGCGCGCCCTCGTTCTCGACGAGCGGACCCAAGCCGCACGCGAACGGGCGCGACTGCAAGCCGAGCTCGACAAGTTCGCTGACGGCCTCGCGCGGCTGCAAGCGGACCGCGCTGTTAACCCGGACGACTACCCGCCCGGGGCATACGAGAAGGCACGCGACCGCATCAAGCAGCAGCAGGCCACCACACAGGCCGCCCTCGAGAAGTGCGTCGAGGTCGAGCAGACGCCAGACCGCACAGACTATGAGCCCCTGATCATCAGCCTCGCCGCTGAGTGGGAGACGCTGAAAGTCGGGGAACAGAACGCATTGCTCAAGCAGCTCATCCGACGCGTGGTGCTGGAACGGATCGATCCCGACGAGGAGGTCGAGGGTGGCGAGGAGAGCCGGGCGACGGCGAAGGTGCACATCCATCCCGTGTGGGAGCCGGACCCCTGGGAGGACGAGAAGCAGGCCAAGGAGTAGAGCGATCTACGTCACACTCTTCGATGTTTTACAGCAACAGCTGGGGAGCTGTCCGGGCTCGCGCCGTTTCGAGCGCCGACGAACCTGAACAGGGCATACGACGGCAGGACATACGACAAAGGGCCGGAGCATCCGCTCCGGCCCTGCGTCGTTCGGTGTGGACGATACTGGGATTGAACCAGTGACCTCTTCCGTGTCAGGGAAGCGCTCTCCCGCTGAGCTAATCGTCCCGGGAACTGCGTGCGCGATACTGGGATTGAACCAGTGACCTCTTCCGTGTCAGGGAAGCGCTCTCCCGCTGAGCTAATCGCGCGGGTGTGGGGCCACCAGGACCCCGGGGGTGGGGCCGCCAGGGCCCCGAGTGGACGATACTGGGATTGAACCAGTGACCTCTTCCGTGTCAGGGAAGCGCTCTCCCGCTGAGCTAATCGTCCGAGGTGGAGACGGGATTTGAACCCGTGTAGACGGCTTTGCAGGCCGTTGCCTCGCCTCTCGGCCACTCCACCAGGCGCAGGGGTCGGGAAACCCCCACTTCGAGCGGACGACGAGATTCGAACTCGCGACCCTCACCTTGGCAAGGTGATGCTCTACCAACTGAGCCACGTCCGCAGGTGTCGTTTCCCGGGGCGCTTCCGCGTCCCGGCGACGTGTTGAACTCTAGCGGATTCCGGAGCCAGCTCAAATTCCGTTTCCGCAGCGTGCTGCCCTGCTCGCCCGCCGCGATCCCTCCCACCACCCCCGTGACCAGGCGCCATAGACTCGCAAGCGTGCACGACCTGCCCCCTCTCGCCCGCTTCGGCGGCCTGCTCGCCACCGATCTTCGCGATGTGACCAGCGATCCTTCGGCTCTGGACACCGAGGGTTTCTGGGCCGTTGTCGCGGACTTCGAGGGCCGTGTGGTCTGTGCCCGCTTCGCTGACGTACGCCGCCACCCCCACCCCGGCCGCGCACCCGCCCCGGCACAGAACCCCGCACCCACCCCCGCGCAGGGCGCCTGGCGCGGCCCGCGGCCCACCGACTGGACCTCCTCGCTCGACCGGGCCGGGTACACCGAGGGCGTCCGCCGCGTCCGCCGCCACATCGCGGCGGGCGAGGTCTACCAGGCCAATCTGTGCCGCGTACTCTCCGCGCCGCTGCCCGACCCGGCCGCGGCGGACGTGGACGCCCTGACCGCCCTGCTGGCGCACGGCAACCCGGCCCCGTACGCGGGCACCGTGCGGCTGCCGGAGCACGGGGTGGAGGTCGCCACGGCCTCGCCCGAGCTGTTCCTGCGCCGCTCCGGCCGGACCGTCGAGTCCGGGCCGATCAAGGGCACCGGCCGCCGGGCGGAGGACCTGCTGGAGAAGGACCACACCGAGAACGTGATGATCGTGGACCTGGTCCGCAACGACCTGGGGCGGGTCTGCGCCACCGGATCGGTGACCGTCCCCGCGCTCTGCGCGGTCGAGCCGCACCCGGGTCTGGTGCACCTCGTCTCCACGGTCCGCGGCGAGCTGGCCCCGGAAACAGGCTGGGCGGAGCTGTTCGCGGCCGCCTTTCCGCCCGGGTCGGTGACGGGGGCGCCCAAGTCCAGCGCGCTGCGCGTCATCGGCGAGTTGGAGACCGCGCCCCGCGGCCCGTACTGCGGCGGCATCGGCTGGGTCGACGCGGACCGCGGCACCGGCGAGCTGGCCGTGGGGATACGCACCTTCTGGATCGACCGGCCGTCCCCCGGCAGCGCCGTGCTGCGGTTCGGCACCGGAGCCGGGATCACCTGGGGCTCCGATCCGGACCGGGAATGGGACGAGACCGAACTCAAGGCGGCGCGACTGCTCGCGGTAGCGTCGGAAGTACAGCAGCCGACGGGAAGGACCATGCGGTGACGATCTGGCTCGACGGATCCCTGCGCGAAACCGACAGCGCCCAGGTGTCGGTTTTTGACCACGGGCTGACGGTCGGCGACGGCGTCTTCGAGACGGTCAAGGCGCTGGACGGCCGCGCCTTCGCGCTCACCCGCCATCTCCACCGGCTGGCCCGCTCCGCGCACGGCCTGGGCCTGCCCGAACCGGACCTCGACGAGGTGCGGCGGGCCTGCGAGGCGGTCCTCGCCGACAACCCCATGCCGCTCGGGCGGCTGCGGATCACCTACACCGGAGGGCTCTCGCCGCTCGGCTCCGACCGGGGCACGGCGGGCCCCACGCTCGTCGTCGCGCTCGTCGAGACGCACCGCCGGGCGGACAGCACGTCGGTGGTCACCGTCCCCTGGACCCGCAACGAGCGCGGCGCGCTGGCCGGTCTCAAGACCACCTCGTACGGCGAGAACGTGATCGCGCTCGCCCGCGCCCGGGAACACGACGCCACCGAGGCCCTGTTCGCGAACACCGTCGGCGGGCTCTGCGAGGGCACCGGATCCAACGTCTTCGTCGTCCTCGACGGCGAACTCCACACCCCGCCGCTCACCTCCGGCTGCCTCGCGGGCATCACCCGCGCCCTCGTCCTGGAGTGGGTCGGGGCCCGGGAGACCGAGCTGCCGTTCGACGTTCTGGAACGGGCCGACGAGGTGTTCCTGACCTCGACGACCCGTGACGTACAGGCCGTACGGCAGGTGGACGACCGGACCGTGCCCGGCACGCCAGGACCGGTCACCGCCAAGGCCATGCGGATCTTCACCGAGCGGGCGGCCGCCGACCTCGACCCGTGACCGCGCTCGGGGATACCGCGCTCAGGGACGACGGGAACGAACCGTCGTAAAAACGAACCGCCGCAAACCTGATGACGCGCGCCCCGGGCCCGGGTAGAACACCTTCGTGACCACCACCCTGCGGCCCACCACGCCCGAGCGGCACACCGACGACGGCGGGCGCGCGCGCTCGTACGAGGTGTGCGTCAACAGCCGCCCCGTCGGCAGCGTCCGGCTCACCACCGACGCCCGGCTGGGCCCGTCCGCCGGGCGGATCGAGCACCTCCACATCGACACCGCGGACCGGCACCGCGGCCGCGCCACGGTCGCCGCGCTCGCCGCCGAGGAGGTGCTGCGCGGCTGGCGCTGCACCCGGCTGGTGGTGAGCGTCCCCGCGCAGGCGGCGACCGCCCTCGGGCTCGCGGCCGCGCTCGGTTATCGCGAACGCGGCCGCAACATGGTCAAACCGCTGACGGAGCCGCCCGAGCTGCCCGGGGGCAGCGCGATACGGGCCATGGCGGAGGCGGACTACCCGGCCTGGCACGCCCATGAGCGCACCCGCTACATCAGCAAGGTGCTGGAGAGCGGGCTCACCCGCGAAGAGGCCGAGGCCAAGGCGGACACGGACTACGCGGCGCTGCTGCCGCACGGCCCCGCCACCCCCGGCACCGTGCTGCGGGTCCTCGCCCACGGCGGCACGGACGTCGGCACCCTCTGGGTCGCGCTGCGCGCCGGGGAGCCGGACGCCGAGGAGTGGGGCGAGGCGTACGTCTTCTCCGTCGAGGTCGGCGAGGAGCACCGCGGAAACGGCCACGGCCGCACCCTGATGCTGGCCGCCGAGCGCGACAGCCTGGCCGCCGGGGCGCGCAGCCTCGGTCTGTACGTCGTCGGCGGGAACACCCCGGCGCTGCGGCTGTACGAGTCGCTGGGCTACGAGGCGGTCGAGTACCACCTCATCAAGCCGCTGCTCTAGCTCAAGCAGCTGCTCTGGATCAGGGAACCAGCCGGATCAGGGAACCAGCCGGATCGGGAAACTAGCCGCGCTCGGCCAGCAGCCGGGCCGCGATCTCCTCGATCCGCTCCCGCAGCCCCTCCTGGCTCTTCCCGCCGTCCAGCCGCTCCCCGCCGATGACGTACGTGGGGGTGCCGGTCACCCCGATCGCCTTGCCCTCGGCCTGGTCCGCGTCGACGATCAGGATGTGCCGCCCGTCGATCAGCGCGGTGTCCATCTCCTCGGCGTCCAGGCCCAGTTCCCGCGCCACGTCGACGAGCAGCAGCTCACCCCGGGCGCCCAGCTTCTCGGCGCGCTCCAGGACGGCTTCGACGTACGGCCAGCCCTGCCCCTGCGCGACGGCCTCCTCGGCGGCCTGCGCCGCCGCGTGGGCGTGCTTGTGGCGCTCCAGCGGGAAGTGCCGCAGCCGGATGTCCAGGGCGTCGCCGAAGCGCTCGCGCAGGGCACGCACGTCCGTCAGGGCGGTACGGCAGTCGGGGCACTGGAGTTCGCACCACACGTCGAGTACGGGTCGGGCGGGATCGGTGTCGCTCATGGGGCCAGTCTTCCAGCCCCCACGGGCTCCTCCGAACCCGGAGATGACCCTGATCCCGCGCCTCGGCTGTGGCTCGTGCCGCCCCGTGGGGTGCAGGATGGACATACTGCGCAACCCATCGGCGGGAGGAACCGATGCTGACCGACACGATTTGCGTCGCGCTGTCCGCGGCCGGTCTGGGCATCGCGGGTCTGACCGCGTACCGCAAGCGCTTCCGTGCCGCGGCCCGGATCGCGGCCTACGCGCTGCTGCCGGTGGGCCTGGCGATGACCGGCGTCCTGGACTGGCTGACCGATCTGGTCTTCAAGCCGAGCGTCTGGGCGGGCTTCGGCGTGCTCGGGATCTCCTGGCTGCTGTTCATGGTGAGCCGGGCGGCCGAGCGCCGGGTCGGTGGCACCCGCAAGGAGCGGCGCGCGGCGGCCGCCGCGGAGCGGGGCGGAGCGCTGGCCCCGGGTGCCTCGGAACCCGCCCTGGGGGCCGGTCGCGGGGCCGGTGGAGCGACGAAGAAGGCGGGTCAGCAGAAACCCACTGCGGGAAGCAGCTCTGGCAGCTCCGGAACAGAAGATTTCTCAGACATCGAGGCCATTCTCAAAAAGCACGGGATCTGACAAGCTCCCGATCAAAAATCGCTCCTTGACCGCAGCGTGGGTCCGCGCTGGGCCATGATCTCCCGCGAGATGCTGCAAACACCCGGGGAGCAATCCCCTATCGAAGGACCCCCTGTACCACCGAGCGACGAGCCACGCGGCTGCCTGTTCGCCCTGTCCCAGCCGCCGCTGATGCTTTTCCTCGCCTTCATAGGCATGCTGCTCTTCGGCACCGCGCTCCACGACCTCTACCGATGGTGACGAACCGGCGGCGGCGCGGCGCTCCGGCGCGCGCCCGCTCGGCTCAGCTCGCGGCCTCCTTGCGCCGCGCGCGATACGCGGCGACATGCAGCCGGTTCCCGCAGGTGCGGCTGTCGCAGTAGCGCCGGGAGCGGTTGCGCGACAGGTCCACGAACGCGAACCGGCAGTCCGGGGCCTCACAGCGCCGCAGCCGCTCGTGTTCGCCCGCCACCACGAGGAACGCCAGCGCCATGCCGCCGTCGGCCGCGAGATGGTCGGCCAGGGACGCTCCCGGGGCGAAGTAGTGCACGTGCCAGTCGTAGCCGTCGTGGTCGGTCAGCCGCGGAGTGGTCCCGGCCGCCGCGATCATCGTGTTGAGCAGTTCGGCGGTGTGCCGGGTGCGGCTGCCCGCCGTGGCGAAGACCTCGGCGAACCGGCTCCGTACGGTCCGTACGGCGGTCAGATCGCGCTCACCGAGCGTGCCGATGTCGCTGAAGGCGTTGCGCTCGACGAACCGGCGCAGCGCGGCGACGTCCGCGAGGCCGTCCTCGGTCCCGTCGCCGGGCGTGGTGTTCACCAGGTCGATGACCGCGTCGAGCGCGTACCGGGTGTCGTGGTTGATCAGCACGGTTGGCTCCCTGGCCCCTGGGATCGGAGGTACTCCTCGACTGCTCCCCCGATGGGCTCGACTCTAGCGGCGCCGGGGCCGGGGTGTGACACGGCGTGCCACACAACGATGCCGCCGCCGCGGACGGAACCGCGGCGGCGGCACCGCCGCCTGCCTCTGCCAATTTTCGGGATGTCACCGCCGGGATGTCACTGCCGGGATGTTCACTGCCGGAATCTCGCGTACCGGCTCGCGCCGTCTCCCCGAGTCGGACGGCCGCGCTCAGCTCTCGTCGGGTCTCAGCTCTCCGCCAGGATGTGGGAGAGCTCTGTGTCGAGGTCGAAATGGCGGTGTTCGGTGCCGGGTGGCACAGCGGCGTCGGTCCGCTTCAGGAACGACTCCAGGGCCCGCGCCGGGGCCTCGAGCAGAGCCTCCCCCTCCGGGGAGCTCAGGGCGATGCAGACGACCCCCTGGCCGTGACTGCGGGATGGCCACACTCTGACGTCGCCGGTGCCCGTGGGCCGGTGCAGGCCCTCGGCGAGAAGGTCGCGGGCGAATACCCATTCGACCGTCTCTTCGGCTCCGGTGTGGAAGGTGGCGTGCACGGCGTAAGGGTCGGCCGTGTCATACCGCAGTCCCGCGGGTACAGGCAGTGAGGACTCGCTCGACACAACGAGGCGCAGGTGCAGCTCGCAGCTGACCGTGGTGTTCATAAGCGCCATGGCCTTTCGCTCAGTGTGCGCTCGGGGATTCGCACGTCGGCGAAATCGACATGCCACCTACGGTGCCGTTGTAAACCCCTCTGACCGTTTTGCGGGTCTTCCGATAGCTCAAGCGGCGGAGCCGCCGACCCGCCGGTGCCGCCATTACGGTGACTTCAGCGGATCAGGTAGGTTGGGTCACATGAATGCGGAGAGTGACGAGCGACAGACGGGTGCCGTGCCGCCGGCGCCCGAGGTCGCGACGGGGGACGGTGTGTCGGAGGAGCCGGTTTTCGGCTCCCGGGCGCCGCAGTTCATCAAGCGGTCGCGGACGCTGCACCTGAGCTGGCAGGTCGGGGTCTTCGTCGTGGGACTCGCGGTCGTGGTGGCGGGCATCATCATGCTGCCGCTGCCCGGCCCGGGATGGCTGGTGATCTTCGGTGGTATGGCGATCTGGGCGACCGAGTTCGTCTGGGCGCAGCTGGTGCTGCGCTGGACCAAGCGCAAGGTGACCGAGGCCGCCCATCGCGCCCTGGATCCGAGGGTGCGCAAGCGGAACATCATCCTGACCACGATCGGGGTGGTGATCTGTGCGGTGGCACTGACGGTGTACGTGTGGAAGTTCGGCCTCGTCATGCCCTGGAAGATCGAGGAGTGACGGCCGGTGGCCATCGGCCGGTCCGGGTCCCGGGCTGGTCGGATGGTCATGAGCACGGTCCGGCATGCGCTAATGTTGGCCGTGCGCCCGGGCGATTAGCTCAGCGGGAGAGCGCTTCGTTCACACCGAAGAGGTCACTGGTTCGAACCCAGTATCGCCCACCCCGGACCGAGGGCCCGGAGGCTTCAAGCCTCCGGGCCCTCGGTGTTTCCGCATGTCCCGAGCGTGTCCCGCGTCGTGTCCCGAGTGCCGTGGGCGCCGCCGCGGTTGAAGCGCTTCCGCATCGATCCTGTCCGAACCGTTGACGTACCCGGCGCTGATCTCTAGCTTAGCCCGGCAAGCGCTTACCTAAAACGTTTCAAGCTTGGTTTCGGGGGCAGTCGGACAGACCTGCCCGGGGAGGGGCACGTCATGAGTACTCGGCGATGGACGGCCAGGGCGAGAGGGCTCCGCGGGGCCGCGGCCGGTCTGGTCGCGCTGGGGCTGCTGGCCACCGGCTGTGGCGGCGACGGCGGCAGCTCGTCCGGCGGGAAGGTGACCATCCGTTACGCCTGGTGGGGCGCCAAGGACCGGTCCGTCATGATCCAGAAGACGGTGAAGCTCTTCGAGGAGCAGCACCCGAACATCACCGTGAAGACGGACTACGCCGAATACGCCGACTTCTGGAGCAAGTTCAATACCCAGGCCGCGGGCGGAAACGCACCGGATGTCTTCCAGAACTCGTACGCATTCCTTCGCAAGTACGGTGAAAAGAATCTGCTGCTCGATCTCAACAAGCAGGTCAAGGAAGGAAATCTCAGTCTGAAGGGTTTCCGGAACGGCCTGGAGAAATCAGGGGACATCGACGGAAAGCTCTACGGCGTGCCGGTCGGCGCCAATACCTTCGGCTTCTTCTACAACCCGGCCGCCTTCAAGAAGGCGGGGGTCACCGTCAAGGACGGATGGACCTGGGACGACTTCTTCGCCGCCGCCAAGAAGGTGCGGAAGTCCGACGGCACGCTCTACGGCGCCAGCGACAACGCCGGTGTGATGTACCTGTACGACCTGTACCTGCGCCAGCACGGCAAGGCGTTCTTCACCGAGGACAAGAAGCTCGGCTTCACCAAGGGCGACCTCAAGCAGTGGTGGAACACCTGGCAGCAGCACTCCAAGGCCGGTGAGCTGGTACCGGGCAAGAAGGGCGAACAGGCCAAGCCCAAGGCGACGATCAGCGCCGACCTGTCGGCCGCCGAGTTCACCTGGGACAACTTCCTGGTCCGCTTCGCGGCCGAGACCAAGACGCCCCTCGAACTCGGGCCGCTCCCGACCACGGACGGCAAGCGGACCGCCCAGTACCTCTCCTCACTGATGCTCAGCGGCTCCGCCCGCACCCAGCACCCCAAGGAAGTCGCCCAGCTCATCGACTTCATGACGCACGACCCCGAGGTCGGCAAGATCATGGGCTACAACCGCGGCATCCCGGCCACCACCGCCCAGTACGAGGCGTACAAGCCGACCGGCGTCAACGCCAAGATCGCCGCGTACGAGAAGAGCGTGACCGAGAAGCTGGAGCCGATCACGCCGCACCCGGCGGGCACCGATGTCGCCGAGGCCGCCTTCCTGCGCACCTACACCAGCGTCACGGTGGGTCAGAGCTCGGTGGACAAGGCCGTGGACCAGTTCTTCGACGAGGCGGAATCCGCGCTCGGCTCGTGAGGAGAGCTTCCGTGACACGAACCACGACGCGCGCGGCGGCCAAGGGGGCGGCGGAGCGCTCGGCCGCCGCGTCCCGGCCCGGGGCGCGCAAGGGCGCCGCGCCGGACGCCCCGTACGCTGCCGACCCGGCGGCCGTGCGGCGGTCCGGCCGCCGGGAGACCCTGGCGGGCTACCTCTTCCTGACGCCCTGGTGCGTCGGGATCCTGCTGCTCACGCTCGGCCCGATGCTGGTCTCGCTCTATCTGGCGTTCACCGACTACAACCTCTTCGACTCGCCCCGCTGGGTCGGGTTCAAGAACTTCCAGGACATGTTCCAGGACGACCGGTGGTGGACATCGGTCGAGGTGACGCTGAAGTACGTCCTGATCGGCACCCCGCTGAAGCTGCTGGTCGCGCTCGGTGTGGCGCTGCTGCTGGTCAAGCCCCGCAAGGGGCAGGGCTTCTACCGCTCGGCGTTCTACGCGCCCTCGCTCATCGGCGCGAGCGTGAGCATCGGCATCGTCTGGCGGGCGATCTTCAACGACGACGCGATCGTCGACAAGTCGATGAGTCTGTTCGGCTGGGACGTCGGCGGCTGGATCGGGGACCCGGACTGGGCCCTGCCCACGCTGATCACCCTGACCGTCTGGCAGTTCGGCGCCCCGATGGTGATCTTCCTGGCCGGGCTGAAGCAGGTGCCGCGCGAGCTGTACGAGGCGGCCGAGATGGACGGCGCGGGGGCGTGGCGGCGGTTCCGTTCCATCACCCTGCCGATGATCTCCCCGGTGCTCTTCTTCAACCTGCTGCTGGAACTCATCCACTCCTTCCAGGTCTTCACCTCGGCCGTCGTGCTCGCCGGCTCCGGCACCAACACCGGCGGCCCGGGCGACTCGCTGCTGGTCTACGGCTGGTACCTGTACGAACAGGGCTTCCGGAACCTGCGCATGGGCTACGCCGCCGCCATGGCCTGGATGCTGATGCTCGGCATCGGCCTGGTCACCGCGGTGCTGTTCAAGACCCAGCGCGGCTGGGTGCACTACGAGGAGGACGCCCGGTGACCACTCCCTCGACCTCCCTGAAGGGCTCGAACTCCCTGATCGGCAGCGGGCGGGGCCGGTTCCGCTCCGTCGCCTGGCACGTGGGCGCGCTCGCCGTGCTGGCCGTGATCCTCTATCCCGTGGTGTGGGTGATCGGCGGGTCGTTCAAGCCCGGTGACCAGATCATCGGCAGCCTTGAGCTGCTGCCCACCGATCCGATCACCGAGAACTACCGCAGGCTCTCCGACGGCATCGCGGACGTCCCCGTCTCGACCTTCTTCAGCAACTCGCTGTTCCTGGCGGTCGGTTCGGTGATCGGGGTGCTGTTCTCCTGCTCGCTGGCGGCGTACGCGTTCGCCAGGATCCGGTTCGCCGGGCGGAACGTGCTGTTCACGCTCATGATCTCCACCCTGCTGCTGCCCTTCCAGATCTTGATCATCCCGCAGTACATCCTGTTCCAGAAGATGGAACTGATCAACACCTACGTTCCGCTGCTGCTCGGCAAGTACCTGGCGGCGGACGCCTTCTTCGTCTTCCTGATGGTGCAGTTCATGCGGGGCCTGCCCCGCGAGCTGGACGAGGCGGCGCGGCTGGACGGCTGTGGTCATCTGCGCATCTACTGGAACATCGTGCTGCCGCTGTGCCGCCCGGCCCTGATCACCAGCGCCATCTTCACCTTCATCTGGTCCTGGAACGACTTCGTCGGCCCGCTGCTGTATCTCAACGAGCCCGACAAGTACACGGTCTCGATGGGGCTGAAGCTCTTCATCGACCAGGACAGCGTGGCCGACTACGGAGGCATGGTCGCCATGTCGCTGGTGGCCCTGCTGCCGGTGCTGCTGTTCTTCCTCGCCTTCCAGCGCTATCTGGTCGAGGGCGCCTCGACCTCCGGGCTGAAGGGCTGAGGGGCCGTCATGGAGCGAGCGGTACGGAGGTCCGAGCGGTCCTCGCGGCGGCTGGTCCGCTTCTCGCTGTTCGCCGAGTGCCTGCTGACCGGCGTCTGGGTGGTGCTGGCCGCGCTGCCGCTCGTCACCCTGCTCCCGTCGTTCGCCGCCGGATGCGCGCATCTGCGCCGCCATCTGGACGGGGAGCGCTCCACGCTGCGGGACTTCGGCGCCGGGGTGCGGGAGGCGACCCGGAGCGGCTGGCGGTTCTCCCTGCTGTGGTGGGCGGCGCTCGCGCTGCTCGCCTTCGATCTGCGGGTGGCCCGCACCGGCGCCCTGCCGGGCGGGCCCGCCCTGATCGCCGTGAGCGTGGCGGGCACGCTCGCGGTGATCGTCCTGGGGCTGCGGACGGCCGCCGCGTGGCGGCCGGGCGCCGACTGGGCCGCGGTGGCCGGTACCGCCGTACGCCGTGGCCTGGCCGCCGACCCGGGCGGATCGCTGCTGCTGGCCGGGGGGCTGGCGGTGGTCACCGTCGCCGCCTGGCAGATGCTGCCGCTGACCGCCCCGGCGGTGGGCGCCCTCGCGGCCTGTGCGGTCGCGGTCGAGCGCCGCGCCCGCGTCTGACCGGGCGGCGCCCGTTCCCGCGCCGCCATCCCCGTCAGCCCATGTCATG